>NZ_JBNPUK010000023.1:0-104536 GCF_051168135.1 Bradyrhizobium sp. HKCCYLRH2060
GGCGTGGTCATCCCCTGCGCCGTCTTGCCGTTGTGACAGGTCGCGCAGTTGGTGTCGGTCGCGGCATGCTTGAAGGCCGCGCCGCCGAAGCTGGCCGTGCTGGTGTGACAGGACTCGCACGGCAGATTGGTCTGGAGATGATTGCTGGACTTGCCGCGCGCGGTCGTCCCGTTGTGACAGTTGGCACAACCGGCGACGATGCCGGCGTGGTCCATCTTCATTCTGATGCGAAAACTCGCCGTCGACCTGTGGCACACATCGCATGGCGCTGCGGTCGTGATATGATTCTTCGACTTGCCCCGTGCCATCACACCGTTGTGGCAGGTCGTACATGACGCCTTCGCCTGGGTATGATCGATCGCCCGGACGTCCTTCCATGTCGAAGTCTGATGGCAGCTCTCACAGCGCCGCGTGGTCATCGGGTGATTGACGGACATGCCCGCCGTCTGCGCGCCGTTGTGGCAACTGGCGCACTGCGTCTGCGTGCCCTTGAACCGCCCGCCGACGTGACAGGACGAGCACTCCACGCCGACATGGCTTCCGGTCAGCGGAAACCCGGTCGAGACGTGATCGAATGAGCTCTGCGCGGCAGCGTGCCCTGCCAACACCAGAGTGAGCAGCACACAGGCGAGCAGCCACTGCACCATGCGGTGCGAGGCTCGCGCCAACAGCCCCAGTCTGCTGTAGCAGCTGCTCAACTCCAACTCCGCTCTTCACTCTCGACTCGATCGCCAGCCGGACATCCGACGGCGACCGGCCGACCCCAATCCAGCCGAGACCGTTGAGCGTCCGCCGCTCGGCGGTCGCCCTGACAAACCCAAGACACTCTTGCGGATTCCCCCTACGGCCCGGCGGCACGTCTTCCCCAGCCACCGAATACTCGAAACGCTCCGTGCTCCCTTGATCGAGCGCTGCATCGATTAGGCGATGACGGAGTCACCGGCCAGATCACGCAGCCTTCGCTACGCCTACGACAGAGCTTCCAGAGACGCGCAAAGCTGGCCCAAAACTGGGCCAAGCTGAACTCAAGCTGAATGGAGGTTTAGGTTTCTGACCTCACCCGCGCGCGATGGTCCGGCAAGCCCATCACGCAAGCCATTGATCTGCATTCGAACTGATCAGTATTGCGAGCTCTTATCAGCTCGATACGATGTCAGACGTCTTGCAGCAGCCACCGCGGCCGTTCGAATCAGTTCCTGATCTGAACGTTGCGCCATCCCGTTGCGACATGGCAGCGCTCGCACGTCTGACCGAAGGTACCATTGTGCACGTCCGAGCTGCGATGACAGCTGAAGCAATCCATCGGCAACTTCAGATCCGGCGGCGACTTGGCCTTGTGACAGGCCTCGCAGGTGATCTTCTGGTGGACACCGACCAGCGGGAATCGTGTCTGCCGCGCGTGATCGAAACGCCATAGCCGCCATCCGTTCGGATTGTGGCAACTGGCGCATCGCCCGCCGAGTTTCCCCTGGTGGAAATCCTTGTGGCAGCTCTCGCAGGCCATCGGGGTGTTCTTGTAGGTCGGCGTCCGGTGGCACTCCTCGCAGGGCACCGACTTGTGCAGGCCGATCAATGGGAAGCGCGTGATTTCATGATCGAAGGAGAGCTTCTTCCGCCAGCCTATATCGCTATGGCACGTCTCGCAACGCTCACCGAGCTTGCCCTGATGCGGATCCTGCTTGCGGTGACAGGACACGCATGAGGTCGCGAGCTTGTCCCGATAGAGATCACCCGTATGGCAGCCCTCGCACTTCACCTTGGCATGCGCATTTCGCAGGGGGAAGCGGGTCTTGTCGTGATTGAAGCGGACCGTCTTCCACTTGTCCTGATCATGGCAGGTCTCGCACTTGTCGCCGAAGCGGCCGCCATGAACGTCCTGAAGACGGTGACATGAGCCACAGGAGGTCGGCAGATCCTTGTATTGCTGACCGGAATGACACGTCGCACAAGCGACCGACTTGTGGGCGCCCACGAGGGGAAACCGGGTCTTGGTATGGTCGAACTCCTTGGTCGCGCGCCATTTCACCGCCGCGTGGCAGTTCTCGCAGCGTTCACCGAGTCGACCGCGATGCGGATCAATCGCCTTGTGACACTCGAAACAGGTCGAGGGCGCGTTGCGGAACTTCACCTTCGCGACGTGACATCCCGCACAAGGCACGGTCTTGTGCGCGTCGACAAGCCGGTAGTTCGTCATGTCGTGGTTGAAGGTCTCCTTGTCGAGCTGGACGATGTCGGTTCCACGCCCCTTGTGGTCGGTGTGACACTGCCTGCACTCCTGGCTCAGCGCCGCCTGGTCGCGTCCGTGCAGGCGCTCACGCTGCCTGCGATCGACGGCAATCTCCTTGTGGCAATCGAGGCAGAGGCCCGACTGTGCTTTCCGCGTATAGGCTTCGTGGCACTTTCCGCATTCGCTCTCGAGCTTGGCATGCTTCTCGACCAACGGGCCCGGCATGACGAGCTTCTCCAGCAACGTCTGCGCCCGCCCCCCGGCCGAGAGCATCGCAACGCCGGCCAGGACGGCGACGACGACCGCAACACGCCACCGCATCACGCAACTCCGTCAATAGTGATGGACGGCCCAGACATGAACGACGCCCGCCAGCAGCATGAGAAAAAACAGCGGCAGATGAAGCACATGCCACAACGAAAACAATCGTTCGAAGAACGTCAGCTCAGCGGCCTTGCGCACCGCGGCGGCGTAGCGCCGCACCACCTCCTCGATTCGCTTCTCGCGACGCCGCCGCTCGGACCACGACCATCGCGCGCGCTTGGCTTCGGCGCGAATGAGCCGGCGCGCTTCCGCAACCACATTGGCGCGCAGCCGCCGCGTGCGCGCTGCGATGACCGCGCCGGTCCGCAGGCTGCCCAGCGCGGTTCGGGGTACCCTGTTGTCGAGCCCTTTGCTGAAGGCGGCCAACTCCCGCGACACGAACGAGACGGCCTGCATTTCCTGACCGAGCTCCGTCCGCATTGCCTCGGCCTCGGCGAGCAGCTCCTTGACCCGCGCTCTCCCACCATGGAGGCCCATATGGATCTTGCCATAGATGTAACGGCCGACCACGCCGCTGATCGCCACGATCAGCATGGTGAAGAACGCCACATTGCTGTTGAGCGCCCCCAGCTGGAAATTCGCATGGAACAGGATGAGCACGGGACCGATGACGCCGAGCAGCATGTGCGTCCTGAACCAGAACGGCACCGAGCCGATCCCGCGCAGCGACTTGAAGCGCTTGCGCATCGAATAGGCCAGCAGCGACAGCATCGCGACGCTGCCGTAGATCCCGAGCCAGTATCCGATGCCGGAGCCCGGCGTAATATACTCCTCCCCCTTCTGCAGCCACCCCACGGTAATCGCTCCGAGAACGACGACCGTGATGACGACCGGAATGGTTCCTCGAAGAGGATTGCCCCGCGCGCGAGCGACCGCTGCTCTGCTCATGACCTCGACGTTTCCTGTGAAACCCGAATGCCGGATTGGCGGAAGCCAGACTCGTTCGCGGATCTCCGGATCTCAGTCGAGAGACCACTTAGTGATAACCACTTGCAACATCCCCATCCGTCTTCCGACACCGACGTCATTAGTCCGAAATCAGTGCGAGCCATATTTCCGCCGACGGCATCTGTTCAACGAATGATCCAATCCTTGTCTCCAAGACGTCAGATCATTCTGGAATTTCTATGTCGGCATCTCTTGAGAGGAATTTGCATCTAGCACCGCATCGAACCTCTTCACGCGGAGTTCGCGGCCAGCGGCTCTCTTCTGCTGTTAGTTCATAAGACAAGGGAGCGAGACGACATGGCGCTCGATCTCCTGATCGTCTACGCCGCGCCGATGCTCGGCGTCTGGGCCACCTACATGGCGGTGCGCAAGAGAAGAGAAATAAAGAGCGTCGCGAAGCTCTCGGCCGCCAAGGAAGCCGGTCTGCTTGAGCCGGCATCCTTGCATCCCATCATCGATCCCGCCTTGTGCATCGGCTGCGGGTCATGCGTCAGGGCGTGCCCGGAGGGCGACATTCTCGGCCTGATCGGCGGCAAGGCGTCGCTGGTCGAACCTTCGCATTGTATCGGACACGGCGCCTGCAAGGCGGTGTGCCCCGTGAACGCCATCACGCTGGTGTTCGGCACCGAAACGCGCGGCATCGACATTCCAAACGTGGACGAGGCGTTCCAGACCAACGTGCCCGGCATCTTCATCGCCGGAGAGCTCGGCGGGATGGGGCTGGTCCGCAACGCCATCGAACAGGGGCGCCAGGCGATCGACTCCGTCCGCAAGGTCAAGAACATCGGCAAGTCCGACATGCTCGACGTCGTGATTGTCGGCTGCGGTCCGGCCGGACTTTCCGCCAGTCTCGCCTGCCTGCAGCATCGGCTGCGCTTCGTGACGCTGGAGCAGGACTCGCTTGGCGGCACCGTCGCGCACTTTCCCCGCGGCAAGCTGGTGATGACGGCACCTTTCACGCTGCCGCTCGCGGGCAAGTTCAACTTCAGAGAGCTCAGCAAGGAGCAGTTGATCACCTTCTTCATGGGGATCGTGCGCAAGGCCCGCCTCAAGGTGAACGTCGGCGAGCGCGTCGAGGCCGTCACGCGAATGGGAGAAAGCTTCGACGTCAGGACGAACCGCGGCAGCTACAGAACGCATGCCGTGCTCCTGGCGATCGGGCGCCGCGGAACGCCACGCAAGCTGGAAGCTACTGGCGAAGAGCAGAACAAGGTCGTCTATCGACTGATCGACCCCGAACAGTATCGCGGCCAGCACGTGCTCGTCGTCGGTGGCGGCGACGCCGCACTGGAAGCCGCGTGCTCCATCGCCGACGAGCCCGGAACGACGGTGACCCTGTCGCATCGCAGCGAGTCGTTCGGCCGCGCCAAGCTGAAGAACCGTCAACGGACTGAAACAGCTGCTCGATCGGGGCGGCTCCGGGTCATCTACAACTCCACGGTCAAACGGATCGGCAGCGACGACGTCGACATCGATGCCGGCGGCAACACGAGCACGATCCGAAACGATGCCGTCATCGTCTGCGTCGGCGGCATTCTGCCCACCGCATTCCTGAAGAGCATGGGTATCGAGGTGGAGACGAAATATGGCACGGCTTAAGTCCTCTCACGTCATCATCCCCCTGATCTGTCTCGTCGGCTCGACCGTGCCGTCGGTCGCCCCGGCCGGCGACGCGCCGGCCGGCGTGAGCTCCGAAGCATTCGCGAGCCAGGCGGCCGATGCCGCGATCCGCGCCGGACATCCTGAGGACGCACTGAAGCTGCTCGAGCGCGCCGCCAACGCCGGGGATCCGGAGGCGCAGTACCGGCTTGCGTCGCTCTACCGCGCCGGTCTCGGCACCAGAGCAGACGATACGCTGGCGTTCAAATGGATGGAGGCAAGCGCAAGGAAGGGACACGTCAAGGCGCAGTACAATGTCGCAGCGATGTGGCTCGCGGGCCGCGGAACACCGGCCGATCCCGACCGGGCGCGGGAGTGGCTACGCAAGTCGGCGGCGGCTGGCTATCAGCCCGCCGAGCAGTTGATGGCCGACATGGCCAGCCGAGACGCGCGACCCCGCGCCAGGGAGCCGGCGCGCGAAGCTGCGCGCAGGCCGCCACCGACGCTCGATGCGCAGGCCGCCATGCGAAACGGCCATCCGGCCATCATCGACGCCGCCCTGCGCGGCCAGTTCGATCCGATGCGCCAGCTCATCGCTGCGAAGGCTGACGTCAACGCGGTCAACGAGGACGGCGATACGCCTCTGGCGATCGCCGCGGCCGCCGGGCATCTTCGGCTGGTGGAGCTCCTGCTCGCCTCGGGAGCCAACCCGAACACCGGCAACCGGCGTGGCGACACGCCTTTGATGCTGGCAGCGGACAAGGATCATGGAGACATCATCAAACTGCTGCTGACGAAGGCGGCCGACCCATCTGCAGCGCGTGCAGATGGCACGACCGCACTATTGATGGCGCTCAGCCGCTGCAACGGCGCCGCGATCGCTGCGCTCCTCGACGGCGCCTCCGGCAGTCTGCCCGCGTCGGCGGACGGCCGGACCCCCCTCATGATCGCGGTCGCGTCGTGCACCAATGGCCCGCTCGATCGGCAACTCGTTCAGAGATCCGACCTCAACGCCGCCGATGGGCAGGGCCGCACCGCACTCTGGCACGCGGCCGGCAATGGCAATACGCACGCGATCGGACAACTGATCCGCGCCGGTGCGGACGTCAACCGCGCTGACGCCGACGACAAGACGCCGTTGCTGAATGCCATCGAAGGCCGCAGCGCCGCGGCCTCGCTGCTTCTGTTGGACCATGGGGCCGACCCGAAACGCGCGACAAGAGGCGGAAATACCGCCCTCATCCTCGCTGCGCGCGCCGGGCTTGCGGATGTCGTCAGTGAGCTTCTCAGGCGCAAGGCCGACCCGAACGTGCGCAATGGCCAGGGCATGAGCGCGTTGATGATGGCGGCCCATGAGGGGAACATCGGCATTGCGCACAGCCTTCTCGCCGCCGGCGCCGAAAAGCAATTGAGAAACAAGCGGCGCGAACGTGCCACGGACATCGCCGCTGCCAGCGGTCACAGCGATATCGCCAAGCTTCTGGAATAGCGGGCGACTTCGTTTCTCCTCCCTGCCTGTCATGCGGTCGGCGCCGCGCTCGCGGCGCGACGCGCCGCAGACGATTCAAGCGCTATCTATCAATGACCATAACGCTCCGTACCGAGACGCCCCGATGATACCGTTGTCGGTCCACGCGTGCGAATGAGTTGCAGTTAAACTAAGATGCACGTCGATGGATCATCATCATTCCGTACGAATGATGCCTCATTCGGCGCATTGATTGTCGACGCATCACAGACACTTGATAGTTAGCTGCAGGAATATCCGCTGCAGTCGGAGATAGCACATGACAGCGGAGGTCGGATCGTTTGCGCTCATTCTCGCGCTCCTCGTGTCGCTGGTGCAGTCGATCGTTCCGTTCGCAGCGCTGCGCCGCCAATCCGAGATGATCGCCGGCTTCGTTCGGCACGCTGCCTTGACTCAGTTTCTGTTCGTCTCGATCGCATTCGCATGCCTGACGTCGCTGTTTGTCCACTCCGACTTTTCAGTCCAGGTCGTCGCAGCCAATTCGCACACGCTCAAGCCGCTGCTCTACAAGGTCTCCGGAGTCTGGGGAAACCATGAGGGATCCATGTTGTTGTGGGTCCTGATCCTCTCATTGTTCGGTGCTGCCGTTGCATTGTTCGGAACGAACCTTCCGGAGCGACTGCAGAGCAACGTCCTCGGCGTGCACGGCATGATCGGCCTCGGCTTTCTGGCGTTCATCGTCTCGACATCGAATCCGTTCGCGCGGCTGGTCGATGCTCCCCTCGAAGGCAACGGACTGAATCCGATCTTGCAGGATCCCGGCCTCGCCTTTCATCCACCGTTTCTGTATCTGGGCTACGTCGGCTTCTCGATGGCGTTCTCGTTCTCGGTCGCCGCGCTGATCGAGGGAAAGGTCGATGCCAGCTGGGCCCGCTGGGTCCGACCGTGGGTGCTCGCGGCCTGGTGCTTTCTCACGATTGGAATCACGCTGGGCAGCGCATGGGCGTACTACACGCTCGGCTGGGGCGGCTGGTGGTTCTGGGACCCCGTCGAGAACGCGTCCTTCATGCCGTGGCTTGCGGGGACTGCGCTGCTGCATTCCGCCCTGGTGGTCGAACGTCGGAGCGCCCTCCAGAGCTGGACGATCCTGCTGGGGATCGTGACCTTCTCATTGAGCCTGATCGGGACCTTCCTGGTGCGATCCGGCGTGCTCACCAGTGTTCATGCCTTCGCACAGGACCCCTCGCGTGGCGCATTCATCCTGGCGCTCATCCTGGTGGCGACCGGCGGGGCGTTGACGCTGTATGCGATCCGAGCCCCAAGCCTGAAGCACGGTGCGCTGTTCGCGGCCGTCAGCCGCGAGAGCGGCCTCGTCCTCAACAATGTGCTGCTCACGGCAGCCGTGGCCACCGTGTTTCTCGGCACGTTCTACCCGCTCCTCGTCGACATGCTCGGAAACGACAAGATCTCCGTCGGTCCTCCCTACTACAACCTGACGTTCGTTCCGATCATGGTTCCGCTGCTGCTTGCCATGGTGATCGGCCCGGTTCTGAAATGGAAGCGCGATCTCCTCGTTGCGGCCCTGCAACGACTCCGCCTGGCCGGAGGACTTGCGGCATTCATTGCCGTCGCGATCCTCATCGCGACGTTCGGACAGCGTTTCCTGGTCGCGTTCTTCTTCGGCATCGCCGTCTGGCTCGTGATCGGCTCGCTGATGGTGCTGGCTCATCGCGTCCGCCTCGGCATGACGACTCCGCTGGCGACCTCGCTCAACCTCGCGCGCACCACCCCGCTCGCGGTCTACGGCCTGGTGCTGGCCCATGCGGGAATGGGCGTCACCGTCGCGGGCATTACCGGGATGACCGCGTGGGCCAGCGAGAAGGTGCAGATGCTGCGGCCGGGCCAGAGCCTGCAGCTCGCGGGCTACGACATCAAGTTGCGCTCGATCGGAAAATTTCCAGGCCCCAACTACGAAGCCGAGCGTGGCACGTTCGACATCACGCGGAACGGCAAACCGTTCACGCAGCTTTCCAGCGAGCGCCGCTTCTATCCCGTCAGACAGCAGCAGACGACCGCCGCCGGCATTCGAACCAACCTGATCTGGAACGTCTACGTGACGCTCGGCGATCCCGACGACAAAGGCGCGTGGGCGGTGCGTTGCTACTATCACCCGCTGGTGCCGCTGGTCTGGATCGGCGCACTGATGATGGCGTGCGGCGGCTTCGTCTCGCTGGCCGACCGGAGATTTCGTGTCGGAGCTCCGCGACGGGCGATGCGGGCCGTACCGACTGCCGTTCCTGCTGAATAGGACGAGACATGCCGCGCCTACCCTATCTCATACCTCTCGCGGCTTTCGTCGCACTGGCCGCTGGACTGGCTTTCAGCCTGACCAACGATCCGCAGCGAATGCCCTCGACCCTGATCGACAAGCCGACGCCGCGTTTCGAGCTCGCGTCGCTCGACGGCAAGGGCGGCGGTCTTGCCAGTACCGACCTGCAGGGCGACGTGGTCCTGCTCAACGTGTTCGCATCCTGGTGCCCCGGATGTCGCGTCGAGCATCCCATGCTGCTCAAGCTCGCGGAGAGCTCCGCGATCCCGATCTATGGGCTGAACTGGAAGGACGATCGGAACGACGGCAAACGGTGGCTTGCCAAGCATGGCAGTCCCTATGCCCGTGTCGGCTCCGATGAGTCCGGCCGGACCGGCATCGATCTTGGCGTGACCGGCGTTCCCGAAACCTTCGTGATCGATCGGGCCGGCCGCATCCGCTTCCGCTATCCCGGCCCGCTGACCGAAGATGTATGGCGGGACGATTTCGAACCTCTGCTGAAGGCACTCAGGAGCGAGTCATGAACTGCCGGCGGATCAAGCGCGCGGCCGAAGCGCTGCTCGTCAGCTCGCTCGTGCTGACGGCGACCTGGTCGCCATCTCGTGCGGTGCTTCCCGACGAAATGTTGCGCGACGAGGGGCTGGAGGCCCGCGCGCGCGCGCTGGGCCAGGAGCTGCGCTGCGTCGTTTGTCAAAATCAGAGCATTGACGACTCCAACGCTCCATTGGCGCACGATCTGAGGGTGCTGCTGCGCGATCGCCTGCAGGCCGGCGACAGCGACCGGCAGGCGGTGGACTTCCTGGTCGCACGCTACGGCAACTTCGTCCTGCTCAAGCCTCCCTTACAGTGGAATACCATCGCGCTGTGGATCGGTCCCCTGCTCGCTTTGCTCACGGCCGCCGTCGGCTTCGGCCGCTACGTGCGCCGGGCGGCAGCCAATGCGAGTGCGCCCGAGGCGGAGCACGTCGCTCCGCTCAGCGCCGACGAACTCGAAGCCATCGAGGCGATCCTCGATCGAAGGAGCCTTTCATGATGCTGTGGCTGATCCTGACGGCGATGATTTCCGTGGCCGCCGTGCTCATATCGACGCCATTCATCCGCAGCTACGAGCGGAGACGGTTGGCTTCGGCTCAGGGACTTGCCGTCCACCACGACCAGCTCCGCGAGATCGAGAGCGAAACCGCACGCGGCCTGATCGACAAGTCGGATGGCGAGAACGCGGCCAGCGAGATCAAGCGGCGCATTCTCGCCGCAGCCGCCGCCGAACAGCCGCCGGCGCCCTCCCTCACCAGCTCCGAACGAAAATTTGCGCTCGCCGTCGTCACGCTGACGGTGGTGTTCGGCTCCGTCGTCCTGTACGCGGTCATCGGAAACCCGGATGTCCCCGCGGCCGCGCCGGGCCAGACCGCCGTCGGCACGACGCTGAAGTCGGTTGGCGAAGCGCGAACGGACGCAGGCACCCAGGCCATCGCATCGTTGGAGCAGATGGCCGGCCAGGACGGCCGCGACCGACCGCAGCAGGGCAGCGGACTGCCGCCGGTCGAAGAGATGATCCAGCGTGTGCAGACCAGACTGGAGCGAAATCCCAGGGATCCGGACGGATGGCGGCTGCTGGGCTGGTCCTTGTTCAACATCGAGCGCTTTGCGGAGGCGGCGCAGGCCTATGCGCGCGCAATGGAGCTGCGGCCAAGTTCGGCAGAGTATCGCAGCGCGCGGGGCGAAGCGCTGGTGCGGGCCGCGGACGGCACCGTCAACTCCGAAGCCCGCGCGGATTTCGACGAAGCACTCAAACTGGATCCCAAGGACGCGCGCGCCCGTTTCTTCATCGGCGTCGTGAAAGAACAGGATGGAGACAAACGGGGTGCGATGGCCGACTGGACGGCGATCGTATCGGAGGCCGATCCGAACGAGCCGTGGCTGCCTGATCTCAAGCAGCGGCTCGGCGCGCTTCGTCGCGAGCTCGGGGAGGATGACGGCTCGCCATCGCCTGCCCGGCCGAACCTGTCCGCCGAGCGCATGCAGGAACTCCTGCGCTCCGGCAAGACCGCGCAGAGCGAGCCGGCGGAGCCGCGCGGCCCCCGCGCCGAGGACATCCGCAAGGCGGAAAGCATGTCCACACAGGATCGCAACCTCATGATCCGGGGCATGGTGGATGGCCTTGCGAGCCGACTCGAACAATCACCGCGCGATGCAGAAGGCTGGATCAAGTTGATCCGCTCGCGGGTGGTGCTGGGTGACGTCGAGGCGGCGAAACAGTCGCTGCAACGCGCACTGTCGGTCTTTGCGGAGGACGCCCCGGAGCGCACGCGCATAGCTGACGCAGCCAAAGAGCTCGGGATCAATCCATAGCGTTCGAGGGCCCGATCCGCGTGTCCGCATCGTCGGAACCCGTTCGGCAACCGGAGGAATGGCAATGCGCATTCTGCTCATAGAGGACGAGCCCGTCTACGCGGAGCGCATCAGGGAAAGCCTGGCCGATGCCGGTTTCGAGGCGGATCTCGCCACCGATGGCAGGCAGGGCTGGATGCTGGGCAACAGCCAGCCCTATGATGCCGCGGTCCTCGACCTCGGCCTGCCGTGCATTTCGGGCCTCGACGTGCTGCAACGCTGGCGTCATACCGGGCACACGCTGCCGGTGCTGATCCTGTCCGCCCGCAGCGGCTGGGTCGAGCGTGTCAACGGCCTGAACGCAGGCGCGGACGACTATCTCGAAAAGCCCTTCAAGGCCCAGGAGCTCGTCGCGCGGGTCAAATCGCTGCTCCGTCGGGTTTCCAGCAGACCGGAGGCCGTGCTCCGCCTCCGACAGATCGAATTCAACGCGGCGGCCGGCCTGGTCAAAAAGGACGGGGAGATCGTCGACCTGACTGCACTCGAGTTGCGCGTCCTCGAGTTCCTCATGCGCCGCGCCGATCATATCGTGTCGCAGACCGAGCTGCTGGAGCACATCTATCCGAGCAGCGACCATCGCGACTCCAATACGGTCGAAGTCTACATTGCCCGGCTCAGGAGAAAGCTGGGGCGTGACTGCATTCGCACCGTCAGAGGCATGGGATATCGCTTCGGATAGAGCCATGTTCAGCCGCAACTTCCGAGCCCGGATGATCGCGGTCGCCGCGATCTGGATTTCCATCGTCTTGTTCGCCAGCGGGCTCGGGCTCTCGATCGTCATTCGTCGTGTCGTCGAGGCCCATTTTGATCACGACCTGCTGGATCACGCCCGCGAGCTCGCCGATCTCGTGGAGCTCGACGCGGCGCAGCGGCTGTTCATCGCCCGCAATCTGAGCGATCCGCGTTTCTCTCCGGCCAGATCCGGAATGTATTGGCAGGTCATCCTGCAGAACGGCGAGACCGTGCGTTCGCCCTCGCTACAGGATGACCTCTCTCTTTCGGTCACGCCCGACCAGACCCGCGAGGGCTCACTGCCTCCCTCCACGGCGCTGGCGAATGTGGAAGGACCGACCGGGCCGATGCGGATGGTCCGAAACATCAGCGAGCCGTCTCGTCTCGGGCAACCCGTCGAAATCCGAATCGGCGCCGACGAGCGACTGATTAGTGACGAGATGGAGCACCTCAATCTGACACTGATGGCGACGCTGGGTCTGCTGGCCCTCGCCATGGTTGGCACCGCCTACGCTCAGGTCGCCTACGGCCTGCGGCCGCTGCAGCGGATGAGTCGCGCCATCGTGGACGTGCGCAGCGGCAAGACCACACGCCTGCCCGAGGACCTGCCGGAGGAAATCATGCCGCTCGTCACCGAATTGAACGGGATGATCACGGCAAACCTCAGCATGGTCGATCGCGCTCGCGTGCTCGCAGGAAGCTTTGCGCACGCGCTGAAGACGCCTCTGGCAATCCTCGACGAGGAGGCCGCACGGCTGAAAGCGTCCGGTCAGGAGAGCCACGCGCAGATCCTGTCGGAGCAGTGCTCGCGCATGGCGCTGCTCATCGACTACCAGACGGCGCGTGCAAAGGCTTCCACGATCGCGAATGCCGGTGCGTTTGCGGTCGTCGCCGACGTCTTGAGAAGCATCATCAATACCTACTCGCAATTCAGCCCGGGGCACGACCGGCGGTTCGAAGTCGAAGGAGCAACCGACGTCGTCGTTGCCTGCGATACCAACGATCTGACCGAGCTCATCGGCAACCTGCTCGACAACGCGGCAAAATGGGCACGTGACCGCGTCGTGGTTTCGATCGAGGATCTCGACAGCACCGTCTTGATCACGGTGGAGGACGACGGGCCCGGCATTCCGGTCGAACATCGCATGCGCGTGTTCGACGTGGGCACGAGACTTGACGACGCGAAGCCGGGCACTGGCCTCGGTCTGGCGATCGCCCGCGACCTGACCAGCCTCTATGATGGCCGACTGTGGATCGAGGATTCGCGAATTGGGGGCGTCGCCCTGAAGCTCGCACTTCGAAAGAAGGGTGATCCAGGCTCATCGTGACATGACTGGTGCCCGCAAAGCGACCGCAGCGGCATACGGCACGAAGCCAGTGGAGCAGGAAATGCCCTGGGCCAGCGAGCCAACGACGCCAGCCGTAGTCGGTGAGAGGCTCCTTTCGAACAGCGCGGGTCAGCAGCGTCGGCAAAATCGCAAGCTTCCCCGGCCGCGCTATCTCAGTGTCGAGAGATAGGCGACGACGTCGGCCCGCTCTTTCGCGTCCGCCAATCCTTTGAAATACATCTTGACCCCGTGAACGTCCCCGCGAGGATCGGCGATATAGGCATCCAGTGCCGTTGCGGTCCAAGGCGCGTTGTTCTTTTTCATGCTCTCCGAATAGGCGTAGTCCGGCACAGCCGCCGGCTGGCGCCCAACGATGTTCCAGAGGCTCGGGCCGACCTTGTTGACGCCGATCTCGGCAGAGTGGCAGTTATGGCAGATGCGCTGGAAGATGCCTTCCCCGGCGACCGGATTGCCGTCGAGCGCGCGGGCGCTCGGTGCCAGGCTGACGAGAACGGCGACAAGAACGATGCGGCGGAGCATGCGAGATCTTTCCCTTTTCGATCCGGAGCGGGCGCGGGCCAGCCCCCCGGCCAGGCGCGGTGAGCAGATCCGGGCAGATGATCGGACGACAGCCCGGCCCAAGTCCTTGTTCTGGATCAAGCCGCGCAGTTGCCGTTGCTGCTCAATTGGCCTAATCTTCTAAAAAAACGAACGATCACCAACAACCCAAAGTGTCGTTCCGGGAGGTGCCCGATGGGAGACGCCGATCCTCGGCCCCCGCGTCCGTCTGGCGTGACTGCTGCAAAGTCCAAGGCTGCAACGGAGGCCGCTGCGGCGGCCGACATCTGCAGCCAGTTGCCGGCCGACGGGTTGGCGATGGTGCTGATCCTCCTGTCGCCCCACTACGATCCAAACGAGTTCATGGTGGAGGTGACGACCCGTCTTGCGGACATCCCCGTATACGGCTGTACGACGGCCGGAGAGCTGTCGCCCGATGGCTGGGACGACAACAGTGTCGTCGCTCTCGGATTTGCCGCCGAAGATTTCACGGTATTCGCACAGCCCATCTTCGGGTTGTCGGGCTTTCGCGTCGATGAAGGACGTCGCCTCGGCAACCAGCTGAGGCAGGATCTGTCGCGGCACGGTGGTCGCGACGACGACGGCGTGTTCGGACTCGTCCTGATCGACGGCATGTGCCAGCGCGAAGAGGCGATCATGTCGGCGATCTACGCCTCGCTCGACAATATTCCCCTGGTTGGCGGGTCGGCCGGCGATGGTCTGCGGTTCGAGCGCACCTGGGTCTTTCACGACGGCAAGGCCCACACGGACATGGCTGTGCTGATCCTGATCAGGACGTCATTGCCGTTCCGGCTGTTCAAATGCGACAATTTCGAGCCGACCTCGACCAAGATGGTGGTGACGGAGGCCGATCTCGAGCAGCGCATCGTCAAGCAGCTCAATGCCGAGCCGGCGGCGGAGGAATATTGCCGCGCAATCGGAATCGCCGATTCCGAGCTCGACCCGTTCCTGTTTGCAGCCCATCCGGTCCTGGTGCGAGTCGGCGGCTCCTATTTCGCGCGCTCGATTCAGCGCGTCAGCCCTGACGGCTCACTCCGGTTCTTCTGCGCGATCGACGAAGGCATGGTGC
Organism: Bradyrhizobium sp. HKCCYLRH2060; assembly: GCF_051168135.1. Lineage (NCBI taxonomy): Bacteria > Pseudomonadati > Pseudomonadota > Alphaproteobacteria > Hyphomicrobiales > Nitrobacteraceae > Bradyrhizobium > Bradyrhizobium sp. HKCCYLRH2060. The sequence goes on from NZ_JBNPUK010000023.1 coordinate 14,992, forward strand.
TGACGGCGGCGAGGTCACGCAATTCCGTGGCGGCCGCCCGCGAGATGCTGGCCGAGGTCCGCGACGAGATCGGCGAGGTCTCGATCTTCATCGGTTTCGAGTGCATCCTCAGGCGTCTTGACGCGGAGCAGCATCAGTTTGCGCGGGAAATGTCCGAGCTCTATCGCGACAACCGGATCGTCGGGTTCCATACCTATGGCGAGCAGTACGGTTCAATGCATGTCAATCAGACGCTGACCGGGGTCGCGATCGGCAAACGTGGAGCGACGCAGCAATGACCGCCGCGGCGTCTCCGGAAGACCTGCAGCGCGAGGCGGCCAAGCTCAGGAAGATCAACGCCGCGCTGATGTCCCGGGTCGAACGCTCGATGGACCAGCAGTTCAACGCGTTCTCACTGTTCGAAACGGCGATTGCGCTCGATCAGCAGGTGCGCGAGCGAACGCGCCAGCTGCGTGATGCGCTGCGTTCGATCGAAACCGCCAACAAGGACCTCTTTCGGGCCAAGCAGCAGGCTGAAGCGGCGAGCTCCCTGAAATCCTCGGTTCTCATCTCCGTCACGCATGATCTGCTTCAGCCGCTCAACGCCGCGCGGCTCACGCTCTCGACCTTGGCGGACGAGGTCTCGTCCGATCGCGGAACGGCCATGGTCGGCCAGGTCGACCATTCGCTGGCCATGCTCGAGGATCTGCTGCGATCCCTGCTGGAGATTGCCAAGCTCGATGCCGGAGCCCTGCGCCCCGATGTCAGGCCCGTTCTGCTCTCGACCCTGTTCGAGCCGCTCGAACGCGAATTCGCCCCGATCGCGGCCAAACGCGGGTTGTCCCTGCGCATTTGTCCGTGCTCGATCGCCGTGGTCTCGGATGCCATGATGCTGCGGCGCATCTTGCAGAACCTCCTCGCCAACTCCCTGCGCTACACACGGCAGGGCGGCGTCGTCATGGGATGCCGGCCGGGGCCGGGAGCGGGCCGGGTTCGCATCGAGGTCCACGACACCGGCCCGGGGATTCCGAAGCCGCAACAAGAAGCGATCTTTCTCGAATTCCAGCGCGGTCGGCCGAGCGCCGAGGATCAGGCCGGTTTTGGGCTGGGCCTGTCGATCGTTCGTCGCTTCGCCAAGGCATTGGACCATGAGGTCAGGCTGGCTTCGCGGGTTGGACATGGGTCCACATTCAAGCTCGAGCTCGACCGCGCAGACCCGGCAGCCGTACTGCCGGATCCACATCCCGCGGATCACGTCGACCACGACTATGGCGGGCTCGAAGGCGCCAAGATCCTGCTGATCGAAAACGACCTGGCCACCGCCGAGGCCATGGTCAGTCTGCTGGAAAAATGGGGCTGCGACGTCGTAGCTACAGCGTCGTTGAATGACGCCTTGCAGCGTTTGAGTGCGCTCGGCGCAGTCCCTGAGACGATCATCGCGGATCTGCACCTGGATGGCGACGAGAGCGGGCTTGCCGCCATCCGGGACATCAGGCAATTCCTTGGCCGAGATGTTGCGGCCATGATCGTGACCGCCGACTATTCCGAAGACGCAGCCAGGGAAGCAAGCCAATACGGGCTCGAGATCTTGACCAAGCCGGTCAGGCCTGCGGAGCTTCGCGCGCTGTTGTCGTTCTTGCTGTCATGAGCGCTTCAGCGCCGTTTGTCCGAGCTGGCGTGCGCGGCTCGCTGATGAGGTTCACGAAGTCGATCTTTTCCATCTCGATGATGGCCTTGGTCCTGCTCATGACGCGAAGCTTGCGCAGGATCTCCGAGACGTGGACCTTCACTGTCGTCTCGCAGATCCCGAGCTCATAGGCGATCTGCTTGTTCTGCAGTCCACGGCGGATAAGGTCGAGCACGCGCAGCTGCTGCGGCGTCAGCTCGTGAAGACGCTTCAGGAGGTCCTGAGCAGGAAGCCGGCCACGGCGCGCGCCGGCGCAGAGGGAGCCGCCTTCAACATGGACCTCGCCGCGCAGCACGGCGTTGATTGCCTCGGCAAGCTGCTGCTTCGAAGTCGATTTCGAGATGTAGCCGGAGACACCCAGCGCGAGCACGTGGGCGACGAGGTCCGGGTCCCGATGCGCGGAAACGACCAGGATCGGCGTGCGCGGCGCGGTCTTGCGGATGCGGATGACGCCGGAGAGTCCGGTCGTTCCGGGCGTCGAGAGGTCGAGCAGGATCAGGTCGAATCTCGGCGGAGATGAAAGAAGCCCAACGGCCATGTCGACGGACGTCGCCTCGCGCATCTCGGCGTCAGCCAGAGCGGCGCGGATCGCGCTCTCCAGCGCCTCGCGAAACAGCGGATGGTCCTCGACGATGAGCAATCGAGCCACGTGCCTGTCCCCTCCCCGGCCAGATCGAAGGTCCGGCTTATTCAGTGTCGCGGATCCGACATTCAACCAGCGTGCGCGCCGCGTCTTCGAAGGAACGTCAGAACCGGAGCATCAGCGATATCGCGTTGGCTGGCATCAATCAACGACCAAGACGCCATCGACGTCGCCACGCCTGCGGTGGCCGTGAAGTCTTGCGGCGCAACAATTCCGCTACAGGTGTTTTCTGCCCGAAGCGGTGCGCGATCCCTGACGGTCGGCCGGCGCGTTCAGCGCGATCTTGCCGATCTCGATGATGGCCTTGTTGCGGCTGAACAGGCGGAGTTTTCTCAGGATCTCGGTGATGTGCGCCTTGACGGTCGACTCCGCAAGCTGAAGCTCGCCGGCGATTTCCCGGTTCTGATAGCCACGCCTGATCAGGTCGAGGACGCGAAGCTGTTGCGGCGTCAGCTCCTCGAGACGCGCCTGCAGCGCGCGAGATGAGCCCTTCCCGTGGCGCTCGACCGCGGGCACGAAGTCTTTCGGGACCGAGATCGAGCCGCTGAGCACGCGCTCGATCGCGGACGTCAGCTCGCGCTTCGAGGTCGACTTCGGCAGATAGCCGGCCGCGCCGAGCGAAAGCGCCTCGCGCACCACGTTCTGGTCCTCGTCACTCGAGACGATCGCGACCGGAAGCCGCGGATGGGCGGCGCGAAGCCGCTGGAATCCCGAGAAGCCCATGGCATCGGGCAGCGTCAGATCGAGCAGCGCCAGGTCGATGTCGGGTTCGAGCGCAAGGGTGCTGAGGGCATCGGCAATCGACAGCGCCTCGAAGATCTCGGCGTCAGGATGCGCCAGACGCACCGCATTACCGAGAGCTTCGCGAAACAGGGGATGATCGTCGATGATCAGAAAACGCGTCATGTCCGACCTTCACTCGCTGCCAGCACGTGCCGGGTGATCCGGCAGATCGTGTCGGCCGGTGTCGCTCCCTCAATTTGCCGTCTCTGACGACTGCACGGTCAGCAGGAATGTATAGATGCTCTCGAACTGGTCGTCGGTAAAGACCTCCTTCCAGGCGGGCATGCCCTTGGAGGGACGACCTTCATGCACGGTGGTCCAAAATTTGTCGCGCATGTCCTCACCGTAGCGGGTCTGCAGCCGTCGCAGGTCGATCCGGCGTTCTGCCTGCACGGCGTCGGGTCCGTGACAGTGGGCGCAGGTGCCATTGAAGATCTCTTTGCCTAGCGTCACCGCCTCGGTCTTCGACTCGCTCGCAGTCGAGTCCGAAACGCTGGTCACGACGGCCTCGGCGACCGGCTGGCGGAGAAGCGGAGCGGGGTCAGTTGTCGACGCCAGCTTGATCGGGCGCGGCACGGCGCCGAGCCTGATCGACGGCTCGCTCGGCAGCCCGTATTTGACCGCGAGCTCGGCGATCCGCGGCGCGAGCTGCGGCAATGCGGCGTCGATCTGATCGCGCAGTTGGCCGGAGCTCTTGGCAAGGCCGATCGCGGCATCCCAGGAGAGCCCGTCGCCCTCGACCGGCTGGATCCGGAAGCCGCTCTGGTAGATCGTCTTGTTCAACCAGCCTGCAACCGGCCCCCAGACGAAGGCGACGTCGGCCCTGCCCTGGGCCAGCGCCGCAAGGCCCTCGTCCGGCGTCAGCACCGTCACCTTCTTGATGTCGTCGCGTTGGGCCAGCAGGTTTTGCGGCGTGGTCTGGTATTGCACGGCGACACGCTTGCCTCGGAGATCGTCGATGCTATGGACGATGAGCGTCCCGCGGCTGACGAGTGCGTAGGTTTCGGTCGTGATCTTCTTCGAGAAGATCACGGCCGGTCCCATGAAGTCCGCTGACAGCGGCAGGCCGATCATCGCGTCGCACTGCTTGCCCAGCAGCGTCACGCGCACGGTTCGCTTGCCGAAATAGGATTTGTACCAGTCATAGGCCACGGGGCGGCCGAGTTGCTGTGACAGCGCCTGACCGACCTCGAGATAGAATCCCGGCTGCGTTGGATTGTTGCTCGAGAACGGAAGATTGGTCGGATCGGCACAAAGCCGCAGCGGCTCCGCCTCGTTGGCCAGACCCGCCGCCGACGAGGCCAGCGGGGTGGCGGCCATCAAGGCGACGAGAGCCGTCGCGCGTGCTGCCAGTACGGCGGCGGCCCGCCCATTCGAGCCAGTCTGACGACGATTCAGGCGCATCCTCGATCCCTCAGATCTTGTTTATCTGTTTATATGGTACGGCTCGGTCTCGCGAGCGGGCCGCCTTCCTTCGTCCGCTTGATGCGGATTGGCCGAACGCTGCGCGTGTCCCCGCGGCCGGGGACACGCGAGGCCGTCGCGAGCTCTGCGGCTATTGGACCGCGAACACGAACAGGGCGCCGCCTTCGGGAGCTGCGTTCGTCATCTTCTTGCCGATCTCACCCAGGAACGCCGGGATCGAGGCGGTGCGGCCGACGACGACGGCCACGTACTGCTTGCCGTCCACCGAGTAGGTCACCGGACCGGCGCCGATGCCGGAGCCGAGATTCTTCTTCCACAGGATCTTGCCGGTCTTGGCGTCGATGGCGCGGAAATCGCCGTGCAGGTTGCCGGAGAACACCAGGCCGCCGCCGGTGCTGAGCGTACCTCCGTTGAACGGAAGGTCTTCCCGGATCGACCAGACCTTCTTGTTGTTCACGGGATCCCAGGCGATGAGCTCGCCGAGGAATCCGCCCGGGCCTTCCTTGGTCGGGAATTCCGCACCGAGATAGAACACGCCGCGCTTGTACGAGACGTCGCTGACCGCCCAGTCCATGCAGACATTGTTGGTCGGGATGTAGACCAGGCCGGTGTCCGGATTGTACGACATCGGCTGCCAGTTCTTGCCGCCGATCAGGTTCGGGCAGACGTCCTTGACGGGATGTCCAGGGCCCGGCCGCTTGTCCGGGTCCTCGACCGCGCGCAGGGTCGAAATGTCCCATTTCTGCGCCCAGTTGGCGAAGACGTACTTTTCGGCCGAGATCACCTTGCCGGTCTCTCGATTGGCCACGAAGAAGAAGCCGTTGCGATCGGCCTTCATCAAGGTCGGAACGGCTGCGCCGCCGACCTTGAGATCGGCGAGGATGGCTTCGTTGACGCCGTCATAGTCCCAGGCATCGGCAGGCGTGGTCTGGATGTGCCACTTGATTTTTCCGGTGTTCGGATCGAGCGCCAGCGTGGACGCCGTATACAGATTGGTCAGCTTGCCGAAATCGCCATTGCCGGTCGAGCGCACGGCGGTGTTCCAGGGACCGGGGTTGCTGGTGCCCCAATAGACCGTGTCGCTCTTCGGATCGTAGGAGCCGACCAGCCAGGCTGCGCCGCCGCCATGCAGGCCGGTGTCGCCCTTCCAGGTCTCGCTGCCGGGCTCGCCGGGCGCAGGCACCGTGTAGGTCTGCCAGACCAGCTTGCCGGAGTTGATGTCGTAGGCCTGCAGCGAGCCGCGGACGCCATACTCGCCGCCGCCGAAGCCGGTGATGACCTTGTCGCGCACGACCAGCGGCGGCGAGGTGATCACCGATCCCTGCTTGTAGTCGACGACCTTCGAGGTCCACAGCTCCTTGCCGGTGGCGGCATCGAGCGCGCTCAGCTTGCCGTCGAGCCGGCCGACGAACAGCTTGCCGTCGGCATAGGCGATGCCGCGGCTGTTCACGTCGCAGCAGGCATATTGCAGCGTATCGTCCGGAATCTCCGGCTCATAGGTCCATTTGCGCGCGCCGGTCGCGGCATCCAGCGCGTAGACGTATTTCGGACCCCACGACGTCGAGACGTAGAGCGTGTTGCCGATCACGATCGGCGAGGCCTCGTTCGAGCGCAGCGAGGCCAGTGAGAACGAATAGACCAGCGACAGCTTACCGGCGTTCTCGGTGTTGATCTCCTTGAGCGGGCTGAACCGGGTGTTGCCGTAGTCATGTCCGGCCATCGCCCAGGCGCCGGGCTCGCTGGCGGCCTTCAGCGCCGAGTCGTTGGCGCGGACGCCCAACGTGCCGGCGACAAGGAAGGCAACCGTCGAGATGCCAGCCAAGAATCTCCTGCTCGTGAAATTCATCAGTTCCCTCCGCCTATGTCTTTGTTGTGTTCGTATGACGCGTGCGCGCGAGGCCCCAGATGAGCAGTCGCGGTGCAAGCACCGGGGCGATTACAGCATCAGCGCGGCCCGGCTCTCATAGGCGGAAGGTAGTAGGCGGCGGGGATCAGGGTTGAAGGCCGATTACGGCGTCCTTTCAGCGGCTTATCGAAATTCTGTGACCTGCGAGCGGAAGGATCGTTATCGCGCTTCCACTGCGCGATCTCGTGGAAGCTTGGCGTCCTCGCGGTCGCCACACCGAGGGAAGCCCTCTCTCGAGATGACGCCTTGAACAAACCGGACCGAAGAGCGGCATCTTTTAGTTCAGGCGCGGCCGCCGCTGGAATACGCGGGGCTCGGTGCCAGACAGGGAAACCCGAGCGCAAAGCTTGCCTTGGCCTGGTGACGTCTAGCTCTCCACGGGGTCGCTCGAGCTGAGGCGTTCGATCGCCTCCAGGTCGTGAATCGTGACCGACGCGTACTTTGCCGTCGCAATCCCATCCTGCTCGAGACTCTTGAGCAGACGATTGATCGTCTGCCGGCCGACCCCAATCATCACCGCAAGGTCCTCCTGCGACAATCGCAAATCGATGACCAACCCTTTCTTGGTCTGTCGCCCGTGACTCTCTGCGAGCCTCTGCAATTCCTGCGCAAGCCGGTGAAGTGGACGCCGATTGCGGAGAATGATCAGGTTCTGCATCGACACGCGCAGGTGATCGCAGACCATTCGAACAAACGCAGAATAATACTCGTTGCTCTCGTTGATGAGCGCCTCGAACCGCTCCTGGCTCACGTGAAACAGCACCGCCTTGCCAATGGCGAATGCGTCATAACCATATGGGCGCCCGTCGAGGGCCGAGGTGACGCCGATCCACGACCCAGGCGAAGAGATCAGCAGGAAGGAGGGATTGCCGGACAGCGAAAAGCTGGTCAAGCGCACCTGCCCCGACACCAGGGCAATCAATCCGTCGCGGGAGTCGCTCGCGGAATAGATCAGGGAGTTGTCCGCGTTTCGAACGCGACCCAGACGAAGAATGTTGTCCGCCAATGACGGAGAAAGGCCAGCAAACCACTTGTTCCTGCGCAGAACAGCCTTGAGGACCGCTTTGTTCATTCGTCGCCACACATGAAGACGGGATGGTCGCTGTCGCGACATCTGTCATCCCATATCAGTGTAGCGGAGATCAATCGAGGTGGCCGGGCTCCCGGCGGTGTAGGCCCACCCCAGCGCGAGTCGCCGGATGGGGTAAAATGAGGCGCGTCACACCGGCGGCCCGCCAGCGCTAGAACGATTTTTCCTCGGCCTCATAGATGGTCATGACGGGCGGTCTCGCGCACAGCTTGGCGACCTCCTGCACGAACGCCCGTGACTCGGGTCGGGCGAAATGCGCCTCGAGCGCGATGGCGTCACGCCAGCGCTCGAAGAAGCGCAGACGGAGCGAGTTTTCACAATCGACCTGCACGGTGTGCTCCACGCAGCCGTCTTCCATACGCGAACGATGCACATGCTCCAGGCTGATCTTCATCAGACGATCAAAGCTTTCGCCAAGCCCGTCCACAGACCCCACAACGATGATCATCGGCTCACATCCTCACTCTTGTGTTCCTCAGAAGGCGCCGGATGGCTGTCCTCGGCGAATGGCATGAGCGGGATCGTGCGGACGTCGAGACCTCGGCGCCTGGGATGGACGCCAGAACATTGGTTGCCTCGGTTGTCATGCTGACCGTCGTTTCCCCGCGAAGTTGATTTTCTTGCACGCGGCGACCTGCGTCCCGGCGCCCTCGCCGGCTCAAGCTAAGGTGATTTTGTGCATCGATTGTCGCGATTGCGACAGTCTCGGCCATGATCTGTGCTCGTCTCTTGGCGGCGTCACGACGCGGCACGGCCGGAGGCGCAACGGGCAACCATGTCGAAACGAGGAGACCCGATGTTGCTGACGGCCGAACGCCTCTTCGCAGTCGAGGGCTTGGTCACCATCGTGACCGGCGCGGCGAGCGGACTTGGCCTGGCCATTTCCCGGACCATGGCAGCCAACGGTGCCGATTTGATCCTGGTTGACAGGAACGAGACCGAACTGAGGCGGATCGGCGAGGAGATCATCCCGGGGGCAGAGATCGCGACGGTCGATGTCGCAGATCCAGCCGCCATCCGGCGGACGGTCGATGACGTCATCGCGCGCAAGGGCCGGCTCGACGTCATGTTCGCGAACGCCGGCATCAGCGGGGGAGCCGGAATTCGATTGCCGCAGGGCCACATCGAGAACGTCGATTTCGCAGCCTGGAATGACGTTATTGCCATCAACCAGACCGGCGCGTTCGCGACCATCCAGGCTGCGGCCCGTCACATGAAGGCGCAGCGCGGCGGTCGGATCGTGGTCACGGCGTCGGTCGGAGGATTAAGAGGCTCGGCAGCGACCGCCTATGCGTATGCGGCCGCCAAGGCCGCGGTGGTGAACCTGGTCAGGCAGGCCGCGCTCGAGCTCGCCACGTTCGACGTCCAGGTCAATGCCATCGCGCCCGGCTTCTTCCGGACGGGGCTCGGCGGAGGCCGCCTGCTGGACGAGGCCGCGACAGCGCCGCTCCACGCCATGGTGCCGATGAACCGGCTTGGGATCCCCGACGAGATTGCCGGCGTCAGCCTGCTGCTGGCATCGCCGGCCGCGAGCTATATCACCGGATCGGTGTTCACCGTGGACGGCGGAATCAGCGCGGCATGAAGCACCTCGAAGGCAAGGTCGCGGTGATCACGGGAGCTGCCAGCGGCATCGGGCGCGAGCTGGCCGCTGCCTGCGCTGCGCAAGGAATGAAGCTCGTTCTCGCCGACGTCGATCGCGACGGACTATCAGCCACGAAAGACCCGATGCCGGGCGGGATTGCCGTGCACACGGCGCAGTGCGACGTGTCCAGCGTCGAAGCGGTTCAACGCCTCGCCGACCTTGCCTTTGAAGAGTTCGGCAACGTTCACCTGCTCTTCAACAACGCCGGTGTCGCGGCGCTTGGCCCGGTCTGGTCCGCAACTCCCGAGGACTGGACGTGGGTGCTCGGAGTCAACCTCCTGGGCGTCGTCAACGGCATTCGCAGCTTCGTGCCGCGCATGATGGCTGCAGGCGACGAGGGCCACATCGTCAACACGGCGTCAGCCGCGGGGTTGACCGCCGTTGCGGGCTCCGGCGCCTACTGCGCCAGCAAGCACGCGGTCGTAGCCTTGTCCGAGTGCCTCTTGAAGGACCTTCAGCTCGCCGGCTCTCCTCTCAAGGTCAACGTGCTGTGCCCCTCGCTGGTCAAGACCGCCATCGCCGACTCAGGCCGACATCGGCCCGCACATCTGGCTTCGACAAACCCCGACACTGCAGCATATGATCAGCGCGTCAGAGCGGGAATGGAGGAATCCGAGGTCAGCGCCGCCGATGTGGCCAGCATGACGATCCAGGCCATCCACGACGACGAATTCTACATCCTTCCGCATCCCGCGGTGCGGCTCCGGGTCGAGGAGCGGCTTCGCAACATCATCGGTGATCAACATCACCACCAGCCAGACGGCCTCCTTGGGTCGACGGATGAACCATGAGCAATTCAAACGAGACCGCCGACCTCAGAGCCAGGATCGAGGCGCTCGAGAAACGCGTTGCCGAGCATGATGATCGCGAGGCGATCCGGACACTGCGCTGCACGTACCACGAATACGTCAACCAGGAGCGCGTCGCCGAACTGGCCGATCTCTTTGCGGAGAACGCCACCGTCTCCTATGGCGGTCGGCCGTCGGTGACCGGCCGCGAGGCCATCCGCGACTTCTTCCTCAACTTCCCGATCAAATGGGCGCGTCAATTCATCCACGCGCACGTCGTCGAAATCGATGGCGACCACGGCAGAGGCTACAGCCATCTCGACGGGCGCCCCGTTCTCAACGGCAAGAGCCTCATGGTCGGCGGCCGGTTCGATGATGAATATGTCAGGGAAAACGGCCGTTGGCTGTTTTCGAAAGTCGTGTTGACGACCTGGTACATGGTCCCGGTCGAGCCCGGCTGGGAAGCCGCGGCAGCGACCAGGCCGGCCCAGACCTGAGCTGCACGAACTCAGGCCTGCTGATTTGACGGCCGAGCTCCGTCAGACGTGGATAGCGGCGCCGACAAGGACGGCGTCATGCACGATCTTTCACCGGCCGTGCCCCGGCCCGCCCCGACTGGCGCCAACGCTGGGCACGCGTCGCTGCGGGGTCACTTACCCTAGCAACGTCACTGCGGCGGAGTCGGGGCGCCCGGCGCGACGGGTTCCATCAGACGGAATCAAGCTGATTTGGCCCTGTCCACAACTTCTGAATAAATTAATTCTGTTGCTTTTTTTCAGAAACAATGTTTATGTATCGCCATCTTGGACCCGCCGAGAGGGGCGCTTCGCGATCGTCACGAGACGTGGGGTCTGGGGATGCGGTGGCCGCAGGCGTGCTGCAGCGGGCTTACGGGCTCGCCGACGAACGGCAGGCTTGCGGACGTGAAGACGCGTGGTCCTGGCGCCCCGATGCTGGCGCCTAGTCGTCGGGCGATGATCCCGAGGGCGACGGTGGCTAAGAAGCCGGACACCGGGGAGATCGCGACATAAGCGTGAAAACCATCGCGCGGGGAATGCCGGGATGTCTCGGCTGAACCTGTGGTTCCTGCCGCCTGCTTTTTTTCGCAGGCGGGCCATGGGTGCGGCCAGCGCCCGGCATTCCCCGCGCCCTCTCATTCTCGAGGGCGGAACGACCGGCAGAACTCGGACGCCATCGCGCCGCGGGACCGCAGTCCCTCGCCCGAACGAAAGGCGCGAGGCTGGAACAAACCGCAAACAGATTTGAATTTGAGGAGAGAGAGATGGTGCGCTCGGAGGGACTCGAACCCCCACGGTGTTACCCACTGCCACCTCAAGGCAGCGCGTCTACCAATTCCGCCACGAGCGCGAAGAAGAAGCCGGAGCCAGAGGAAGGGCGGCACCGGATCAGTGGCGCCCGTGTATCAAATCGATGTCAGGGGGACAAGGCCCGCCCTGCCCTAAAATACCGGATTGTGGACGGTTTTGGCGTGGGCCGTGGCGCGCTATCGCGACGTCGGCGTCGGCGAGCGCGGCAGCATCTGCTTGACCTCGACCGCGATGCGGTTGCGGTCGACCAGCACCACCCCATTTGCGATCGGCAGATTGTTGGCGAGCACCTTGACGTCGTCGGCCTCGGTGGCATCCAGCTCGATGATGGCGCCGCGGGACAGGCGCAGAACCTGGTGGATGGGCATGGAGCAGGTGCCGAGAACGACCATCAGGTCGACTGTCACTTTATCGAGGGTTGACACTGCAGGACCACCGAAGTCACGACTGGATTTTGATTGCCCAGACATCACCATGTTGTGGTTAGCCAATGGTTAACAGCCGCGAAACACTCGACCTGACCACCTTTGCGGGCCCTCCCGGCAACGCCGTGGATTGGCGCATCTCCGATTCGCCGGTCGACTACGCCCGGGCGACCGAATTCATGGAGGCGCGGGCGGCCGCGATCGCCGCCCATGAGGCCGCGGAGATGGTCTGGCTGCTGGAGCATCCGCCGGTCTACACGTCAGGCACGTCGGGCAAGGCCGAAGACCTGCGCGATCCGCGCTTTCCGCTGGTGCCGACCGGCCGCGGCGGCCAGGTCACCTATCATGGCCCCGGCCAGCGCGTGGCCTATGTCATGCTCGACCTCAAGCGGCGGCGCCCCGACGTGCGCGCCTATGTCGCCGCGCTCGAGGAGACCATCATCCGCACCCTCGACGCCTTCAACGTGCGCGGCGAGCGGCGCGAGGATCGCGTCGGCGTCTGGGTCAAGCGGCCCGACAAGGGCGAGGGCCACGAGGACAAGATCGCCGCCATCGGCGTGCGGCTGAAGCGCTGGGTGACCTTCCACGGCATCGCCATCAATGTCGAGCCGGACCTGTCGCACTTCCAGGCTATCGTGCCCTGCGGCGTGACCGATCCGCGCTACGGCGTCACCAGCCTGGTCGATCTCGGCCTGCCGGTGACGCTCGCCGATGTCGACGTCGCGTTCCGGCAGGCGTTCGAGAGCGTGTTCGGCGCCGTCAGCGTCGCGCAGCCGGAGACGGCATGAGCTCACGCGGCGCCCTGCTGCGGCGGGACGTCGAGCTTCGCCGCAACATAGCGGCGCTCCTGGCTCAGGCCGCCGAAGCCGTAGGCATCCGCCTTGACCTCGTCGACATGCAGATAGGTCTCGTGATGCAGCGGGCCGATCAGCTCGGCCATGCGCGCGAACACCGCGGCGAGATAGGCGGCCTTCTCGTCCTTGGTGTTGGTGCCCTCGCTGACGTGAACGTCGATCCAGTAGCTGGCAAGCCCTTGCTCCGCCAGCGAGGCGCCGCCAGCGAACCAGTCCGCGGCGTCCGCTTCCGAGACGATGACGGCGGTGACCTTGGGATCCTTGCGCAGGATGCGCGCGGTCAGTTCGGTGATGGCGTCCGCAATGGCCTTCTTCAGCGACGGCGGGCGGCGCTGGCTGGCATAGACGATGTTGATCAACGGCATGGTCGGCTCCCGGTATCCAGCGCGTGACTGCGCTTCGGGAGCAAAGCTAGCCGCGCGCCGCTCATTTTGGTACCTTATCGATATGGATATCAATGATAACGAGTTCATATGACCGCCACGCTCGACATCGCGACCGTCCGCGCCTTTCTGCTGGTGAGCGACCTGCACAGCTTCACCCGGGCGGCCGAGACGCTCGGCACCACCCAGGCCGCGGTCAGTCTCAAGCTGCAGCGGCTCGAAGCGCTGCTCGGAAAGCGGCTGGTCGAGCGTTCGCCGCGCGCGGTCCGGCTCACCGCCGACGGCGCGGCCTTCGCCGAGAACGCCCGCGCGCTGGTTGCCGCGCATGACCTCGCGCTCACCGGGCCCCCCCGCATCCGGCCGCTGCTGTCGCTGGGGATCAGCGATCACGTCGCCGGCCCCGAGCTGGTGCCGATGCTCGAGCAGTTGCATGCTGCCATGGCGGACCTCGTGCTGTCGGTCAGCATCGGCTTCTCGCGCGACCTGCTCGACCGCTACGATGCCGGCAAGCTCGACGCCGTGATCGTCCGCCAGGAGGCGAGCCGCCGCGGTGGCGAGGCGTTGATCACGGACGAGTTCGGCTGGTTCGCAGCGCCCAGATTTCGTCTGCCGGCCGGCGGCACGCTGCCGCTCGCCACGCTCGCACCGCCCTGTGGCGTGCGCAGCATCGCGGTCCGCGCGCTCGAGCGCGCGCGAATCAGCTTCAGCGAGACGTTCGTCGGCGGCGGGGTGACGGCCGTTGCGGCCGCCGCGCGCGCCGGTCTTGCGATTGCGCCGCTGGCCCGCCGGATCGCACCCAGCGGACTGATCGATATCGGAACGGATCTCGGCCTGCCCAAGCTCGGCCGCTCCAAGGTGATGCTGCATGCAAAGGCGGGAGATGCGGCCAAGCGCGCGGCCTTGCGCACGCTGGCCGCGGCATTCCGAAGCGCCGCGATGTCGAAGTAATTGACGCCGACAGGACCTGATGTAGCATGGGTTAATAATCGGAGTTCAGGAGCAGCGGCTTGAACCGTCTCTTGACCGCAGCTGACATCGTCAGCGCCCCAGCAAAGCCGAGCCCGGCCTCGACCGGCGCGACCGGCCTCGAACCATTGCATCGCCACGCGCTGATCCGGACCTCGAACGCCGACGTGCTGCGCGACCTCGCGGGGCGCCGGCTCGGCGCCGAGCGCGTCGACTTCAGGAACGCCGAGCGCTTCGAGGCGATCGTCAACCTGATCGAACTCGAGACCATCGGTCTCGCCTTCGGCACCACGACCTGCGACATGGTCTGCGACCATCGCGCCGCCGACTTCATCAGAGTGCAGATCGCCCTGAAGGGACGCGCGGTCAGTTGCACTCCCGGCGAGGCGACCGACGTCAATGAGCATCAGTTCGCGGTCGCGCCGGCCGGCGTGCCATGGCAGATGGCGTGCCAGGGCGGCCATCGGCGACTGACCCTGCGGCTCGATCCGCAGGCGCTGCGACGGCGCCTCACGGCGCAGGTCGGCGTGCAGCCGCGCACCGACTTCGTGATCGACCCTGCCATTCCGGCCGCCGATCCGCAGGCCCGCAGCCTGATGCGGCTGCTGGACTTCCTGACGACCCAGCTCAACGAGCAGGATACGGCGTTCCCCGCCGCAGTCTATCGCGAGCTGGAGGATGCGGTACATGTCGCCTTCCTCTGCGCCAGCCGTCATCGTTTCCGCGACACGCTCCTGGATCCCTCTCCGATGCCGGATTTCGGCCTGGTCAAGCGGCTAGAGGACTATATCGAGGCCAACTGGCGCGAGCCGATCACGATCGAGCGGCTGGCGCGCGAGGCCGGCGTCAGCGTCCGGTCGATCTTCCGCCTGTTCGAGCGTGTGCGCGGCTATTCGCCGATGGCCTTTGCCAAATCGGTGCGCCTACGGCGCGCCCACGAGATGCTGCGCTCGGGCGATCCCGCCGTCACGGTGGCGGCGGCAGCCGCCGCCTGCAACTTTGCCAATGCCGGACACTTCGCCCGCTACTACCGCGCCACGTTCGGCGAGCTGCCATCGGCAACGATGGCCCGGGGCGAGCGGTCATGACGCGCTCGGCCGCTCACAGGATGGATTCGAGCGCGCTGCGCAGGCTCTGATGCCGGAACACGAAGCCGCTCGACAGCGCCTTGTTCGGCACCACGCGCTGGCCGCCGAGCAAGAGCTCCTCGGCGAAGTCGCCACCGATCCGGCGCAAGAGGCCGGCGGGAACACGCAGCAGCGCCGGACGCCGCAGGCAGCGCGCGAGCTCGGCGGTGAAGGCGAGATTGCGCACCGGCAGCGGCGCCGTCGCATTGACCGGCCCGGTGATGGCATCCGTCGCGATCACATGCGCGATCAGCCGAACGAGATCGTCGCGCTCGATCCAGGACATCCATTGCAGGCCGGAGCCGAACGGCCCGCCCAGGCCGAACTCGAACGGCGTCAGCATCCGCGCCAGGAAGCCGCCGTCGCGGCCGACGACGAGCCCGATCCGCAGCAATGCGACGCGGACACCGTGCGCTTCGGCACCGCGCGCCGCCTGTTCCCAGGCGTCGCAGAGGTCATGGCTGAAGCAGGCATGCGACTTGGCCGATTCGGTCAGAGGCTGGTCCTGCCACAGGCCGTACCAGCCGATCGCCGAACCGTTGACCAACACCTTCGGCTTGCGGTCGAGCCGCGCGATCAGGGATACGACCGCTTCCGTGGTAGCAAGCCGGGACTGCAGGATCGTCGCGCGCCTGGCCGCGGTCCACGGCGCATTGCCGATCGGCTCGCCGGCCAGGTTGACGATCGCGTCGATACGGGTGCCGGAGGCGAGCTGATCGAGACGTGTGATCAAGGTCAGCGGCGCCGGCAACATGGCGGCCTTGGCCGGGTCGCGGACCAGGGCGACGACGTGATGACCGGCCGCAGTGAGACCGGCCGCCAGCCGCGCGCCGATGAAGCCAGTCGCACCGGTGATGAGGATGGTCTGCGCCGGCGGCAGCGCCGCGACCAGCCCGGCCGCATCCGGCTGCGACATTCGCGCAAGGCGCCGGGCCGCGGCGAAGTCGCGCAGGCCGCACAGCGCGGCGCCAACCGCGGCGGCAGCAGCAATCCAGCTCAGCACGCCGGCATAGGCCGGCACGATCACCGAAGGCCGCATCGCCCAGCCGATCAGCAGCGGCACCAGCAGCATGAGGATCGCACCGTAGTTGATGGCGAGCAGTGTGTGATTGATGCGTTCGCTCGGCGGCAGCTTGCGCGTCAGATCCTCCTCGACGAAATCGGTGAGGGTGATGGCGATCTCGGCCAGGAGCACCGCGAGCACGAGGATCGCGAACAATCCATGCACCTCGCACCAGCCGAGGACGGCGAACAGCAGCGCATAGAGCCCATTGCGGACGCCGTGCAGCTTGAGCTCGCCCCGCTGTGACGGGCGCCAGGCCAGGCGCTCGGTGAACTCATGGTGATAGAAGGTGTCGAACACGCCCATCACGATCTGAAGCGCGATCAGGGACCAGAGCAGCGGCGTCATGGTGCGGACTCCCGGAACACGGCGCTCTGGCGCATGATGCGCCCGAAGCGCGGATGGACGATCTCGAGCGAGAAGCGAAAGACGCCGCTGCCGAGATCGGAATGGGTGACGGTGAGGTCGCCGGGCGTGAGCCATGCCGGCAGCACCCAGCGCCGGCCGGCGAAGTCGAACGTGTAGCCGGCGCTATGGAAATGAAGCGCGCCATCGGCGACGCCGACGCGCAGGCTCATGCTGAGGCCCCAGCCGAGATATTCCTCGAGCCCCGTCGGACCGGCGAAGCGCTTGGCGGAATGGATCACCTGCGGGAAGCCATGCGGGCGCCCGCAGATGCGCGTCCAGATCTGGCCGCCACTCGCCGCGTCCTCGGTCACCGCGACGATCATCGGCACGCCGATGTTCGCGCGCGTCGGCAGCGGCCCGCCGATCAGCCGCGCCAGATGCGCGAACCAGAAGCCGGCACGGCTGATCTCGGCCTGATCGACCTCGCCGACATAGACGACGGTGGCGCCATCGGCGAGGCGCTTGGAGAAGCGGCGCCAGATCGACACCGGCAGCCGTCCCCAATCCTCGGCCGACAGCAGCGCACGAAACCTGTGATCATCATGAAGCCTGGCGCTGGCGGGCGTTGAAAGTCCGGGATGTCGCATGGTCACCATGACGCCCTCCACTCTCTTCAAACGCTGCCGGACCTGGACCTTCCCGACGGCAGCAGGTTGACGATCTTCTCGCCGAGCTTGATCAGCGTGACGAGGCGCGGCCGCGGCACCTTCAGCATCTGCACGTACCAACGGTCGACCAGCTCGGTGAACGCCAGCATGTCCTTCAGCCGCTTGGCTGCGACCGCGCTGATCGCGGGATCGCCGGTCGCCTCCGCGACGCAGGCGCGCAGCGCCGCGATGGCGGGATCGATCTCGCGTTCCTTGCGGCCGGCCGCGATCCGCTGCGCCACCTCCCAGATGTCGGTCTCGGCCTCGAAATGATCGCGGCGGTCGCCGAGGATCGGCACGCGCCGGATCAAGCCCCAGGCGAGCAGCTCCTTCAGCGAGTTCGAGACGTTGGAGCGGGCCATGCCGAGCGTGTCGGCGATGTCCTCCGCCGTCATCGGCTTCTCGGCGAGGTACAGCAGCCCGTGGATCTGGCTCACCGAGCGGTTCACGCCCCACTGGTCGCCCATGTCGCCCCAGTTGAGGATGAAGCGCTCGACGGCGGGAGGAAGTTTTCGATGACCTGCAATTTCTGTCATGACAGAAATATCTGACTGAAGAGAGTGAATGTCAAGAGGCGCGGCTTTGAACCGGACTGGCGGCCGGCCAGACGGATGTTACGGCGCACATTTTGCGCCTGCCGACCGCCCGGTTCCCCGCCTGCCCCCCTCTGCAACAGGAGCAAGCCATGACGGCATCCGACAAGGCGTTCACTGGATCGATCCCGCAGATCTACGATCAACTGATGGTTCCCTTGATCTTCGCGCCCTACGCGCTGGACCTCGCGCGGCGCATCGCGGCGTACCTGCCGCGCGACGTACTGGAGACGGCGGCGGGCACCGGCGTGTTGACGCGGGCCCTGCATGCTCAACTGCCGCCGGAGGTCCGGATCACCGCCACCGACCTCAACGAGCCGATGCTCGCGCAGGCGAAGACCCATCTCGCCGCTGCGGACCGCATCGCATTTCATCAAGCCGATGCGCTGGCCCTGCCCTTTGCCGATGCGAGCTTCGATGCCGTCGCCTGTCAGTTCGGCGCGATGTTCTTCCCCGATCGCGTCAAGGGCTATGCGGAGGCCCGCCGCGTGCTCCGGCCCGGCGGACGTTTCGTCTTCAACGTCTGGGACCGGATCGAGGAGAATGAAATTCCTCACGTCGTTCACGAGACGTTGCAACAGGTCTTCCCCGAAAGCCCGCCGCAGTTCTTCACCCGGACTCCGCACGGCTATTTCGATGCCGGGCGGATCGAGGCCGATCTGACCGCAGCGGGCTTCACGGACATCGCGATCGAGACGGTGACGCATCGCAGCCGCGCGGCTTCGCCTCAGGACCCGGCCATGGCATTTTGCCAGGGCACGCCGATGCGCGGCGAGATCGAAGCGCGCGGCACGCCCGGCCTCGCCGCCGTGACGCAGGCGACCGCGGAAGCGCTGGCGCGCCGCTTTGGCGAGGGTGCCATCGAAGGCCGGATACAGGCGCTGGTGATCTCGGCGGGGTGAGCGACGGACTCGCGCGCCGTGTCGTTAGAGCGTCGGCAACACGGAGAACGCCTCGCCCGGCCGGCGCGGTTTGAGCTGATCGGCCGTCGCCGGGTTTTCCATCACGGCATCGACACGCGCTGCTGGCGGTCCCTCGCGGCAGGCTGCCAACACGGCGGCGACGTCGTCCGAGGCACCCGCGAACAACGCCTCGACACTGCCATCGGTGCGGTTGCGCACCCAGCCTTCGAGGCCGTTGAGGATGGCCTGGTCCTCGACCCATGCGCGGTAGCCGACGCCCTGGACGCGGCCGCGAACCATGACGTGGACGATGGCGCGATCGGTCATGATCCGAGCCCCAGAAAATCGCGCAGGCGCTTCTTCACATCGGCGTCGCGCATCACGCGTGCCGTCAGCTCGGCCGACGGCAGCCCCTTGAGCTGCTTCGGCGAGACGCCGTCACGCAGCGCCTTCAGCGTCTCATGCACCGCCTGCGTCGCGGCGGCGATCGGCGCATGGCCCTGCAGCGCGACGCGGACACGGCGCGAGGCGAGATAGCCGAGATCGGACATCTCCTCCGGCGCACCGCCGAGCACGATCGGCAGCGTGGTGGCGGCCGCGACCGCGTCGAGCTGATCGCGCGCGGTGATGCCGGTGAAGAAAAGCCCGTCGACGCCGCAGGCCTCATACGCCCTGGCCCGCGCGATCGCGTGGTCGAGTGAGGTGATGGAAACGGCGCCCGTCCGCCCCAGGATGACCAGCGCGGGATCGCCTCGGCCGTCGAGCGCTGCCTTCACCTTGCCGACACCCTCGGCTAACGGGATCAGCTGCGGCTTCGCCTCGCCATAGCCCTGCGGCAGCAGCGTATCCTCGATGGTGAGACCCGCGGCCCCGGCCGCTTCCAGCTCCTGCACCGTTCGGCGCACGTTCATCGCATTGCCGTAGCCGTGATCGGCATCGACCAGCACCGGCAGCGCTGCCGCGCGCGACATCCGCCGCATCTGCTCGGCGAGCTCGGTCAAGGTGATCAAGGCAATGTCGGGATCGCCGAGGACGGCGAGCGAAGCCGCCGAGCCGCCGAACATGCCGAGTTCGAAGCCGAGGTCCTCGGCAACGCGGATCGAAATCGCGTCGTAAACGGAGCCGGGATGGACGCAGCGATCGCTGGCGAGGATTGTGCGCAACGCTTCTCGGCGAGTACGGAACGTCATCACGCCCTACCTCTCTCCGTCATTGCGAGGAGCGAAGCGACGAAGCAATCCAGAGTCTCTTGCTGGGCCCTGGATTGCTTCGCTTCGCTCGCAATGACGGCGGTTAGACTTACTACGCAAACTCCAGGATCAGCGCATCGACCGCGAGCGTGGCCCCTGCAGCGGCGTGGATCTTCTTTACCGTGCCGTCCTGCTCGGCGCGCAGCACGTTCTGCATCTTCATGGCTTCGATCACGGCCAGCGTCTCGCCCGCCTTGACCTCCTGCCCTTCGGTCACGGCGATCGAGACCACGAGGCCGGGCATCGGGCACAGCAGCTTCTTGCCGCTGTCGCCGGCGGTGACGACCGGCATCAGCCGCGCCGCGGTCGCCTCGGCCTCCGTGTAGACGTAGACCGGCGCTTCGACGCCCTGATGCGCGAGCCGCACGCCGTTCGCAATGAGACGCGTCTGCACTGCGATGGCCGCACCATCGATGGTGCCGTGCCACACGGCATCGCCCGGTTTCCAATCCGACACCAGCTGATGCGCCGGGCCGACCTTGCCGTCGCCCCCGACGAAGCGGACCGTGATCGCGCCGTTCTCCCTGGTGATGTCGAGCAGGATCTCGTCACGCCCGAGCCACACCGCGCGGCGGCCCTGCCGCTTCACAGGCCGGCCGATCATCTGCTGCGAGATCTGCCGCTTGCGCTCGCCGAGCACGTGGTCGATCGCAGCACCCACCGCCGCCAGCCGGCGCGCGATCTCGCCTTCCGGCGCGCGCGCGGCAAAGCCCTTGGGAAACTCCTCGGCGATGAAGCCGGTCGACAGCCGGCCCTCGCGCCAGCGCGGATGGTTCATCAGCGCCGACAGGAACGGGATGTTGTGGCGGATGCCGTCGACATAGAACGCATCAAGCGCGGTCGACTGCGCCTCGATCGCGGCAGCCCGCGACTCCGCATGGGTGACGAGCTTGGCGATCATCGGATCGTAATAGATCGAGATCTCGCCGCCCTCCTGCACGCCGGTGTCGTTGCGCACGGTGATGCCGTCAGCCTTGCTCTCGGCCGGCGGGCGATACTTCACGAGGCGGCCGATCGACGGCAGGAAGCTCCGGAACGGATCTTCCGCATAGACGCGGGATTCCACCGCCCAGCCGGTCATCGTCACGTCCTTCTGCGCAAGCGAAAGCTTCTCGCCGGCGGCGACGCGGATCATCTGCTCGACGAGATCGATGCCGGTGACGAGCTCGGTCACGGGATGCTCGACCTGCAGGCGCGTGTTCATCTCGAGGAAGTAGAAGCTCTTGTCCTGGCCGGCGACGAACTCGACGGTGCCGGCGGAGTCGTAGTTCACGGCCTTGGCGAGCGCGACCGCCTGCTCGCCCATCTTGCGCCGCGTCTCCTCGTCGAGCAGCGGCGACGGCGCCTCCTCGATGACCTTCTGGTTGCGGCGCTGGATCGAGCATTCGCGCTCGCCGAGATAGATCACGTTGCCATGCTTGTCGCCGAGCACCTGGATCTCGATGTGGCGCGGATCTGTGATGAACTTCTCGATGAAGACGCGATCGTCGCCGAACGAGGCCTTGGCCTCGGCCTTGGCGAGATTGAAGCCCTCGGCGACCTCGGCGGTCGAATGCGCGATGCGCATGCCCTTGCCGCCGCCGCCGGCGGAGGCCTTGATCATCACGGGGTAGCCGATCTCGTCGGCGATGCGCACCGCGTGCTTGTCGTCCTCGATGACGCCGAGGAAGCCGGGCACGGTCGAGACCTTGGCCTTGGCGGCCGCCTTCTTCGATTCGATCTTGTCGCCCATCGCGGCGATCGCGCCTGGGTTCGGGCCGATGAAGACGATGCCGGCCTCGGCCAATGCCCGCGGGAAAGCCTCGCGCTCGGACAGGAAGCCGTAGCCCGGATGCACCGCCTCGGCGCCGGTCTTCTTGCAGGCCTCGACGATGCGGTCGATGAGGAGATAGCTCTCGGCGGCGGCGGGCGGGCCGATCAGCACGGCATCATCTGCCATCTCGACATGCAGCGCATCGCGGTCGGCTTCCGAATAGACCGCAACGGTTCGGATTCCCATGCGGCGGGCAGTCTTGATGACCCGGCAGGCGATCTCGCCGCGGTTCGCAATCAGAATGGTTTTGAACATGTTCTTGCTTGATACCTTTGGGCGGGCTCCCCGCTCGTGGCACAGGCGTCACACCGCGAGCTTGACCGGTTCGTCTATACCAAAATCGCCCGCGCGCAACCCGCCTCTCGCTCGGACCGTGCCGTCCGGCGAGGCATGCCAGCCGCGGGCATTGCCGTCACCCGGAATAGCTGTGGAAACGTCCGCGCGCATAGGCGCGGGACACCGCCTTCATGAGCTCGCCGACCTCGGTCTCGAGAAAATCGTTCGCAACAATCAGGGCCCGAATGGCCGCGCGCAGGTCGCCCCCGCAGGCGGCAATGGCCTGATCCACGGCGGCCTCCAGCGCGAGGTGTTCAGCGTCCGTGGCTTGAGCATCGGTGTTGGATTGCGATCTGGGCTGCATGCGCGATGGCGGTCCTCGCTCCGGTCACGCCGTCATGTTCACTTTATGTTCTCTGGAGTCAAGGCGGATCACGCCGCCCCGATCTCTTGATGCTGCGGCTCGGCCTGCGGCTTTTCGGGCGCCAGGGTGACGGACGTCTCCTGGCCGCCCTGCCGCACCAGGCGGTGGATGAAGCCGAGCTTGCCGATGACCGGCGGCGTCAGGATGAAGGGATACAGATCGCGCGCGCCCATCGCCCGCGCGACGCTGTTCATGGCGAAGGTGAACGGCAGCCAGGCGTTGACGATGGTGTCGAAGTCCTCCGCGACATACGGATCGAAGGTGACGCGCGCTGTCAGTCCGCCGATCTGGTCGGCGGGCGGATCGATCTCGATACCGAACTCGGAGGCCATCTCCAGCGTATCGACGATGTGGAGGTAGTGCGCCCAGGTCTCGGCAAAATCCTCCCACGGATGCGTGGTGGCGTAGGCGGAGACGAAATTGTCCTGCCAGTTCACCGGCGGCCCCTGGTCGTAGTGCCGCTTCAGTGCCTCGCCGTAGTCCTGGGTATCGTCGCCGAACACCGCCCGGCATTCGTCGAGCCTTCCGGCATCGCGCACCAGCACGTCCCAGAAATAGTGTCCGACCTCGTGGCGGAAATGGCCGAGCAAGGTGCGGTACGGCTCGCCCATTTCGAGCCGGCGCCGCTCGCGCTCGAAATCGTCGGCCTCGGCCAGCGCAATGGTGATGAGGCCGTTATCGTGTCCGGTCAAAACCTTCTGCTGGCCGGCAGGATCATCGGCGAGGAAGTTGAAGATCAGGCCGTGCTCGGGATCCTCGATCCGTGTCTTCACGGGAAGCTTCCACCGGATCAGCGAGTAGAACAGCCGGTGCTTGGCCACCTCCAGCTCTCGCCATCCGGCGAGCTGCGCCGGATCGGACAGATTGGGAATCGTGCCGTTGTGCCGGCAGGCGCGGCAGAAGCCTGCGGTCTCGCCGATCTCAAGCAGCCAGTTGCACGCGTCGTGTTCGGCATTGGCGCAGAAGAAGCGCCCGGCCCTGCCGTCAGCCAGCGTCCGGAAACCCTCCTCCGCCGGCTCGATCGCCGACAGGGTCTGGCGCTCCGGCATGAAGGCGAGCTGATGGCCGCAGCGACCGCAGCTGCGATTCTCGAAATACAGGATGTTCTTGCAGGCCTGACAGACGAAGAGCTTCACGGTACGGACCTACGTGTTGCGGTGTTCAGGGCCTGACGACGCACGACAGTAACAGTCCGTTCCGGGGACGCGGAACTTTTTATCTGCCTCGACGTTCACGTCATGCGGTCGTTTGCCCGCCTTAATCTCTGCCCAGTTTGCTTTCCTTGAACCCAATGTCGCCACGCTTCCGAACACCCGCGGTGGAATTCTCGGACGACTGCTCGCCACACCAGTACAGGTCAGCATGAACAGCGCGGATGCGCCTAGAGACGAAGTAAGGCCGGAGGCTGCCGCCGACGCGTTGCGCCAGCATATCGAGGAGATCGCCCGCGATCGCGATCAGGCCTATCGCGCGCTGCAGGAACGCGAGGCGGAGCTCGCGCGCATCCAGCGCATCGCCCGGGTCGGCGGCGTCGAGGTCGACCTGCGCGAGGGCTACCGCAACCGCCGCTCCCCCGAATACCTGATCATTCACGGCCTGCCGCCGGAGGCCGTCCACGAGACTCACGAGGACTGGGTCAGGCGCGTCCATCCCGATGACCGCGTCAAGGCCGAGCAGGACTTCATTGCCGCGGTCAAGAGCGAGCAGGAGGACTACACCACCGAATACCGCATCATCCGTCCCAGCGACGGCGAGATCCGCTGGGTCCGCGTCATCGCCCGCATCGAGCGTGACTGGAACGGCCGTGCGATCCGTCTGGTCGGCGCGCATATCGATGTCACCGACCAGATGCTGGCGCAGGCCGAGCTGCGCGAGAGCGAGGAACGCTTCCGGCTGATCGCCGACAGCGCGCCGGTGCCGATCTGGGTGACGAAGCTCGACCGCACCCGCTCCTTCGTCAATCGCGCCTATATCGATTTCCTCGGCCTGCCCCCTGACGAGGCGCTGGCCTTCGACTGGCGCAAGGTGCTGCATCCCGAGGACCTTCCGCGCATCCTCGCGCAGCAGCAGTCGGGAGAGTGCTCGCTGAAGCCGTTCTTCCTCGAGGCGCGCTACCGGCGCGCCGACGGGGAATGGCGCTGGCTGCGATCGGAATCGCAGCCACGCTGGGATGCGAACGGCAAACATGTCGGCTTCATCGGCGTCGCTCACGACGTCACCGCCGCCAAGCAGGCCGAGATCGAGCTGCGCCGCGTCAACGAGACCCTCGAAGAGCGTATCAGGGAGCGCACCGCCCAACTCGAGGCCAATGAAGCGCGCATGCGCGCGATCTTCGACACCAGCAATCAGTATCAGGCCATCCTCGACGTCGAGGGCCGCGTGATGCATGCCAACCGCATCGCGGTCGCCGGCATGCGCGCCGGTGAAGTGAACGTCATCGGCCAGCCGCTCTGGGATGCGCCCTGGTTCACCCATACGCCGGGCGTGACCGAGATGCTGCGCAAGGCGTTCGCCCGCGTTCTCGCCGGCGAAAGCTTCCGGACCGAGATGCGGCTCGACTTCGCCAGCGGCCAGCGACATTTCGAGCTGTCGATGCGGCCGCTGTTCGACCAGCATGACGTGGTCACCGGCGCGGTCGCCGAGGCCGTCGACGTCACCGAGCGCATCCAGGGCGAGGAGCTGCTGCGGCAGTCGCAGAAGATGGAGGCGGTCGGCCAGCTCACCGGCGGCGTCGCCCACGACTTCAACAACCTGCTCACGATCATCCGCTCGGCCACCGACTTCCTGCGCCGCCGCGATCTTCCCGAGGAGCGGCGCCGGCGCTATGTCGACGCGATCTCGGAGACGGTGGAGCGCGCCTCGAAGCTGACCGCGCAGCTCCTGGCCTTCGCCCGGCGGCAACCCTTGACGCCGCAGGTGTTCAATGTCGGCGAGCAGGTCGAGAACGTCGTGCAACTGATCCGTCCTCTTGTCGGCAGCCGCATCCAGATCGAGCTCGCGGTCACGGACAGCGGGCTGTTCACCCTCGCCGACGTCGCGCAATTCCAGACTGCGCTGATCAATCTCGCCGTCAATGCGCGCGACGCCATGAACGGTGAAGGTCATCTGCAGATCGGCGTGCAGCGAACCGAGAGCATTCCGGCCTTGCGCGGCCAGAGCCCCCGCCCCGGGGCCTTCATCGCGATCTCGGTCACCGACACTGGCGGCGGCATCGCACCTCAACATCTCAACGCGATCTTCGAACCGTTCTTCACCACCAAGGAGGTCGGCAAGGGCACGGGTCTCGGCCTCAGCCAGGCGTTCGGCTTCGCCAAGCAGTCCGAAGGCGACATCGCGGTCGACAGCCGCATCGGCCACGGCGCGACCTTCACGATCTATCTGCCACAAGCCACGGCAACGGAATCCGGCACGGAAGCGGGCGCCGCGCGCATCGAGCCGGCGACCATCGGGCGCGGCTACCGCGTGCTCGTGGTCGAGGACAATGACGAGGTGGGGCAGTTCTCGACCGAGCTGCTCGAGGATCTCGGCTATGTGACGCGCCGCGTCGCCAACGGCGCCGATGCGCTGGCGATCCTGGCAAACGATGAGTTCGCCGTCGATCTCGTGTTCTCCGACGTCATCATGCCCGGCATCAACGGCCTCGAGCTTGCCGGCATCATCCGCGACCGCTATCCCGGCCTGCCGGTGGTGCTGACATCCGGCTACAGCCACGTGCTGGCGGAAAATGCCCATCACGGCTTCGAGCTGATCAAGAAGCCCTATTCGGTGGAATCGCTGTCGCGCATCCTGCGCAAGGCGATGGCCGAGAAGGCGCCGCTGCCGCGCTGAGCCGGCATCGGGAACCAACATTGCCGATCGGACGTTCTGTTCCGCAATGAGGTGCCGTGAACCGCGTCCGCGCGTCGCGCCGCACTCGGTCATCCGATGTCATTGCGGACCATTTGATGCGCTCCCTTCGCTCGCGGCTGTCGGCGCTCTGGCTCATGCTGGCAGTTTCCGGCGCGGCGACGGCGTATCTTCTTGTCGAGTCGTTCCAGCAGTCGAACGACGCCCGCGTGGCGCGCGCGCAGGACCTGGTCACGCGCGGCTGCCGCGACATCGCCGACCGCTATCAGTTCTTCGTCTCGGGCTGGCGCGGCGCGCCGGTCGACGACAGCCTGAAGCAGGACCTCATCCCGCTGGTGCAGTCCGCCTTGGCCGCGACGCCCGGCGTCGAAGGCGGCATCTGGCAGACGGAGACCGGGTCGCTGGCCTACGCCTATCCGACCTACGAAGGCACCGGACCCAAGACCGACCTGCCGGCAGCCGAACTCAGCGTGATCAAGCAGATCAACAGCGACGCGCAGCGCAGCGGCCGCCCCTCCACGACGAAGAACGCCGGGAAGTCGCAGACTCTGATCGTTCATGCCTGCCCATTGCGCGGTCCGCTCCAGAACGTCACCGCCTGGACCATGACCCGCGCCGCCGCGGCCGAAGGTCCGGCCTACACGCATCTGCTGATCGGGCTGATCGTGCTGGCGGCGACGCTGCTCGGCTCGGCGATCTGGCTGGCCTGGATCCTGGTGTCGTGGTCACGCCGCATCGGCATGATCGAGACGGCATTGGGCGAGCCGACGGACAATACCGACCTGCCGCAACTGCCGCACACCGGCGCCCGCGAGCTCGACCGCCTCGTCGACGCCGTCAACGATGCCGGCCATCGCCTGTCGGCGGAGCGCATGCGCGCCGCCGCCGCCGAGCGCCTCGCAGCCGTCGGCCGGCTGTCGGCCACGCTCGCCCACGAGATCCGCAATCCGATCGCGGCGATGCGCCTGAAGGCCGAGAACGCGCTCGCCTCGCCCGACCCTGCGCGCAAGGCCAGCGCGCTCGAAGCGATCCTGCAGCAGGTGGCGCGGCTCGACGCGCTGCTTCGCGATCTCCTGGCGATGACCCAGGCGAGCCAGCCGAAGACCCGTCCCGTCGAGCTCGACGGCTTCCTGCAGGCCACGATCGACTCCCACCGCGAGCTCGCCGCGCGCCACGGCCAGGCGCTCCGCGCCATCGCGCCGTCCTCCGCGCAGGCCTGCTGCTTCGATCCCGCGCAGCTGCAGCGCGCCCTCGACAATCTGATCCTCAATGCGATCCAGAACACGCCCGAGGGCGGCGAGATCGTCGTCGCAGCCGAGATCGCCGATGGACGCCTGCTGTTTCGCGTCACCGACAGCGGCCCGGGCATCGCCCCCGGCATCAGGGATCGCCTGTTCGAGCCGTTCGTCAGCACCCGCGCCGACGGCACCGGGCTTGGACTTGCCATCGTGCGCGAGATCGCGCGCGCCCATCATGGCGATGCACAACTCGCCCCTGTCAGCACCGGCACCAGCTTCGAGATCTCCCTGCCATGGCAACCATCCTGATCGTCGACGACGATGCGGCGCTACGCGACGGGCTGGCGGAGACGCTGACCGATCTCGGCCACGAGGCGATCACGGCGGCCTCCGGCCGCGAAGCGACCGGCATGGTGTCTCCCGCGACCGATGCCGTGCTGCTCGACCTGCGGATGCCGGGGCTCGACGGCATCGAGACCTTGCGCCGCATCCGCGCCGATGGCGATGCGCCTCCGGTGATCGTGCTGACCGCCTATGCCAGCCCTGAGAACACGATCGAGGCGATGCGGCTCGGCGCGTTCGATCATCTGGTGAAGCCGATCGGCCGCGACGCGCTGCGCGAGCTGATCGCGCGGCTGCCGCCGCGCCGGTCTCAGCAGCAGGACACGGCCTCCGCCGACGACAGCGGACTGATCGGCACCAGCGAGGCGATGCGCCGGGTGCAGAAGACGATCGGCCGCGCAGCCGATGCCGACGCGACGGTGCTGATCCGCGGCGAGACCGGCACCGGCAAGGAGCTGGTCGCGCGCGCGCTTCATGTCCACAGCCGGCGCAGCGCGTCTCCCTTCATTGCCGTCAACTGTGCCGCAATCCCACGCGATCTGCTCGAGAGCGAATTGTTCGGCCACGTCAAGGGATCGTTCACCGGCGCCAGCTCCGACCGCGCCGGCGCCTTCCGCGATGCCGGGTCGGGCACCCTCTTCCTCGACGAGATCGGCGACATGCCGCCGTCGATGCAGGCCAAGATCCTCCGCGCCCTGCAGGAGCGCGTCATCACGCCGGTCGGCGGCAAGCCGGTCAAGGTGTCGGCCCGCGTCGTCGCGGCCACGCATCGCGATCTCGCCAGGCTGGTCGCGAGCGGCGCCTTCCGCGAGGATCTGTACTACCGCCTCAACGTGATCCCGATCGAGCTGCCGCCGCTGCGCGAGCGCGCCCAGGACATCCTGCCGCTGGCCGGCCATTTTCTGGCGCTGGCGTCGGAGGGACGGCCGCGCCCGCAACTGACCGACGCGGCCATCGACAAGCTCGCTCATGCGCCCTGGCCTGGCAATGTCCGCGAGTTGCGCAACGTGATCGAACGCGCCTGCGTGCTGACGCAAGGAGTCCTGATCGACGCCGACGATCTCGACATCACCGACGCGCCGCATGACGAGGAGACGGAGACTTCGACGGACCTGCCGGCGGCGGTGGCGCGGCTGGAAGAGCGCCTGATCCGCCGCGCGCTGGCGGCGTGCGGCGGCAACCGCACCGAAGCGGCGCGACAGCTCAAGATCAACCGGCAACTGCTCTACACCAAGATGCAGCGCTACGGTCTGGGTGACGAGCAGGCGTCAGGAAATCCGACGCGCGCCGTCGGGAAAGACGACGCCTAGCGCCCCAGCCTTCATGCAACCCATTGATTTGTCGTCGTCCGGCACTTGGCACGGCCGTTGCGAACCATCTTGCGTCACCCCTGCCAAAGGAGTTCCAGGATGACGCGAAAGATGACGCCGATCATGGCCGCGCTGATGCTCGCCGCAGCGGGCTGCGGCATGACTGCGGCCAGCGCCCAGGCACCACTGTCCCCGCCGGATGCGACGTGGGATGCATCGCAGCTTCCGGAGACACGCGGGATCGTCAAGCAATACACGCTGACGCCGCGCGGCGATGTCGACGGACTGATTCTCAACGACGGCACCGAGGTGCAGCTGCCGCCGCATCTGACGGCTCAGGTCGTGTTCACGATCCGGCCGGGCGACGGCGTCTCGATCCGCGGCCTGCGCGCCCGCGCGCTGCCGCTGGTCGACGCGGCCTCGATCACCAACATCGCGACCGGCAAGACCGTCGTGGACGACGGTCCGCCCGACCGCCCCGGCCGGCACGGCGCCGACCAGACGGTCAGCGGACGGATCGCCACGGTGCTGCACGGCAAGCGCGGCGAGGTCAACGGCGCGGTGCTCGATGACGGCACGTCGCTCCGCCTGCCGCCGCCCGAAGCCGAACGGCTGGCCGACTGGCTGCATCCCGGACAGACGATCTCGGTGCGCGGCGACCTGCTCGAGACCGCCCTCGGCAAGCTCGTCGACGTCAAGGCCATCGGCACCTCGCCGGATCAGATGACGGAAATCGACGGTCCGCGCCCGCCACGCGGCCCGAGGGGCGGCCCCGACCGGCTCGGCCCGCCGCCGCCTCCGCCGCGCGGCTGATCTCTTTCCTTTCGATCACGAACGAACGCACCACAGGAGACGAACATGCATTGGATCGATCCCGAAAGCCTGCCGCTCGTGAACGGCGTGCTCGAACGCTTCGTGCTCAATCCGCATGGCGAGGTCGACGGCTTCGTCATGCGGGCAGGCGACACGGACATCCTCGTCCATACGCCGCCGCATATGGCGGCGGAGCTGACGCGCCACATCAAGGCGGGCGATACCGTCGGCGCGCGGGGTGTGAAGCCACGCGGGGCGCAACTGCTCGCGGCGGTCGCCGTGTCGGCTGAAGATGGCCGGCAGATCATCGACCACGGCCCGGACGAGGAGCGCGAGCACCCCAAGCACGACCATCACCGGATGGACGTCGAAGGCAAGGTGCGGCTGTCGCTGTTCGGCCCCAAGGGCGAGCTGCGCGGCGCGCTGCTGACCGACGGCACCGTCGTGCGCATCGGGCCGAAGGAAGCCAAGGAGATTGCCGGGCTGCTCGCGCCGAAAGCGACGCTGGCGGTTCGTGGCGACGGCATCGACACGCGCTTCGGCCGGGTCATCCACGCCCGCGAGGCGGGCCCGGACCTGAAGAGCCTCGAGCCGCTCAAGCATGGCCCCAAGAAGGACCCTGAGCATGGTCCCAAGAACGGACCGAAGCACGGACCGAAGCACAAGCACGGGCCCAAGCACGATCACGCGCACGCGTGATCGCCTGCACTGACGCAACGAGGGACCGAGCCTGACAGCATGTCACAGGATGAGACCACCACGCACCGGGCGCGCCGCGCGCTCGACGCTGCCAATTTCTTCCTGGCCGACGTGCGCGATGGCCTCGGGCCCTATCTCGCGATCTACTTGCTCACCGAGCAGAAATGGGACGAGGCCTCGATCGGCGCGGTGATGTCGCTGGCGACGATCGCCGGCATCGTCGCGCAGACCCCGGCCGGCGCGCTGGTCGACGCCACCAGGGCAAAACGGCTGGTCATGATATCAGCCGCGATCGTCGTCACGGCCGCTTCGCTGCTGTTACCTCTCATGACCAGCTTCTGGCCGGTCGCGATCTCGCAGAGCATCGCCAATGCCGCCGGCGTGATCTTCGCCCCGGCCATCGCTGCGGTGTCGCTCGGGATCGTCGGCGCCAAAGCCTTCACCGCGCGGGTCGGCCGCAACGAGACCTTCAACCATGCCGGCAACGCCGTCGGCGCCGTCATCGCCGGCGCCGCCGCCTATGCGCTCGGACCGTCGGCGGTGTTCTACCTGATGGCAGTGACGTCGGCCGGCAGCCTCATCAGCGTGCTCGCCATCCCCGAGCGCGCCATCGACCATGATGCCGCGCGCGGGCTGGCCCACCAGGCGGACGGCAATCGCGCGGACCAAGGCGAGCAGCCGTCGGGCCTGGGCATTCTCCTGACCTGCCGTCCGCTGCTGATCTTCGCGGTCTGCGTCGCGCTGTTTCACCTTGCCAACGCAGCCATGCTGCCGCTGGTCGGCCAGAAGCTGGCGCTGCAGGACAAGAATCTCGGCACCAGCCTGATGTCGGCCTGCATCGCCGCCGCCCAGCTCGTGATGGTGCCGATGGCGCTGCTGGTCGGCGCCCGCGCCGATCGCTGGGGCCACAAGCGCTTCTTCCTGGCGGCGCTGCTCATCCTGCCGCCGCGCGCCGTGCTCTACACGCTGTCCGACGACAAGGCCTGGCTGGTCGGCGTGCAGTTGCTGGACGGCGTCGGCGCCGGCATCTTCGGCGCGATCATGCCGGTCATCGTCGCCGACCTGATGCGCGGCACCGGCCGCTTCAACGTCGCCCAGGGCGCGGTCATCACGGCGCAGAGCATTGGCGCGGCGCTGTCGACCGCGCTGGCCGGCCTGGTCGTTGTCCATGGCGGCTACAGCGCCGCATTTCTGGCGCTCGGCGCAGTCGCCGCCCTCGCCGTGATCGTGTGCTGGCTGCTGCTGCCCGAGACCGGCGGAGCAGAGGCCGCCCATCCGAACGCGGCACCCTCGCCCGCTATCCCCGCCGAATGATTTGCTCTATCGATCCCTGATCATGTCCCTGCACGATACCTGGCTCGCCTACGCCATCATCATTCCCGCCATCGCCGGCGTCATCATCCGTCCCTTTCGGCTGCCCGAGGCCGTGTGGGCCGCCGCCGGCGCGATCCTGCTGGTCGCGCTCGGTTTGCTGCCTGTCGCCGACGCGCTCACCGGCATCCGCAAGGGCGTCGACGTCTATCTGTTCCTGATCGGCATGATGCTGATCGCCGAGCTGGCGCGCCGCGAGGGCCTGTTCGACTATCTCGCGGCCTATGCCGTGGAGCATGCGCGCGGCTCGCCGCAACTGCTGTTCCTGCTGGTCTATGCGGTCGGCACCCTGGTCACCGTGCTGCTCTCCAATGACGCCACGGCGATCGTGCTGACGCCGGCGGTCTATGCCGCGACGCGCGCCGCCGGCGCCTCGCCGCTGCCGTATCTCTATGTCTGCGCTTTCATCGCCAATGCCGCGAGCTTCGTGCTGCCGATCTCCAACCCGGCCAATCTCGTCGTGTTCGGCGAACGCATGCCGCATCTCACCGAATGGCTGCGCCAGTTCACCCTGCCCTCGATGGCCGCGATCGCCCTCACCTACGTCGCGCTGTGGCTCACCCAGCGCCGCGCGTTGCGGGAGGAGACGCTGCGCACCGATGTCGAGAAGCCGCATCTCAGCCGCGAAGGCCGGCTTGCCGCCCTGGGGATATTCGCCATCGCAGCGGTGCTTCTGACCGCCTCGGCGTTCGACGTTCAACTGGGCCTGCCGACCTTCGTCTGCGGCGTGGTCACCGCGGCTGCGATCCTGCTCGTCGGCCGGCAGTCGCCATGGCCGGTGATCAAGGGCATCTCATGGGGCGTGCTGCCGCTGGTCGGCGGCCTGTTCGTGATGGTGGAAGGTCTGAGCCGCGCCGGCGCGATCGGCCAGCTCAGCGCCTGGCTGCACCAGGGCATGACGTCGTCGCCGCACGGCACGGCGTGGGCCGCGGGCCTGATCACCGCGATCGCCGACAACATCGCCAACAACCTGCCGGTCGGCTTGGTCGCGGGCTCCGTCGCCAGCAGCGATCACCTGCCGCATGGAGTCATCCGGGCGATCCTGATCGGGGTTGATCTCGGCCCGAACATCTCGGTCACCGGCTCGCTCGCCACCATCCTCTGGCTGACGGCATTGCGGCGCGAGAAGATCGAGGTGACCGCCTGGCAGTTTCTGAAGGTCGGCCTGATCGCGACGCCGCCTGCACTCATCGCAGCGCTGGCGGCGGCAATGTGGTAGTCAGCCCTCCTTGCCCTCATGGGCGGCGGTGAAGAAGTCGATCAGTCCGAAGGGTGCGTTGTCGCTGAGGCAAAGTTCCAGGATCCGGTGTGCGTCCACCGCGGCCGACTGGCTGCGCGGAAACAGCGCGTCCTCATAGGTGACGAGCGCCGCTTCGATGTCGCCGGGATGTGCGGCGATCGCTTGCGCCAGCTCAGCGCCGTCAAACATCGCCAGGTTCGCGCCCTCGCCGGCCGGTGGCGCCAGATGCGCGGCATCTCCGAGCAACGTCACGCCGGGGACGCGGTCCCATCGGTGGTCGTGCGGGAGCGCATGGATCATGCGCGGCACTGGCGGTGTATCGGCGTCGGCAATCAGCGCGGTGAGCGCCGGTGCCCATCCGTTGAATTCAGCCGCTACGCGCGCGGTCGCGGCACCGGCATCGCCGAAGTCGATATCAGCAATCCACGCTGCGTCACGCTTCAGCGCGACGTAGGCATGCAGAACGCTCCCCGCCTCGCGATGCGCGCAGATCCCCTTCCCCGGGGCGAGCGCGAACAGCGCACCGCCTCCGACCGCTTCGGCTGCCGCGGCGTGCCGCGTATCGGCGTCGTACAGATAGGTCTCGATGAAGATCGTGCCGACATAGTCGGGCCTGGCGTCCGACAGCAGCGGCCGGACCTTCGACCAGGCGCCATCGGCACCGACGAGCAGTTCGCTGCGTACGGTCGATCCATCCTCGAAAGTCAGTTCGTGCCGGCCGTCGCCGAGCGGCGCGACACCGGAGAGCTTCCTGCCCCATTGGACCGTGTCCGCCGGAAGCGAGTCGATCAGGATCTGCCTGAGATCGCCCCGCAGCACCTCAGGCCGTCCGCCCGTGCCGTCGTCGGGCGCCTCGAACAGCACCGTGCCGTGCCGGTCGAGCACGCGCGTCGCCTGGCCACCTTCATGGATGATGGCGCGGAACGCATCGGTGAGGCCGGCGACTTCAAGCGCGCGCTGTCCATCATGTTCGTGAATGTCGAGCTGGCCGCCCTGCGTGCGAGCACCGGCCGAGGACTCCGCTTCATAGACGGTCACGGCAATGCCATGGACGTGGAGGACGCGGGCGAGGACGAGGCCGCCGAGGCCCGCACCGACGATCGTGACTGGTGGCGTCATTGAAGCTCTCCCTTGGCATGAATGGAACATTGTTCCATTAGGTCTCAAGCCTTGGAACATCGTTCCATCCATGTCAAGATGATGTGCATGACATCCAGGACAAAGCCGACCGAACGGCGGACGGACGCGCTCTCGAAAGAGCGGATCGTCGCGGCTGCGATTGCGATTCTCGACAGCGATGGCGAGAGCGCCCTGACCTTCCGCGCGCTCGCGGCGCGGCTTTCAACGGGCAGCGGTGCGATCTACTGGCACGTCGCCGACAAGAACGAGCTGCTGGCGGCAGCCGCCGACGATGTCGTCGCTCGTGTCATGACCGGTGTGGTCGCCGGCGGGACGCCGCGTGAGGCGATCCGTGCCATTGCACTTGGGATATTCGATGCGATCGACACCCATCCCTGGGTGGGCGCTCAGCTCTATCGCGAGCCGTGGCAACCCGCGACGCTGCAGATATCCGAGGGCATCGGCGGGCGCCTCCTGGCGCTCGGCGTCCCCGAACGCGCGCTGTTCGACTGCTGGTCCGCGCTGGCGAACTACATTCTGGGCGTCGCCGTGCAGAACGCCGCGAACGCACGCCTCGCCCCACCCGAGACGGATCGCGCGGCGTTCCTCGACGCCGTCGCCGCGCGCTGGGCGCAGCTCGATCCGGAAAAATATCCGTTCGTGCGAAAGGTCGCGGCACAGCTGCGCGGACACGACGACCGCGAGCAGTTTCTCGCCGGCATCGACTTGATCCTGGCCGGCATCGCAACCGTCAGATAGGCCGCCGCCGCGCCGGCACACCTGGCATAGGCGTGCCGGTGCGGCGTAAGCCTCAGCTCACGCGCTTGATGGCATCGCCCAGGATCGAAACCATCTCGTCGATATGGCTGCGCTCGACGATCAGGGGCGGCGACATCGCGAAGGCATCACCGGCCTGCCGCAGATAAAGGCCGTGCTCGAAGCAATCGACCATGACCTCATAGCCGCGTGCACCCGGCGCGCCTTCGCGCGGCGCCAGCTCGACCGCGCCCATCAGGCCGCAGTTGCGGATGTCGATCACGTTGGGCAGGCCCTTGAGCTGGTGGAGCACGTCCTGCCAATACTCGGCCATCGTGGCGCCGCGCGTGAGCAGACCTTCATCCTTGTAGATGTCGAGCGTCGCGATGCCGGCGGCGCAGGCGATCGGATGCGCTGAATAGGTATAGCCGTGGAACAGCTCAATCTGGCTCTCCGGCCCCGTCATCAGTCCATCGTGGACCTTGCGGCTGGCGAACACCGCGCCGCAGGGCACGGCGCCGTTGGTGATGCCCTTCGCTGTCGTCATCAGATCCGGCACCACGCCGAAATGTTGCCCCGCGAACGGCGCGCCAAGACGGCCAAAACCGGTGATGACCTCGTCATAGACCAGGAGGATGCCGTGCTTGTCGCACAATTGACGCAGCCGCTGCAGATAGCCCTTCGGCGGCGGCAACACGCCGGTGGAGCCCGGCACCGGCTCAACGATCACAGCCGCGATGGTCTCCGCGCCATGCAGCGCGACCAGCCGCTCGATGTCGTCGGCCTTGTCGGCGCCATGCTCCGGCTGGCCTTTGGAGAAGGCATTGCGGGCGAGATCATAGGTATGGCTGATGTGGTCGACGCCGGGGAGCAGAACGGGATTGAAGACGCGGCGGTTGTTGACCATGCCGCCGACCGACGTGCCGCCGAAGTTGACGCCGTGATAGCCGCGCTCGCGGCCGATCAGGCGGGTGCGCGTCGGCTGGCCGATCGCGCGCTGATAGGCCAGCGCGATCTTCAGCGCGGTATCCGCCGACTCCGAGCCGGAATTGGTGAAGAAGACGCGGTCGAGACCGGCGGGCGCGATCTCCGCGAGGCGCTCGGCGAAATCGAACGCGAGCGGATGGCCCATCTGGAACGAGGGCGCGAAGTCGAGGTTCATCAGCTGCCGCTCGACGGCGGCGGCGATCTGCCGACGGCCGTGACCGGCATTGACGCACCACAGGCCCGCCGATCCATCGATCACCTTGCGGCCGTCGACGGTCGTGTAATGCATGCCTTCCGCGCCACTGAACAGGCGCGGCGCCGCCTTGAACTGCCGGTTGGCCGTGAACGGCATCCAGAACGATTCGAGTTGGACGGAGTTCGGAATCTGGCGAGTGGTCACGGCGGGGCTCCTCTGCTGCGGCAGGTTAGCCGGACCACGTTCGCAAAAATACAACAAGTCCTTTTCTTGTGTCTCGTAACCTGTTGATTTATCGAACATCGACGGGTCATATTTGCGCGATCCGCAACATCAGCAACAGGGATTTGGGGTGAGCATCGATCTAGGCGAGCGGCTGCGGTACGTTCGAGCGCGCCACAAGCTGTCGCAGCGCGAACTGGCCAAGCGCGCCGGCGTGACCAACTCGACGATTTCGCTGATCGAGTCCAACCAGATGAATCCGTCGGTCGGCGCGCTCAAACGCATTCTCGACGGCATTCCGATGGGACTGGCCGAATTCTTCGCCATCGAACCGAAGCGGCCACGCAAGGCGTTCTATCGCTCCGATGAATTGACCGAGATCGGCAAGAAACCGATCTCCTACCTCCAGGTCGGCGACAATCTGCTTGGCCGCAGCCTGCAGATCCTGAGGGAGCGGTACGAGCCGGGCAGCGACACCGGACGGGTGCTGCTCGTGCACGACGGCGAGGAAGGCGGGATCGTGATCAGCGGCCGGCTGGAGGTGACTGTCGAAGACGAACGCCGCATCCTCGATCCTGGCGACGCCTATTACTTCGAAAGCCGCCGCCCGCATCGATTTCGCTGCGTCGGCGCCACGCCGTGCGAAGTCATCAGCGCCTGCACGCCGCCGACGTTCTGAACGCCGGCAGGCCCCTCCCGGCCACAATGCCTTTCGTGCGTGGACCACCGGCCTGGGCATCTTCAGGCGATCTGCCAAAGATGGCAACGAACCCGTTTCATCTTTTCCAAAGCCGTGCGTCCGAAATGTCTCGACCGGTGGCCAATCTCTTCGGCAAAGCGGCAACCGCTGCCAGCATTCGTGCCGCCGGCGCTGCTCACAGCGCCCGCGGCAGTTGCAGTGTTGTTGAGACGCGTTATGCCGCAGCCTCGTAGTTGACCGCGGTCTCCGCGATCTTGGTCAGGCTTTCGTCCGTCTTGCGCTCTTCATTCAGCGTCTGGTCGAGCAGCTTGGCGGCCTTTGGCAGGTTGAGCTTGAGCGCCCAGGCCTTCAGGGTGCCATAGCGCGACATCTCGTAGTGCTCGACCGCCTGCGCTGCAGCAAGAAGGCCGGCGTCGAGCGCCTGCGTCCCCTTGTACTCGTCCATGATCTCCTTGCCCTCGTCGATGATGCCCTCGATCGCATCGCACTTCTTGCCGCGGGCAGGCTTGCCGATCAGCTCGAAAATCTGCTCGAGCCGCTCGATCTGGCCTTCGGTCTCCTCCTGGTGCTTCTCGAACGCCGCCGCCAGCTTCTCCGACTGCGCCGCCTTGGCCATTTTCGGCAACGTCTTCAGGATCTGCTTCTCGGCGTAGTAGATGTCCTTGAGGGTATCGAGGAAGAGCTCGTTGAGGTCTTTGTCGGCAGGCATGGTGTGCTCCCTGAATTGTGTGAGCCGACAACCGGAAAGCCACACCCTGGTTCCTGCCGCGGACTACCGCTTCACGAAAATCCTGTCCGGAGCGGTGCCGATCGGGCGCGAGCCCCTTGTAACAAAACTGTCACCCGGCAAAACTAAAGCTCTTCCCTGCGGCGAGACGCCGCGATTCCGCCGATTGCTTTTCAGGAGTTTTCAATGCGCCGCCCGCTCGTGCTGCTGTGCGCCGGACTGACCCTGCTGTCGTCCAGTGCCGCTTTTGCGCAGAACGCCACGCCCCATAACCTGATCCTGTTCATTCCCGACGGCCTGCGCGCGCTGAAGGTGACGCCGGAGACGGCGCCGGCCATGGCCGCCGTTCGCGACAAGGGCGTCAACTTCAAGAATTCGCACTCGCTGTTTCCGACCTTCACCATGGCCAATGGCTCGGCCATGGCGACCGGCCATTATCTCGGCGACACCGGCACGTTCTCGAACACGATCTTCACCGGCTACACCTCGGCGCCGGCCGGCAACACTGTCGTGCCCTTCATCGAGAACGACGCCGTGCTCGGCGACATCGACGAGCATTTCAACGGTGACTACCTCAACGAGGACACCATCCTGAAGCTCGCCCGCAAGGCCGGCTATTCGACCGCCGCGATCGGCAAGCTCGGCCCGACCTATCTGTTCGACCACACCGGCTGCCCTTGCAAGCCGGGCGCGAGCTCCTCGATCGTGATCGATGACTCCACCGGCAACAAGAACGGCGTGCCGATCACCGACGAGATCAAGGACGCCCTGACCAAGGCCGGCCTGGCGCTGGCGACGCCGTCACGCGGCGACAACGGCAAGGCGGGCGACGCCAAGACGCCGGGCACGACCACAGCCAACGTCGCCCAGCAGGCCTATATGGTCGACGTCGCCACCAAGGCGGTGCTGCCGATGTTCAAGGCCCGCAACAAGCCGTTCGTGCTGGTGTTCTGGTCGCGCGACCCGGACGGCAGCCAGCACAATCACGGCGACAGCCTGAACACCATCACGCCGGGCATCAACGGCCCGACCTCGATGGCCGGCATCAAGAACGCCGACGACAATCTGGCCGCGCTGCGCAAGGCGCTCGATGATCTCGGCCTGGCGGCCTCGACCAACATCATGGTCCAGGCTGACCACGGCTTCTCGACCATCTCCAAGGAGAGCAAAACGAGTCCCTCCGCCAAGGTCAGCTATGACGACACGCCGAAGGACTTCCTGCCGATGGGCTTTCTGGCGCTCGACCTCGCCAAGGCGCTCGACCTGCCGCTGTTCGACCCGAACGACAAGAACGCGGCGGTGCCCGAAGGCAAGCACCCCAAGGCCGGCAATGGCGTGCTCGGCAAGGACCCGGCCAAGCCCGATCTCGTCGTCGCCACCAACGGCGGCTCCGACTTGATCTATTTGCCCAACAACGACAGGAAGCTCGCCCGCCGCACCGTCAAGGCGCTGCTGGCGCAGGACTACGTCTCCGGCATCTTCGTCGACGACAAGCTCGGCGAGATCCCGGGCACCTTGCCGCTGTCGCAGATCAACCTGCAGGGCAAGGCGGTGACGCCGCATCCGGCGATCGTGGTCAACTTCCGCACCTATGTCGCGCCGGGTTGCGACCAGCCGTCCAACTGCCAGGTCGAGGTCGCCGACACCGTGCTGCGCCAGGGCCAGGGCATGCACGGCTCGTTCGGCCGCGGCGATACCTACAACTTCATGGCGGCCATCGGTCCGGACTTCAAGGCGGGCTTCGTCGATCCGCTGCCCGTCAGCAACGCCGATGTCGGCGCCACCGCCGCCAGGCTGCTCGACCTCAAGGTCGCTCCGAAGGGCAGGCTGATCGGCCGCGCCATGACCGAGGCGATGCCGAACGGCGCGACGCCAAAGGCTGTGTCGGACGTCGTCAAATCGGACCCGGGAGCCGGCGGCCTGCGCACCGTGCTGAAGCTGCAGCGCGTCGGCACCCAGCGCTATTTCGACGCCGCCGGCTTCCCCGGCCGCACCGTGGGGCTGGATGACGAGGCGCCGAAGCAGAAGGCCGCGGCGAAGTAGTCAGTCGATCGCCAGTACTTCCATGCGATCACCGGAGTGCCCCGCGAAAGCGGGACACTCCTGTTTCGATCAAACGCGATGCCGTAGCCCGGGTGAGCGCAGCGATACCCGGGGACACTTTTCCCGCATGTCGCTTCGCTCATGCGGGCTACGGCTATCTCCTCGCCGACGGAGTGTGGTCCACTTACTCACCGCGCGACGTCGAGCGTCACACGGACCTCGACGGTCTTGCCGCCGCGGAGCACGCGCAGCACGACCCGATCACCGGGGGACTTGTTCTCCAGCGCGCGCGTCATGTCCTCGGGCGACTCCACCGCCTGCCCGTCGACCGCCAGCACGACATCGCCGAGCGCGAAGCCGCCGTCTCGCGTCAGCCTCGCCGGAACGAGCCCCGCCTTCTCGGCCGCCGAATCCTGCTCGACATCGAGCACGAACACGCCGGACAGGCCGAGCCGCGCCGACAGCGCCTCGTTGGCCTTGGGATCGGTGCGGATGCCAAGGCTCGGGGTGACGTAGCGGCCGCTCACGATCAGGCGCGGCACGACCCGGTTGACCCTGTCGACGGGCACGGCGAAGCCGATACCGGCAGAGGCGCCCGAGGGGCTGTAGATCGCGGTGTTGACGCCGATCAGCCGTCCCGCGCTGTCGAGCAGCGGGCCGCCGGAATTGCCCGGATTGATCGCGGCATCGGTCTGGATCAGTCCCCTCAGGGTGCGGTCCTGCGTGACCTGAAGGTTGCGGTTGAGCGCCGAGACGATGCCGGTGGTGAGCGTGCTGCTGAGACCGAACGGATTGCCGATCGCGAACACCTTCTGCCCGACCTTGAGGTCGGCGCTGGTGCCGAGCGGCAGCGGCTTCGGCCGGTCGACGCCGACGCCGATCACGAGCACCGCCAGATCGTTCTCCGGACTGGCGCCGACCAGCGCGGCGCGGAACGAGCGTCCGTCGGTCAGGCTGACCAGCGCCTCGGTGGCGCCTTCGATGACGTGATAGTTGGTGACGACGTGGCCGAGGTCGTCCCACACGAAGCCCGAGCCGGTGCCGGAGCGCTCCTGCTGCGAATTGCCGGTCCACGGGTTGACCGATTGTTGAACGGTCGTGATGAAGACGACCGAGCCGCTGCGGCTCTCGAACAGCGCGATCGTGCTCTTCTCGTCGGCGGCGAGATCGCCGCGCGGCGTGATCTCGCGGGGCTTGGCGCGCATCCCGAGCAGCTCGGCCTGGATCAGCGGAAAGGTCTGCCAGGCCATCATGAGCAGCAGCGCCGTCGCCGCCACCGCGAACAGACGCGCGGCGAAGCTCCATCGGCTCATCTCGACATTCTCCGTGTTCGGTCGCATCATCGCCGATTGATTCACCGGCCGGGCGGCGCCATCAAGAGCCGTGATGCGATCGCCGCCGGTCAGAAAGACCGGTCAAAACGAAAAGAGCGCGATGAGATCATCGCGCTCGTCGAACTCATGCGGCTGGATGAACGCGACGCGCCTACATCCCGATGTCGATCATCGAGGGCAGTTGCGCCAGCGGCAGCACGGTGACGCCGACCAGGGTCGCGACCATCGCCATCAGCGCGCGGTTGCCCTGGCGCTTGCCGCGCATCTGCTTGGCGACCCATTCCAGCGCATCGGTGCGAATGCCCCGCGCATTGATCGGAGCCCAGCTCTCGATCGCGGTCTCCGGCGACAGCGCCACGCTGCGCGGCGGCACCGGCAGGCCGGAGGCGGCCGCGGTGTGATGCGCCACCGCCTTGGCGAGCAGATCCTCGAAACGGCCGTCGTCCTTGCGCTCGGTTGCGGCGGCATCGATCGCGAACAGCGCCTCGGCCTCGGCGCGGCTGACCGGCGCGTCGTTGATCGCGGCGGCGCTCAGAATGCGCGCGCACCAGGCCGCGTCATCGGCATCGAGCACGCGGGAGAAATGCACGCGTCCCGCGGTGGTCGGCCCCTCGCCGGTGATCACGCCGTCGCGCACGATGCCGAGCGCGAGAGCAGCGGTCTCACAGGAGGACGGTTCGAGACCATCGATGCCGATGGTTTTTGGTGCAGAGGTAGCCATGTTCTCTTCTCAGTTGCTGTGTTGACCCACCTTGTCGGCGCCCGTCTGAACGAGTGGTTAACGGTTCGAAACGGTGCTGTGGGTTTTTGTATCGGTTGCCGATTTGCCGCAGTGACCTCGATCACGGTTCAAAGCCGTGGGGCGTCAGGGGGCGGCGTGTTGCGACCAGCAGATGGCGAAATCTGGGCAAGCGGTCGTCTGACGGATGTTTCGCCGCAGCCCGGGAACTCAAAAGAAGTTGTTGGCCTCGTGAGCTTTGGGGCAATTATCTTCTCTTTTCCGTCAGCCGGTTCCCTTTCGCGGCGGTATTTCCTATACTGTTTGGAAGATTTATTCCCACCACGTGCAATGAATTGAGGACTGCCATGGCTCTCCAGATCGGCTCCACTGCCCCCGACTTCGAGGCAGACACCACCGAAGGCAAGATCAAATTCCACGACTGGATCGGCGACAGCTGGGCGCTCCTGTTCTCGCATCCGAAGGATTTCACCCCGGTGTGCACCACCGAGCTCGGCGCGCTCGCCCGGCTGAAGCCGGAGTTCGACAAGCGCGGCGTCAAGCTGATGGGCCTGTCGGTCGACCCGGTCTACAACCACGCCAAATGGTCGGAGGACATCCGCGAGACGCAGGGCGCGGCGCCGAACTATCCGATGATCGGCGACACCGACTACAACGTCTCGAAGCTCTACGACATGCTGCCGGCGGCGATCTCCGGGGACCCGTCCAAGCGCAGCGCGGCCGACAACCAGACCGTCCGCAACGTCTTCATCATCGGCCCGGACAAGAAGATCAAGCTGATCCTGGTCTACCCGATGACCACCGGGCGCAACTTCCAGGAAATTCTCCGCGTCATCGATTCGCTGCAGCTCACGTCGAAGCACCGCGTCGCCACCCCCGCCGACTGGAAGCAGGGCGAGGACGTCATCATCGCCGGCTCGGTGTCCGACGACGAGGCCAAGACGATCTATCCGAACGGCTGGAAGGCGCCGAAGCCCTATCTGCGCGTCGTGCCGCAGCCGAAGTGAGGTCGGCAACCGACGTTTGACGACGTCATCCCGGGACGCCTCGCAGAGGCGGACCCGGGATTTCGATTGACTGGGCCTCGACTCCAAGCGCTTCGGGCCGATGCCACTTCAGGCCCGCGGCGTCGCCCAGTCGGCGATCAGCAACCCCACCGTCGCCGATACCGCCGTGACGAACACGCCCCAGCTGATGTCGACCGCCACCACCGTCCAGGTCCACTGCTTGAGCATCGCGAGCGAGGTCAGCTCGAAGGTCGCGTAGCAGAACAGCCCGAACAGCGCGCCATAGAGCAAGGTCGAGCGCCAGGTCGCATCAAGCGTGCCGCTGACGAAGATCAGAACGCCCACGACATAGAGCAGATAGAACAGCACCGCCGGCACGGGACGAATCTCGCCGAGCATCTCGCCGACCTGCGACTGGAAGAAGCCCTTGGCGACGATGCTCAGGAACGGGATGTCGAAGCCGAGCAGCACGGCCAGGGTTGCAAAATACAGGACGGCGTAGCGGCTCAAGGACGGCTCCTCCTTCACGTTTCACGCACTGCCGTCGGCGCGGGATCGGCCGGTGCCGTCAGCCGCGACGCTTGGTCTTGGGCTTCTTTCCACCAGGCGCCTTCGACCGTGGGCTATGAGACGGAAACGCCGGTCCGCCACGGCTGGACTTGTCGCCGTGCTTCTTTTTCTTCGTGAACGCCTGGGCATGGCCGGACTTCGACGGCGGAGCGTCGTGATGCGCCCTGCTCCGCGGCGGAGTTTCCTTGTCCCGGCGAGGCTGATCGCGATGCAGCGGATGGTAGGCGCTTTCCTCTGCCTGGCGCCGTGGCTCGGCCTCGCGCCGCGCCGCCCGCTTCTCCGGACGCGGTTTGTCGGCGGCCCCCTGCCCCGACGGCGCAGCCGCCAGCGGCTCGATGCGGATCGTATCCTCCTTGTCGGGACGGCGGATGTTCGCCGCGAAGGCGTCGGCGACGCGCGCGGCAATCTCGAACTCGGTCGTCGTGTCCTGGATCTTGATGGCGCCGATGTCGTGCTTGTCGATGCCGCCGCGACGGCAGATCATCGGCAGCAGCCAGCGCG
Organism: Bradyrhizobium sp. HKCCYLRH2060; assembly: GCF_051168135.1. Taxonomy (NCBI): domain Bacteria; kingdom Pseudomonadati; phylum Pseudomonadota; class Alphaproteobacteria; order Hyphomicrobiales; family Nitrobacteraceae; genus Bradyrhizobium; species Bradyrhizobium sp. HKCCYLRH2060. Next base: position 59,157 of record NZ_JBNPUK010000023.1, read on the forward strand.
CTTCCGCATTCTTCCTGCGCCCGATCGCCGCCCGGAACCAGACGCTCGGCTCGCCCATGCCGTGGCGCGCCGACGGCTTCCCGGTCTTCGTTCGGGGCGACGGTGGCCGCTCCTCGCCGCGCGCCGGCCGGGCGGTGTCGCGACCACGATCCTGGCGCGGGCGGCCGCGATCCTGGCCCGGATCGAGAATGTCCTCGGGTGACGGCAGCCGCGCGCGATAGAGCCGCGCCAATGCGGCGGCGATGTCCTCGGCCGACCGCTCCGCCAGCAGCGCCTGCGCGAGCGCCAGATCCTCCGCCGTCGTCTCCTCGGTGAACACCTGGTCGTGCAGCATGCGCTCCTGATCGAGCTTGCGGATCTCGTCAGCCTGCGGCGCCGCGCCCCAGGCGGCCTCGATGCCGGCGAGGTTCAGCAGCGTTTCCGCCCGCCGCCGCCGCGCCGGCGGCACCAGCAGCACGCTGACGCCCTTGCGGCCGGCGCGGCCGGTGCGGCCCGAGCGATGCTGCATCACCTCGGGATCGTTCGGCAGCTCGGCGTGGACCACAAGGTCGAGCTTCGCGAGATCGATGCCGCGTGCCGCGACGTCGGTTGCCACGCACACCCGCGCGCGCCCGTCGCGCAGCGACTGCAGCGCCGTGGTCCGCTCGTTCTGGGTGAGCTCACCCGACAGCGCGACGACGGAAAAACCGCGCTCCAGCAGCGCCGCCTGCAGATGACGCACCGCCTCGCGGGTGTTGCAGAATACGATCGCGCTCGGCGACTCGTAGAAGCGCAGCACGTTGACGACCGCATGCTCGACATCGTCGGCGGCGATGCGGATGGCGCGGTACTCGATGTCGGCATGCCCGCCTTCATCGCCCTCGACCTCGATCCGGAACGCGTCGTCCTGATACTGCTTCGCCAGCGCCACGATGCCGCGCGGAAAGGTCGCCGAGAACAGCAGGGTCCGGCGCGTCTCCGGCGTGGTCTCGAGAATGAACTCCATGTCCTCGCGAAAGCCGAGATTGAGCATCTCGTCGGCCTCGTCGAGCACCACGGCCTTCAATTCCGAGATATCGAGCCGCCCGCGCCGCAGATGATCGCAGAGACGCCCGGGCGTACCGACCACGATATGGGCGCCCGCCTCGAGCTCGCGCTGCTCGCGGCGCGGATCCATGCCGCCGACGCAGGAGACGACGCGCGCACCGGCGTGCTGATAGAGCCAGCCGAGCTCGCGCTGGACCTGCAGCGCCAGCTCGCGCGTCGGCGCCACGATCAGCGCCAGCGGCGCCGCCGCCGGCGCGAACCGTTCGGCGTCACCCAACAGATTCGCCGCCATCGCCAGCCCATAGGCGACGGTCTTGCCAGACCCCGTTTGGGCCGACACCAGGAGGTCGCGATCGACGGCGTCGTCCGCGAGCACCGCGAGCTGGACGGGCGTGGGAGTCTCATAGTTGCGCTCGGCCAGGGCGCGGGCGAGCGGCGGATGGGTCGCGGGAAAGGGCAATTGACGGAAAACCTCGTTTGATTCCGATGGCTTTACGCCATGCGGAGCGAAATCGCCATGCCCGCCCGCACCCAATCAACGCGGCGCTCCCCGGCCCCCGCTACGCCGCTACTCGTCGCTCCACGGCCAGTGCCAGTGACGCCAACCCCAGTTGCGGGGCCCGCTGCTGTCCATCGCCGCCTTCTGCTTGTCGTCGAGCGAGTCGTAGAGCGCCTGGAACGCTGGCCGGACGATCTTGATCGCCTGCTGCATCGTGTCGAGGCGCTGCTCCGCCAGCGCGAGGCGGTCGGTCGCCTTGGCCGGCGGCGTCGCCGGGCAGTCCTTCGTGATCAGCTCCGCAGCTTTGGCCGATGCCGCCTTGAGATCATCGAGCCGCGCCCGCTGCGTGTCGTTCGGCTTGATGGCCGCCTCGATCTGCGACATCCGCCATTCGGCAAATCCGGCCATGCGGGGATTGCAGAGGAAGCCGAACCCTCGGCCGCCCATCATCCCCGGCCCCATCATCATGCCCGGCCCCCAACCCGGTCCGCCTGCGCCCGGCTGGGCAAGGCCCGGGGCGGCGGTGACGGTCACGATTGCGGCTGCGAACACCAGCGCGCGTGGATCTAATCGCATGGCAGAACTCCTCGACGTGGCACCAATGAGTTCGCGCAAACTAAGCGCACGGCGAACTTGCCTTTTGAGCAAGATCAACGGACCAATGATGGGCGACGGCCAAATTGAGGAGATGACAACGATACGCAGCTATCGCTGGATATGGACGTCGGCGGTCGCATCGGGCTGCGGGACGTTGGCTCATATAGGCGTGATGGAGCTCAAGAGCGGGCTTCACCTGTTGCCGCAGTTCGATCCCGCCTCGGCGCTGCTCGATACGCTCCAGCCCCTGTTCGCCCGAGCGATGCAGGACGGGGCGCCGCTGTGGCTGCTCTCGCAGCTCAACGGAGCCTTCCTGATCGGCCTGCTGTTCGGGCGCTTCTTCCACCGCCTGCCCGGCGGCAGCGGTGTCGCCAAAGGCTTCCTGCTCGGGCTCGCCGGCTGGCTGCTGCTCGGAATCGTGTTGTTTCCCGCCATCGGCCTTGGACCGTTCGCAACGTCGCTCGGGCTGGGCGCCGGCCCGGCGCTGTTCTCGCTGGCGATGGTCGAGGCGTATAGCGTCGTGCTGGGCGCCGTGTATGCGGCTCTGCAGGGACCGGATCAGAAGATCGAGGTCGGCCGCGGAGACGGCGGTCACGTCTGAGCGCCGCCGGGAGGGACCCCTGGCGTCATTTCGAAAAGACCGAATTTTTTTCTTTCGTTTTCTCGTAACTCATGTATGATCCGCGTCGTCCTGCCCATGCAGAGGGACGTACGCGTCGTCACGAACGTCGGTGCGGGATGCGGTGGCCGCGATTCATGCCGGACGCGCATTTCGCGCAGACGACCGGCATGATTGCGGACGTGAAGTCGCAGCGTCCCGATACCCCGAAGCTGGTATCACGCTCGTGACGATGCTTGCGCATCGCGCGGACAATGGTGGCCAACAAGCCGGCGCACCAGGGAGACTGCGTATAAGCGTGAAGACCACCGCGCAGGGAATGCCGGAGTGTTCGGCTTTGCCTGTGGTACCTGCCGCCTGCATTTTTTTCGCAGGCGGGCCATGGGTGAGGCCTTCACCCGGCATTCCCTGCACCCTCTCGTTTGCGGAGGGTGAGCAAGCAGCAGAAACTCGGGCCCATCGTGCCGCGGGAATGCGAAGTCATGTTTGGCGCGTTCGATCAACACACGGTGTCATTCCGGGGCGCCCGCACGGCGAGCCCCGGAATGACGTTGTGGAGATGATCGTCGGTCTCACGCCAATCGTCGCGCGTGGCGACATGACGGTGTCGCAAACAACAGCAAGCCGATCGGCCAAGTTGATCGCCCATCGCACCGCGACCTCAAGTCCGCACCGCAGCAAACGCAGAGCAGCAAACTGCATACCCGCTGGCGCAATGGCATGGGACTTGCTCAAATCGCACATCAGTTCGTCGCTTGCGGAGACATGGAATGCTTGAAGGAGCCGAAGTCCGGCTGGCCGTCGATATCGGGGGCACGTTCACCGATATCGTTCTCGACATCGGTACGCAGCGCCGGACGCGCAAGCTGCTGACCACGCCGACGCAGCCGGAGCAGGCCGTGCTGGACGGCACCCGTCTCATTCTCGCCGACGCGAAGGCGCGCATCTGCGACATCGATGTCTTCATTCACGGCACCACGCTCGCGACCAATGCCATCATCGAGCGCCGCGGCGCCAGGACCGCACTGATCGCAACGTCCGGCTTCCGCGATGTTCTGGATATTGGAACCGAGAGCCGCTACGACCAGTACGATCTCTCGATCGACAAACCGAAGCCGCTGGTGCCGCGCTCCCTGCGCTTCACCGTGCCCGAGCGCGTTGATGCCCACGGAGACGTCAGACTGCCGCTCGACGAAGCGGCGGTGCGCGCGCTGGTGCCGCAGTTGCGCGCCCTCGATGTCGCCAGCATCGCCGTCGCCTTCCTGCACGCCTACGCCAATCCCGCGCATGAGCGCCGCGCTGCCGAGATCCTGACCGAGGCGATGCCTGATGTCTCGGTCACTTTGTCCTCGGCGGTCTGTCCCGAAATCCGGGAATACGAACGCACCTCGACCGCGGTCGCCAACGCCTATGTGCAGCCGTTGATGGACAGCTATCTCGCGCGCATGGAGCGGGCGCTGCAAATCGAGCAGTTCCGCGGCGCGATCTATCTCGTCACCTCGGGCGGCGGCGTCACCTCGATCGCCACGGCGCGCCGCTTCCCGGTGCGGCTCGTCGAATCCGGTCCCGCTGGCGGCGCGATCTTCGCCGGCCAGATCGCAGCTACGCTCGGCGAGCGCAAGGTGCTGTCGTTCGACATGGGCGGCACCACCGCCAAGATCTGCCTGATCGAGAATTTCGAGCCGGAGAGCTCGCGTGTGTTCGAGGTCGACCGTGCCGCGCGGTTCCTCAAAGGCTCGGGCCTGCCGGTGCGCATCCCCGTGATCGAGATGGTCGAGATCGGCGCCGGCGGCGGCTCGATCGCGCGCATCGATGCGATGAAGCGCGTCACCGTGGGCCCGGAGAGCGCCTCTTCCGAGCCGGGTCCGGCCTGCTACGGCCGCGGCGGCCAGCGCCCGGCGGTCACCGATTCCGATGTCGCGCTCGGCATGATCGATCCCGACGCGTTTGCCGGCGGCACCATCAGGCTCGATCCCGAACTGTCGAAACAGGCCCTGCTCCGCGACGTCGGCGCCCCGCTCGGCCTCGATGCGGAGACCGCTGCCTACGCCGTGCATGAGGTCGTCTGCGAGAATATGGCGAGCGCGGCCCGCGTCCATGCCGTCGAGCGCGGCGCCGTGATCGGCCAGCACACGCTGATCGCCTTCGGCGGCGCCGCGCCGCTGCATGCCGCGCGCGTCGCCGAGAAGATCGGCGTCGCCAGGGTGGTCGTGCCGTCGAACGCCGGCGTCGGCTCGGCCGTCGGCTTCCTCGCGGCACCGATCGCCTATGAGCTGGTGCGCAGCCGCCATGCGAGGCTCGATGATTTCGACACGGCGCTCGTCTCCACCCTGCTGCAGGAGATGGCCGATGAGGCCCGCGCGCTGGTGGAGCCTGGTGCGGCCGGCGCACCGTTGCGCGAGCGCCGCTCGGCTTTCATGCGCTATGTCGGCCAGGGCCACGAGATCAATGTCGAGTTGCCGAACCGCCCCCTGACGGCGGACGACCTGCCCACCCTGCGTACGACCTTCGAGGCCGGCTATGCCGCGCTGTTCGAGCGCCCGATCCCCGGTGCGGCGATCGAGGTCCTGAGCTGGTCGGTGCTCGCGACGACGGAAGCGCACCAACCGCCCGCCGTCACCGAGGTGCAGCGCAAGCCTGCGGGCAAGGCTGCGGGGCACCGCAGGTTCTTCGACGGCCGCGCCGGACGCTTCGTCGAGATCCCGCTGTATCGCCGCGAGCAGATGGCGCCGGGCGCGGTCATCGCCGGCCCCGCCGTGATCGCCGAGGACGAGACCTCGACTTTCATCTCCAACAGTTTTGACGCGCATATCGATGGTGCCGGCAGCATCGTCATGGAACGGAAGGCGGCCTGACAATGAGTCCATCACAGAGCAGCCTGATCGACTTGCAGATCATGTGGCACCGGCTGATCGCCGTGGTCGAGGAACAGGCCCAGGTGCTGCTGCGCACCGCCTTCAGCCCGATCGTGCGCGAATGCGGCGACCTCTCCGCCGGCGTGTTCGACCTGAACGGCCGCATGCTGGCGCAGGCCGTCACCGGCACGCCGGGCCACGTCAACTCGATGGCGGAGTCGGTGAAGCACTTCATCGCGCATTTTCCGATCCACACGATGAAGCCCGGCGATGCCTACATCACCAACGATCCCTGGATGGGCACCGGGCATCTCAACGATTTCGTCGTCACCACCCCCTGCTTCAAGGACGGCCAGCCGGTCGCCTTGTTCTCCTGCACCAGCCATCTGATGGATATCGGCGGCATCGGCTTCGGCCCCGACGGCACCGACGTATTCATGGAGGGGCTGTACATCCCGATGCTGAAGCTGATCGACCAGGGCGTCGTCAACGAGACGCTGATGGCCATGATCCGCGCCAACACCCGGCTGCCGGTGGACACCGAAGGCGACACCTATTCGCTCGCCGCCTGCAACGATGTCGGCTGCCAGCGCCTGGTCGAGATGATGACCGAGTTCGGCATCGCCTCGCTCGATACGCTCGGCGACTACATCTGCGACCGCTCGCGCGACGCCGTCCTGGCCGAGATCGCCAAGCTGCCCAAGGGCACCTGGCGCAACGAGATGGTGGTCGACGGCTATGATGCGCCTGTCACCCTGAAGGCGGCGCTGACGATCTCGGAGAACGGCATCCACGTCGACTTCGACGGCACCTCGCCCGCCTCGAAATTCGGTATCAACGTGCCATTGTCCTACACCACGGCCTACACGGTGTTCGGGCTCGGTTGCGTCGTGGCCTCCGCGATCCCCAACAATGCCGGCTCGCTATCGCCGCTGACCGTGTCGGCGCCATCGGGCGCGATCCTCAATGCGCCGAAGCCGGCGCCCGTCGCCTCGCGTCATGTCATCGGCCAGATGCTGCCCGACGTGGTGTTCGGCTGCCTGCGCCAGATCATCCCCGAGCGCGTGCCCGCCGAAGGCACGTCGTGTCTGTGGAATCTCAACGTCCGCGGCCAGACCCGCTCCGGCGCCGGCGGCAATTACGGGTTCTCGATGGCGGTGACGTCGAACGGCGGCACAGGCGCCCGTTTCGACAAGGACGGGCTGTCGGCTACCGCCTATCCCTCCGGCGTGCGCGGCACGCCGGTCGAGATCGCGGAGACGCAGACGCCGCTGATCTTCTGGCGCAAGGAGCTGCGGCCGGATTCCGGCGGCGCCGGCCGCACCCGCGGCGGCCTCGGCCAGATCATCGAGGTCGGCAGCGGCGTCGACGCGCCGTTCGACATCCTCGCCGCCTTCGACCGCATCGACCACCCGCCGCGCGGCCGCGACGGCGGCCACCATGGCGAAGCCGGCTATGTCGGGCTCGCGTCGGGCAAGAAGCTGCGTGGCAAGGGTTTTCAGACCGTGCCGCCGGACGACCGGCTGGTGGTGCTGACGCCGGGCGGTGCAGGCATCGGCGATCCCCGCGAACGCGCGGCGGAGCTCGTGCAGAGCGATGTCGAGAGCGGGCTGGTGTCGGCGGACAACGCGGCAAAGGTCTACGGGCAGGCGCGGTGAGATCTCATGCCAGTCGAAACATTGGTGGCCTCATGGTTCGAGACGCGTCGCAAGAGCGACGCTCCTCACCATGAGGGTTTAGCACCGCTATCGGTGCTGCACATTGACCATGAGGGGCGTCCTCATGGAGAGGATCAGCATCTGGCCGCGCAACGAGCCCTCATCCTGAGGAGCCCGCCGCAGGCGGGCGTCTCGAAGGATGGCCACGACCACACGGCTCGCCAAACCTCTTCCATTTCCCTTAGCTCAGCAACGAAGCGGAGACACTGATGATCACGCGACGGACGTTCACGGCAGGTGCAGCGGCGCTGCTCACGGCGAGCCAGGTCTCGACAAGGGCACGCGCGGCGACGACCAACTGGGACATGTCGACGGTCTGGCCCGAGGGCAACTTTCACACCCAGAACGCGATGGCCTTCGCCGAGGAGGTAAAGAAGCAGACCAACGGCGCCGTCAACATCACCGTGAAGGCAGGCGGTCAGCTCGGCTTCAAGGGCCCGGAGCATCTGCGCGCGGTGCGCGACGGTCTCGTCCCGCTCGCGGACGTGCTCAACATCCAGCAGGTCGGCGACGAGCCCTTCATGGGCGTTGAGAGCATCCCGTTCCTCGCCGGCTCGATGGACGAGCTCAAGGTGCTGCACAAATACGTGCGGCCTGAATATGAGAAGATCGCCGCGCGCAATAACCAGAAGATCCTCTACATCGTGCCGTGGCCGACGCAGTATCTGCACCTGAAGGTCAAGACATCAGACGTCGCCGGCCTGAAGAACATCAAGATCCGCGTGCCCGACAAGAACGCGGTCGACATGCTCAACGCCATCGGCATGGCCGCGGTCATGATCCCCTGGGGCGAGACGATCCCGGCACTGGCCTCCGGCGCCGTGGCGGGCGTCTCGACCTCCTCGGTCTCAGGGGTCGACGGCAAGTTCTGGGAATTCCTCAAATACGTCTACCCGACCAATCATGTGTGGTCGTCGCAGATGCTCAACGTGAACCTGGATTCCTGGAAGGCGCTGACGCCCGAGCAGCAGAAGACCGTCAGCGACATCGCCGCCAAGATGGAGCCGACCTTCTGGGCGAATTCGCTCAAGGCCGATGTCGACAGCCTCAACCGGCTCAAGGAAGGCGGCATGGAAGTGGTGCCGGTTTCGGATGCGATGATGACCGAGATCCGGGCCAAGACCGCGCCACAGATGGAAGCCTTCCTCAAGCGCGTGCCCGCTGCCGATCAACCGGTGAAGTCCTATCTTGCCGAGATGAAGCGTGGCTGACGCGATCGTGGAGCCGTCGCCGGGCGAACGGGCGAGCCTCAATGCAGCGGCGCCCGCGCCGCTGCGCATCCTGCTCGATGTCATCGACCGGCTGGGCCGGCTCGACGGCTGGATCGGCGGCGGCTGTCTGCTGACCTTGACGGCGCTGATGCTGGCCGAGGTGACGACGCGGGCGCTGTCGAACGTGCTGCCGTTCTTCCCGCCGACCATCTCGATCGCCTGGGAATACTCGTCCTATCTGATGGCGGCCTCGTTCACCTTCGGCGCGGCCATGACCTTGCGCGTCGGCGGCCATATCCGCGTGGTGCTGCTGCTCAAGAACGTGCCGGCGCCGCTGCAGCGCGCGCTGGAGGTGCTGGCCGCCGCCGCCGGCTTCGCCTTCATGGCGTTCCTGACGTCGGCGATGACCAAGTTCGCCTGGAGCTCCTTCGTCCGCGGCCAGGTCTCGACCTCCAGCGACACCCCGCTGTGGTTTCCGCAGGCCGTCGTCACCTTCGGCATGCTGCTCCTGACCCTGCAATTCCTCGCCCGCGCCATTCAGGCCGCGCTGGGACTGCCGCTGGAGGATCACCGCATGAAGGCGTCGCCGGTCGAATGAGAGAGCGTGCCCACGTCGCGACGATCGGTTCGCCGCGAGCAGCGGCCGCCGAACTACGCAGTTCTTGTCCATCAACTGATAGGCGAACTCTCACCCCGCACGCGGTGCGCCCCCTCTCCCCGTCCTTACGGGGAGAGGGTCGGGGTGAGGGGCAGCCGCGCGGGAAGTGCGTGCGGAGAGACCTGTACCCCCTCACCCGGATTGCATCTTGCGATGCAATCCGACCTCTCCCCGCAAGCGGGGCGAGGTCGAACCGCGCCTGCGGCACGACCATCGCGCATCACGGCGATGCCATTCGCGACGATCCCACCAGTTTGGGATTCGCAGGCCCCATCCCGCCCGCCTCCCTCACCGCGGACTCCCCCTCCCCATGACCATCGAAGTCGTCGCCCTGTTCGCCATCCTGTTCGCGCTGCTGGCCGGCGGCCTGTGGATCGGGCTCACGCTCGCCTTCACCGCGACCCTGCTGCTGGCGATGTTCCGCTCGATCCCGCTCGACAAGCTGCTTCCGCAATATGCCTGGAACATTCTCACCACCCAGGAGCTGCTGGCGCTGCCGCTGTTCATCCTGATGGGTGAGCTGCTGTTCCGGACGCGGCTGTCGCGCTCGCTGTTCCAAGGCCTGGCGCCATGGGCCGGGCTGCTGCCGGGCCGCCTGCTCCACGTCAACGTCATCGGCTGCACCATCTTCGCCGCGATCTCCGGCTCGTCGGCCGCAACGACGCAGGTGATCGGCCGGATGTCGCTCAACGAGCTGCTGCGCCGCGGCTATGCGCGCGACATCGCGGTCGGCTCGCTCGCGGGCGCCGGGACGCTCGGCTTCCTGATCCCGCCGTCGAACATCATGATCATCTATGGCGTGCTCGGCGACGTCTCGATCCTGAAGCTGTTCACCGCCGGCGTATTGCCGGGGTTGTTGCTGGCCGGCACCTTCATGGGCTGGGTGATGCTGCACACGACGCTGACGCCTTCGATGGTGCCAAAGGCGGAGGCGCAACTGTCGCAGGTGCCCTGGGCGGAGCGGTTCGCGGCGCTGAAGGATCTCGCCCCCGCCCTGTTCCTGATCGCCTGCGTCCTCGGCTCGATGTATGGCGGCCTGGCGACGCCGTCGGAGGCCGCCGCCGTCGGTGTGCTCGGCGCAGCGCTGGTGGCCTACTTCCAGGGCGCGATGTCGCGGCAGGTGGTGCGCGACGTGATGATCGGCTCGGTCATCACCTGCTCGATGATCGCCCTGATCGTGCTCGGCGCCTCGATCCTCGGCAACGCCGCGGCCTTCCTCGGCATTCCGCAAGCCGTGGCTACCTTCGTCAAGGGTCTCGGCCTGTCGCCGTTCATGCTGATCACAGTCCTGATCGTGTTCTACCTGATCCTCGGCTGCTTCCTCGACGGCTTTTCGATGATCGTGATGACCCTGCCGATCGTGCTGCCGATCGTGAAGGGCGCCGGCTTCGACGAGGTCTGGTTCGGGGTCTTCCTGGTGCTCGCGGTCGAGATGGCCCAGATCACGCCGCCGGTCGGTTTCAACCTGTTCGTGATCCAGGGCCTGACGGAGGACGGTCTCGGCTATATCGCCCGTGTGACCGCCCCCTATCTCGCCATCATGGTCGCCTTCGTGCTGCTGCTCACCCTCTTCCCGGGCATCGTGACGATCCTGCCAAGGCTGCTCTACGGATGAGCCGCGATGTCAGGCGGCGCGCATTCCGTCGAGGAACTTCTGCACCTCGGCCTTCAGCCGCAGGCTTTCGCTGGACAGCGCCTGGGCCGAGGCGAACATCCGGTTGGAGCTTTCGCCGGTCTCGCCCGCCCCACGCGCCGCGCTGCGGATGTTCTCGACGACCTCGGCGGTGCCGGTCGCGGCCGAGCGGACGCTCTGGGTGATGTTCTGCGTGGCGGCGCGCTGCTGTTCGACGGCGGCCGAGATCGAGGCAGCGATCCCGTTGATGCGCTCGATGGTCGAGCCGATTGCCTTGATGGCGTCGACCGATTCCTGGGTCACGGTCTGCATGTTGGCGATCTGGCTGGAGATCTCCTCCGTCGCCTTGGCGGTCTGGCCGGCAAGCGTCTTGACCTCCTGGGCGACCACCGCGAAGCCGCGGCCGGCATCGCCGGCACGGGCGGCCTCGATGGTGGCGTTGAGCGCCAGCAGGTTGGTCTGCTCGGCGATCGAGGTGATCAGCTTGACGACGTCGCCGATGCGGTTGCCGGCGTCGGACAGCTCCTTGATGCGCTGGTCGGTCGCGGTCGCCTGGTTGACCGCCTCGGCGGCGATGGCGTTGGACTCCTGCACGCGACGGATGATCTCGGCGATCGAGCCGGACAGCTCGTCCGAGGCAACGGCCGCGGTGCGGACGTGCTCGGAAGCGCTTTCCGAAGCGCCGGCCGAATGGCCGGACAGGTCGGCGGTGGTCCGCGCGGTCTGGGTGAGCTGGCGCGCCTCGCGCTCGAACTCGCCCGACGACGTCAAGACGTTCTCGATGATGCCGCCGATGCTGGCCTGGAAGGAATCGACGAAACGCTGCAGCTCGGCCTTGCGCTGCTCGACAGCCGCAGTGGCCGCGGCCGCCTGCTCCTCGCGCATCCGGCGCCGCTCGCTCGCGGCACTGCGGAACACGACCAGGCTGCGCGCGATCTCGCCAATCTCGTCGCTGCGGTCATCGGACTTGATCGCAACGTCCTCGCGCCCCTCAGCGATTGCGGTGAGCGCGTCGGTCACGGCGGCGAGAGGCTTGGTGACACGTCGCACCGCCAGCATCGTCAGGCCGAGCACCAGCAGCGCAGCGATCGCCGCGGCGACGACCATGGTCCGCATCGCCTGCGACAGCATGGCGTCGAGCTCGGCCATGGGCACGCCGACATAGAGAATGCCGATCACCTTGTCCGCCGGATTGGTGACGGGAAAATAAGCGGTCATGAACGACTTGCCGAACAGCGTCGCGGGGCCCTTGTAAGCCTCGCCGCGGCGCAGCAGCGCCTGCGCCGGATGATCCGCGGCAAGCTGGGTGCCCACGGCGCGGTCGCCATTCTCCTTCTTCACGTTGGTCGAACGGCGGACGAACTGTCCGCTGTCATCGACCACGAACAGCGTGGCGCTGCCGCCGACATAGGACACCGCGCGATCCACGATCGCATGATCCTTGATCTCGGGAATCGCCGGAATCTCGATGCGCGTAACGACGCCGTTCTGCACGCTGACTTTCGCGTCCTTGAACGTCTCGGTGAACGTCAGCGCAAAGGTGCGCAGATTGCCTTCGATGTCGCGCTTGGCGCGATCGGTGAAATCGGAGGACAGCGACCAGTACGCTGCGCCGACGACCAGGGCGGTATTCAGGGCGATCACGACAACGGCGCCGATCAGCGCCTTGGTGCCGAGCTTCAATTGGACGGACACGTCATAAACCTTCCAGGGGAACTGCAACTGAATCTCAAACTGCCCGTAGTTGGTTTCAAAGCAGTTATTTTCCGGAACGTAGAATACCGGAACTCACTATAAAAAACGGCAATAAGATACCTGATCATGTCCTCCTCCCCCATCATCGTATGGTTTCGCGAGAGCCTGCGGCTGTCTGACCACCCCGCGTTGCATGAAGCCGCGAAGTCGGGCGCTCGGATCGTTTGTAGTTACGTCCACGATCAGGAAAGCCCCGGGTTGCGTCCGCTCGGCGGCGCGTCGCGCTGGTGGCTCGCGCAATCGTTGCGTGCACTCCAGGCCGAACTACATTCGCTCGGCGCCGACCTCGTGATCCGGCGCGGACCCGCGGCCACCGCGCTCGGCGAGCTGGCGCGCCAGACCGGCGCGAGCGCGGTGTACTGGAACGATGTCGCGCAGGCCGCACCGCGCGTCGTCGCTGCCGATGTCGAAGCAGCACTCGCCGAGATCGGCGTCTCCTCGCGCGTGTTTCCCGACGACCTCCTGGTCGACCCAGCCGAGCTGCGCGGCAAGGATGGACGCGGCCCGCGCGTGTTCACGCCGTTCTGGAAGCGCGTGCTCGCTCTGGGCGATCCGCCGAAGCCGCTGCCGCGGCCGGCCCGGCTGTCGCACGCCTCGGGCGTCACGAGCCTGACGATCGACGAGCTCGCGCTCGAGCCGAGCAAGCCCGACTGGGCGGGCGGACTGCGTGCGACGTGGCAAGCCGGCGAGCGCGCGGCGCAGGCGCGCCTCGCCGGCTTTCTCGAAACGGCCGTGCAGACCTATGCCGCCAATCGCGACCGGCCCGACATCGAGGCGACCTCCCGGCTGTCGCCGCATCTGCGCTTCGGCGAGATCAGCCCGCGCCAGGTCTGGCACGCGGCGCGATTTGCCGCCGCCGAGCGCCCGGGTTCCGCCGCCGGCATCGACAAGTTCCTGAGCGAGCTCGGCTGGCGCGAGTTCAGCCGGCACCTGCTCTCCAACAATCCCGACCTCGCAATCCGCAATCTGCAGCCGGCCTTCGATGCCTTTCCCTGGGCCCAGGATGATGCGGCGCTGCAGGCCTGGCAGCGCGGGCGAACCGGTTATCCGATCGTCGATGCCGGGATGCGCGAGCTCTGGCATACCGGGAGCATGCACAACCGCGTCCGGATGGTCGCAGCCTCGCTGCTCGTGAAGCACCTGCTGATCGACTGGCGGCGCGGCGAAGAGTGGTTCTGGGACACGCTGGTCGACGCCGACCCGGGCAGCAATCCGGCAAGTTGGCAATGGGTTGCGGGATCGGGCGCCGATGCCGCGCCCTACTTCCGCGTCTTCAATCCCGTGCTGCAGGGCGAAAAATTCGATTCTCGCGGGACCTATGTCCGCCGCTGGGTCCCGGAGCTGGCACGCCTGCCGGCCGCGCTGATCCACCAGCCCTGGGCGGCGAAGCCGCTCGAGCTCGCCGAGGCCGCGGTTGCACTCGGCCGCACCTACCCGGCGCCGATCGTGGATCACAAGCCCGGGCGGGAGCGCGCGCTGGCAGCCTACGCGAGCTTGCGCACAAGTGATTAGTTGGGGCGCGCTTTGACAGCACGGAGAATCCAGCTATCGTCGCAGGGTTTCCAACAAATCGGGGGACCCGATATGGACGACACTCCACTCTCTGATCCGACCGTGACCGAGACCAGCATGCCCGCCGAGGCGCCGAAGGATCCGGTGACCGCGATGGCACCCAAGGCCCGGCGAGCGGCCAAGAAGACCGCGAAGAAGACCTCCAAGAAGGCTGCACCCAAGCGGGCCGCCGCCAAGGCCAAGAAGGTCGCGACCAAGAAGTCCGCCAAGAAGACTGCGAAGAAGACCGTGAAGAAGGCGGCCAAGAAAGCTGCGAAGAAGACGGCCAAGAAGGCCACCAAGAAAGCGGCCAAGAAGACGAAGAAGGCCAAGCGCTGATTCTGCCTGGCTCGGGACCGAAGGCGACTCGTCACCTTCGCTGCTGGTCTCGGCGAAACAATCCAGTGCCCGGTAGTGGGGACGATCTGGCGCTGGATTGTTTCGTTTGTCGCCGTTCGGTTGGGAGCCGGGACCTGGCATCCGCGGCGCGGCGCAGCAAACGGTGATGCCGCGCGGACGCGGGACCGGCTTGCGATCGGATTGCCGGCGGAGGTCTGCTTGGACAGAGAGATTCCGTGCGGGCGGTGCCCTCACCAGACGTCGGGACAGGGGTCGACGATTTTCCAGAGTTCGATGCCGTTCTTGATCCGCTTCATCTCGGTGGTGAGCCCGCCGTTGCGCCGGATCCAGTCCTTCACCGAATCGGGGTAATAGGACATCAGCTCGGACGTCCCCTCCACGCTGGTGACCTTGATGCCGAACGTGAACGCCTTGTCGTAATAGGCCTGGTGGAAGCCGAGGCTGGCCCTGGGCGTGACGCAGATCCTGTTGAGCGGCACAAAGCCGAAGACGAGCGTGCAGGCGGAATTGCAGATGCCGTCGATGATGACGCGCTGACGCGTTTCCCTGACGCGCTTGTACTTGGCCTTGTACTCTTCGATGTAGCCACCGTGATCGCGCGTAATGTGCAAATCCGCACGCGCCGGGCTAGCGGCGACCAGCAGGAGCAAGACGCTTGGGATCAGGCGATTCATGGACAGGACGGCAAACCCGGTCTTTTCTGGCGCTGTCGCGACAACGCCTCGGGCCCAATGCGCGACGGCACTTGCCGGACCTTGTCATGGTCTTCTTAAGCACGCGGAAAAGGCCAAAAATTTGACGGATTGTCGCCTTTTGCGCACCCTTTCCGCCACTTCCGCGTTAGGCTATCAGCCGGACGGCCGGCCTTGACGTCGTTTTCCGGAGAAGAGAAAAGTCATGAGCAAGCTCGCATCCCTCGCCGCCGCCTTGATCGTGTCGATTGCCGCCCTGGTGCCCACCACGTCCGAGGCGCGCAGCCATCATCGGCATCACCGCCACCACTACGGGCTGCCCTACACCGTCAGCTTCCTGCACAATTATGGCCCCGGCCCGCTGCCCGGCACCTTTGCGTTCTATGACGGTCCTTCCACCAACCACTGCTACCAGAGCTCGGCCGCCTATATCGGCCAGGACCGACGCCGGCATCCCTGCTTCTGACGCCATCCAAGGACGCCCGGCCAGCTTCGGCAAACGACCGTTGATATCCGACAGAGGCTGGCCTTGCCCATCCAAGTCTGGTATCCCGGTCACGCGGGAGATTTGGCCCGCATCGCGCGCTCGTAGCTCAGCTGGATAGAGCATCGGATTTCGATTCCGAGGGTCGGGAGTTCGAATCTCTCCGAGCGCGCCAGAGCCATTGACCAGCCTGCGCCCTGCTCCAGTGCGATCCGACCCTCCGGTCAGCCTGTCCAGATGACCTCCCAGGACGGCCGCAGTTTCGATGCCGGGACAGACGGGCTCAGGCGGTCGCGACGTCGTGCGTGAGCCGGCCGACCTGGATCAACGGCTGCGTCGCATCGCCGATTCCGCCGAAGACCTTCAGTTCGATCTCGACCCGGGCATGGCCCGCGGTCGTTGGCTTGGTCGTCCCGCGCCACGTATCGATCATCTGCGCGAACGGGGCCACGAAGGTCGGCTTCACACCGGGATCGACCACCGATGGGGTCGGCGTCAGCAGGTTGATCGGCACCCGGACGCGCGGGATCGCCGGCTGGCCGGCCACGATCTCATAGCTGTACATGCCCTGCATCGCGACCTCGTCGCTGGTGCTGCCATTGCCGTTGGCATAGAGCGCGGCGAAGAATGTCGTCAGGCGCGCGTCGAGGTCACCGGATGCGCCCGGCATCGCGTCGAGCGGGAACGACGTATAATTCAGCTGGGGAACCACGGTGGAGGCGAACCGCACCTCGGGCGTCTGGAACAGGAATGCCGGGTTGGTGCTGGTGGTCTTGAGATCGGCCAGCGGGAACAGCGCGAGATTGCGCTGCACGAACACCGAGGCCCAGCCGCTCTGATACAGCAGGACGTCGAGCGTCGCGACCGACACCGTCCGGGCCGGCAAACCACGTGCCTCCGCTTCGCCGAGATAAACCGTCTTGCCGTCGACCTGACGCGTATAGACGTAGGCGATCTGTACGCCTGCGGGCAGCTCCGCCGGCGGCACCGCCTGGGGCGTATAGAGCTCGGGCGCGATGATTGCGATGACCGGCGCCGGGAGCGTGGTGGTGCCGTTCGAGATCGTATTGGCTACCGCATTCCAGCTCGCCGCCATCCCATCGATGGTGATGTTGACCAGATTGGTGCGCGCGTGTCCTTCCGCAGTGCCGTCGAGCGTCGACAGAAACTTCACGATCACATGTGCCGGTGCGGCCGCCAGTCTTGCAGCTCCCACGCTCTCCCGCGCGTAGGCATCCGCGACCTGCCTGGTTTCCAGTGCAAAGGCGGCGGTCGCCTTGCGCGCAGCCGCCAGCGTCGCCGGATCGGGTTCGGCGCCATCGATGCCGACCAGATACTGGTTGAGATCGCGCAGGATCGCCGGATAGTTGGTCACGAACTGCGCCAGCGCGGTGAACAGATCCGGCTCCCCGCTCAGCCTGGCCGAGCGGCGCAGCGTTGGCATGGTCGGACGGTTGAACTCCACCGTGCAGGACACCGCGTCTGCTGCCGCCTGCTGATAGAGATAGTCGAACGAATAGCACCAGGCGCTCAGCTTCGACGGATCGGTCGCGCCCTCGCCGGTGAGCTGCAGCGCCTGCTGGGCGGAGACCGTGGGCGGCGTCGGCAGGTCGCGATTGACGACCGGAATGTTGGCGACCTGCGTTCCCAACGGATAATCGAACGGTCCATTGACAAAGGCGAGCCATCGCGAACCGACATAGCCGTCGATGCCGGGGACAGTGCGCCGCTCGAACTCGAGATGGGTGAGCGACAGCGTAAGCTTCAGCGGCACATAGGCTTGATCGATGACGTTCTTGGTGGCGAACACGAAGGCCAGTCGCGGATCATACCAGGTCTTGCTAGCGGGATCGTAGACCTCGCCGAGCGGGATGCGCGTCGGCGTCAGCGTGTAGTTCTGATTGTCCGCCGCGCCCTTGATGCTTCCGCCCGGCTGACCGTAGAGGTTCGGCGGACCGGCCGGATTGTTGTCGCCGCCACCGGTGACCTCGGTCAGCCCGAACACGACGGCCGCACCGGCCCGATAGGCTGCGCCGAGCTGGTTGAGCAGCTGCTGGCGCAGCTTCTCAGCTGCGGCAAAGGCGGTCGAGGGATCGCCCGCGCTGGTCGACAGCACCGGCAGCGTCTTCAGGCTGATCGTATCCGCCAGCAATTCCTTGGTCGACAGCACGCGTCCCAATGAACCATCCGTGAGCGGATCGGTCACATCGTCGATCAGGTCGAGGATGAAGGCGTGCGGCGCATAGGCCGCCGACAGGAACAGATCGATCGCGTCCAGCGTACTCTGGAACCACTGGTTCAGGTCGGCGCCGTCAAGATGCAGCGTGTCAATCTCGCCGGTGTCGTAGCGCGTGATCGTCACATCGCCGCTCGTCAACGCCTTGGCGATCGGTTTCGGCGCGAAATAGCTCGGGGACGTGCCCAGCTTGAAATGGATGCCTTTCCCGGCCGCCTTGCCGAAGCGCACCGCCCAGAGCTGCTGCGCGCCGTCGGCCGCATCCTCGCCGTCGCGGGACAGGCCCTGCCCGACCTTGAGATACCAATCGGCCGTGGCGAAAATCGCCTCGACCGCTGTGCTGAACACCGTATAGGACACGTTGCCGTCGCCGTCGGCCCGCGGCAGGATCGCTGCGACCACGCCGGTGCCGCCCTGCAACGCCGCCACGGCCGGATCGACCAGCAGCGGATTGCGGCTGAGCGCGAGCGTCACGTCGAGCTCGAGGATGTTGCCCGCAGCGATCGCATTGACGTCGACAGGAAGCGACAGCGTCGCAGCGGGGGCTGCGGGCGCCTGTCCCTGCGTCACGAGCTTCAGATACAGCAAGCAGGCGCGCACATAGCCGCGAATGATGTCCGCCTGCGCATCGGTGAGGTCCACGTCGGGCTTGGCTAGCAGCGAATTCGACAGCCGCATTGCCACCGCGTTGCCGGAAACGCCCGGCACCTTCACGGAGACATTGGCGGAATAGTCCTGATGCAGCTGATAGTAGATCCGGGTGTAGAGCGAGAGATCGTCGGCGGCCCGCGCCGCACCGTCCGGCCCTGCATAGGCCGCAGCGTTGAGGGACAATGCAAGCTTGAACGCCGCACCGCTCGCGGATTCATAGGTGTAGCTGGCATTGGTATTGATCCAGGACCCGAGCCCGATCAGCTCGTCGCGGTACAGCATCGGCACCGCAGCCCCGTTGAGCGCGCCGCGATACCCTTGCGGCGGCGCCTCGAACGGCGTCACCGTGGTGTTGCCGAAGATATCGCGCCATTGCAGCGCGACCTGCGCCATGGTGCCGACACCGAGATAGGGATTGGCCGCCTTTGGCGGCAGATTGGAATCGGACGGATCGGGCGCGGCGTTGACCAGCGCGAACTGCGCGCCGATGCCGATCGACTGGCGATAGTCGAGATCGGCGAGAGCGACCTGCGCAAGGCGGTTGCTGCGCGTCCTCGCCGAGCGGGCATGGCTGTCGAACGCGCCGGCCTCGTTGTCGTCGTGATCCTGCGGACCGAACGGCATGCCGAGCGGACTGACCTTGTAGAAGACGTTGCCGGCAAGCCCCGCGGCAAGCGAGGTGTAGAGCTGATACATCGTCTTCTTGGCGAAGTCCGGCGCGGCGGGATCGTCCGGCGGGAGGCCGAAATTGTCGCGCGTCAGGGCGAACCCGATGTTCTGCGGCGGCAACTGGTCGCGTAGCGAGAACAGCTGAGGATCGAGATCGAGCACGGCATTGACCGGGAACAGTCCGGGCGCAGCGCAGGCGCCGCGGGCGATCAGGTCGACGTCCAGGCCGTAATAGGCGGCCATGCTGGCAAAGCTCATTCCGGGCGCGGCCGAGGAATTGACCTGATAGGTCAGCGGCGGGATGTAGAATACCGCCGCGAGCGCAACGGCGACTTGTGGATTGAATGCGGCGATGTCCTGGCCGGTGATCGGACGGACTGCACCGGCGGAGAACAGCCTGGCGAGCTTGTCGAGCGTGGCCTGCGCATCGATCGCCCCGCCGGTGCCGCGGACCAGATCCGCGTCGGTGAGCTGGCGGACCGCGCCCACGATCGGCACCAGCGCGTCCGCGGCGAGCGGCCTGGTCGCGTTGACCTCGGCGATCCGTCCGGGCCCGGGGCCGTAGATCGCCGCGAGCGCGTCGAGCGATGCTCCTGCTGCGACCGGCGCCGTTGGGCCGGTCGAGGCCAGCGACACCGTCTGCACCAGGTCGCTCTGCGGATCGACGGCGTCGGTCGTCACGAAGGCGTTGACGAAATCGGGAAGCGTGGTGCCGAAGGACTCGCTGCCCTGCGCCGCGAACGTCACGACCATCGTCACGATGCCGGAGCCCGAGGAATCGAACACGGCCGCCGGCAGGCCCTCCTCGCTTTCGACGTTCTCGTAGTAGAGATAGTAGCCGCCGCTGCGGACCGTGCTGAGCTCCCACATCAGGCGGATGAACTGCGCCGGAGAATTGGCAATGCCGCGCGGCGGAGCATCCTCGGCACTCAGCATCAGCCGCAGCGCCGCCGCCGGATTGGTCTCGGTCGACAGGTTGGTCTGGGTGATGAAGGCGAGGAAGTTGGCGTCCGCCGGCGTCACCAGCATCGGCGCGCCCGGTCCGGACTGGTTGTAGAGCAGGAAGACGGCGGAGGCGATGCCTTCGCCCAGCGCATCCATGGCGGTCAGGATGCGCTGCAGCCGGACCGCATCCTCCGAGCTGGGTCCGACCAGCTCATAGACGAACGGCAGCGACGGCGCGGATGCCGGACCGCTCGGCAGATCGCCTGCGCCCGTGCCCTGAGCAGCCAGCGCCGCCGCATCCGGCAGACGCTTGATCTCAATGTCGAGCCGCGTGCACCAAGCCCAGCGCCCCAGGTCAGCATAGTCGGTGCGTGCGGTCGCGGGATTGCTGCGCCCGATCTGCGGCTGGAACTTCGGCAGCAGCGCGAACGTCGAACGGAGATCCGGCATGACGGCGCGGATCGACTGCTCGCGCGTGGCGACCAGATTGGTCTGCGCCGGCGGCAGGCTCCACAGCGTCGGCTGCGTCTGCGCACCGGCATCGGCGGCCGCGGCAACGCCGCTGCGATTCGTCAGCGCCAGCAGACTCGCGACGGATCCGCTCGACCAACGCGCATAGCCGCTGGCGGTGAACGGCCGCGGCTGGCGCTCGGCAAGCGGCAGCGCCGCAAACGTCGGGCTCGGAACGAAATTGCCAGGCGTCCTGGCCCAGCTGACGACGACGTTCAACGCGGCAAAGGCCTGGCTCAGATCAACCTCCATGCTGAGGCCGGTGCCGGCATTCAGCATGATGAAATCGAGCAGGACACCGTGGCTCTGCGTCTCGCGCGCGAAGTCGATCTTGTAGCCGCTGGCAGAGCTGGGCGTCGGGAACTGCTGGCCGGTGAGCTGATAGACACCGTAGCCCGACTGCGTCCTTGGATAGAGGAACGCAGGCGACAGCGTCAGTCCATCCTGGACCGGCAGCCGCAGCCCATAGACCAGGAAGCGCGAGACCATGCCGGCGGTCTGGCCGACCTGGCCCGTGGCCGCGATCGCCGACCACAATGCGCCGACCGACAGAGCCTGAAGATTAGCGACGGTGAGCAGGCCGCGCTCCGCCTGCACCGAGAACAGTCCGGCGACACCGCGATTGGCGTCCGCGACCGCAACTGCGGTGGTCTGGAAGAGGCTCGCGACCGTCGCCAGCGTATCGGAGGACGGGCCGGATGCCCCGGCGGTCCTGTAGGTGATCGGCCAGATCGCGAGCGGCAAGGTCGGCTGCAGCAGGCCGGCGGCGCCATAGAGCACGCTCTGTGCGGCGAGCGCGTCGATCGAGATCGCGCCGAGTTGCAGCGCGATTTCGTCGAAGCTGTCGCCCTGCCGCGTCACATAGATCTGCTCCTTGCCCTGGCTGTTGGTGAGCAGCAGGATGACGCCGCCCTGCAGCATGTGGCGTGACCGGTTGGCCACGATCAGGCGGTCCGGCGTCGTGGTCCAGCGCGGCGTCGGCGCCGCGTCGGAATAGCGGCCAGCGATGCTTTGCAGGGTGTCGCCGGTCTGAACGACGTATTCGAGGTCGTCGATATGCAACGACAGCCCGGCTCCCAAGGCATGATCGACGTTGGGCTGGACGATATCGGCAATGGTCAAGGCGTTGCCGACGATTCCGTTCAGCTCATCCAGGATGGCACCGATGCTGCTCGTCGCGGTCAGCGGATAGGCATAGCTCTGCAGCGCGTCGGCCGCGGCCTGGAGCAGTTGGCGCGCGATCAGCGTGAACGTGTCGACGAACACCAGGGCCGCCATCGACTCTGCCGAGTTCGCATCGCTCTCCGCGGCAAGCCGGCGCGCTTCCTTGTTCTGGGCCTGGATGTCCGCAGCCACCTGCGCGAACAACTTGCTGACCGCGGTCGCATAGCCGGGCGTCGCCGTGGTGTAGGTCTCGAACGCAATCGGCGACGTCTGGCCGCCGGACACGCCGGGGACCTGCAGCTTCAATCCGTCGAACACCGGAAACAGCACCGAGCCGGCATCGAGCTTGGTCTTCAGCCCCGAGGATTGCGCCGTCGCCGGATTGAAGATGTCGAGCGTGAAGGCGTCGGCCAGGAACTGCAACAGACCCTTGATCGACAGGAACGGATCGGCCGTGTCGGCGAGGCGCGCGACATAGGCCTCGAGCTGGGTGAGCGTCACCGACGTGGCCAGCGTCTCGGCGAGCTCGGCCGCATCCCCGCTCTCGTTCCCCAGTGCATCAATGATCCAGGGGAAGTAGACCTCGGCCAGCACGTCGAAGGACGTCTTGGTGGCGGACGGCGCGCTGGCCGCGGCATCCGGCGCGTCCATCGCGAGCAGGAGCACGAATGCCCCTTGGTTCGAGGTGGCGTCGGTGGCTCCCTCCGGAGCGAGCACGGTGTACTGCGCGCCGGCCATCAGCGACAGCTTGGGCTTGTTGCCATCTGCGGCGGCAAGTCCCATCCGGCGAGCGGCGGCCGGCGCGAGCCGCTTCGGTCGCGGCTTCAAGCTGCGCGCCAGCCGCATCGCCGCGTCCGGTCCGCGGGCATGCGCCCGCTGCATCAGCAGCGCATCGGCGCGTGCCCCCTGAACCTCCCACGGGGCCGTGCTGGTCTGTCCGATCACGAAGGTCGCAGACACCTGGGCCGAGAACGACAGGCTGATCGAGATCGAGAACAGGCCGAGGTTGATCTTGACCTTGAGGCTGATCGTCACGCTGGCGCTGGCGACCACCGGGATCTCGCGATAGCTCTCATAGGTGAGCTGGATCGACAGCACGATCTTGACGTTGACCGAGGCTGAAATGATCGCGAAATCGACGCTGCCATACAGCAGGCCGATGATACCGACGGTGCCCGACAGCTTGAAGTAATAATCGCTTTGCAGCGCACCGCTGCTGGCGCGCGACGCCAGCGTGCGCGTGGCGTTATAGGGATGCCACGGCGCCACGACGCCTTCAACGATGCCGAACACCGTGAGCGCGAAACCCGCCTTCAGCGGCCCCTTCTCGAAATTGTAGCCCAAACCGAGCTGCAGCCCGATGCCGAACTCGATCACCGGATCGAAGGTGCCGAGATCGGTCTTCGGGATTCTTGTCGAGGTCGCGTTGGAGAGCTTTCCGATGTAGAAGCCGCCGGCGCCCAGCACCGGGACGCCGTAGACGATCACCGAGATCGAGAAGGAACGCCGGAAATCGAGATTGTAGGGGAACCCGATGTCGATGAAGAAATCGCCGTTGGTATAGACCTTGATCCCGAGCTGCGGCAGCGTGATCGACACCGCGCCGAAATTGAGATTGCGGATGATGTCCGGGAAGGTGAAATCGATCTGGTAGACGCCGATGTCGTCGGTGATCTTCTTGTAGAGGATGTCGACGACGAGATTGGCGAGCCCGCCCATCTTCTCGCCGGCGAGTGCCAGCCGCAGACCATAGAGATTGGGGTCGTTGAACACCAGCATCGCATCGATCGACCAGGCGCCCGCCACCTTCATCAGGCCGAGATGCCCGGCGATGAGCCAGTTGTTGGACTGGTCGTAATAGGGCAGCCCCGGTGTCCCGCCGTCGTCCGCATTGGGATCGACCGGATTCATCTTGCCCGTCGTGCCGGGGACGGACTGCAGCGCGCAGATCACCTCCTTGGTGCTCTCGAAGCTGGAATGGCCGGTGATGCCGATGCGCTGCCCGAGCACCAGCAGGAACAGCTTGAACCATTCCTCGCCCCGGCCGGGCACCGAGGGCAGGTCCTTCACGTCCTGCCCCTTGGCCGGATCGAGCAGATTCTTGAACGCCGGATCGTCGGCGACGAGCGGGCTCGAGCCCTCGATGGCAAGCGTCACCTTGCCGTCGGTGTCGCGACGGAAGGTCAGCGCGGTGATGCTGATGAAGCCGAGGTTGATCGGGCTCGACAGCTCGTAAGTGGCCGACAGGCGTTGCGAGAAGCTCTCGCCGTTCTTGAGCGAGACGTTGACGCGTAGCGCATCGAGCGAGATCTGGTTGAGGAGATCCCACGGCGAGTCGAGGGTGAAGTACGGATTTCCGAGCGTGCGCACCAGCGCCTGGATTAGCGAGCCGATGCTCCAGCCCTTGAGGCTGAACGTGACCAGTTCCTTGTCGCTCTCCCAGGCGGCTCGGAAACCTTCCCACTCGACGAACAGGATGTTGTTCGAGCCCGCCTCGGTCGTCTTGAACTCATAGCCCATGGTGAGCTTGAGATTGATCGCCGAGTAGACCCAGGTGCCTTGCGCGAAGCCGGAGAACTGCTGCTGGGCCGGCTTGTTGCCGTCATAACTGACGCCGAGCCGTGCCGGATCGATGCCGACGGTCTGATCGCCGAACGCGAATGTCCACTCGAAGCCGACGGTGATGTCGTAGCTCGTCTCCAGCTCGCCCTGCTCCGCCGGAATGGTCGCGGTGATCGCGAATTCGGAGATGGTGAGGTCGCCGGGCAGGAAGCTCGGGAAACCGTAGGCGCTGCCGGGCGAAAAGAACTGGTTGATGAGGTCCGAGACCTCGAGCGACTCCTCCAGCGAGGCGGCGAGATCCCACCGCTTCGGCGTTTCGAACCCGTCATAGGTCACGCTGACCTTGGTGTGCAACGGCCCGACATCGAGGAATCCGCCGACGCTCGACTTCCACTGCGTCTGCGAGGCCGTCTGCAGCGCGCCCCCGCGCGAGCTCCGCAGCATCGGTAGCGGCGCCGCCCGCAACAGCGTCGTCGCATTGCCGCCGTCCGGCGTCTGCGTCGGAGTCTGCGCCGCGATCGAGACGGTCCCTTCTCGCACGGCAAGGATCGGCTGGTTGTTGATCTTGAGCAGATTGAGGGTCAGGCTGAAGCCGGCATCGAACTGAAAGCTCTGCGCGCCGTAGTCGACCGCGACCGCGATGTCGCCGAGCTCGAAATCCCCGACATTCTCGACGTCGAGCACAACCGCGCCGCTGGACAGCGCCGTCAGGAAGTCGCTCAGCTTGGCGGTGCCCGCGAAGGACGCGTAGAACTGCTTGGCTGACGTGAACTGGACGGTGAACACGCCGTCGCCCTCGCCGTCCGGTCCCTTGAAGACGCTCGGTGCCAGCACGAACTCGGTGGTGAAATCATAGGTCTGCTGTCGCTTGGCGCCGTCGAACGGATACGCCATCGACCATTGCAGCGAGAAGCTGGTGATCTTGAAGTCGAGAACGCCGGTCGCCGGCAGGATCTGCCAGCTCGTGTCCTTTGAGCTGCCGATCTCGATCGAGACGGCCGTGATCGTCGGCGAGCTGCCGAGCGTGCCGGCGATCGAGAAGCCGTTGAGACCGACGAAGGCGAGGAACTGCTGCAGCACGTCGGGAGTCGCGGCGAGATAGCCGCCATTGCCGCCCATCACCTCGATCACCGTCGCCGGCGTCAGCGGATCGCCGCCTGTGACCACGGCGAGCGCCACCGAATAGTTGGCATCCGCGCCGGGCGTGATCTCGACGTCGAGCTGATAGGAACCGGTACCGCCGATGTCGAACTGCGAGGAGATCGCGAGCGTCGGCGCCTGGTCGCCCGCATCCGGATCGACGAGATCGGCCAGCACCAGGACGCCATCGACCTCGTCAGCGCCATCGGGCACAGGAATGGTCAGGGCCAGGCTCGGATCCTTGACCGTGAACTGCGACGCTAGCTTGAATGTGCCGTCCTGGATCGCCGCCCGCAATTGCCCCGGCGGGAACAGAACGGTCTCGCCGTTGAAGATGCCCATGTTGAGGGCGCCGCTCAGCAGCAGGTCGCCGGTCGGCGCGGTGAGCCCCGGAAACAGCAGCAGGAACGGCTTGGCGACGTCCGGCAGCGCGACCTTGGCGTCGAAATTCTGCACCGCGCCGCCGCTCACGGCACGCCCCGCGGAGTCACCGTACGGATAGCTGCCGGTCGCCGTCGAGAACACGAAGCTGACGTTCTTCAGCGTGCCGAACTGATTGAACGGGAAGCCGCCCATGAAGGCGAAGCTGCTGGTCCAGGTCCAGTTCGACGGCGTCGCCTCGGCCTGCACGATCAGTTGGTCGCCGTCCACCGTGAACACGAGCGTGGCCTTCGCGGCCAGCGGAGCGGTGGCGCCGATGAACGGGATCGTCGCCGACTGCACCGTGAACGCCGCCCCTTCCACGGGGCCGACGTCGGATTTTTCCACCGTGACCTTGAAATCGGCCGCGGTCTTGAGGAAGAAGGCCTGGCTCAGCCAGGTGTCGTAGTCGGCGGGGACCTTCACGGCGGGATCGGCGAGGCCCGCCGTCAGGAAGGCGGCATCGAGCGCGAACGCGGTCTCGCCGGCGGCGGCTTCGACAGCGGCGCGGAGATTGTCGATAGCGCTCATCAGCCGGCGCTCCCTTCAGATGTCGGCAAAGACGCCGAAATGATCGCTGGTGTTGCGGACGCGCCCGTAGTTGCTCCAGCCGGTCAGATTTCCGGCGCCGCCGATCCCGGGATAGTTCGCCGCCGTCGGCGCGCCCGGCCATCCCATCGGCGCCGCGGTGAACTGGTTGGCCAACGCGACCGTGCCGAGGGGAGGATTGTCCGGCGGCGCCATGACCCCGTTCATCGGCGTGCCGGTCACCGTGTTCATGATCGTGGTCTGATAGTTGTGCATGCCGTTGTGCGGCCAGACCAGGACGTTGTCGATCGAGTAGAACGGCGCGGCGACGAAGTTCGAACCGACATAGCCGTAGCCGGGATAAAAGCTCTGTCCCGGCCCGCCGCCGTTGGACCAGAGGAATTTGGACGCCGCCGTCTTGTCCTTGCCGCGGATATGGGTGGAGAAATAGCCCTTGTACTGGTCCAGATTGACGGGAACGCCCACGGCCGTCGGACTGAGAAGCAGCGTGTAGGCACCGGGCCCGCCGGTGAGCGGATTGTAGAGACCCGAGGCCGTCCCGTTGACGGCGAACAGATTGACGTTGAAGTCGCCGCCGATCACCCGCGTCTCGTTCACACCCAGGGCGCCGACGACGTCGTTGATCGTCGACATCGTGGTGATGTAGTTCGCCGCCGCGGGGTTGTTCGGCGGCGAATGGATGCCGAAGATGGTGAGGTCGCGCTGGACGTTGCCGAGATTGTCGGCCTCCGTGAACGTCGCCATGAACGGCTCGCGCAACCCGGCGAAGGCAACGGGCGCGCCGAGCGTGGTGGTGAAGGCGATGCGCGCGGCCACGACGTCCTCGTTGAGCCCGCCATTGTGCTGAGCGGCCGCAGGAATCTGCCGCACGCCACCAAGCCCCGGGGGGACCAGCATTCCGTTGACGTTGACGGCACCGAGAGGCACCAGCATGCCGTTGTACGGCGTGGCGACGCCGCCGCCCGGCGGCACCGACATGCCGCCATGCCCGCCGGTCCAGATGTTGGGCCCGGTGAAGTAGCGGTTGAGGGTGCCCGCAGTGTTGGTGCGGCGATAGAGAATACCGACCGTTTCGGCGCGCCCGCCCACCCCGGTGTAGAGCGGCGGCACGGCGTTCCATCCGCCCGCCACCATGGTGGCGGGGTTGTTGAGCCCGAACTGCACCATGGCGAGCGCATTGATGCCGCCGGTCTGGCTCGCCAGCGCGTTGGGCGCATTGTCGCCGGAGCTTACCTCGATGATGACGATGATGTCCGGCTGGGTGGCCGTCAGCACGGCATTGATCACCGCGCGGCGCTGGATCGCGCTCTGCATGTCGTTGAGGCCGCCATGCCCGCGCTGCCGCTTGATCGAGGCGGAAAAGATCTTGTTGATCGAGAAGTTCTCGATGTTCCAGAACAGGATCCGCGTCATGATGGCGGCTCCTGCAGCTCGGGCTTGTTTGCGGCGAATGCGAGCGACTGCTCGCAGCCCGGATTGTCGTCGGCGACGTAGGCGGCATACCAGCCGAGGCTGCCGGTGTTGTCGGGATCGCCGAACAGGAAGAACTGGATGTTGGCGGACGGCGGCAACTTGGCGATGCCGAAGATCTTGATCGCGATATCGTCGATCCGCAGGCAGTAGAACCACTTCGGCCCGTCTTCCGGCAGCTTGCGTCCCGATGCGGTCGGCACCGGCTGGCGCAGGATCGAGATCGCGCCGACCGCAACCTTGATGACGCCCTGGATGCTGAACAGGCTGGCGCCGGGCGCCGCGCCCGGCAGGCTCATGCCGATGAAGACCGCATGCTGCGCGTCCGAGCCGGTGGTGACCGGCGACCATGCCGCAAGCAGTTGCGACTGGAAGCCGACGCCGGAGGCGAGTGCTCCCGGGCCGCCCAGCGTGATGTCGTAGACGACGCCGAACCAGGGTCCCTCCAGCTCGGTCAGGTTGAGCTGCGAGGTCACCGGCAGGAAGCCGAGATCCGACGGCTTCTGATCGCCGGTCGCGTTGACGAAGCTCTTGAGCTGCAGTGCGAAGCCGCGGAACAGGCTGGTGTCGCGCATCCTCGAGCCGTTGAGATTCCAGGCCAGGTTGCCGGTCGCGACCTGGAACCGCTTGGCTCCGGGCGTCGCCTGCGGATAGGTCATGCCGATCACGAGGCCGGAGAAGGCAAGCCCGACGCCGAGCGCTTCCTCCGGCGTGTCCGGCGGGCTGCCGAACGACAGCAGGTCGAGCGTCTCTCCGATGGTGCTCTCAAGCGCCGTGAAATCGAACTGTCCCCAGACCAGGAAGTTGCTGGCCACCGTGGCGCCCTGGTCCTGGGTGCCAATCGTGTTGAACTGCACGCGGTCGAAGGCAACGGCCGGTAGCACGTTCGACGGGCTGGTCAGCACGTTGGTCGTGTTCTGCTCGAAGACATAGGCGCCGCGGCCGCCCTGGTCGACATAGCTGCCCTTGAGCACGATTCCCGTGAAGGGCTGCGGCGTGCGGCGCGAGTACAGCCGCGAGACCGGCGCGCCGAACAGCGCCGCGACCGAGAGCTGGACGTGGCTGTCGAACCGCGTCAGCCTGGCGTTCTCGAACAACGACTGCAACTGCAGCACGGTGAAGTCGAACTCACCGCTCATCTGCACCGCCACCGGCACGTCAGGCGCAACGCCGTTGGAGATGTTCATTGCATAGCGCGGATCTTCGTAGTCGATCAGGCCGAACAGGCTCGAATTGCCCGGGGGCATCGTGATCCGGCCGCTCCGGCCATCGACCGTGACGCGGCTGACGGTGAAGCCGAAATGATGGGCGTTGAAGCGGGTGAAGTCGATGCCGGCGGCAAGCCCCGCAATCTCCGGCGGCATGTCGCGCTGGCCGAGATCGGCCGCGAGCACGATGACGCCGGTCCAGTTCGGATCCTGCGCGATTCGCGCGAAATTCTCGTAGAATGGGCCGGACGCTCCCTTCGAACGCACGATCGCTTCCGCGATGTAGTCCTGCAGCCATTGCGACAGGCCGGTGTAGGACAGCGCGGCGGTGACCGGCGGCGTGCCGGGCAACAGCGAGAACTGCTCCGCCGACGTCCAGCGATTGGCATTCGTGACCCGCTCCAACAACGAACCGGAGCAGAACTTCATGATGACAACGTTGCGGTAGGCGGTCGCCGACGCGCCGGCGCCGACCGCCGCGGTCATGGTCCAGCCCGCGATGTTGACGGTGTTGGCGAACTGCGCGCCGGTGCCGAACGGCTCCGGATTGACGGCGACGAGAAAGAGCTGGTTGGTCTGCAAGGCGTCCTGCATCGCCTGGGTCGGAGCAGATAGCGCGAATGGCAGGGTGTTGCCGTCGCGGTCGATCGACTGCGCCATGCTGACCTTCAGATAGGCACCCGTCGTCGGATCGCCCGCGATGATGAAGCCCTGCGGCGTCGTCCCATCGGTGCTCGGGCCGTCCGGCAGCGTGCCGCGCAGCGCGTGAGCCCGCGCCGCCTGCACGCGCGCCGACCACGTCTTGCTGCCATAGCTCGAGATCAGCGACTTACGGGTCGCGGCCACGATCTGGCTTTCGAACTGGACGAGCGTAGCGCCATCGAGGCCGCTGCTCGCAGCAGCTCCATAAGGCACCAGCGGAAACGTCTTGTCGCTGCCCTGGGCAAGCGGCATGAATGGCGGCGCCGATTGCAGGATCGCGACGTCCTCGGCGCCGGCGCCGGCCTCAGCCGCAGCGTAGATCGCGCTGCCTTCGGGCTCTGCGAGATAGTCGACGACGCCGCCTCCGGAGACGATGGTCACCCAGGAGGTCTGATGCTCGTCCGTCAGGCGCGCCGCGACGGCACCGCTCGTGGGACGGTTTAGGTCCGCCGTCTCGAATGGAAACACCGGCGCGTAGCCCGGCTTCGAGGGAATGGCGTTGAGACGATCGTTCTGGGCTGCAGGCAGGCTGACGTCGTACGCCTTGAAGCTCAGCGCTTCCGATCCGAACAGTCCGCCCATCAGCTTCGCAAGCTGCCCCGCCGAGCTGCCATCGGCACCGAGCGCGTAGTGGCCGGCCAGGCTCAGATAGGTCGTGCCTGTCTCGACCGCGGCCGTCTTCGCGGCGCTGGTCGCAAAGGCGAAGCCCCCTGCCCCGAGCGCCGGCGCCGTATCCGCGCTGCCAGCCCCGAGCGGCGTCAGTTGCACGACACGCCCGCCGGTCGTGCGGAATTCGCTGGTCAGCGCCGGCGCCCCCTTGATGGCGAAACCCGAACGCAGATAGCCCTGCTCGAGCTGCTCTCGGCCGATCGCGCGGTTGGCCGGATCGCCGAGGTCGAAGGCGCCTGCGATCGAAAGCTGCGACGGCAACGCCGCCACCGTCATGGCGGCATATTGCGCAGCTTGCGGCGACGTCGTCGCGTTGTTGTTGATGACGTAGCGGACGCCCTGCTCCAAGCCCTGGCTGACGAACGCCTGCTTCGAATCGAGCAGCCCATCAAAGGTGACGCAACCGATGTTGGCACCGCCGAACGGCACGTAGGCGTAGATGCGATTGTTGGAGGTCCGCGCAAGCCGAATGCCGAGCGGGTTGTCGCCCTTGCCCGAGAAGCCGACGAACGGAGGCGAGCTCAGCGCCGAGCCCGACAGGCGCAGCGCCCCACCATCGATCTCGATCCGGGTCTGATCGAGAATGTAGAATTTGGCGTTGCGGGCGAACCAGAGGTTCAGGTTGCCCGAGACCTGGTAGACCGGCGGCAGGTTGATGAAGGAGATGCCGTAACTCTCGAAGTCGCCAAACCTGACCGGATTGGCCGAGGCCAGCCAGACGACGGCGCGGTTGCGCGTCGCCTTGCTGATATAGGTCCGCACACGCTCGGCGAACCCGCCGGGATCACGATCAAGATCGGCGGGCCGCTGCGTCGCGAAAATATAGCTGCCACCGTACTTCTTCAGCGAGTCATCGTAGTTGATGAACGGTGGCAGCGACGAGCCCGTGCCGAGAAGGTAGCCGGCCCAGCCAACCGAGCCGGCAACCCTGGTCTCGTAAATCGCAGAGGAGTCGACCTGCTCGAACTGCGCTGACGCGGACGCGTCCATGCTCGTATCACCCGATCGGGAAAATGCCGAGCAAGGTGCCCGCCAGTGAATAGAGAGCGCGATCGTCGATGATATCGCCCTTGATGATGGTCACCGTATATTGCGCCGAGCCCAGCGCAGCATATTGCACCGTGATGCCCGCCTTCCATGTCGTCGCGCCGATCGTGATATCCGCGGCGAGAACCGCGGTGATCTGGGACTGCGAGACGATCGGCGTCCAGACCGGGATGCGGCCCTGGTACTGGAACGAAACGTAGGTCGTGTTGTTGGTGTCGCCGCTTGGCGTCGTCACCACGTTGCTGTTCGGACTGGTCGGCGTATTCACCGTCGGCAGCGCCGTGAAGGCGGCGCGTGGATACTCTTCGGTCCGCGTGGTCGCGGGCGGCGCTGCCTTGACATCCAAACCGATCGGGAAGATGCCGAGCGTCACGCCCTGGAGCAGGTAGAGCCCACGGTCGTCCACGATCTCGCCCGAGATGATGGTCACGGTGTACTGGGTCGATCCAAGCGCCGCATACTGGATCGTAATGCCTTTGCGCCAAGTCGTTGCGCCGATCGTGATGTCAGTCGCCAAAACGACCTGAGGTTGCGCCTGCGAGACAACCGGCGTCCAGACCGGAATGCGCCCCTGATACTCGAACACGAGCTGCGTCGTGTTGTTTTGATCGCCCGTCGGCGTCGCGACGACCTCGGTGTTGGGGCTTGTGGGGGTGGTGACAACGGCGGGAGCCGAAAAACGAAGGCCTTCATGATGAGCCATGGCTATCTCCTTTTCTAAAACACAGATTGAAACCCGCAGTACGCAACCGCCGGCGCGGCTGAAACGAATGGAAAATCAACTAAGCTACCAATGATTGAAATCTATCAGAGGTTGTGGCGTGTAACAGGGTTCGCCGCGGTGGTCAATCGGGCCAGATCACAGTCTTCCCCCCACGCCCGGTCACATTCTGGTGTTTACATTTCAGGCGAAGCCGGGCGCCGCTCAGCGGCTGACTTGTTTCCGGAGCATCTGCATTGCACGCTTCATCGCTGCGGACCGGATGAACGAGCCGAGCACGAATCCGGTAAAGCTGCTCTCCTTTCCGGAATCGACAATCTCCCCGCTCATCGTGACCGTGTAGTAGCGACCCATCGGGTGCATGGTCACGGTCAGTCCCTTGCGCAGGACGATGCCTGCAATGGCAATGTCCTCGGTCAGCTCGACCTCCACTTCGCCAATCGACACCAGCGCTCTCCAGCACGGGATCGTACCGTTGAAAAAGAAGGTCACCCAGGTGCTGTCATTCGTGTCGAACGTTGCAGCCACCTGCGCATTGCAATTCGTCGTCAGCTGGGTGTTGACGGTTTGATCGGTGAGCTGAGATGGCGCAGCGAGCAAGGCGACTCCCGTTCTCTTCAGGCGCTCAGCGTCGTGCAAAATGACCCGCTAGAGGGTAACAAATAACTAGCTGTGGTCGGTTTGCGAGTCCATTTGCAATCCGGCCCCTGCACCAGTCCGGACGGGGGCTCTGCATCTCACGCAGGGGCGACCATGCCCCTGGCCGTCACGTCCCGCGGATCGAGGAGTCCAGGCGGCTTTTCGCAACCGGCCCGATCCGCTGCAAGAGCTGCTCTTCCCAGGTTTCCTCAAACTCTAGCAGCCCTGTTGCCCGCTCCTTCCCCCCCGCCGATCGCATGCCGCGCGCCGGGAAACGCCTCGACCGGTGGTCGGACGCTGCTGACGGCAAAGTTGATTTTTCCATATTTTTCAATCCGTTGTCGTGACTGCAACGTGAGATGCCGCCGCGGCGGACGTCGCAAGCGGCAGACGCCGGAATGATCAGGCGCAGAATCATCTCCGGCCTGGACGCCTGATCGTCGCTCGGCGGGCGGCAATCCCGTCTCCGGCGGCGTGCGTCGGGTTGCCTCTAGGCCCTCCTGTTTCTACAACAGCCGGAGCGCCTCCCAAGCATCAGGACCATCCCCCCAAGTGAACGAGCAACGCTTCATCGGCTCGCTGACCGGCTTACGCTTCGTCGCGGCCGCAACGGTCGCCATCGGCCATGGCGCCCCGTCGTTGGCGCAAGGCCCGCTGCCGGAGCTCATCGCACAAATCAGCAGCATCGGAATGACGATGTTCTTCGTGCTGAGCGGATTCGTCCTGTGGCTCAACTACGCCGAGCGCTTCCAGTCGCAACCGCTCGGAAGCGCTCTTCGCGAATTTGCCATCGCGCGCTTCGCCCGGCTCTACCCCATGTACGCCGTGATTGCGCTCGCAGTCGTCGCATACATCGTGATTGCGCGAGGTCTTTCGGCCCCGTCGCTCGGCTTCATCCTCACGATGACGCAAGCCTGGTTTCCCGTGCAGAACGGCACCATGCTGGTCGCAGTCGTGCCATCGCTGCAGCACCTCTGGTCCATCAGCGTGGAGCTGTTCTTCTACCTGCTGTTTCCATTCGTCTGCCTGCTGTTTGCAGCCGTCGTCCGGCTGCAAACGATCATCTGGATCGCGCTGGTGAACATCGTGACGTTCGCGCTGACGATCGCGGCCGCCTTCACCTTCGGGGATGCGTTGCTGCGGGCCGTCGCGCCGAGCCTGACGCAAAACGGGATGCAGTGGCTCACCTACTACTCTCCCTATCTTCACATCGCTCAGTTCCTGGCCGGCTGCCTTGCCGCCATGATCTACAGGAACCGCGCCGATGCCAGCGTCGGTGACGGGGAGCGGCGCTGCGTGAGGCTCCTGTTCTGGCTTTCGCTGGTGAGCCTCATCTGTGCGCCTGTGCTGCTGTTTCTGCAGCCTCGTCTGCCCGGCTGGTCATTCGCGATCGAACTTGCCGTACGTCTCATCGAGATCTCGGGATTTTCGATCGTCTTCGTCGCCGCCAGTCGATACGGCCATGCCCCCTGGCTGTCGTCCAGAGCCCTGATCATTGGTGGCGAATGCAGCTATTCGATCTATCTGCTGCATCCCTTTCTCATTCGGCTTGCGATGATCGGAAAGTCAGATGCTCCTGGCGCTCTTGAGCTCGCACTGCGGCTCGGTCTGTTCGTTGCGATTGCGACGGCGATGGCCTGGATCACCTACATGCTCATCGAGGCACCGTCGCGGGCATGGTTACGGAGAGCCTTCCGCACCAGCGCACCACGCGACGTGATCCATGCGAGGCCGGTCTGAGCGCCGGAGCTTCGTCTTGCTCCTGATACAAGGCACGGCTCGCGACAGCCGGCGGTCCGACCCACGTTCTCGCGCCGGTGATCAGCCCTCGTATATTCACCTGCTGACACAGGCCTTCGCCTGTCTGCTCCATTTGAACGCGGTTCCGCACGGCGGTCTTGGCCGAGCGCCCGCGGGGCATTCGTTCCACACCGGCGCTCCCACCTCCCAGCCATTCACGACGCAGCCGCCATTCGGCGCGACGTGGCACCCTGGGCCGCAGGACTCATTGGCGTCCATCCGGCCGGCCCCTGCCGCAAGGCCGGTCAGTAGCACGACCGAGAACATCAGCCTCATCGCTTCGCTCCGTTGCCTCTGAGACGACGAGCCCATGCGACTGCGCCCCAGCTGAAACCATGAACGTGCCAAACCGTTCCTCAGTTTGTCGCAGCCTGCTCGAGCTGCTTTCGTCGGAGATCGTCGCCGCCAGCCTGTGACGAAACACCGCGCCGCCACCACACTCCAGCCCCACTACGCGCACGACTGCGCCATATCCGTGCACGGGAATGGGAAACCATCGTAGCGAGAAGGTTTTCACCATGTTGGGCGATGATTGCGCAGCCTGGGCGAGCCGGAAGCGGAAAAGTCACCTCTCCACGCCAGTTTGATCGTGGTGAGGCGCTGGGGCGCGCGCTTAGAAGCGGGACGAGCCAAACAACATCAAGAACCGGCGGCACGAACTGCCGGCCAGCCTTGGATCGTCCGGATGTATGCCGGACGGGCCCGTGGCGAATGCAGGGAGCGACAGATCGACATCATGACACGAAAGCTTTCAGTCCGCGAAGTCATTGCCAGATCCTATCCCAGTTGGGACTATGCCATGGCGGATCGGTTGATCGCATGGCTCGATCATTGTGGTTACGAGATCGTGGAGAAGAAGCCGGAGCGCACCGCGGCTCTCGTGACCGATGACGCGCGGCCACACGTGATCGGCGCTTGATGAATTGAGCGCCTTTCGCCGGGGCGCGGTGAACGATCAGCGCTCCTTGAGCGGCAGCGCTCGGGCGCCGCAGGAACTGTGCATCCCGTCCTGGGGTTCAGGATGACAAGACCAACGCTCGACGTTTCATCGAGCACCATGAGATCAGGGAAGGATCACCAATGTCTCGCAAGCTCACGCCACGCCAAGTCATCGCACGCTCCTACCCGACCTGGGATTACGCCATGGCCGATCGCCTGATCGCCTGGCTGGACGATTGCGGCTACGAGATCGTCGAAAAAGGAGCTGCGCATGTGGGCGCAAGCCTCGTGCCTGCGGCGCCGGAATCGACACCGTCGCATGAAAGCACACATTGATCCCGTCGCGATCACCGAGACCGCGAACGGGGTCTCCGGACACTCATTGGCATGAGACAGCCTGGCTCAGGCAAGCAGTTGCTTCTCGATTTCGTAGACCGGAAGCTTGACCAGATCCTTGTGGACCTCGCCATGCAGCGCCTTTCGTACCGCG
Source organism: Bradyrhizobium sp. HKCCYLRH2060 (assembly GCF_051168135.1). Classification (NCBI taxonomy): domain Bacteria; kingdom Pseudomonadati; phylum Pseudomonadota; class Alphaproteobacteria; order Hyphomicrobiales; family Nitrobacteraceae; genus Bradyrhizobium; species Bradyrhizobium sp. HKCCYLRH2060. The sequence goes on from NZ_JBNPUK010000023.1 coordinate 95,346, forward strand.
TCGGAATAGTCGGCGCGGATGATCCCGAGCGCGCGCGGCGACGCCACCATCGTGACGGCTTTGGTTTCGCCTGAAATGACAGCATGATGCAGGCGATCGGCAAGCTGCTTGAGAAAGATGCGCTCAGCCTGATCATGCCAATCCGTCTGATCCACTGAACTCCGAGCATTGCCAAATGACGGCTGCACCGAGCCGGGAGCGTCCGTGCCCTGAGCGCTCGTGCGGTCGTTCTCCTGTTCACGGACCTCTTTGGTGTGCAGGTTCGGAAACATGCTGTCACCGACGTTCTCGAGGATCAGCGCCTTGCGCCCGTCGCACACGACGATCCAATCACCGGTTCCGACCTTCATCTTGTCCATGAGATTACTCCATCATCCGAATTGCAGCGAAGAATGTGCCGGCGAACTCATCGGGAGAAGCCACCGCAGCTATATGCCTTCTTCGAAATCTTCCAAGGAAAGGCCGAACTCCGAGAGAGCCTCCTCCAGATAGTCGCCGAGCATCGGCGTTTCGATCAGATACGTCGCCGTGCGATTGTTGTGCGCCTGAGCGGCCTGCGCACGAAGCTCATCCCAATTGTCCAGCGAGCCGTCGCCCCGGCCCAGCCACATCAGCGTGACCAGATCGATCTGTTCGTCGACATTGAGGCCCCTGATGAAGCTGACGAGCTCCGACCGGTCCGTTTTCAGGCCTCGCCCACCGGTACCGGGCGCCGTGTCGTCATCTGCCAAATCTGCCAGCAATTCGGGTTCGGCCGCTTCCATTTCGTGCTGGTGGATCTTGGTCACGACGAAGGCGACCTTCTCCGGCGAGATCGAGAGGGTGGGCGTGGTAGTCGTCATTCAGCGTCTCCTGGGTCCCCGGGCAAACGCCCCCAGGTCCCGTGCAGAGACGCTAGGCGTTCCGGAAGGAGCGCACTTTGCGCAAGATCAAGGCAGCGTAGCGGCGTGAAAACCGGCGCAGCACCCCGCGCGAGCCCCGGAGCGCGATTGCAGCGGGACCGCTTGGATCGACCAGGGACCGCGGGCGATCGATACTACCAAGTCCAATCGAGAGAGCCGACATGCGGCTGCTGCGCGACCAGAATCATCGGTCTGCCCGGATGAGCTTTTGCGGTCCTTCGCTTCTTCGCCTCTGCAGCCGGCTTGCCTGTGTCGGCAATCCGCGTCGCGCGAGGCTTCTCGGCGGACTTCACGGCCGCAACCTGCGGGTTGGTCTCGACGGCGCTCATCTGCGCGAAGGCGTCGCGGGCACTGGGCTTGGCCACTTCTGCCGCAGGCTGCTCCGCCTTCGCGAGCTTCACCGGAGCCGGCGTGGCGATCGAGGTGTCCATCACGATCCGCTCCGGCCACTTTCTGGTGGACTGAATGCGCACCGGGGGAAAGTCCGACGCAGACGACAGGCTTGCAGGCAATGGTACGCTGGGAAGCACGGCATCCGCCAGGACCAGCAGCGCCAGCAGAGTTCCACCGACGAAAAGAAAGTAACGCAGAATGGGCATAATTTACCGCTCCGTCGGCACCTGCGCCGACATCCACCTAACGGAGGATCATGACAGTATGTTCCCGCGTCGAACGCTCGGGTTCAAAAACCGTGGGAGACTAGCGCGACATAATTAGATTTTCGTCGCTGCAACCAGCGCGCATTTGGCCGTGCTGACGTTAACGTTGACGAATCCGACATGGACCGCCGCGAAGGTCTTCCGGCTGCGCGGCCCGACTTGGCCAGGCACGATCCGTCGGCGGTCGCTGACATGACTACCGTCCCGCCGGCTGAAGGCGCAGGTGATTTCGACGTCCTTGATTGCGAAACTGTTGGCATTCCGTACCGTGAAGGTCACCAGCGCCCTCGACCCAAGACCGCCGCGCCGCCAGGACTGGGAACTGATCCGCAGGCCGGACAGAGCGGCCGGGTCGAGCGCAGGGGATGAAGCAGGCGTCATCGTCGGCGAAAGGCTGGCATTGGCGTCCATGACGGTCCGGCCGGAGCCGACCACCGGGGACGAATCGGGGTGCGCGCTGGACTTGGCCGCCGGGCTGGGCACCACCAAGGAGAGTCCACGCGACGTCTCCGTCCCGTCTTCATCCCCTTCATAGCCGCTGCTCGGGGAGGCCGATCCGACCCGCGTGAGGCTGGAGTCGGCCACCTCCTCCTCTTCGACCGACATGATCAGCCACCCGACGACGCTGAACATGATCAGCGCGAGGATCGCCAACCCCGACACCGCAGCTCCCAATGGGATGGACGCTCCGTCGCTTCGGCGCATGGCCAGCGACGCCGTGGCATCGGGCTTGCGCCCCAGCAAACGAGAGAGACCCGCGCTCATGTCTGCACCATCGGCTGCCCGGCGGGGGCATCTGGAAGCTTCAATCGGCAAACATCGATAGGGTTGCATGCAAAGCCGACAATTGGAGGGCAGGCCCGGATACCGGTCGGTATGCCGGGCTGGCGCGGCCGGTGACGGGCCGGTAAACATCCGACCCGTTGCCGGCACCTCGAGAAACGCCGCCGCGCCGCAGCCGGTTCACCCTTTCGAAAGATATCGACGATGTTGAATGTCACGTGGGACCACATCCATCTGCGCAGTCCGGACCCGGAAGCCACCGCTAATTGGCTTCACGACATTCTCGGCGGCGAGATCATCCGCCATCCCGGCCGCATCGACGTCAGGCTCGGCGGTGCCAGCGTATTCATCGCCAAGGTCGAGCCGGGCGACGGCGTCAACGCGCCGCCTGTGACGCCGCACCAGGGCCTCGATCATTTCGGCCTCACCGTGAAGGACATTGACGCCGCGGCCGCCGAGCTCAAGGCCAAGGGCATCACCTTCACGACCGAGCCGACCACGATCCGCCCCGGTGTTCGCATCTGCTTCATCCGCGGGCCGGAGGGCATTTCCATCGAGCTGCTGGAGCGCGACAAGAAATACACCTGAGCGCCGCCCCGTCCGGCTACGACATGCTACCCGGCATGAAGCAGCGGATCTGGAGGCCCTGATAGCCGCGCATCGGCCACACCATCGTGCGGCCGACCCGGTTGGGCTCCGTGATGACAGCGTCGTCGGGAACGTCGAGCCATTCACCCTCGATGCGGACGCGGTAGTGACCGCCCCTGCTCTCCCAGTCGACATCGCTGACGGCGCTGCCATCGGCGTCCGAACAGCACGGGCCCTTGCCGCTGCGCAGGCCGTCGAACCATGCCTTCATCTCCGGCGACGAGTTCGCGTACTGGCCGCGATCGCGCGCCAGTGACGGTGGCGCGGCGAGTGCGATCAGCAGCGCCGCACTGCCGACCTGGACAGGTGGCTTCCATCGCGCGGCCGCCTGCGGCCTCGAGACCGTCCTGCTGATGTCGGAGCGATCAGCTCGATGCGGCTCACGGCCGCGGCAAACAATCCATCTGCTCATTTCCATCTGGTCCATCTGGCTCCTGCACCACCCCAGGGTGCACGGATAGAAATGCATCAACCGGGCCAGATTTCGTTTCGATCTCGGCTTCGTGAGAGTCAATCCGGGGTTTTACGCAGACCGCCCTATTCGGCCGCCTGCTCCAGCGGCGCGACCCGCGGCAGAATGATCTGGACGCGCGTGCCGGCGCCCGGCTCGGAGTCGAGATCGAGCCGGCCGCCGAGCCGGCTGGTCACGATGCTGTAGACGATGTGCAGGCCGAGCCCGGTGCCGCCCTGGTCGCGGCGCGTCGTGAAAAAAGGATCGAAGGCGCGGCGGCGAACGTCGAGCGACATGCCGCAGCCATTGTCGGAAAAGATGATCTCGACATTGTCGCGGCCGGACTCCCGGGCCCTGATTTCGATCACGCCGCTCCTGCCGTCCGGAAACGCGTGCGCGACCGCATTGAGGAACAGATTGGTCAGGACCTGCCCGTACGGCCCGGGGTAGCTGTTCATCACCAGGTCGGGCTGGCAATCCACATTCACCGTCAGGTTCTGTCTGCGCACGCCCGGGCGAAGACTCATCACCACCTGCTCGGTGAGATCGGCGAGATCGAAGCTGCGTTGATCGGAGTAGTTGCGGTCCGCCGCCACCTGCTTGAACGACTGGATCAGCTCGGCCGCGCGATTGAGATTGGCGACGAGCTGTCCCGCGGCGCTGCGGCTCATCTCGATGAACTCAGTGAGACTCGACCGCCGCAGCTCGCCCCGCGTGACCGCCTCGCTGAAGCGCTCGGTCTTGCGCTCGAGCGCGGAAGCGACCGTCAGGCTGATGCCGACGGGGTTGTTGACCTCGTGAGCAACACCGGCGACCATGCGCCCGAGCGCCGCGAGCTTCTCGGCTTCGATCAGCGAGGCCTGGGTCTCGCGCAGGTTCCGGAGCGCGGTCTCGGCGGCCTCCTTGGCCTTGCGCATCTCCAGTTCGCTCTTCTTGCGCTCGCCGATGTCGAGCGCCACCGTGACGATCTTGTCAACCTCGCCGTCGGCATCGAGAAGCGGTAGCTTGTTGACCAGCCATTGCCGCATGACGTTGCATGAATCGAGGTATTCCTCCTCGTAGAACCCGAGGCCCGCCTTCGTCGCCAGCACGCGCTTGTCGTTCGAGTCGGTCTTGTTCGCGCCGTAGCGCGACATCAGCTCGCCCGTGGTACGACCGAGCGCATCCTCGGGCTCGACGTTGAAGATGCCGGCCATATAGCGGTTCATCAGGACATAGCGCAGCTCGCGATCCTTGACGTTGATCACCGCCGGCACCGTGTCGATGACCTGCTGCAGCAATCGCCGGCCTTCCGCGATCGCGTCCTCGGCGCGCTTCTGATCCGTGATGTCGCGGACCACGCCTTCGTAGCGAACCACCTCGCCGCTCTCGTCCCGCACCACCGTGGCGCTGTCGGAAAGCCAGCGGACCTCACCGGTGCGCCGGCGCACCTGGTATTCGAACTCGCGCACCATGCCGTCGCGCCGCATCAGCCGCTGATAGCGTTCGCGCGCCAGGGGATGGACATAGATCGTATCCGCGATGTCGTTGACGCTCTGGATCAGCTCGCTCGCGGATTCGTAGCCCATGATGCGCGCGAGCGCCGGATTGGCATTGAGCACAAGACCGCTCGGTGTGGTCACATAGATGCCGTCGATCGAGGCTTCGAACAGTTTGCGGTAGCTCTCCTCGGCCAGCCGCTGCTCGGCCAGCGCGCGGACCGCCGCCTCGCGCGCCGCGTCGGCGTCCTGCAAAGTCTGCCGGAAGACCTCGGCCGCCCGCGCGATGTCGCCGATCTCGTTCTGAACGTCGGTCTGGGGGATCGACGCCGCCTTTTCGCCTGCCGCCAGCGCCCTGATCGAGCGTGCGATCGAGGCCAGCGGCCGCACGGTGCGCCGGACCACGAAAGACGCAGCGAAGATGCCGATCAGAACGCCCGCCGTGCCGAAGATGATGCTCTGCCATTTCGTCTCCGCCAGGGTACGGGCGAAGTCGCGCGACAGCACCTTGCCCTGGCTCGCGCTCAAGGCGCGCAGCAACTCGGTGACCCGGCCGATCAGCCGCCCCTCGATGCCCAGCACCTCCTTGTCGAGGCGCGCGATCTCGTCCTCCGTGCCGGCAATGGCGATGATCGCCTCGGCATAGCGGTCGGCGGCCGCGCGAAGCGCGCTGTCCTCGATCGGCATTGCGCGCATGCTGCGGGCGGCCTGCTCGGCGCCGGCCGGGTCGCGCGCCAGCAGCGCCGCGCCGACCTGGTTCTGCACCTGGAACAGCGCCCGCGCCGTGCCGCGATCGGTCAAGCCGGCGATGGCGTCCTCGAAGCCCTCGCGCGCCGCCGGCAAACCCGACAGCAGCTCGGCACGCCGGGCGATCAGCGCACTGATCCGGTCGATGCCCTCGCGGTAATTGGCGAGCCGCTGGGCGACGCCATCGATGGTCGCCTGCTGCTCCGGCGCGAGCTGCAGGCGCGTCTTCTTCAGGAGCGCGCTGAGCTCGGTCGCCGCCTCCATGGCCCGGTCGGAACGCGAACCGGGATCGGTGACAAAATCACGCGCCGCGAGCCGCAGCTCGTTCATGCGCTGGTCGATCTCCTCGGCGAGATCGCCGACGCCCTGCAGCCGCTGCAACTCGGCAAAGGTCGAATCGATGTGACGGATGGCGATCACGCTCGCCATGCTGGTTGCGGTGATGACGGCGAGCAGCAGCAAAAAGCTGCCAAAGATCATCCGCCCGATCGTCATCGATCGGAGGCTGCTGCAGGCCGTGTCGAGGTCCGGTAATCTACTCATGGGATCCGATGGTCGGAACCGCATTATATACGAGCCGCCGCGCGGCTGAATGAACATATAGAGAACAACTCTCGTCCGCGCATCATCCGCCGGACGAAAAATAGCCTGTGCGGTTAACCGGCCGCACCGAACTCGAATACCTCCCCATCATAGCCGGCCTCGCGGGGGATGCGCAGCTGGCGACCGCCCTCGGCGGTCCTGGTCATGACCGGCATGACGGTGACGATCTCCATGTCGCGCGCCGCCGCCAACGCCCCCGCCACCGCCGGCTGTTTGCCCAGACGGATCAGGTTGCGGGTCGTCGGAAACGGCAGCTTGAACCGGCCGTCCTCGCCGCCGGCCAGCGCCTCGCGCGGCGAGACCCAGACGGAGTCGGTCGATTCCCGGCCGTCATGGGCGCCGAGTTGGTCCGGCGGCGCCGCCGCCAGGAAGAACCAGGTGTCGAAGCGCTTCGGCATGCCCTCGGGCGTGATCCAATGCGCGTAGGGAACCAGCGCGTCGAGCGCCAGCACCAGGCCGTGCGCCTCGATGACCTCGAGGAAGCTGGCCTTGCCTTCGCACAGCGCCAGGCGATGTGCAGCCTCGATCTCGCGGGCGGCAGCGGCCTCGATCAGCGTGCGCGCGCCGCGCGCTCGCGCCAGCAGGATGCCGCTCTCCTCGAAGGTCTCGCGCACCCCGGCGATGCGGAAGCCGAGCGCCTCGGCGTCCAGGCCATCGTCGCCGGCATAGAGCTCCGGCCTGCCGGCGATCTCCTGATCGCCCTTGTCGACGCTGCCGCCTGGAAACACCAGGGCGCCCGAGTTGAACTCGATCTGATGGTGGCGCACCATCATGAATACCTCGATCTCACGTGCGGCTGCGCTATCGCGCAGCAGCAGCACGGTCGAGGCGGGACGGACGGCGGCAGCGTCAGCCATGGTCACTCCGCGGCGGTGGCTCGGGGTTGCAGATTGGCGCGGGCGTCGGTGCGGGCGACACGCGACAGCAGATAGTCGACCTCGGCCTTGGCGGCCGCCGTGATCGCCGAGGCCGGCTTGCGCTGCGCGCTGGAGGCGATTGCGCCGCGCTTCTGCAGCACGTATTTGCGCACGGCAAGGCCGGCGCCGGGCTGCTGCTCGTAGCGGACCAGCGGCAGATGCGCGTCGAACAGGTCGTGCGCGGCATCGCGCTTGCCAGCCTGCGAGAGCTTGACGACGTCGACCAGCATTTCCGGGAAGGCGTAGCCGGTCATCGCGCCGTCGGCGCCGCGCTCCATCTCGAAGTCCAGGAACAGGCCGCCATTGCCGCACAGGATCGACAGCGGCCGCAGCGAGCCGTCCTTCTGGAAGCCGCGCAGCGCCGAGATCTTCTCAAGGCCCGGCCAGTCCTCATGCTTGAGCATCACGCAGGACGGACTGTCCATGACGATCCTGCGGATCACCGCCGGCGTGAACTGCACGTTCAGCGTCAGCGGATAGTCCTGCAGCACCCACGGAATGTCCTCGCCGATCGCCTCCTGGGCCTGCTTGAAATAGCCCGTGATCTGATCATCGGTGCGCAGGGTCGGCGGCGGCGCGATCATCACGCCGGCAGCGCCGGCATCCATCGAGGCGCGCGCCAGCGCGCGCATCGTCGCGAACCCCGGCGCGGAGACACCGACGATGATCTGCAGGTTCTTGGCGCGCTTGGCAAAGCGCACCGCAACCTGCTCGGATTCCGCCGCGTCCAGCTTCGGCGCCTCGCCCATGATGCCGAGCACCGTGATGCCGTCGCAGCCGGCCTCGGCATAGAAATCGACCAGCCGGTCGATCGAGGCGTCGTCGATGCGGCCGTCATCATGGAACGGGGTCGGCGCGATCGCGAAGGTGCCCTTGGCGGCGGCGGTGAGCTTCATCATCTGTCTCCAATCTCTCTGGCGTCATTCCGGGATCGTCCGCAGGACGAGACCCGGAATCTCGAGATTCCGGGTTCGCTCGCCGTCGCGAGCGCTCCGGAATGACGACCTGAATACATCAAAACCGCCGTGCGGACTTGGCTATCTCGGCCTCCGAAAAGAATATCTCCCCTGCATGGGCGGCGATGTCCTCGGCCTTCCAGGCCGACGACGGCGGTTTCCATCCGTCCATTTCCATCATGCGCAACTCGCGCACGCCGCGTGGGCCGGAGACGCCGAGCACCTTGCCGGTCTGATCCCCCGAGAGACTGCTGACCATGTAGAGCACGGCCGGCGCAATGCCCTCGGGCGTCAGCGCCGCGCCCGGGTTCTCCTTGTAGCGCGGCAGATCCGCGGTCATGCGGGTCAGCGCGCCCGGCGCCAAGGTCCACACCCGGATGTTGTACTTGCGGCCCTCGATTGCCAGCACGTTGGACAGGCCCCAGATACCGCCCTTGGCGGCGCCGTAGTTGGACTGGCCGAAATTGCCGATCAGGCCCGAGGTCGATGAGGTGTTGACGATGACGCCGCCGCCATTGTCGCGCATCCAGCGGAACACCGGCAGGGTGCAGCAGAAGGTGCCTTTGAGGTGCACCTGGATCACCTTGTCCCAATCCGCTTCGCTCGACTTGGCAAAGGTCTGGTCGCGCAGGATGCCGGCATTGTTGACCAGGATGTCGGCGCGGCCGAAATGCCGGATGGCGTCGTCGAACACAGACTGCCCGCCGGCCATGGTGGAGATGTCGGCGGCGTTGGCGACGGCGTGGCCGCCCTCGGCCTTGATCGCGGCCACCACCTGCTCGGCCATCGACAGGTCGGAGCCGGAGCCGTCGCGCGGCCCGCCAAGGTCGTTGACCACCACCGCCGCGCCCTCGCGCGCGAACAGTTTGGCGTAGGCCTCGCCGAGGCCGCCACCTGCGCCGGTGATCAGCGCCACCTTGCCGTCGAGCAGTCCCATGGGTGCGTCCTCCGCTTATGTTCTTGCTTTCTCCGTCATGGCCGGGCTTGACCCACGGCTGTCCGGTTCAGCTTCCGCATATTGCGAGGCTCAACTGTTGTGGGTTTTTG
>NZ_JBNPUK010000024.1:0-89114 GCF_051168135.1 Bradyrhizobium sp. HKCCYLRH2060
CAGCCGACCGCCGACGGCGGCCTCGAAGGCATCCTGGAATACGACGCCGAGATGTTCGCCCCCGCCAGCATGGCGCGGCTGGCCGGCCATGTCGCGACCCTGCTCGGTGCGATGGCGAGGGCCGACGGTGCGGCACGGCTCAGCAGCCTCGCAATGCTCGGCGCCGACGAACGGCGCCAGCTACAAACGTGGAACGCGACGGCAGCGCCCCGCGCCGCCGACGAGACCATTCTCGATCTGCTCGATGCCGCCGCGCGCGACCATGCCGAACGCCCCGCGATCATCCATGCCGGCGGCGAGATCTCCTATGCCGATCTGCACCGCCGCGCCGATCATCTCGCGGGACACCTCGCTGCCCGCATTCCGGCGACCAACGCGCTGATCGGCATTGCGCTCAACCGCGGGCCGGAGCTGATCGTCGCGATCCTCGCCGTGCTCAAGGCGGGACACGCCTATGTGCCGCTCGACCCCGCCTATCCGGCCGAGCGGCTGCGCGTGATGGCCGCGGACGCCCGGCTACAGCTGGTGCTGACCGACGGCAGCACCGCCGCGTTGCCCGATGATCTCGTGCAGCTCCGGCTCGACGATCCCGCGCTGCTGCGACCGCCGCCGGCGCGACCGCAAATCCGTCCGCTGCCCGATGACCTCGCCTATGTCATCTTCACCTCCGGCTCCACAGGCCGACCCAAGGGCGTCGCCATCCCCCAGCGCGGCCTCGTCAATCTGGTCCACGCCCAGACGGCCGCGTTCGAGATCGAAGCCGGCGACCGCGTCCTGCAGTTCGCCTCGCCGAGCTTCGACGCGTCGGTCTCGGAGATCGCCACGGCGCTCTCGAAAGGCGCCGCGATCGTCACCGGCGACGCAGAAACGCTGCGCCCCGGACCGTCCCTGGCGACGCTCGTCCAATCCTGCGCAGTGACCCATGCGACGCTGCCGCCGACGGCGCTGCGCGTGATGGAGCCGGACGATCTCGCCGGCTGCCGCGTCCTCGTCGTCGCCGGCGAAGCATGCCCCGGCGATCTCGTCGCGCTGTGGTCGCCACATCGCCGCATGCTGAACGCCTACGGCCCGACCGAGGTCTCGGTCTGCGCCAGCATCAGCGCGCCGTTGTCGGGCGACGCGCCGCCGCCGATGGGCGCACCGATCGAGAACGCGCGCATTCACCTGCTCGACGCCCAGCTCAACGAGGTACCGATCGGGGTTGCAGGCGAGGTGTATGTCGCCGGCGCGGGGCTTGCGCAGGGCTATCTCAACCGTCCGGATCTGACGGCGGAGCGCTTCATCGCCGATCCGTTCGGACCGCCGGGCACCCGGCTGTACCGCACCGGCGATCGCGCGCGCAGGCAGGCCCACGGCACGTTGGAGTTCCTGGGTCGCGCCGACCAACAGGTGAAGATCCGCGGCTTCCGCATCGAGCCCGGCGAGATCGAGACGGCGCTGCGACGGCACGACGGCGTCGCCGCTGCCGCGGTGGTGCCGCAGGAGCATCCGCACGGGCGGCGCCTCGTCGCCTATGTGGTCGGACGCGACGGCGTTGCGCCGTCCGTCACAGAGTTGCGCAGCCATCTCGGCAGCCTGTTGCCGGACTACATGTTGCCCGCGTTGTTCGTCAGCCTCGATGCGCTGCCGCTCACCCCGAACGGCAAGCTCGACCGCAAGGCCTTGCCCGAGCCCGATCTCGCTGCTGCCTCCGAGGCGCCCCATCGCGCACCGCGCTCCGCCACCGAGCAGGCGCTCGCCGCGATCTGGGCCGAGCTGCTCGGCCACGACACGATCGGCATCGACGACAATTTCTTCGCGCTCGGCGGCGATTCCATCACCAGCATCCAGATGGTGACGCGCGCGCGACGCGCCGGGCTCGTGATCACGCCGCGCGACGTGTTCCAGCAGGGCACGATCGCGAAGCTCGCGAGCGTTGCAACCGCGGCCCAGCAGGTCACCGCCGACGATCGCGCGGACGGCGGCCCCATTCCGCTGACGCCGATCATGCGCTGGCTGCTCGAGCGCGGCAGGAATGTCGACCGCTTCAGCCAGAGCATGACCGTGCGGCTGCCGCGCGGCCTGACGTCGCAGCAACTGATCGCCCTGCTCGATGCCACGTTGTCGCGCCATGCCATGCTGCGGTCCCGCCTCGCATTCGATCCGATCGATGGCAGGCCGTCGCTGCACATCGCGCCCTCCGACACAGCGCTGGCGCGGCGCCGGCTGCGCCAGATCGATGTCGCCGCGTTGACGCCGGAGCAGCGCGCGCAGCGGATCAGCCAGGAGATCGGCGCTGCCGAGGCGCGTCTCGATCCCGCAGGCGGCGTGATGCTGCAGGCGGTTCAATTCACGGCCAGCGTAGCTGATAACGACGCGCTGCTGCTCGTACTGCATCATCTCGCCGTCGACGGCGTGTCGTGGCGGATCCTGATCGAGGAGCTCGCCGCGTCGTGGCACGCTACGACGGCCGGCCAGCCGGCTCAGTTGCCTGCGCTCGGCACCAGCTTCGGGCAGTGGTCGCGGCTGCTTCAAGCGCGGTCGCGACATTCCTCCGTGCAGGCAGAGCTGCCGCATTGGCAGCGAACATTGGCGGCAAGCGCCGCTCCCCTGCGGCTGACGCCGCCCCGCCAGCCCGTTGCGAACAGCGTCAAGCATCTGACGCTGACCTTGCCGGCAGCGGTGACTGCGCGCGTGATGAGCGAGGCGCCGCGACGGCTCGGCGCGCGGGTGCTCGACATCCTGCTTGCGGCTTTCGTCACGACGCTCGCCGATGGCGATGCGGCAGCGCAGACCATCGTGATCGACCTCGAAGGCCACGGCCGCAACGAATTCGACCCTGCCATCGACCTGTCGCGCACCGTGGGCTGGTTCACGAGCCTCTATCCCGTTCGCTTCGACCTTCCCGCCGGAGATTCCACGACCACCGCCGGCGACGCCGAACGCCTGCTCGGCGCGCTGCACGCCGTGCAGTCCGGTCTCGCCGACGTCCCTGACGACGGGCTCGGCTTCGGCCTGCTGCGCTACCTGGACGAGGACGCGGCGCGGACGCTCGCCCGCCTGCCGACGCCGCAGGCGGGCTTCAACTATCTCGGCCGTTTCTCGACCGATCATGTTGCGGATTGGAGCATCATCCCGACGGCACTGCCCGGCGACCTCGTCGAGCAGGCCGAGTTGCGTCCGGCCCATGCGATCGAATTGAACACGGTGGTGATCGGCCAGGGCGCCGACGCCCGCCTCAGCGCCACCTGGTCCAGCGACCGAAGCCTCGTCGATGACGACGTCGTGCAGGTGCTCGCGACGCGCTGGTTCGCCCTGCTCGAGCGCCTTGCCGAACTGACGCCGGCCGCGCCGCATCCGGCCGCAAAGCCGTCGGTCCGTCAGCTCCGGCTGTCGCCATTGCAGCGCGGCCTGCTCTACGAGAACCTGTCCGATCCCGTCCGTGCCGACGTCTATGTCGTCCAGCTCGAAGTGGAGTTTGCAGGTGAGCTCGATCGCGACCGGCTGCGCGGCGCGATCGCCGCGCTGATCGCGCGGCACGACAATCTGCGCGCGGCGTTCCGGGCCGACGACAGCAGCGGCTTCACACAGAGCGTCGTGTCGGTGGTCGATCTGCCCTGGCGTCAACTGACGGTCGACGCTGATAGGAACTTGCAGGCGGCTCTGGATCAAGTCCGCCACGACGACCTGACGCGCCGCTTTGACCTGGCGGCTCCGCCCTTGCTGCGCAGCAGCCTGGTCAGCGCCGGCGCGACCAACGTGCTGATCCTGACGCTGCATCACATTTTGATCGACGGCTGGTCGATGCCGATCGTGCTGCGCGAGCTGATGCAGCTCTATCACGGGACGGCCGAGCTGCAGCCGGCGGTGCCGTTCAGCCGCTATCTCGACTGGCTCGACCGTCAGGATCGCGCCGCGGCGCTGGCGGCCTGGCGCGCGGCCTTCGACGGCTGGAGCGGACCGCTGCTGGTCGCGCCGAACCTGCCGGGCCAGACCACGGCAACGCAAACCGACGTCGCGCTCGACGAGCACGAGACCCAGCGGCTGGTCGCGGCGGCGCGCTCGCTCGGGATCACGCTGGCCACCTTGATGCAGGGCGCCTGGGCGCTGTGGCTCGCGGCGCGCACCCATCGCGACGACGTCGTGTTCGGCATCACCGTCGCCGGGCGTGACGCCGCGCTCGACGGCGCCGACCAGATCGTCGGCCTGCTTGCCAACACCGTCCCGTTGCGCGCACGCGTGTCGCCCGCGCGCACGATCAAGGCGTTTCTCAGCGAGCTGCAGGATCGCCAGGCAGCGCTGATCGCCCATCAGCATCTCAGCCTCGGCGAGATCCAGCAGATGCTCGGTACCGACGCGTTGTTCGATACGCTGCTGGCGTTCGAGAACTATCCGGTTTTGGCTGATGCCATCGACAATGCCGAAGCGTTGCGCATCACCCGGGTGCAGGGGCGCGACGCCAACCACTATCCGCTGAGCCTGACGGTGCTGCCCGGACCGCGGTTGACGCTGCGGCTTCACGTCCGGCCCGGTCTGTTCGACGGCGCGTCCGCGACCGAGCTGATTGCGGAGCTGCGCAGGCTGCTCATGGCTCTCGCTGACGATGGCGACATGCCGATCGGCCGCGTGCTGGGAGCCCACGCGAGCCGCGATCCGCGGATTGCGGCCTGGAATATGACCGCGCAGCCGGAGCCGGCGGGCCACCTCCTGGATGGCTTTCTGCGGCAGGCCCGCATCGCGCCGTCCGCGCCCGGCCTGATCTGGCGCAACGAGACGTATGACTATGCGCGGCTGGATGCAATGTCCGGCCGGCTCGCCGGCCAGCTTGCGGCGCGCGGCGTCGGCGCCGACGATCTCGTCGCGCTGCATCTGCCGCGCTCCCCCGCGCTGCTGATCGCAATTCTCGCGGTGCTGCGGATCGGCGCCGCCTACCTGCCGATCGATCCTTCGTTGCCGCGCGATCGCATCGGCTACATGCTGGATGACGCCCGTCCCGCGCTTGCGATCACTGCCGACGCGTCGGCGGATCTGCCAGCCCCGGTGCCAGTCCTCGCGATCGATCTCGGCGCTGCGGCTGCCGCGCCCGCCTTGCATCAGGCGAATCCGCTCCAGGCCGCCTACCTGCTCTACACATCCGGCACGACCGGCCGGCCCAAGGGCGTGACCGTCACCTATCGCGGCTTGGGCAACCTGCTGGCGGCCGTACAGTCGGAGCTCAAGCTCACGCCCGACGATCGCTTCGCCGCCACCACCACGGCGGCGTTCGACATCTCGATCGTGGAATTGCTGCTGCCGCTGGTCACCGGCGGCTGCGTCGTGCTGGCGGCCGAGGACGAGGCCACCGCTCCGGACCGGCTGGCGGCGCTGATCGCGGCGGCCGGCGTCACCACGATGCAGGCGACGCCGACGGTGTGGAACATGCTGACCGCCGCGGTGCCCGGCGCGCTCGCCGGGCTCAAGGTCGTGAGCGCCGGCGAAGCGCTGACCGAGGCGACGCTGCGCCGTCTCGCCGCCTGCCGCGCCGCCACCGTGCATAACTACTATGGGCCGACCGAGACCACGATCTATTCGACCATGATGCGGTTCTCGGCCGACGACGGCGGGCGGCCGCCGATCGGCAAACCGATCGCCAACACCGTCATCCGCATCCTCGACGACTGGCTGGCGGACGTCCCGCCCGGCGTCGAAGGCGAGATCTACGTCGGCGGCGTCGGGCTCGCGCGCGGCTATTGCAACCGGCCCGGTCTCACGGCCGAACGCTTCATCGCCGATCCCGGCGGCCCGCCCGGCGCGCGGCTCTATCGCACCGGCGATCGCGGCCGCTGGCGCGGCGACGGCGTGCTCGAATGTTTCGGCCGCGTCGATCACCAGATCAAGATCCACGGGCTGCGGATCGAACCCGGCGAGATCGAGCACGCGTTGCAGCGTCATCCGGAGATCGCAGACACCTGCGTGATGGTGCGCGAAGCCCGCGGCAATCCGCAGCTCGTCGCCTATGTGGTGCCGCGACAGGACGACTGCCCTTCGCTCGACGCGTTGCGCGGCCATCTCACCTCGTTCCTGCCGGACTACATGGTGCCGTCGCGCATCATCGATCTGCCGGCGTTGCCGCGCAGCCGCAGCGGCAAGGTCGACCGCGCCGCGCTGCCCTGGTCCGAAGCGGACGCGGCCGAGCGCACAAATCGTGCGGCGGGCACCGCCGCCGAAAAACGTCTCGTGGAGATCTGGGCCGCGGTGCTCGATCAGGATCACATCGGGATCGACGAGGATTTCTTTGCGCTCGGCGGCGATTCCATCCTCGCCATCCAGGTGGTGATGCGCGCGCGCCAGGCCGGCCTCGTCTTCAGTGCGCGCGACATCTTCCGGCGGCCGACGGTCGCGCGCCTGGCGGCCCATGTGCAACATCAGGCCGCAGCGGCGCCGGCGGTCCGCACGCCGGATATTTCGTGGCCAGAGACGGAAGAGCTGCAGCTCACACCGTTGCAGCTCGGCCTGCTGCGCCACAGCCTCGATGACGACGCGGCCGGCGCCTATCGCATGCAGACCGCGATGATCATCACGGGCAGCCTCGATGAAGCGGTCCTCCACGCCGCCTGGAAGGCGGTCGTGGCCTGCCATGCCGTGCTGCGGACGACGATCGGCGAGCGTGACGGCCGCTACGTCATGGTTGTCAGGCCCGATGCCGAGGCACCATGGCAGACGCGCGATCTCAGCACTGACGACGATCCCGAGCAGACGCTGCGCGATCTCCTGGCGCATGACATGACGACGCCGTTCCGGTTCGACGGCACGCCGCTGCTGCGGCTGATGCTGCTGCGCCTCGCGCCGGATCGCCACGCCCTGGTGATCAGCAATCATCACGTGCTGCTCGATGGCTGGTCATTGTCGCTCGTGCTCGAAGACCTGTTCGTTGCGCGCGCGGCCCTTGCCGCCGGCCGTATCGAGGCGCTGCCGCCGCGCGCGCCGTTTGCCGCCTTCGTCCATTGGCTCGCCCAACGGGATCGCGAGGAGAGCGCGAGCTTCTGGCGCCAGCACCTTGCCAGCGCGACGACGATGGCCCGCATCTCGCTGCCGACGCCAGCCCGAGGCAGCGGCCAGCGCGCCTTGAAGCGGATGCTCGGCGAGGACAGGTCGACCGCGTTGCGCCATGCGGCACGGCGGCACCATGTCAGCGCCAACACGCTGCTCCAGGGCGCCTGGGCGATGATGCTGTCGCGCCTGTGCTCGTCCGAGGATCTGGTGTTCGGGACCACGATCGCCTTGCGCCCGCCGGAAGTGGAGGGCATCGCGCGGATGGCGGGGCTGCTGATCAACACGGTCCCGGCGCGGATCAGGCTCACGGAGCAGGCGAGCGCCGGCGAGTGGCTGGCGCGGCTTCATGCCGAGCAGGCGGAACGGATGAGCTACGCATATGCTGGCCTCGGCGACATCATGCGCTGGACCGAGCGCGCGGAGGGCGAGCTGTTCGAGACCCTGATGGTGTTCGAGAACCAGCCGGCCACGTCGATGGACGGGATGCTCGACGATCTCTCCATTCGCGCGCTGCCCGTGGAACAGCATACGCATTATCCCCTGGCTGTCGCCGTCATGCCGGGCGACTCCTATGAGCTCGCGTTCAGCTACGACGCCGGCCGGTTCGCGGCGGAGGATATCGCGCGACTGGCCGACGACTTCATCGCCGTCATCGAGCGCCTGGCCGCGGCGGACCGCGATCTGCCGCTGCATCGCCTGCTCGGTGCCGACGCCAGGGATCTGCAGCAGATCGCGGCCTGGAACGCGACCACGCCGGTGGTCCTTGCCGAGGAGACGCTGACCGAGCTGCTCGACGAAACCGCCCGGGACCATGCCGACGAGCCGGCGCTGATCGGCGATTTCGGCCACCTGACCTATCGTGAGCTGCACGACGCCGCCGATCGCCTGGCCGGCCGGCTGCGCGATGACGGCGCGCGCCCGGGTGAGTTCATCGGCATCGCCTGCGAACGCCGGGCCGGCTTCGTGACCGCCGCGCTGGCAGCTCTCAAGGCCGGGCTCGCTTACGTGCCGCTGGATCCGTCCTATCCGCCCGACCGCCTCGGCTTCATCATCACTGACAGCCGCGTGCAGCGCGTGCTGACCGATGGCGCGGCGGCCTGGCTCCCTCCGGCAGTCCGCCGCATCGGCATCGACGAACAGGACGTGCCTGCTGCGACCGGCAATAAGCCGCGCCAGCCGCGGCCCGCGATCTCGGCCGACGACCTTGCCTACGTGATCTACACGTCCGGCTCGACCGGACGGCCGAAGGGCGTCATGGTTCCGCATCGCGGCGCCGCTAACCTGATTCGCGCCCAGCGCGCCGCGTTCGGCGCAGGGCCTGGCGATCGCGTGCTGCAATTTGCCTCGCCCAATTTCGACGCCTCGGTGTGGGAGATCTGCATGGCGCTGGGCAGCGGCGCCGCGCTCGTGGTCGGCTCGCCCGATGACCTGCCGGGAGACGCTCTTGCCGACTTCGCCCGGCGGCACGGCGTCAGCCATGCCACCCTGCCGCAGAGTGCGCTCGGCGTCATGGCACCGCGCGATCTCGACGGTTGCCGCGTGCTGGTGGTTGCCGGCGAGGCCTGCCCGGCCGAGACGGCACGGCTGTGGGCTCCCGGCCGGACCTTCATCAACGGCTACGGCCCGACCGAAACGACAGTGTGCGCCTCGCTCAGCGCTCCGCTCGCCGGCGACCGCACGCCGCCGATCGGCCGCCCGATCCTCGGCCTGCGCTGCCACGTGCTCGACGACAGGCTCACTCCGCTGCCGATCGGTGCCGCAGGCGAACTCTACGTCGCCGGCCGCGGCCTTGCGCGCGGCTATCTCGATCGACCGGGCCTGACCGCCGAACGCTTCATCGCCGACCCGTTCGGCCGACCGGGCGAGCGGCTGTATCGGACCGGCGACCGCGCTCGCTGGCTTCCCGACGGCACCCTCGAATTCCTCGGCCGCAGCGACGCTCAGATCAAGCTGCGCGGCTTCCGCATCGAGCCGGGCGAGATCGAGGCGGTGTTGCGCCGGCACGCGACGGTGGAGGCCGCGGCCGTCGGTCTCGAGGCCAGCCGCGGCGATCAGCGTCTGGTGTGCTGGTGGTCAGCGAAAAGCGGTGCGGATGCCGCACCGTCCGAACTTCGCCGCCATCTCGCCGAGCACCTGCCGTCCTACATGCTGCCGGCACAGTTCATCCGGCTCGACAGCCTGCCGCTCAACCCGGCCGGAAAGATCGACCGGCGTGCGCTGGCGACGATGCACGGACCGGATGCCTCATCCGATGGTCGCACCATCGCGCCCCGCGACGACATCGAGTTCCGGCTGCAGGCGATCTGGCAGGAGCTGCTGCAGACGCCGTCGATAGACGTCACCACGAGCTTCTTCGAGCTGGGCGGCGACTCGCTGATCCTGATCCAACTGATCGCGCGCTGCCGCAATGAGTTCGGCCTCAAGCTGCGAGCCGGCGACATTGCCGCCGACCCGACCATCGAAGGCATGGCGCGGCTGTTGCGCGGCACGGTCCCGGCGCAACCGGCGAAGGCACTGGTGACGCTGCGCGGCAACGGCGCCGAGCCGCCGCTGTTCTGCATCCATCCGGCGACCGGAACGGTGTTCTGCTATCTCGACATCGTCTCGCGCCTGTCGGTGCCACGCCCGGTCTACGGACTGCAGGATGTCACCGGCCGCAACGCGGGGCCGGCGAGCCTCGTCGAGCAGGCGCAGAGCTATCTCCGGGAGATCCGCAGCGTTCAGCCGCACGGCCCCTATCATCTCATGGGCTGGTCCTTCGGTGGCGTGGCCGCCTTCGAAATCGCCCGCCAGCTCGCGGCGGAGGGAGAGACGGTGGCGTCGCTGCTGCTGCTCGACGCGCCGGTCAAGCCCGCGGGCGGATGGGAGGTCAGCAAGGCAGAGATCATCGCCGACCTCACGGGCGAGGCCTCCGACGACGCGACGCTCGACTATGCGAGAGCCGCCGCGGTGCTGAGCCGCAGCGGCGAGTTTCCGCCGGACATCACCGCCGCCCAGGTGGAGGAGATCGTCGAGGCTTATGTCCGCTGCGGAAAGCTGCTCGGCACCTATCAGCCCACGCCCACCATCGGACACGCCACCTTCTTCCACGCGCGTGTGCGCGGCAATCCGGCTGCGCCTGCGGGCTGGCGCGAGCTGATCGGCGGAGAGTTCGAGCTGATCGAGCTCGATTGCGATCATGATGGTCTGATGCGCGGCCTTCATGCCGAGCGCGTGGCCCGGCGGGTGGATCAGTCATGACCGAGCATCGTTCCTCACCACAGTCGCATGTGACGCTCGAGGCGCCGATCCTCCAACGCCTGCAGCGCGCCGTGGCCGAGCAGCGCATTCCCGCACCGAGCCCAACCTACGATGAGGCGCGGGCCTGGTTCGCCATCGACACCGGGGCGGATCAGTCGGGCATCGTGGTTCGCGCGGCCCGCGAAACCGATCTCGCCGGCCTTGTCGCACTGGATACGGCCTGCTGGCCGGAGCCGCTGCGCAGCCGGCCGGAACGCCTCCTGCGGCGCATCCACCAGGCTTCTGGCGATCACATCGTGGTGCTGCGGCAGGAGCGCATCATCGGTGCGATCTACACGCAGCGGATCGCAGATGCGCGGACGTTGCGCGATCTGCCCGCGGAACAGTTCGAGACGCTGCACGCGCCCGACGGCATGGTTGCGCAACTGCTCGGAGTCTGCGTCGATCCTGATCACGCCCAGACCGGCCTCGGCGAGGCGCTGGTGCAGTTGGCGCTGCGGCTCGCCCGCGCGGCCGGCGCGGCGACGATCGTCGGCGTGACGCTGTGCCGGGACTTCGCGGCCTCTGACGACGACATCATCGCCGCCTATGTCGCCCGCCGCGATGCCAACGGGCTGCCGGTCGACGCGATTCTGCGTTTCCATGCCGCGCGCGGCGCTCGCATCGTCGACGTGCTGCCCGGCGCCTTCCCCGGCTACGCCGCAGGCGGCGAGGCCGGCGTGCTGATCGAATACGACGCGGACCGCCTGGATGCGATCACCACGAGCAGCGCCGGCCAGCCCATCGTCAGCGCGCGTGATCTGCCCGAGATCGTCGCCGCAACCTTGCGCGATGTGCTGGGGCCGGCGCGCGCGAAAGATTTCGCGCCTGGACGCACCTTGCATGCGATGGGGCTGGACTCGCTCGACCTGCACAGCCTGAGGGCCGGGCTGAACCGCGCGCTCGGCACCGCGATCGATGCCACCTTCTTCTTCCGTCATCCGACGCCGGAGCAGATCGTCAACGGCCTGATCGCGCCATCCTCTGCGCCGAAACGTGCGGCCGCCCCGCGCGGCAGCGCCTCATCATCGACCGCTCGCCAACAGCAGACAGGCCAGACCGCGGCGCCGGTGGCGATCATCGGGATGGCGTGCCGCTTCCCGGGCAACGTGACCAGCCCGGATGAGTTATGGACGCTGCTCAGCGAAGGCCGCGATGGCATCACCGATGTCCCGGCGACGCGCTGGAATGCGGACGTTCTCTGCAATCCCGCCGGCGGTCCCGGACGCATCACGACGAGGCGCGGTGGGTTCATCGCCGATGTCGATCAGTTCGATCCCGGATTCTTCGGGCTGTCGCCGCGCGAGGCGGCGGCGATGGATCCGCAGCAGCGCCTGCTGCTCGAATGCAGCTGGGAGGCGCTGGAGCATGGCGGCATCGATCCCACCGCCCTCGCCGGTTCGGACACTCAGGTCCTGATCGGCCTGTTCGGACACGACTATGAGCGCATCGCCGGCGCCGCCGGACGGCTCGACGGCCACTACGGCACCGGCAACGCTGGATCGATCGCCTCCGGGCGCATCGCCTATACGCTGGGGCTGCAGGGCGCGGCGCTGTCGGTCGACACCGCCTGCTCTGCCGGCCTCGTTGCCGTGCATCTCGCGGTCAAGGCGCTGCACGCCGGCGATTGCCGGATGGCACTGGCAGGCGCCGTCAACCTGATCCTCGGCCCCGAGCTCAGCATCGCCTTCTCGCAGGCCAGCATGCTGGCACCCGACGGACGCTGCAAGCCGTTTTCCGCCGAGGCCAACGGCTATGTGCGCAGCGAGGGCTGCGCCGTGCTCGCGCTCAAGCGGCTCGACGACGCGCTGGTCGATGGCAACCCCGTGCTCGCTGTGATCGAAGGCAGCGCCGTCAACAATGACGGCCCGAGCAACGGCCTCACCGCGCCGAACGGCCTGGCGCAGCAGGCTGTCATCCGCCGCGCGCTCGACGATGCCGGCATCGCCGCGTCCGACATCGACTATGTCGAAGCGCATGGCACCGGCACGCCGCTCGGCGACCCCATCGAGTTCAACGCGCTGGCCGCCGTGCATGGCGGCCGCGAGCATCCGCTGCTGATCGGCTCGGTGAAGAGCAATATCGGCCACACCGAGGCGGCCGCGGGCCTCGCCGGACTGATGAAGGCGGTGCTTGCGCTTCGTCACGGCGCGATCCCGCCGCAACTGCATCTCGGCGCCATCAACCCGCTGCTCGATCTCTCAGCGATCCCGGCCAGCATTCCAATCCAACTGCAAGCCTGGGAGCGGCGCGACGGCCGGCGCCGCCGCGCCGCCGTGAGTTCGTTCGGCTTCTCCGGCACCAACGCGCACGTCGTCCTCGCCGAAGCGCCGCGGCCGGACGACCGTCCCGACGATCCGCGGCAGCACCATCTGCTCGTCCTCTCGGCGCGCTCGCCCGCGGCGCTGCACGAGCTCGCGCGCCGCTACCTCGATCATTTCGCATCCGTCGGCGGCACGCAGGCGCCGGGCGACATCGCCGCGACTGCGGCCGCCGGCCGCAGCGCGCAGCCGCATCGGCTCGCGATCGTCGGCAGTGGCCCGGGCGACTGGCAACGCGAGCTGAGCAGCCATCTCGCAGGAGAGCCGTATTCCGACGTGATGGCGGGCACGGCCGGCAAGGCGCCCGTGGTCGCCTTCCTGTTCACCGGACAGGGCTCGCAATATCCGGGGATGGCCGAGGAGCTCGCCGGCAGCCATCCGGGTTTTGCTGCCGCATTGCACGAATGCGCTGAGCTGTTTGCGCCGTTCCTCGACAGGCCGCTGCTGGAGATCATGAACCCCGCCCCCGGCGAGCCGGACATGATCGCGCAGATGCGCTACGCGCAGCCCGCGCTGTTCGCGCTCGAATATGCCCTCGCGCGGCTGTGGATCGACGCCGGCATCACGCCGGCCGTGGTGATGGGTCACAGCCTCGGCGAAGTGACGGCGGCGTGCATCGCCGGGGCGCTCGACCTTGCCGAGGCCGTCGAGCTCGTCGCGATGCGCGGACGGCTGATGCAGGCGACGCCTGACGGCGCGATGGGCGTCGTGTTGGCCGACGCCGCCTTCGTCGAGCGCCGCGTGGCCGGCCAGGAGGTCGTGATCGCGGCCTACAACAGCCCGCAGAATTGCGTGATCTCGGGCGCGCCGGCCGCGGTCGAAGCCGCGCTCGCCGATTTCGCCCGCGAGGGCATCGAGGTCCACCGGCTGCATGTCTCGCGCGCGGGTCACTCGCCGCTGATGGACGGCATGCTGGCGCCGTTCGGCGACACCTGCCGCAAGCTGCATCCGCGGCGGCCGCGGATCAGCATCGTCTCCAACGTCACCGGACGATCGATCGATGACGAACTGATGGACCCCTTGTACTGGGTGCGCCATGTGCGCCAGCCGGTCCGCTTCCGCGACGGCATCGCGACGGCCGCTGCGCTCGGCGCCAATGTGTTCATCGAGATCGGGCCGCGGCCGGTGCTCACCGGCGTCGCCCGCGATTGCCTTGCCGACAATGCGGTCGCGCTGCTGCCGAGCCTGGTGCCGACGGAATCCGCGTGGCAGACCCTGTCGCGGGCGGCAGGCGAGCTGTTTGTGCGGGGCGCTGAGATCAATTGGCGCGGCCTCGATTGCCGGCCGCCGCGGCGCGTCGCACTGCCGACCACGCCGTTCGAGCGCAAGCGCTACTGGATCGACCCGAGCTCGGACGCAGAACCGCAATCATCCCCACGCGTCGAAGTGCCGACACCCGATCCGGCCACCCTGATCGGTCCGATGATCCCGCTCGCGCTGGACGGAGCGGTTCATGCCACCAGGCTCGGCGGCGGCCGGTGGCCGGCCCTGGAGACGCACCGCATCGGCGAGAGCGCGACGCTGTCGGCGGCGGCGATGCTCGCGATGATGATCGAGGCACATGGCAGCGGCCCCGGCGGAGCCTGCCCGATCAGCCTCGCGCCGCTGCGCCTGTCGTCGCTGGTCTTTCATCGGCCGCTGCATCTGCCGGATCACGGCGTCGACGTGCAGACCGTGCTGCTGCCGCAGGGCGCCGGGACGAGCCGCGTGCGGATCGCAAGCCGTAACGCTGCGGCGAGCTGGACGGTTCATGCCGAAGCCGAGATCGGCGACGTCGTCGTGGACGGGCTTGGCACGGCGACGGCAGAGCTCGACGCGCTCCGGCATGAACTAACAGACGACACGATCGATCGACTCGCCGAACGGCTGCGTGCCCAAGGCTGCGAGCCGGGCATCGCGATCGCGAGTCTCGCGGCTCTTACGACCGGCCGAGGCGAGGCGCTCGGGCATATCGGCGCCGCCGACGTGCCGCCAGCGCTCGCCGGTGCGATACGGCTGGACGCGGCGCTGCTGGCGGCGCAGGCCGCGCTGCCGGTTGCCATCCCTTGCGGCATTCCGGCCGGATGCGAGCGCATCGACCTGCTCGGGGACATAGGGACCATCGCCTGGTCGCACGCGCGGCTGCGCAGCGTCACGGCCGACGGCAGGGCCGCCGTGGTGGACCTCGATGCCTCCACGGCCGATGGCGCACCGGTGCTGCGCATCAGCGGCCTGACCTTCGTCCGTGCCGTCTCGGCGCGTCCGGCCGAGACCCTCACACGCAACTTGCACGTGGTCGAATGGATCGACGCGCCGCCGCGCAAGCTCCCGCCCCGCCCCGCCGCGTCGATGGTACGGCCGTGGCTGCTGCTGGCCGATCACGCCGCGCAGGCTTTACTGCTCGCGACATCGCTCGGCCGCCGCGGCGTCCGCTGCATCGTCGCGACCGACGATGTCGACGGCTTCCGCCATCTCGACGACGGCGTCGAGGCCGTGATCGATATGCGGGCGTCGTCCGCCGAATTCACGGCCGAAAGCACGCCGGCCGAGCGGCTGACGACGATGGGACCACGCCTGCTCGCATTGTTGCAGCGGCTGACCCGGCTCGCGCGACCGCCGAGGCGGCTGTTCTCGCTCAGCCGAAGCGCCATGGCGGCCAGCGCAGAGGACCGGGCCGACGTCGCGCTCGCCGCTTTGCAGGGCCTCCCTCTCGTGCTCGGCCGTGAGCAGACCTGGCTCGGCATGCGGCTGATCGACATCGACGCCTCGGCCCTGAGCGACGCCGCCTTTGCCGACTGGCTGATCGGCGACCTCAGTGACAGCGCGCCGGCGGAATGGCTGATGGCATGGCGCAACGGCCGCGCGCGCGTGCCGCGGCTCCGCGCGTCCGGCGCAACGGCCGCGACGAGGCCACTGGATCTTACCGGGCGAACCCAGCTGATCGCCGGCGGCGGCGCGCTCGGCGCCGCACTCGCCCGCTGGCTCGCCACCAGCGGCGCCACCCACATCGTGATCGCGAGCCGCTCGGCCGAGGCGGCAGCGCGCGCGCTTGCCGATGAGCTGCGGGCGCAGAACGTCACGGTGATGCTGCGCTCGACCGACCTCGGCCGGCGTGACGAGGTCGCCGCATTGCTCGATGCATGCAGCCGCGAAATGCCGCCGCTCGGCGGCGTCTTCCACACCGCCGGCAGCCATGATGACGGCGTGATCGAGACCCAGAGCTGGGATCGCATCGGCGCGGTGCTTGCGGCCAAGCTCGACGGCGCCTGGCATCTGCACGAGCTGACCCGCAGCCAGCCGCTCGATCATTTCGTGCTGTTCTCCTCGGCGTTCGGGCTGCTGGGCGCTCCCGGCCTCGCCGGCTATGTCGCCGCCAATGCCGGACTGGATGCGCTCGCCCAGCATCGGCGCGCGGCGGGGCTGCCGGCGCTCAGCATCAATTGGGGACCGTGGTCCGGCCTCGGCATGGTCGGCGCCGGCGAGCGGGCGACGCGGCGTGAGTGGACCCGGCAGGGCTTGCGCGAGATGCCGGGTGAAATCTGTCTCGCGGCGCTCGGCGAACTCATCAGGACCGATCTGCCGCAGGCCGCGGTGCTGGACGTCGACTGGGCGCAGTTCGCCAGCGCCTGCGCCGACGCGCCGCCTGCCCTGGTCGATGCGTTCGTGGCGCCGCAGCCCAAGGCGGCCGCGACGGCCGGCGCCGTGCCGTTGCGCGTGGTCCGGCCGGAGCCTTCGGCGGACGATCGGTTGCGGATGGAGCTTGCGCGCCTGCCCGCACGCCGCCGCCGTGCTGCGCTCGCCGACCATCTTGCCGGCCTGGTCGCCGCGGTGCTCGGCTTCGCAGGTGCTGCCGAGATCGATCGCACGCGCGGCTTCTTCGCGCTCGGCATGGACTCGCTCGCCACGCTGGACCTGCGCAACCGCATCCGCGCCAGCCTTGGCCACCGCATCGAGCAGACCACGCTGTTCAGGCACGGCTCCGTGGACCAGCTCGCAACCTTCCTCGACGCCGAGCTGTTCGATCGGCCGTCAGAGCTGACCGGAGTGCGGGCATGACGCGACGACGCGCCCCCATTGCCATCATCGGCGCCGGCTGCCGCCTGCCGGGAGGCATTGCCGACCTCGACACCTATTGGGATCTGCTCCGCTCCGGCCGCGATGCCATCGGCGAGCTGCCGGCGGGCCGCTGGGACAATGACGCTCTGTTCGATCCCGATCGCCGCGCGCCCGGCCGCACCTATGTGCGGCGCGGCGCCTTTCTCGACGATGTCGACGGCTTCGATCCAGAATTCTTCAACATCAATCCGCGTGAGGCGGCCTCGCTGGACCCGCAGCAGCGGCTGCTGCTGGAGGTCGCATGGGAGGCGATCGAGAATGCCGGCGTGCCCATCGGCACGCTGCGGGGCAGCCGCACCGGCGTGTTCGTCGGCATCGGCCAGCCGCAATATGGACCGCGCGAGCTCTACGGCGCCGATCCCGCGTGCATCGGTCCCTATTCCGGCACGGGCGCCCTGCTCTGCTTCGCGTCGGGACGGCTGTCGCACGAGCTCGGGCTGAACGGACCGAGCCTGTCGCTCGACACCGCCTGCTCCTCCTCGCTGGTGGCGCTGCATCTGGCCTGCCAGAGCCTGGAGAACCGCGAGTGCGACCTCGCACTGGTCGCCGGTGTGCATCTGCATCTGACGCCCCAGGTCACGCTGTTCCTGTCGCGCACCGGCGTGCTCGCGCCGGATGGCCGCAGCAAGGTGTTCTCTGCCGACGCCGACGGCTTCGGCCGCGGCGAGGGCTGCGTCGTGCTCGTGCTGCGCCGGCTGGAGGACGCTGCCGCAGACGACGTGCTCGGCGTGGTGCGCGGCGCCGCGGTCAATCACGACGGACCGGCCAGCGGGCTCACTGTGCCCAACGCAATCGCGCAGGAGCAGGTCATCCGTGACGCCCTGACGGCGGCGGGTGTACCACCGGAGGCGGTCGGCTATGTCGAGACCCACGGCACCGGCACGCGGCTCGGCGACCCGATCGAGCTTGAGTCGCTCGCCGCCGTGTTCAACACGCCGCAGCGCACGACGGAGCTTCCGCTCGGATCGGTCAAGAGCAGCATCGGCCATCTCGAAGCCGCGGCCGGCCTTGCCGGGGTCGTGAAGACGCTGCTGATCCTGAAGCATCAGCAGCTGCCGCCGCAGCCGGGTGTCGGCACGCCGAACCCCGACATTCCCTGGCACGCCCTGCCATTCACGCTGCCATCGCGTCTGGAGGACGCGCGCGACGAGTTGCGCTTTGCCGGCATCAGCTCATTCGGCATGAGCGGCACCAATGCGCATGTCGTCGTGGAGCGTTCAGATCCCAGGTCGGAAGCGGAGCCCGTCTCAGTTGCGCATGCGTCGACGCTGCTGTTGTCGGCGCAAGGACCGCAAGGGCTGACGCTGCTGGCCGGTGCGATGCGCGACCGGCTCCAGGGCGTCAACCAGAATGAATTCGCCGGCATTTGTTCGAGCATGCTTCGGCACAGGACGCCATTGCGGCACCGGCTCGCCATCGTCACTGATGAGCCTGACCAGGCGCGAGCCGCGCTCGATGCAGCCGTCTCGGGCAGTCGGCATCCGGCGCTGCTGATCGGCGAGGCCAGCCGCCGCAGCGGAGGCGCGGTCGCGTTCCTCTTCACCGGCCAGGGCGCGCAGCGCCCGGCGATGGCGCGCGCGCTGCACGCCTCCGAGCCGGTGTTCCGCGACAGCATCGAACGCTCGATCGCGCTGACCGCGCGCGAGTTCGACGTGCCGCTGCGTGATCTCCTGCTCGGCGACGTCGATCCCGGACAACTGCGCCGCACCGGATGGGCGCAGCCGGCGCTGTTTGCATTCGGACTTGCATTGGCCGAGCTGTGGCGCGCCTGGGGCGTGGTACCGGATGTCGTGCTCGGCCATAGCCTGGGCGAGTACACTGCGGCCTGCGTCGCCGGCGCCTTCAGCCCTGAAGACGGTTTGCGCCTGGTGTGCCGGCGCGCGGCCCTGATGCAGTCGCTGCCCGAGGGCGGCGCCATGGCGGCGGTGCGCGCCGATGCCGGGCGGCTCGGCGCGCTGGTGCAGCGCTACGGCGGCGAGGTCGAGATCACGGCGACGAATGCGCCGCGCAGCGTGACCATCGCGGGGCCGACGCGGGCGATCGAGGATGTCATCGCGCGCTGCGGCCGCGACGGCTTGGCCGCGCAACGCCTCGACGTCTCCCACGCCTTCCATTCGCAGGCGATGGAGCCGATCCTGCCGGCGCTGCGGCAAGCGGTGGCGGAGGTCCGGTTCATGACGCCGACCGTCGAGCTGATCAGCAATCTCACCGGCGCCGCCGTGAACGCCGACGACATCGCTGATCCCGAGCGCTGGTGCCGGCACACGCGCGAGCGCGTGCGTTTCGAGGACAGCCTGCGGCAGCTCGCGGAGCGCGACGTCGCCGCCGTCATCGAGATCGGCCCGCAGCCGGTCCTGATCGGGCTCGGCCGCCAGACCCTGCCCGATGCCGACATGTCGTGGCTGCCGAGCGTCGCGCCCGGCGTCGCCGATGCCTGGCAGATGCGCCATTCGCTGGCCGCGCTCGCGGTCGACGGATTGGCGGCCGATGTCGCAGCCAGCCAACCGCCGGCGCCGCGCGTGCCGCTGCCCAATACGCCGTTCAACCGGCGGTCAATCCGCCTGGCGCCGGCCGCCGCGGCGGCCACGCCGGCACCGAACAGCACGCGGGTGATCGGCCGCAGGCTCGCGCTTCCGCAGTCGCATGGCGAGGCGCGGTTCGAGACCGAGCTCGCCGGACGCGATCCGTTCCTCATCGAGCACCGCGTGTTCGGCGAGGTCATCGTGCCCGCCGCCTGGCATCTCGCCATGATCTTCACCGGCCTGCGAACACTGTCCGCAGCCGGCCCGCTGACCTTGCGCGACGTGACCCTGGTGCAGGCCGCGCACCTGCCACCGCAGGGCATCGTCATGCAGCTCGTGCTGACGCCGGAGCCTGGCGGCCATCGCATCCGCCTCATCAGCCGGCGCGCCGATTCCGATCCGTTCGACGACGAGGCCTGGACCACCCACGTCACCGGTCGCGCCGATCTGCCTCTCAGCGCTCCCCGCGATTGGGAGCGGCACGGCGGCGCGCCAGCTCGATCCGGCGCGCTCGATGGTAGAGCATTCTACGACGACCTCGTGGCACAGGGCTTCGACCTCGGACCGTCGTTTCAATGGGCCGATGCGATCCACTGCGATGGCCGCGAGCTGACAGCCGAGCTGCGGCGGCCCGCGCATCTGGTCGATGTCACGGATGCCATCATTCATCCCGGGCTGCTGGACAGCGCGTTCCAACTGCTCAGCCGCTTCTGGGACCGCCGCGACAGCGACATCGCGCACCTGCCCTTCCGCATCGACCAGCTCCGCCTCTGGCCACACCGCATCGAGGCATCGCTTGCATGCGTCGCCTGGCGCGAAGACGGTCCGAACGCTCAGGGAAATTCTCCGGCGGCGAACGTGCAATTGATGATGGGCGACACGCCGCTGCTCGAAGCCAGGGGCTTCGTGTTCCGCGCCGCCAGCCGCCGCGGGCTGACTGGTGAATCCACGGCGACCTCCGGCAGAGCCGCAGTCAAGATCGCGTCCCCGACGCCGGCCATGTCCTCCATCGCGGCGCGCCCGGCGACCGACCGCAGCCGCGCTGCAATCGAGCGGCATCTGCGCGAGCTGCTCGGCCAGGTCCTCGGTCTTGCCGATGCCGATACGATCGCGCCGCGGACGCGGCTGTTCGATCTCGGCCTGGATTCTCTTGCCGCCCTGGAGCTGCGCGAAGATCTCGGCGAGCGGCTGGGGGCGCCGCTGCATGCCACCCTGCTGTTCGACTATCCGACCATCGAGGCGCTGCTCGACCATCTCGGCGGCCTGTTTGTGGATCCCGCTGCACGGTCCACACCTGCCATGCCTCAACCGGTCGCGACGGCCGAGATCGACGATCTGTCCGAGGAAGAGGCCGAGCTGTTGCTGCGTCAGGAACTGGAGCGACTGCAATGACGTCATCTCGCCATGATCAGCCGGTGATCGCGACCTATGATGCCGCCGATCTGCCCGCACGCCGGGACGAATTGCTCGAGCGCCGCCAGCCGGCGGTCATCTCCGGCCTGTTCAAGGGACAATTGCTCGGCGAGCTGACCGACGCGCAGAAGGTGCGCGAGGCGCTCGGCGACCTCCAGGTCATGATCGGCGTCAACTACATCGATGCGCATCTCGCCAACATCCGCAACTTCGTGCAGGGCAGCAGCGCCCCGATCGCAATCGACAAGAAGCCGGGCCTGCTGCGCGACTATCTCGATCTGATCGAGCGCGAGCCCACGACGCGCGCGCTCACCAGCGAGCAGCCGACGCCCGAGAGAATCCTGGACGATTGCAATCTCGGTGCGGTCGGAATCGAGAAAGTGCATGGCGGCTACGGCAATCCGCTCGCGCAGCGCAGCGCGAGCGAGGCGCATTCGCTGATGTTCGTCGCCAATGCCGGCAACGCCTCCGATCTCCACACCGACTGGGACGGCCGCGACGTCCTGCTGCATCAGGTGTTCGGCCGCAAGCGCATCGTGCTGTTTCCGCCGAAATCCGGCTTCAAGCTGTTTCCCATCGACATCTTCTCGACCGTCGCGGTCAACGCGATGGACGATGCCGAGCGTGCGGCGCTGATCGCCTATGCCGGCGGCATCGAGGTCGTGGTCGAGGCCGGCGAGACCATCCTGATGCCGGCGTTCTGGTGGCATCACGTCGGCTATGTCGATGCCGCGATGTCGGTGAGCTTCCGTTTCGGCGGCGTAACCGATCCCGACGCGGTCGCCCTGATCGGCAGCGTGCACCGCGATTGCCACATCCAGAACATCGTCGCCGGCACGCTCGATCCGCGCCGTGCGGAGGCGAGCAAGGCCGCCGCGCGGCGGCTGCGCGCGGCTGCGGCCGAACCGGCGCCGAGCGCACGCGAGAAGTACCGTGCGATGCGCATACTCGCCGCCGAATGCTATCGCAGCACGCTGCTTCCGGGCGAGCAGGCACCGGCCGAGCCGGTGATCACCGCCGAGGACTTCCTCGACGGCGCGCTGTGCGCCTTCTACCGGCGCCCGCCCAAGGGCCCGGCTTGGCGCCAGCGCCTCTGGCAGAAGCGCGAGGCGTTCAACGAGGCCGTCCGCCGCTTCGGCCGGCGGCTGGCCTATCAGGCCTGACGTAGCGATGGTCATGAGCAGTCCAGAGCCCAGAGACCCATCCCTCATCAAGCAGGCGCTGCTGACGATCCGCCGCCTCGAGGCGGAGATCGCGCGCCTCAAGACGCCGGCGCCGATCGCGATTGTCGGCATGGCCTGCCGCCTGCCCGGCGCCGGTACGCCCGCGGAGCTGTGGGACAGTCTCGCCAATGGACGTGACGCAGTGACCGAGACGCCCCGGGATCGCTGGGACAACGCTCGCCTCGTCGATCCGGATCCCGCCACGCCGGGGCACATGACCGCGCGCCACGGCGCGTTCTGCGCAGGCGTCGATCGCTTCGATGCCGACTTCTTCAACATCGCGCCGCGCGAAGCCCATGCCATGGATCCGCAGCAGCGTGTGCTGCTTGAGGTGAGCTGGGAGGCGCTGGAGCGCGCCAACCAGGATCCGACCGCGCTCTACGGCAGCCCTGCCGGCGTGTTCGTGGGTCTCGGCACTTTCGACTACGCAACGCTGCAGGCGGCGCCCGAGGATCGCGAGAAGGTCGGGCCCTATCACGTCAGCGGCACGGTGCTCAGCGTGGCCGCCGGCCGCCTGTCTTACGTCCTCGGCCTCACCGGCCCGAGCATGACCATCGACACGGCCTGCTCGTCGTCGCTGGTCGCGATCCACCAGGCCTGCCGCAGCCTGCAGCAGAACGAATGCAGCCTTGCGCTCGCCGGCGGCGTCGGGTTGATCCTCAGCCCGGTCCCAAGCATCGCCTTCTCCAAGGCGCACATGCTGTCGCCGCGCGGGCGCTGCCGCACCTTCGACGCCGGCGCCGACGGCTATGTCCGTGGCGAGGGCTGCGGCGTCGTGGTGCTGAAGCGTCTCGCCGATGCCGAGGCCGACGGCGACACCATCCTCGGCATCATCAGAGGCAGCGCCGTCAACCAGGACGGCGCCAGCGGCGGCCTGACCGTGCCGAGCGGAGCGGCGCAGGAAGCCGTCATGCGCGAAGCGCTCAGCCGCGCCGGCCTCGCTGCGTCGGACGTCGCCTATGTCGAGGCTCATGGCACCGGCACCCCGCTCGGTGATCCCATCGAGCTGCGGGCGATCGGCCGTGTCTATGCCACCGAGCGCAACGAGCCGCTGCTTGTTGGATCGCTGAAGACCAATTTCGGGCATCTGGAAGCCGCGGCCGGCGTTGCCGGGCTGATGAAGACCCTTCTCAGTCTGCGGAACGGCATCGTGCCGCCGCATCTGCACTTCGAGACACCCAATCCGAACATCGACTGGGATCACTACCGGCTTGCAGTGCCGCGCAAGCCGACGCCCTTGCCGCCGGGCCGACGCGTCGCCGCCGTCAGCGCCTTCGGCTTCTCCGGCACCAACGCCCATCTCGTCATCGAGGTGCCCGTGCCCGCGGATGTGCCGGCCATTCCGGCGCCTTGCGGCGACGAGCTGCTGGTGATCTCGGCAAAGTCCGCCGCGGCGCTGCGCGAGCAGGCCGAGCAGCACGCGGGTCTGCTGGACGGATTGCCGGCGGCCGAGCTCCGCGATTATTGTGCGACCGCCGCGACCTGCCGCGGCGCGTTCGCGCATCGCCTCACGGCGATCGCATCCGAGCCCCGCGCGCTCGCGCGACAGCTACGCGCCTTTGCATGCGGTGACGCCAATTCGCAAGCGGCTTCCGCAGTCGCTCGCAGCCTGAGCGGCGAGGCCGAACGGACGACCGACTGCCACGCCGCCGCTGCGGCGTTCCTCGCGGGCCGCAGCGTCGACTGGTCGATGCTCTGGCCGCGGCAGAGCTGGCGCAAGCGCGATGTCGCCACCACGGCGTTCCAGCGGCAGCGTTATTGGTTCGACCTCGCAAGCGGCACGCCCCGCTCTCTGATCGGCGCTCTCGTCCGCTCGGCCGCGCTCGACGCGACCTTGTTTCATTTCCGGCTTGGCCCTTCGCTGCAGCCGCTGCTTGACGATCACGAGGTGCAGGGCGCGATCGTTGTCGCCGGCGCCGTATGGATTGCGGCCGCCCGCGAGGCGGCCATGCGCCTCGGCGTCAGCAGCCTCAGCGACATCAGGCTGCCACAGCCCCTCACGCTGCCGCGTGGCGCTGACGTGGAGGTGGAAATCGCCGTCACTGATGGCGATGCCGATGGCGGCCAGCTCAAACTGATGGGCCGTGCCGCTAATGAGTCGGCATGGCGGCGGTGCCTGACAGCGCGCTTGCAGGACGTCAGCGGGG
Organism: Bradyrhizobium sp. HKCCYLRH2060; assembly: GCF_051168135.1. Taxonomy (NCBI): domain Bacteria; kingdom Pseudomonadati; phylum Pseudomonadota; class Alphaproteobacteria; order Hyphomicrobiales; family Nitrobacteraceae; genus Bradyrhizobium; species Bradyrhizobium sp. HKCCYLRH2060. The sequence continues at coordinate 24,012 of NZ_JBNPUK010000024.1, forward strand.
CTGCGCCCGCGAGCGATCTCGCTGCGCTCCGCGGCGCTTGCCCCGACGCGCTCGATGTCGTCGCGCTCTATGCGCGCGCCCGCCGGTTCGGGATCGCGCTCGGCCCGCGCTTTCGCCATCTGCAGCAGGTCTGGCGCGGCCGAGACCAGGCCCTGGCGCGCTGCGCGCCACTCGATCATCTCACCGCGGATGAAGCAGGTCCGCTGCATCCTGGCTTGATCGATGCGGGCTTTCAATTGCTGCTCGCGGCGCTCGGCGACGACTACAATGCGCCGATCGTCCCGGTGCGTTGCGCCGGCCTGCGATGGACGGGTGGTCCGGACCAGGCGACCGGCTGGTGGCACATGCGCCTGACGCGCCGCGATGCCGACAGCGTCACCGCCGACCTGCGCCTGCTCTCGGACACGGGCGATACGCGGCTCGTGATCGAAGGCTTCGAAGCGCGCGCCATGCCGGCCGACTGGCTGGCCCACGCGGATGCCGCGCCCGACGCCTGGTTCATCGCCGAGCATTGGCGCGCGCAGCGGCTGCACCGGCCCGCCGTCCGCAAGATCGCGGCATCGGTTGCCGCGACAGGCGAACGTCTCGCGGCAACGCCGGCCTACGTCGCCTATCGCGACGGCCAACGGCTGCTCGATGAGGTCAGCCTTTGCTATGCCGCCGGCGCGCTCCATGCGCTCGGCTGGCGCCGTCACCTCGCGCTCGACGGCTCGGTGGAGACGATCGCGGCGCGCTTCGGCATTGCTTCGAACCAGCGCGCCCTGCTCGCGCGCATGCTGTCGATGTTGGCGGAGGCCGGCCTCATCGCCACGACATCCACCGGCTTTGTCGATCGGCCCGACCGGCCGCTGCCGCCGCGCGCGCCCGCCAATTTGCCCGACATCTCGATCGCCGCCGAGTGGCGGCTGCTGTCGCGTTGCGGACCCCGGCTGCACGAGGTGCTCACCGGCAAGCTCGATCCGCTCGAATTGCTGTCGCCCGCCGGCGATCCGCGCCAGCTCGCTGAGCTCTATTCTGAGCCGTTGCCGACGCGCTGTATGAACACGCTGCTGAAGCAGGCGCTGGCGTCCTGGGCCGAACAGGCAGCCCCCGGTCAGATCCAGGTCCTGGAGATCGGTGCCGGGACCGGAGCGACCACGGCCGCCGTGCTCGATGCGCTGCCCAGAGATGCCACACGCTACGTGTTCACCGACATCGGCACCGTGTTCCTGACCGATGCACGCGACCGCTTCGGCGAGCAGATCGAGACAAAGCGTCTCGATATCGAAGCGGAGCCAGCGAGCCAGGGTCTCACGCTGCGAAGCTTCGACATCGTGGTCGCCGCCAACGTGCTGCATGCGACGCGAGACCTTGCCGTCACGCTCGCCCACGCGCGCCAATTGCTGGCGCCTGGCGGTCTGCTGGTGCTCGTCGAAGCGGTGACGCCGCAGCGCTGGCTCGATCTGACCTTCGGCATGACCGACGGCTGGTGGCGCTTCGATGACGACCGGCGCAAGACCGGCCATGCTTTGCTCGACATCGCCGGCTGGGGCCGGATGCTCACACGACACGGCTTCGACGAGATCTCACCGCTGCTTGGCGCAGAGCCGTTCGGTCAGACCGTCATCCTCGCGCGCGCCGGCCATGTCGTTGCCGAAAGCGAATGGCTTCTCGTGGCCGACGAGGGAGGTGAGGCGGCACGGCTGGCGCAGGTGCTGGCCGAAGCCGGCGCGCAATGCAGCCTGCTGCAACCACCCGAGCTGCATCGCCGTGCGGCCGAAGCGACGGGCCGCGTTCACGTTGTCGACTGCACGGCGCTGGATGCGGCCGGCGCTCCCGACGTCGCAGTCGAAACCATGCGCGCGGCGATCCTCGACACGACGGCGCGCAGTCTCGCCACCTTGCAGCTTGCTGCAAGCCTGTCCTCGCCCGCGCGCGTCAGCATCCTGACCCGCGGTGCGATCGCTGCATCACCGGGCGACCAGGTCGATGGTCTGGTCGCAGCCTCGCTGCCGGGGCTGATGAAAGTGGCAGCGCTCGAGCTGCCGAATCTGGCCGCACGACTGATCGATATCGACGCCAGCACGACCAGCGCCGATCTGCTGGCCGCGCTCGATTGCGACGAGGGCGAAACGCTTCAGGCGGTCCGCAACGGGCGCCGTTTCGTGCCGCGGATTGCGCCCCCGCCGAAGCGGACCGAGGGTTCGCCCGCCACACTTTCGTTCGACGGCATCCAACTGATCACCGGCGGCTATGGCGGTCTTGGCCTGGCGCTCGCGGAAGCGCTGATCGCGAAGGGCGCGCGCAACATCGCGCTGCTTGGTCGCCGCCCGCCCGATGAGACCATTGCGCGGCGTCTCGCAGGCTGGAGCGCCGCGGGAATCCAGATCCATGCGCTGGTGGCCGACGTCGCGAGCGAGCATGCAATGCAGTCGGTGCTCTCTTCATTGCCCGCCGACGTCCCCATCCGCGGCGTGTTTCACGCGGCCGGCGTGCTCGACGATGCGCTGTTGACTGAACAGTCGCCGGGGCGGCTGGCCCTGGCGTTCGATCCCAAAGTGGCCGGCGCGTTGGTGCTGCATCGGCTGTTTGCGCAGCATGACCTCGGCTGCTTCGTACTGTTCTCCTCCGCCGCATCGCTGCTCGGCTCGGCCGGACAGGCCAGCCATGCTGCCGCCAATGCCTGGCTCGATGCGCTGGCCGCCCATCGGCGTGCGCGTGGGCTTGCCGCAATCGGCATCAACTGGGGCGCCTGGTCGGAGACCGGCGTCGTGGCCGGACACGACCATCAAGGCAATCTGCAGCGCCTCGGCATCGGCGGGATCCGCACCGCGCAAGGTCTCGACGCGCTCTGGCGCATCCTGAAAGCCAATCCGGCGCAGATCGGCGTGGTGCCGCTCGATGTCGATCGCTTCCTGGAGCGCCGCCCGGCGGCGCCTCAACTCGCGGAGCTGCGTGCCGGCCGCGAGCGGCACGTTCCAGCAAAGGCTCGGACGGAGATCGCGGAGCCACGTCCTTCGGATGAGACGCTGCTTGCCAGGGTCCTGGCCGATCTCGCCCGGTCGCTCGGGCGTGATGCAGGCGATGGCATCGATCCCGACCGGCGCTTCGCGGAGCTTGGCCTGGACTCCCTGAGCGGCCTCGACCTGCGCAACCGCCTGCAGGGCCGCACCGGCATCCGCCTGCCGGCCACCGTGATCTTCGACCATCCGACACCGCGGCTGCTCGCATCGCATCTCGAAACGATGCGGGCGGATGCGCCTTCCGCCGAGCCCGTTCCGGCAGGCGACACGCCAATCCTGTCCGACGGCGAGCTCGATGCCCTGTCGGAGGACGAACTCGATGCGCTGATCGACATGCTCGCTGCGGAGGGCACCGGCCGTGACTGACAACAATGCCATCAGACTGAGCCCGTCGCGGACCGGGACCGGGATGCCGGATCAGCCTTGCGGACCACAGCTCCATCTGTCCACCCGTGCCGTTCAAGCAACCGCAGAGCGGCAGACTCCGCAGCCCGCGATCCAGCCGGCCTCGACGGTGTTCTTCGACACTGTCGAGACCCTGCACGAGGCCGAGGCCAATCCGTTCGACGTGTTCTTCTATGGCGGCATGGGCACGCCCGCCGTCAGCAGGATCGAGACGGCGGTCGCCCAGCTCGAGCTCGGCGAACGCGCCATCCTGGTGTCGAGCGGCAGCGCCGCGGTGACCGCGGCCCTGATCGCCTTCGCCCGCGCCGGCCAGCATCTCCTCGTCGCCGACACCGTCGCTTCGAGCACCCGCCGGTTCTGCGAGACCGTACTGCGCGGCCTCGGCGTCGAGATCGAGTTCTACGATCCCGCCGTCGGGGTAGACATCGCCCGGCTGCTGCGACCAGGGACTTGCGCGGTCTATATGGAATCGCCGGGCTCGTTGTCGCTGGAAATGCAGGACGTGCCTGCCATCGCGGCCGCGGCGCGATCGCACGGCGTCATCACCATTCTCGACAACAGCTGGGGCGCGTTCGGCGCGTTCCGGCCGTTCGAGCACGGTGTCGACGTGGTCGTGGTGTCGCTCGGCAAGCAGGCGGCGGGCCATGCCGACCTGATGCTCGGCGCCCTCGTCACCTCGCACCGCCATGCCGCGCGGCTCAAGGACATCGCCGTGCAGCTCGGGCACGTACCCGGCGCGCTGGAGTCGTATCTGGCGTTGCGCGGCCTGCGCAGCCTGCCATTGCGCGGCGAGCGCCAGCTACGCACCACGATCGAGCTCGGCCGCTGGTTCGCCGCACGCGCGGACGTGCGCCGCGTGCTGTGCCCGGCACTGCCTGGCGCGCCGGGGCACGAGCTGTGGCGGCGCGACTGCAGGAGCGCAGCCGGACTGCTGACGATCGCCTTCGCCGCCGAGGCCCGCGACGACGTCATCGCCGCCATCAACCGCCTCGCTCTGAGCCGGCTCGGCTTCGGCTGGGGCGGCGCCGAGAGCCTCGTGCTGCCGATCCTGGAGCCGCCGCCGCGGCAGTTCGCCAAACAGCCGGCGGATGAATTCTGGGTGCGGCTCTCGACCGGCCTCGAGGAGGCTGCCGATCTGATCGCCGACTGGTCGCGCGCACTCGATGGAGACGCGTAGCGGTCACGCGCCGAGGTCGGCAAGGCTGCCGCCCTGCTCGAAATGATCGAGGAAGATGCCGCCGAGCACGCGCGTGGTGGTCATCGCCGTCAGCGAGAACACCGCGATCCCGTACAGGTTGGCGCCGGGCACCACACGACTCAGCGCCGCCGTGGTCAGGCCGCCCGCGACCACAGGCGCCGCAGCCGCCATCAGGCTGGCGACGATCGGGCGCGCCTGATCGTATTGGAACGGCACGCTGTACTCCTCGGCGAGCTTCTTCAGCATATGCAGCACGATCAGCCCGACCCCGACGGGGCCGGCGAAGGGAATCGGGATCAGCCCACCCGCGGCGGCATAGGCGGCATAGCGCTCGACGATCAGCTGGCCGCGCTGCCGGTGCGACGGCACGACCGCCGACGACACGCCGGGCACCAGCGCCGGCGCGATCACCTCGTCGACCGGGTCCGAACCGGCATCCGCAGGCGCCGCCTTGGCCTTCACGCTCTTGCCCTCGGCGACCTGCGCGTCGTCGCCATCAGCAGCGCCGGTGCCGCGCATCTCCCCCATGGTCCGGCCGACCGCCTTCGGCAGCTTGCGGCTCATGCCGCGGCCTCGTGGAGGAACAGACGATCGATCTCGTCGGCGATCGCCGCGATGTCCTGCGCCGCGCGCCCGCCCTCGTCGATCAGATCCGGCGTGGCGCCATACAGCGCCGCCTCGGGATAGGCGACGCGGTTCTGCATCTCGCTGTCGAGCAGCGGAAAACCGGCCTTCATGATCTCCACGCGAATGTGCTTGGCGATCACCGACTCCCGCGTCGTCTGCGTCAGCAGGCAACGGAACAGCGGCCGCCAGCCCCTGATGCCGTTGACCAGGATCGCAAGCGTGTCGAGCATGGCATCGACATCCAGCGGCGACGGCTTCACCGGAACGATCACGAGATCGGCAGCGGCCAAGGCGCCGAGCGTCGAGGGCGTGCGGAACCCCGGTGTGTCGATGATCACCAGCGCCGATTTTGCGAGCTCCTTGGCGGTGCGCCAGACGCCTTCGGTGGCATCCTGGACGACGCGCAGGCCGGCGAGCGCACGCTCCCGCTCGGCGAGCCGCACCACCGATCGCTGCGGATCGGCATCGACCAGCACCACCCTGCGCCCGGCGAGGTGCCAATGCACCGCCAGGCAGGTCGCGACCGTACTCTTGCCGCTCCCACCCTTCAGCGTGGCCAGCGTGATGATCCGATTGGTCATGTCAGCTCACCCCGGGAGCCCATGCGCGTATCAGGATAGGAGCATAATGCGATGCAAGTCGATTCTGCCATAACTCCTCGGCTTGTCCAACGCGCCCCCTGCCGCTGTCCCCCGCCCCATACATCGCCTGGCCGAAATGCGCGCCAGCGGGCAGCTTTCGCTTGACGGCGGCGGGCTGCGACGGGACTTATCCAGTCCCTCTGTCCGTCGAAGAAGTGCGTTGCCATGGCCGCCGATCCGCTCTCGATCCTCAAGACCGTGTTCGGCTATGACAGTTTCCGCGGACGGCAGCGCGACATCGTCGAGCACGTGATCGCCGGCCATAACGCCTTCGTGCTGATGCCGACCGGCGGCGGCAAATCGTTGTGCTACCAGATTCCGGCGCTGGCGCGTCCCGGCCTCGGGCTGATCATCTCGCCGCTGATCGCGCTGATGGAGGACCAGGTCGCGGCGCTCCGGCAGGCCGGCGTGAAGGCCGCGGCGCTCAACTCGCGGCTCTGGGGCGCGGAGAAGGATCTGCTGTGGCAGGACATCGAGCGCGGCGAGCTCGACCTGCTCTACATGGCGCCGGAGACGCTGCTCAAGCCCGAGAACCTCGAGCGCCTCAAAACCGCGCAATTGTCGCTGATCGCGATCGACGAGGCGCATTGCGTTTCGCAATGGGGCCATGACTTCCGGCCCGAATACCGCGCCCTCGACTGCCTCGCCGGGCTGTTCCCCACCATACCGCGCATCGCGCTCACCGCCACGGCCGATGCGCCGACCCGCGCCGAGATCGTCGAGCATCTCGCCATCGGCGACGGCAACAGCTTCATCGCCGGCTTCGACCGGCCGAACATCCGCTATGGCGCGGCCGAGAAGGTCAACAGCATGCAGCAGATGCTGGCCTTCCTCAAATCGCGCGAGGGCGAGAGCGGTATCGTCTATTGTCTGTCGAAGCGCAAGACCGAGGAGGTCGCGGCCTCGCTCAGCGATCACGGCTTCCCGGCGCTGCCCTATCATGCCGGCATGGAGATGAAGGCGCGGGAGAAGAATCAGCGCCGCTTCCAGCTCGAGCAGGGCCTGATCATGGTTGCCACCATCGCCTTCGGCATGGGCATCGACAAGCCCGACGTGCGCTTCGTTGTTCATGCCGACCTGCCCTCCAGCATCGAGGCCTACTATCAGGAGACCGGCCGCGCCGGGCGCGACGGCCTGCCCTCCGAGACTCTGATGCTGTACGGGGCGGAGGACATCGCGCTGCGCCGCCGCTTCATCGACGAGTCCGACGCGCCCGATGCGCGCAAGCGCACCGAGCGCCGCAAGCTCGATGCGCTGCTCGGCTTCGCCGAGACCTGCCAGTGCCGCCGCCAGGTGCTGCTGCGCTATTTCGGCGACGATTGCGCGCCGTGCGGCAATTGCGATATCTGCCTCGATCCGCCGGAGACCTTCGACGGCACCATCGCCGCGCAGAAGCTCCTGTCCTGCATCCACCGCACCGGAGAGCGCTTCGGCCAGGCGCATGTCGTCGCGGTGCTGCTCGGCGAGAGCGACGAGCGCATCGAGCGGCTCGGCCATGACAAGCTCTCGACCTTCGGCATCGGCAAGGAGCACGATCGCAACGCCTGGCGCTCGATCGTCCGCCAGCTCGTCGCCCACGGCCTGATCAGCGTCGACGTCGCCGGCCATGGCGGCCTGTCGATCTCGCCCGAAGGCCGCCAGTTCCTGCGCGACAGGCCGCAGCTCAGCCTGCGCGTGCTGAAGAAGGCGAAGCGCGACCGCAAGGTCCGGGAGCGCCAGACCGCGACGGCGTTTCCCGACATCGACCGCGAGCTGTTCGACAAGCTGCGCGTGCGGCGGATGGAGCTCGCCAGGGCGCAGAACGTCCCGCCCTACGTCATCTTCCACGACAAGACGCTGGCCGAGATGGCGGCCCGCCATCCACGCTCCGTCGCGGAGCTCGCCAGCATCCCCGGCGCCGGCACGGTCAAGCTCGCGCGCTACGGCGAGGCCTTCGTGGCGGTCATCAACGCGCATGATGCGGGCGATTGAGACCGGCGGAACGTTCGCTGGGCGCGCGCAAGGTTCCTCTCTACCAAGTTCACGGCGGCATTCGAGGTTGCGCAGGGATGGTCATGGTCAGATGCGCCGCTGCATCGACGCGGGTTGGAGATCCTGCTCGCAGCGACAGCTCTTCTGCGCCCTCTCCCGCAGGATCTGCGAAACCATCCGCTCCGTCCCGGTCAGGCCAGTCAGGATCGTCGCACCGACCGCCATGCCTGATCTCAATCCGGTGGGCATCGCCGCCCTCGGCAGGCGGATCTTCAGCGCGATCCGGTCTTCGTTGTCCGGCGAGCCGGACGCTGCGCCGATCAGTTCGGCATCCGCAACATGTCCATACAGCCGGATGGAAGGCAGGCCCGGCACGTCGATCGTGACCGCCTGTCCGATCGCGACATAGGTGATCTCGGAGACCGCGAGGGCAGCGATGATATCGGGCTCGCCCGGCGTGACCACGGCCATCAACGACCGATCTGCCGTCACGACGTCCCCGACATGGAGACCGCTTGCGGCCACGACGCCGGCGACGGGAGCGATGACGTCGTTCAGCGCGACCGTCGCGGCGCGCTCGTCCCGGTGCTCGATCCGTGCCAGAACCTGTCCCGCAACGATCTCCTGATTGTCGGTCACGAGCAGGTCCCTGACCCGGCCGGACACCGCCGACCTGACCGGGACTTCGTTCATCCTGACATAGGCGTCATCGGTGTGGACGAGATACTGGCCGACGGTCACATATTCGACCATCCATGGCAGCGCGACGAGCATTCCGATCATCAGGCCGAGCCCGGCGAGCGGCCACAGCGCACGTCCAGCGGCCCCCCTGGGTGTGGCGCGCGGGTCCGCCGGCGAACGCTCCTTATGCACAATGCCCGGCCGGGATCCGCCCGGCGCTTGCTGTCCGTCCACCGTTCGCTCCTCACGACCACGGCATCGGGCGCGTTTGCTGCCTCGGCGCCGTCCTCGTGACGTGAGGGTCGCGCCCACCGGATGCTCGTGACGCCGATGTGGCGGCTCGCAGGCCGGTTGATAATGGCGCCTGGACCGAATTGGGTCTTCAATTTCTCGAAACAATGCCCGCATCGACGGCACCGCGACGCCACCTCACAGCTCGACACGAGACGGCGGTGACGGCCGCGGCGGAAGCGACCGGCGCAATCCACGATTTCCGACAGGCGTGTCGCCTTCCCTAATCGTCCGAGTGAGGCAGCATGCGAAGCAGCGTCCGGTCCCGGAAGATCCAGTGATGGATCAGCGCAGCGGCCGCATGCATTGCGGCCACGATGACAAGGGTGTGGGCGAGAATTTCATGCACTTCCTTGACGTTGTGAGCAAACGCGCGATCCTTGGGCCAGGGCGACGCGATCTCGGCGATGCCAAACAGCGGCAAGGACTCACCGCGCGCAAACTGCAACACGATGCCAATGACGGGCACGGCAAAGAGCAGCGCATAGAGAACGTAGTGCGCGAAACGCGCGGCCGGATCCTGCCACTTTCCCATCCATGTGGCGAATTCGGTCGCTTCCGGCGGCGGAGATGGGTCGGCCAGCCGCCAAGCCAGGCGCACCACCAGAAGCATGAGGATCGCGATCCCGGCCGTCACATGGACGAGCAGGCCGGACTCGCGCGGCGCGCCCTTGGGCAGCACGTCACCGAACACCCCAAGCGCCCAGGCGACGGCCACGAGAACGACCGTCAGCCAATGCAGCGTCTGCGGAATCGCGCCGTAGTCCCTCGTCGAGTTGAAGAGCTGCATCTCAGACCTCTGTTAGCAAAAGATGCTCCTGGCGCGACCGTCCCTCGTTGATGTGGATCAAGCCCTTGCAGGTCTGGGTGCTCAGACCGGCGGGACGAGTGCCAGCTCTGCATCGGCCATGACATAGCGGACGTAGCGGTAGTCGCGGATGAAGCTGATCTTGCCGTCGCGCCAGCTCAGCCACATGAAGTAGCTGGGCTGCGGATCGCCCGGGCGTTCGAACACGGCGATCACTTCCCGGCCCTCCAGCCGGGCCGGCGCCAGCCAGACGCCGTCCATCCCGGCATAGATGCTGAAGAACATCCCGACATCGGCCGAGCCGACACGGACGGGATGAGTGGACTGGTGCAGTTTGACGTCGTGCGCCAGCAGCGCACGCAGGCCGTCCCAATCACGCCGGTTGAACAGGCTGACATAGCGTGTCACCGCATCGGAGGCGGGTCTCGCCGCCGGCCGTGCCTCGGCCAGAGCGTTGATCTCGGAGAGCCGCGCCCGGGCGCGGGCGAGATGCGCCTTCACCGAGTCCACCGTCAGGCCGAGCAGCGCCGCGATGTCGGCGAGCGGCTCGTCGAGCACGTCCTTCAGAACCAGGACGCTGCGCTGAGGGATCGGAAGCTCCGCGAAGCGCGACACCGCGGTCCGCACCGCCTCCTCGCGCATCATCATCTCCATGGCATCGGGCACGGTGTCGTCGGCGACGCCGTCGGCCGCCTCCATCGGTTCGGCAGCCCGGATCACACGGCTGCGCAGCAAGTCGAGCGCCCGGTTGTGCGCGACCCGGAACAGCCAGGCGCGCAGCATCGCGACGTCGCGCATCTCGTTCACCGCGACGAGCGCTTTTGTCAGTGTGTCCTGCACGACGTCCTCGCCGTCGATCACCGAGCCCATCAGGCGCGCGCAATAGCGATGCAGCTCCGGCCGCAGCTGCTCTGCCAGGGCCACGAGCTCGGCGCTGCGCACGCCGGGCGAAGCATGTCCGCCGTCACTCAAGCTGCCGCTCCTTCCATCACCGTCACGCCGTCGTCGCCGTTCAGACCGAACACGACACCATCGGCGAAGCGCTGGTCCTCCAGCACGGAGACGACGCGGTCGCCGAACGCGCGCGGCGGCATCGGCGCGCCGAAACGGGCAACGAACGCTTCCGGCGTGATGCCCATCGCGCCCGCATAGGCGCCCGCGGCCGTATCCCCCACTCCCGTGCCGAGGATCATCATGCGCGGCACGATCGCCTGGAAGCGGATGCCGAGCCTGTCGTCCTGCGACACGCCGTTGGCGTATTTCGCCATGAACCAGAGCATGCGCTTGGCGCCGCCATAGCCGCCTGACATCTGTGAACCGCCCACCGCCGCGCCGCTCGATCCGACCAGGACGCGGCTTCCTGGTTTCAGGGGGAGCTTGAGCGCCGCCTGGATCCAGTACAAGCCCGCCTTGACGTCCGTGTCCCAGGCAACCGAGAAATCCCTCCAGGTCAGCCGATCCAGCCGGTCCATGTGCGGCGTCGTTCCGGCGTTCAAGACCAGGATGTCGGGGCGGATATCGCCGACGATGCGATGCGCGGCGGCCTCGTCGGTGACGTCGGCCGCGATCGTGGCCACGCCGAGGCGGGCGGCGACGGCATTCAACGCGCCGGTTCCGCGCGCGACGACGGTCACCTTGGCGCCGCGATCGACGAGGGCCTCCACGACTCCCAGGCCAAGGCCGCGGCTTCCGCCGGTGACGACGATCGTCTTGTCTTTCAGGCTCATGATGATGCTCCAATGTCGAGATGACATGAAGACGATCGAGGCATCGGAAAAGAGTCAGGCGGCGAAACCAATGCGAGCCCTCTTGCGCAACCGGCCGCCCGGCTGGATGCTCCGGACACATCGTTCATCATGGGAATCGCTTCATGTCCGTCGACACCGCCGCCGCCACCGATCGTCTGATGCGTTTTCTCGCCGTGCAGGGCGTGACCGGACAGGAAAAGGCGATCGGGCGCGAGATCATGGCGGCGCTGAAGCAGGCGGGGGTCCCGGCCAAGGCGATGCGGCTCGATGATGCCAACACCCGGATTCCGCTGCCGACCGAGACCGGCAACCTGATCGTCGAGCTGCCCGGCCGCGGCACGATGCACAACCAGCCGCGCGTTATGTTCATGACCCACATGGACACCGTGCCGCTGTGCGCCGGCGCGCAGCCGAAGATCTCCGGCCGCAAGATCGTCAATCAGGCCAGGACCGCGCTCGGCGGCGACAATCGCTGCGGCTGCGGCATTCTCGTCACCCTCGCGGCCGAGCTGATCCGCGAGAGGCTCGATCATCCGCCGATCACCCTGCTGTTCTGCGTGCGCGAGGAGAGCGGGCTCTATGGCGCGCGGCACGTCAACACCGACGACCTCGGCGGGCCCGAGATGGCGTTCAACTTCGACGGCAGCTCCGCCTCCGCCGTCACGATCGGGGCTGTCGGTGCCGACTGCTGGGAGGTCGAGATCTTCGGACGCGCCTCGCATGCCGGCGTCGCGCCTGAGCGCGGCATCAGCGCCACCATGATCCTGGCGCTCGCGCTCGCCGACGTCAAAGCCGGCGGCTGGTTCGGCAAGGTGGTGAAGGGCAAGGGCAAGGCCGCGAGGCTTGGCACCAGCAATGTCGGCCCGGTCACCGGCGGCGAAGGCCGCCCCGCGGGCGACGCCACCAACGTCGTGACCGACTACGTCCACGTCCGCGGCGAATGCCGCAGCCACGATGCCAAATTCATCCGCGAGATCACCAAGGCCTACAAGACGGCTTTCGAGAAGGCGGCCAAGCAGGTCACCAACAGCGAGGGCAAGTCCGGCCGCGTCAAGTTCAAGGCCGAGACCGACTATCATCCGTTCCGGATGAAGGAGACCCTGCCCGTCGTCAAGCGCGCCACCGCGGCCGTCGCCGACATCGGCGCCACGCCGACCTTGCGCGCCGGCAATGGCGGCCTCGACGCCAACTGGATGGTCCGCCACGGCATCCCGACCGTGACCTTCGGCACCGGCCAGAACGAGCCGCACACGACAGACGAATGGATCAACCTCGACGAATACGACCGCGCCTGCGCGCTGGCGCTGCGGCTCGCGACGATGGGCTGACACGACGCCGATGCAGGAAGCCTGCGCAACGCCGGCGCGGGACATCGTCACCACCACTTCCCTCCTTCGGGCGATCGATCTGCAGACAAGGCCGAGCGATCTCGCGGCGGCGTACGCCCGAGTTTTGCATGGAGCTGACCTCTCCTACGAAGAAGAGGCGCAGGGAAGACCGGGTATCGGCTGATACCCGCGGTCCGCGTGCAACAAGAAGCACGCGGCAGAACCACAGGTTCAGCCCAATATCCGGCCTTCCCTGCGCGACGGTTTGACAGCTTATACGAGCTCTCCCCGGGGAACGGCTGTCTTGCCCCCGTCGCCTGCGGATCATCACCGCCGGCTTGGCATCAGCACCGCGATGCCAGGACCACACGATTTCGCCGTCGCGTCGCTCCGTTCGTCGGCTCGGCTGTGACACCAGGCTGCGGAGCAACACGCCCATCGCATCTTCCGGCTCGACGCTCGTGACGATCGCGAAACGTCCCTCTTCAGCGAGCCGGGATGTCCGGAAATGTGGAGGTGATTTGCCCGACGTGACAAGGGAGAAGTCCGCGACAAACTGGCACGACGGCCAGTTGGCGCATGGAGGGCATGCGAGGATTGCCCGTCGTGCACATCGGCCGGATCCGCGCGCGTGCCGGCGGGCACACTGCGCTTGCGCCTGGCGCGACCAGACGATTCCGTTCGGCCCATGTCAGACGGCGGTAAGCTTGATGACGTTCACATCACGTGGCGCAGGTCGCATAGGCAGCTTTTGGAGCGAGGAGAGCCTTTGACTCATGACATCGGCGAGAGCCGCGTGACACTCGAGATCGCGGACAACCGGAATCTGCAGGGCTTCAAGAAAGAATTGCGGGAGGCCTTCTCGGCCGCCGTGATGGACGAGGTCGGCTCGGTCCCGGACCAATCGATCCCCTCCGACGACGACATCGAACAGTCAGTCAACGCGGCGGGCGCCGTGACATATCAAATCCTGTTGGACGGCACACCCGTCGGCGGCGCCGTCCTGACCATCGATCCAATCTCGCATCACAATTCGCTCGATCTGTTCTACATCTCGATCCGGCAGCATGGCCGCGGCATCGGGCAAAGGGCCTGGCACGCGATCGAGGCGCGCTATCCGGACACCAAGGTGTGGCAGACGTTCACGCCCTATTTCGAGAAGCGCAACATTCATTTCTATGTCAACAAATGCGGCTTTAAGATCGTCGAGTACTACAACGCCTACAACCCGCTGCCGCACCAGCCGCCGCTGCAAGGCATGCCTGACGACGGCGACTTCTTCCGCTTCGAAAAGCTCATGCAGGACGGTCGGTGAGCGGATGGAGCACGTTGGCGCTGAGCGATCGATCAGTTGTCTTGCGCACGGTATTTCGGCCGTCAACGCATGCTTTGCGTGGGGGCCGCCGGTGTTGCGGCGACCCGTCGCTTCATCCTCACGGCGCAGGCAAGCGGGCCGGTGCCCCGGCAAGCCCATCGCACGTGTCGCGCAAGCTCATCTAAACGCGCATCTGTTCATGGACGAGCGCTCGTGGTCGGGTCGTCAGCTCTTTCGCTCGAGCGTCGAGACGACTTCGTAGAGGCCAGGGTCGGCCTGGCCGAAAGCGTTGTTGCCCTGGATCAGGCCGCGCGCCATGAGGTGCTCGATGACGCGCGCTGCGGCGTCTTGATCCACGCTTTGCGCGTAGTTCACCACGCGCGTCCCATCCAGGCTGCGATGCAGGCTCGCGGATATCCACCCGTCCACCTCTCGAGCCGCTTCGGCGGCCCTTGCGAGACGGTCGATCAGTGGCTCCTGCTGACGCCGGAGACGTAACGCCGAGGTTCCAGGAAGTCAATCCGCCGACAGACCCACCTCCACGGCGATTCGACGACGCGCACAAGTTCGGTCGGCGACCCGGAACTCCAAAGGGCAGCAGCGGTTCTAATGCGGTGGACCCTGACATTCACTTTGGGAGCGCCGCTGGCACCTGAAGCGAAGTCGGATCCAGCACGGCAACTGATCATCCGTCTACCGGCATGCCCCGCTTCTGACAGTCGTCAACAGTTCTCGGCAGAGCCGGACACCTCAAGACATCCGCCGATCACGGCGCACTTCACTGGAGGCCTGACATGTCGACCAAGAAATCTCTGCTCGGCCGCACGGCCGCAATCGCTTCATTGACTGCGCTCGCGATCGGCGCCTTGACCCCGACCAGTGCCGATGCGCGGAATGGGCGCTGGCACGGCGGTGGTGGCGCTGCCGTCGGCGCGGCGCTGGCGGCCGGAGCCATCGGCACCGGTCTTGCGATCGCCGCAAGCCGCGACGCCTATGATTACTACGATGGTCCGGTCTATGGCGGCCCGGCCTATTACGAGGCTCCCGCCTACTATGGCGTGAACCCCCACGCCTATGGCTACTACCGCAAGGGCGAATACCCCTATCAGGTCTATGGCGGCGACAGCCCGAACGCGGTCTGCGCGCAGGGCACGACCTGGAATTGCCGCTGAGGCCGCTTCTGATTGAAACCTCGGCGCGGCACCGGGCGAGGTCTCGTGGCGCTCGCCCGGCGCTGGACTCCCTTTTATGCCGTCGTGACCAGTCCCGTAGCCGCCATGAGCGCAGCGACATGCAAGACCGACCTCTCGCCGGGTCGCTTCCCCTGGCGCCCATTGAGCCGCGGCGGGCGCGACGCGTCGAACGCGAGGCGGATGACCGATCGCGACCTACTGGCATGCACACCCCTGCCCAGATGCGGCGCGCCGGCCCGCATCGTGATCGCTATGCGCCATCCAGCGGGATGACGCCCTTGCTGAAGATGAAGCAGCCGTAGAACCGGCGCTCGCCGGTCGCGATCACGCAGTAGGCGCTCTTGGCCATTTCATAGAATGCGTAGCGCTCGACGCCGACCAGCGGCCACGGCCTGCCTTCGGCGCTGTTGGTCACCGCCTGGACCTCCTGCTGCACCGGCGCCACCTCCTCCGGCTTGCCGACGACCTCCATCCGGATGGCGGCATCTTCGATGAAGGTGTCGAGCGGAAGAACCGACAGCACCGCCTGGACGGCCCTGGCCGCACTCACATTGTCGATGCGCAGCAACTCGCCGAAGACGGTCTGCCGCGCGATCGCATCCGCCGGAAAGTTGGTGTCGCAGATCACGAGACGGTCGCCATGCCCCATCGCTCTGAGCGCGTAGAGCACGTCGGCATTGAGCAGCGGATCGATCCCCTTGAGCATGTGGTCTCCCTGTCAGTTTTCATGGACGGACCATGTCGGTAGTTGCGACCGCAGCCATCGCATTTCGGGCTACGCTCGCCCCTCGCCGACCAGCCGAAGATCGATGCTGCCAATCAGGTCCGCGCGCAGCGTTTCAGCGGCAGCCATCGCCGCCATGGTCTGTCGCAAGGTGCTCACGTTCGATCCGAGCGAAACGATGCCGCCGAGCACCGCGGCAATCGCCCCGAGGACGACGACCGCATTGGACCCGAGCAGGCCCAGTACCGCCCCGAGCAGCAATGCGGCGCCGCCGGATATGACGATCTTCGAGGCCAGGATGATCTTTCGACACCGCTCGGCCATTTCGGCAAGCTGTTCGATCCGCCGCTCGATGAGGGAGATTTGATCGCTCGGGTCGTCCTCATCCATCAGACCAACTGTTCTCCACGGTGTTTGCTTTGGGCTAATTCCGTCCCGCCCACCAACGTACGGCCATTGACTGGACATTCCAAGAGATGGTTTGCAGCCGTGAGGAATCGACCTTGATGAAGTTCGCGATCATCCGACATGGTACGGTGTTGGATCACGCCAACACATGACATTTGGCTTTGCCACGGCGCGACCAACGCGAGGAGGCTCTCGAGGCTAGGCCGGCACGGGAACCCCGGCCTTCTTCTCCAGCGCGGCCACCCGGTCGCGAAGGCTGCGGATCTCCGCGACCAGGTCGAGGACGTCCGGCGCGGGTTGATGCCCGATCATCCCGACATGGGTCGTGGTCACACGAATGGTCGACGAGTTGATCTCCATGCTGGTGTGGGAGCTCGCAACTGGACCCGGTTGCAGTGCAGGCGTTGCGGGGACTGCGATCGTAACGCCACCGGCCACAATTCCGTCTGGAGCGGCAACGGTTTTCTCGAACCGCGCGGCGCCTTTAACGGTCATGTCTTCGAGTTTCGCAGCACCGTGAATCGAAACGCCCCCCGCGTAATGCTTGCCATCGTTGAGAACAAGCTCGTCTGCCTGGGAGTGCGAGAGCGCCGCGCGCGCCGCCGGGGGCACTTTCGGGCTCTGGAGCTGCACCGTCTCGACGTTGCATACCATCATCGCTCGCCCCAGCCAGGCCGGAGCCAACAAGAGACGCCCCGCGTGGGCCTCCGCACCGTCAAACTCGATTCTGAGCATGCCGGGATAGCCCTGCGCGTCGACGGGAATCCTGACGTTGCCGCTCTGCAGCACAGTCGTTGATCCTTCCAGGATGACCGACGTGTCGGTGAGTTTGATGTCGCTCGTCATGTTCGCCGCCTCCCGTTGAAGATGTAGCTTAAAATATCGTCAACTCGGCCGCCGCGGGTTGATTCACGTCAACGCTCCATCGGCTGGCGCCTGCGACCGTTAGCTATCAAGTAGGATGTTCTGGCGCGCGACAGGCCGCGCTCAGAACATGCGAACTGGCGGGGTCTTGAAATGCCCAATGATCTGCACACCGTCCTGAGCGGCATTCACGGATTGAAGGTCGACGCTGTCGAGAGGTCGGTTCCGGCCTGCGCAGACCATGCCTTTGCCTGGGCAGGCAAGCTGCTCGCCGCCCCCCATCCTCGCGCCCGCGCCGATTTCAGCTCGGCTCATCAGCGGGCCTGGCTCGAGGCCATGAGCAATCTAAGTGCATGGAAGACGCGGCAGATCGATCTGAACCTGCCGGCATCGGAGAAGCTGCTGATTGTCGGATGGTACTTCCCGGAGCTCGCGAGCCTGCTCGGCACTGCGGAAAAAAAGCATGTGGTCGTTCTGGTATCGAATGATGCTCCCTGGCTCTCCGAGCTGAAGGACGCAGGCACCACACTGAACTTCCGGGCCGAAGGCGGTGCGTCGGCGCTCGCCGCGTACATGCGCGAAGGCCGCAACGTGTTCGCGATGATGGACAACATTCATCCGGGCACCGAGTTCATCCGCAGCCCATTCTTCGGGCGCCCCGCCAAGACCCCGGCCGCCATTCTGAGGCTTGCGATCCGCAACGGCTACACGCTGGCGCTGATAGCGCCCAGGGACAACCGTGTGGAGGTGGTGGCGACACTGCCCACCGCCGGCAAGCAGCCGGAGGATCTCGCTGCCTGGGTGAACCAGAAGATCGAACAGGAGGTCAGACGGGCGCCGGAACGCTGGCTGTCCTGGCCGACGCTCGCCTACCGCTTCCAGGCAAGCTGATTCACCAGTCAGGAGGACGCGCGCATGCCCACCACGTCGTTCAATCAGCTCGCGCAGCAGGCCGACGCACTTCACCCGCCGCAATCGCTGCACAGCCTCTTGTCCAGGCTGCGCTACCCCGGAGCGGCACCGGGAACGACCCTGCCGACGGCTTCGTTCGCCGACGCAGCTTGGCGCCTGTCGGGCCCCTCCACGACACGAATTTCATTTTTGCACTACAACATCTGGTGCCTGCGCGCGAAGATCGGACTGAAGGAGATCGTCGCCGCTGCCGGGGGAGTGGGCCACTTCGCGGCTTGTCTCGGGGTCTCGTCGGCCGAGTTCATCGGCAAGGCACTGGAGATGGTCGGGGCCGACATCGGAGATGTCTGCGACCGCATCTTCCCACCGATCGTGGAAGTCTGCGGCGTTTCCGTCAACCCGCTGAACGATGCCTGCAAGCTGGTGGGCGACTGCCTCTCGCTCGGCGGATACATCATCGAACATCTCAGTTCCGACCTCGACTGGCTGATAAGCCTCTTCTCGATCCCGGAGGAGGTCGTATTCGAGCTGCTGATGCAGATGGTCGCGCCGGTACTTGGCGTGTTCGAAGTGAGCGCCATGGAGAAGCCGGTTATCCCCGAGCGCGCCGACGAAATCGGCCGGAGGGTGTTCGCCTACGACCTCGTATCGCTGGTCGAGGCTTGGGACCAGGATACGAGGGATAAGATCCTGGCACATGGCACCGCGCAGCATGTCGAGGGACCGACCGGCTCCCTCGCCTACAAGCAGCTGCAGAGTGGGATTCTCGTACTCAGCCCGACGCGGACGATCGAGAATGGCGGTGGGCATGTCTATGCCGCGGACGGCGTGTCGCGAGTCATGCCCGGCGGATGCGAGATGAGCTACATGTTCGATTCCGACAAATGGGCGAACAAGGGGGTGCAGCTCACGCGTATCCCGGTTGGCTTTGGTGCGATCGAGCTATATTCGACGCATGTTTATGCCGGCGACGGCGGCCTTCTGTCGCCCGGCCCGACCGACGCGGAGAAGATCGACGTCAGGCGCAGGCAGATTGACGAGTTGATTGCCTTCATCAAGGCGACGCACCTTCCATCCAACGTGGCCATTGTCGCCGGAGATTTCAACATCGGCGCGGACACCGACGAATACCACAATCTGGTCGCGGCGATGGAGCAGGCCGGCTTTTATGACCTGTGGACCGTCCCGTTCGATACGATGAAAAGCGATGGTTTGACCGACCGTCACGGCGAGGGCGACGAGCCGATCTACAACGACTTCAATACCAACTGTAAGGTCTATCGCGCCAGCGAGGCATATCGGCAAGCCTACGATCCGGCCCTTGCCACGCCAACGATGTCGGACGATGTCGATTACTACTGCGACGACATGCAGCCGGACGACGCGAATCCCACCGGATCCAGGATCGACTACCTGTTCATGGAACGTGCGACTGCATTTCACGGCTTCAATCTCGACGTCTCGCGTGTGCGCCGGCGCGCTTTCAAGTCACGCATTCGCTGGGTCGTCACCCCCGGCCCGCAGGACTATCTCTCGGACCACATTGGATTGGAGACGACTTTGTTCGCCAGCCCAAGGCACTAACCCAAGGCACTAACCCAAGGCACTAGCGCACTGGGTGTTCAAGAAGCGCGGCAAGAGGCTCCAATTCACTGAATGGGTCGCTCATCGTCGATGCGCAGCGCTCGACGGCGGGAAGCCAAGTTGAGGCGTCTTCGCACTCGACCTGGTAAACGGCAGGCCACGCTACAGCGGTCGCGCCCCCATCCGACGTCCGCGCCGAACTACCAACCGTGGGCCGCACCGTCGCTCCGTGGATCTGAACCTCCGGCCAGAATGCCACTCTGCGGGTCGCGCGTAATGCCGTGGGCGTGGCCGGCCATCTCGTTCCATGCGCCCCAGCGGTTGATGATGTGCCCGCGCCGCGCCAGCTCGCTGACCGTCTCCTCCGGGAAGCGGCCTTCCATGTGAAGCGTATCCCGGGCCTCGCCGAGTCCGAAGCGGCCGGAGAGGAAGCGCGGCAGCTCGATGGCCTCCTGGATGTCGAGGCCGTGATCGATCATCGCCGAATACAGCTGGAGCTGGATCTGCGGCTGCCCGTCCGCGCCCATGCAGCCGAGCACGCTCCACAGCCGGCCATCGCGCTTGGCGATCGAGGCGATCAACGTGTGCAAGGGGATCTTGCCCGGCTCGAGCCGATTGGGATGGTCGGGCTCGAGCGAGAAATACGCGCTGCGATTCTGCAGCACGATTCCGGTGCGGCCGGCGACCAGGCAGGATCCGAACGCACCGTACAGGCTCTGGATCAGCGAGACCGCGTTGCCGTCGCCGTCGACCACCGCGACATAGACGGTGTCGCCGGCCAGGCTGCCATAGGAGGGAATCTGATCCCAGCGCAGCGCGCGACGAGGATCGATCAGTCCGGCGCGGCTGTCCGCATAGGCTCTGGAAATGAGCTCCTGATCCGGCACATCGACGAAGGCGGGGTCGGCGAGCACGCGGTCGCGGTCGTGATAGGCGATCTGCTTGGCCTGGACCATCAGATGCACGCGGTCGGGACCGAGCAGATCCTTCTCGTGCAGTCCGTGAGGCTCGAGCAGATTGAGCATCTCGAGCACCGAGAAGCCCTGGGTCGGCGGCGGCGTGTTGTAGATCTCGACGCCGCGGTAGCGGCCGACGAGCGGCGTGCCCCAGCCCGCCCGCTGCCGTGCCAGATCGCTGTCGCCAAAAAAGCCTCCCGCCTCGCGCGAGACGCGCGTCAGCTCGTCGGCCACCGGCCCGCCATAGAAGCCGGCCCAGCCCGCGTCCGCGACAGCGCGCAGCGTCCGGGCGAGATCCGGATTTGCGAGCCTCGCGCCCGCCGCGGGGATTGCGCCTCCGGGCATGAACAGCGCGGCCGCCTCCGGCTGGCGACAAAGCTCGTCACGCATCAGCTCGATGAAGCTCGCCAGCCGGGCTGTGACGGGAAAGCCATCCTGCGCGTAGGCGATGGCGTTCTCGAGCACCTTGGCGAGCGGCAGGCAGCCGAAGGCGCGATGCGCCTCGGTCCAGCTGGCAACCGCGCCCGGCACCGTCAGCGTGGCCGGGATGATGCCGCGCAGCGGGATCTCGCTGATCCCTCTCTCGCGCAACGCCGGCAGCGAGGCCGATCCGGCTGCCTTGCCGCCGCCGTTCAGGAATTTGACCGCTCCGCTGCGGCCGTCATGGATCAGCCAGAAGGCGTCACCGCCGAGGCCCGTCATGTGCGGATAGACCACCGACAGCACGGCGCTGGTCGCGATCGCGGCATCGACCGCGGAGCCGCCGGCGCGCAGGATGTCGACCCCCGCGCTCGAAGCGAGCGCATGCGGCGAAGTCACCATTCCGCGGGGCGCAAGCGTAACCGGCCGACCGGTGCTGATGTCCATGACAGATCCTTTGACAGCCAATCAGAGGCCGGGTGGCCGGGCGAAGCCGCCCAGGGCCTGCTCGACCAATTGGGCAAACTTCAGCGTGGTGCGATCGCCGAGATACGGTCCCACGACCTGCACCCCGGCGGGGACGCTGCCGACCTTGCGGCCGGTCGGAATGGCCGTGGCCGGCAGGTTGGCGACGGTGACCAATCCGGGCCAGGCCAGATTGTCCATGTACGGAATTGTGCCGCCATCCACGGCCAGGCGACGGGTGAATTGCGCGGCGAGATCGAGCCGCTCGACATCGTGCGGGAACGCCACCGTGGGCGTCACCGGACAGATCAGCACGTCGTAGTCGGCGAAGAAGCGACGCCAGGCGCGATAGAGCTGATGGCGCTGCTCCGCCGCGGCGAGATGCTGCGGCAAGGATTGGCTGACCGCGTCGGCGACGCGGCGCGCGTAGCTGCCCTGCTCCGCCTGCTCCCCCGCGGCGAGCAGCGCGTCGCGGGCGGGCGGCGGCAGCCCGGCCCCGATGATGCCGAACAAGGTCTGCAGGTAGAGTTGGTAGCTCGCAGCAGGATCGATCGGCGGACGCGCCTCCCTGTCGACCGTCACGCCGAGGCGAACGAGATCATCGACGAAGGCGTCGATCGCCGCCGCGTAGCCATTGTCGAGCGGATAGGACTTTGCATCGCTCCACACCGCCACGCGGAAGGCGCGGAGATCCTGATGCCGTGCGCGCGGCAGCCGCAGCTCGGCCCCTGCAGCCTCGATCTCGGACATGCCCTGGACGACGTCGAACAGCAGCTCGAGATCGAAGGCGCTGCGCGCCAAGGGACCGGCGACACCGAGCTCAGCCGGTGCGATATGGCCGGGCGGTGGCGGAATGTGGCCCTCGGTGCTGACGAGGCCGTAGCTCGGCTTGTGACCATAGACACCGCAGAAATGCGCGGGCACACGGATCGAGCCGCCGATATCGCTGCCGAGCTCCAGCGACGTCAGGCCGGCTGCGAGCGCTGCGGCCGAACCGCCGGAGGAGCCGCCGACGGTGCGCTCGCCGTCCCACGGATTGCGCGTCAGGCCGAACAGCGTGTTGCAGGACTGGTGGTCCGCCGCTCCCGCCGGCAGGTTGGTCTTGCCGAACATCACGGCGCCGGCGGCGCGGATCTTCGCCACGGCGACGGCGTCCGACGGCGGGCGATGGTCGCGCAAGTCTTCGAGCCCGCAGGTCGCGGCCATGCCCGACACGGCGAAGGAATCCTTGATCGTCATCGGCAGGCCATGCAGCGGCCCGGCCTGCTCGCCACGCGGCATTATCGCGTCGGCGGCGACGGCCTGACGGCGCGCGCCCTCCTCATCCAGCGCGACCACGGCGTTGCAGGATGGATTGACGCGCTTCACGCGATCGAGATGCAGGTCCAGCAATTCGCGCGCGCTGATGCGCCGCGAGGCGAGCAGCTTGCGCTGCTCCGTGGCGCTGAGAAAGCAGATCTCGTCGGGAGCCGTCGCGGTGGTCGGCATTCCGTTCACAGACATGGCGCATTATCCCATTTGTCCGGCCTTGTCGGCCAGCGGAGCAAGCGCGGGCGCGGCAGGGGCTGTCCGGCCGACGCCGAGAAAATTGAGCCCGAATCGATCGCGCAGCGGCGGCCACAGCCCGCGCGGCGACCACAACATGATGATCACGGCGACCGAACCCAGCGCGACGAGGTACCAGCCGGCGGATAGTCCGAGCTGGTCGGTGATCAGCTCGCGCAAGCCGAAGAAGATCACCGTGCCGATGATCGGCCCTTCCAGCGTGCCGATGCCGCCGATCATCACGACGAACATCATGTAGACCACCCAGTTCACGTCGAACGCCGCGGCGGGCGAGACATAGAGGTTGCCCAGGAAGGAGACCGCGCCGGCAAGCCCGCAGCCGGCGGCGGACAACACGAACACGATGAAGCGATTGCGCTGGACGTCGACGCCGACGCTCATTGCCGCCAGATCGTTGTCGCGCACGCTCATCAGGCCGAGTCCGAAGCCGGAGCGCATCAGAACAAACAGGCCGCCGATTGTCCCGAGCGCCAGCGTCCCGGCCATCCAGAACAGCGCCGGCTCGAACCAGTCGAGATCCATGAGCCGGCTCGATTTCAGCGGCAGGCCCGACGTCCCGCCAAGCCAGCCGGCCTTCATGACGAGGGCGGCAACAATCTCCGAGAACACCCACATCGCGATCGAGAAATACGCCTCGCGCAGCCGGAACAATGGCAGCGCGATGATCGCAGCGACGGTCGCGCAGGCCAGCGGCGCGACCGGCAGAACCCAGTAAGGCGACAGCTCGAACGTATCGGAGATCAGGAACAGACCGTAGGCGCCGATGCCGACGAACACCTGATGACCGAACGACACCAGCCCGGCATACCCGGCCAGCAGATTCCACATCTGCGCCATCGCCAGCACCAGCAGGCACTCGGTCGCAAACCGCAAGGTGCCCTCGCCGAGCAGCCATGGGCCGGCGACGAGCAGCGCCGCCGCGATGGTCGAGGAGATCACGATTGCTCTCATCGGATCACGCCCTGCTCGCGACCAGGCCGGCGGGCCGGATCAGCAGCATCACGAAGAACAACAGATGCGCATAGAGCAGGCCCGCATTCGCGTCCCATTTCAGGCCGGCGAGCTGCGCCATGCCGAGCACGATGCCGCCGAGCAGCGCGCCCCAGAACGAACCGATGCCGCCGAGCACCACGACCTCGAAGGCGATCAGCAGGCGTTCGACGCCGGAGAACGGGGTGAAGCTTGAGCGAACCGCCAGCAGCACGCCGCCGATGGCGCCGAGCGCCAGCGACAGGCCCATGACGTAGTTGTAGACCATGTCCGGCCTGACGCCGAACAGGCGGACGATGTCGCGCCGGTCCGCGGTGGCCCGCACGATGCGGCCGAACACCGTGCGCTTGAGCGCCCATTGCAGCAGCAGGAACAACAACACGGCCACGCCGAGCGTCAGCAACGGCATGACGCCGATGGTCAGCCCGAACAGACTGATGCTCGCGCGGGAGAGCTCGCCGAGCTGCAATCCCCTGACGTCGGCGCCGAAGATCTCGACCATCAGGTTGCGCAGCACGATCGAAACCCCGAAGGTCAGCAAGAGCGGCGCCAGCGGGTCCGGCGCGCGGGCCACCCGGTTCATGATAGCTGCCTGATAGAGATAGCCGACGCCGAACGCCGCGACCACAACCGGGATCAGCACGAACAGCGGATGCACCTGCGGAAACAGGCCGACGAGCATCACGGCGAGATAGGCCGCCAGCACCATGAACTCGCCATGGGCAATGTTGACCAGCCGCATCACGCCAAAAACGAGCGCAAGCCCGATGCCGAGCAGGCCGTATAGCCCGCCCAGCAG
Source organism: Bradyrhizobium sp. HKCCYLRH2060 (assembly GCF_051168135.1). Lineage (NCBI taxonomy): Bacteria > Pseudomonadati > Pseudomonadota > Alphaproteobacteria > Hyphomicrobiales > Nitrobacteraceae > Bradyrhizobium > Bradyrhizobium sp. HKCCYLRH2060. Next base: position 48,908 of record NZ_JBNPUK010000024.1, read on the forward strand.
CGCCCCGTTCACCAGCGTCTCCAACCAGGCCATGTCCCCTCGCTTACATTCCGAAATAGGCTTGCGTCAGCTCGGCGAGACCGACCTCGCCTGCGCTCGCCGACAGCGACACGCGTCCCTTGAGCAGGCAGTAGATGCGGTCGCTCGCACTCGCGGCGCGCTTGACGTCCTGCTCGACGAGCACCAGCGCCGTCCCTTCGCTGCGAATGTCGGCGAACGCGCCGTAGATCTGCTCCACCATGACCGGCGCCAGGCCGAGAGAAATCTCGTCGCACAGCAGCAGGCGCGGATTGCACATCAGCGCGCGGCCGATCGCGACCATCTGCTGCTGCCCGCCGGAGAGCTGCTGCGGCATGTGGTTGCGCCGCTCCTGCAACGCCGGAAACAGGTCGTACACGCGCCGCAGGGTCCACGACCCCGGCCGCCTGCTCACCTGCCCCATCAGGAGGTTTTCCTCGATGGTCAGCGTATCGAACAGCATGCGCCCCTCGGGCACCATGCCGAGGCCGAGCCGCGCGATGCGCTCGGCCGGCATGTTCACGATGTCGCCGCCGGCGAACCGGACGCTGCCGCGCTTGCTGTCGATCAGTCCGACCAGCGCACGCAGAAAGGTGGTCTTGCCAGCGCCATTGGCGCCGACCAGCGCCACGGCTTCGCGCTCGGCGACCGTAAAGTCGAGACCAAACACCGCCTGCAGATCGGCGTGAAAGACGTCGAGGCCCGCCACCTCAAGCAATGTCATCGGCCGTGAGCCCCATGTAGATTTCCTTGACCGTCCGGCTCTCCATCACCTCCGCAGGCGGTCCATCCAGCACCTTGCGACCGAAATTCAGCACGAGGATGCGATCGGCGACGGCGCGCAGGGCGTGCGGAATGTGCTCGATCCAGATCATGGCGTGATCGGCCTTCACGCCCGCGATGATGTCGATCAGCCGCTCGACCTCCGGCTCGGTCAGTCCGGCAGCGATCTCGTCGAGCAGGATCAGGCGCGGCCTGGAGGCGAGCGCCTTGGCGAATTCGAGCCGCTTGCGGTCGATCAGCGGCAAGGCGCCGGCGACGCGATCCGCTTTGCCGGCGAGCGAGGTGCGGCCAAGCACCTCCATGGCCCAGTCGGTGGCCGCGGCGCCGTGCAGGCGGCCGCCATAGGTTGCGGCGACCAGCACGTTTTCATAGACGGACAGATGGGGGAATGGCTGCGGAATCTGGAAGGCGCGGCCGATGCCGAGCCGGGCCCGGCGATGCGGCGGCTCGGCGGTGATATCGCGGCCATCGAGCATGATCGTGCCGGCATCCGGCTTGATCAGTCCGACGATCAGGTTCAGAATCGAGCTCTTGCCGGCGCCGTTCGGACCGATCACGCCGAGGCACTCGCCGCGAGCGAGCTCGAAGTCGAGGTCATCCGCAACCCGGATGACCCCGAAATTCTTGCAGAGATTCTTTACGCGCAGCACGCGGCCATCCCTCAGGCGAGCTTCGACAGCAGTGCGAGATCGGCCTGCTTCGGGATGAACGGCGCGGTGCCATTGTGCACGATCAGGAGCTCGTAGGGCGACTTGCCGCTCTTGGTCTTGCGCCATTGCCCGCCCGACAGCGAGGTCACCGCGACGTTCTTAATCGGGCTACCCTTGAATTTGACCGGGCCGACGACGGTCTCGAGATCGAGCCCGGCGATGGCATCGCGCAGCGAAGTCTTGTCCTTGGGATCACTGTTGCGCAGCGCCGCGAAGCCGACCTCCCAGAGCGCGTGCGCATAGCCGATCGGCTGCGTCCATTGCTTGCCGGTCGTCTTCTCCCACTCGGCCGCAAGCTCGGCGGCACTCTGGCCGGTGAGCGAGGATCTGAACGGATAGGCTGGCGTCCACCACACCTCCGTCGACATGCCGTCGCCGCGGTCGCCGAGCGCATTGACCGCGCTTGGAAACAGGAAAGCCGCCGCGACGGTGCAGATCTGCGGTTTGAAGCCGGCCTGCGCGGCCTGGTTCCACAACGTGACCCAATGATTGCCGTAGGCAAAGCCCGAGACGATGTCCGCACCGGCATTCTTGAAGGTCGACACCTGATTGGAGAAGTCATCGGTTGCGATCTGGAAGCTGCCGGTCGAGACCTCCTGGAAGCCGGCCTGCCTGATGCCGGCCGGCAGGCCGAGCTTCTGATCGGAAAACGCCGTGCCTGCGGGATTGTCGATGTAGAGCGTCCCGACCTTCTTGTTGGTCTCGACCGACTGCCACATGCCGACGAAATTCTTCACGACGTCGTCGGCGCCCCAGAAGAAATGGAACGTGTAGGGGAAGCCTTTATCGGGCGTGGATTTGCGCGGAAACATCCAGCCTTGCCAGGGCAGCATGGTCGAAATCGTCGGCACGCCGCGCGCATCCGCCAGCTCGCCGATCGGGATCTCCGCATCGCCATCCTCGACCAGGATGAGATCGCATTTCTCTCGCAGTACGAGCTCGCTGGCCACCACCGACGCACGGTTGGGATCGGACTGATCGTCCTTGATCACGAACTCCACGGCGTAGTTCTTGCCGCCGATCTTCAGACCGTCCTTCACCAGACCCTTCATCCGCTCGTGGATCCAGGGATCCGGCTCGGCAAAGGGGGCGCGTACTCCCGAAAGGCAGCCGCACCAGCCGATCTTGATGGTACTCGACGCGGCTCCTGCAATATTCACCAGCGGCACATTGCTGGCCGCCGCCAATCCTGCCGTTCCGGCGGCCTTGAGCAGGCTGCGCCGACTGACCTTCCCGCTACCGATCTTCGTCACGACATGTCTCCTGCAAATCAAGCGTTAATGGAAAGCCGCCGGTCTCATGCAGCCGGCCGCGCAATGCTGTCGCGACTGATTTCGCCGAAACGCGCGAGCGTGTGCTCGATGGCGTGGGCGGCAATATCGCGGACGATGAACACGAGGCGGGAGCTGCAGTCGTCCGACGGCCATGACTCCAGCGCGATCGGCGGATGCAGCACATGCTGCACCGCGTGCACCACCAAGGGCCCTTGCGGCCGATCTTCGACGTTGACCAGCGCCTTGAACCGAAGCAGGTCGTCTCCCTTGAGCGCGACGACGTAGTCCAGCCAGCGCGAGAAGGCGGCCCAGCGGATCGGCTCGTTCACGACCAGACTGAAGGAAGAGATGCGCTTGCCGTACGCGTGATGATCAGGATGCGGCTGCGCGTGGGCCGCGGCGGCCGCTGCAAACCAGGCTTCGACCCGCTCCGATCGCACCTGCGGCGTGAACAGGCCGGCCTCGAATACGGCGTCCGGCGCGATCGCTCCGTGCGCCACGCGGATGACGGGGGCCGTCGGATTGATGGAGCGGATCGACTGCTCCACCGCAGCGAGGGTCCCAGCTTCGGCGAGATCGGATTTTGTCAACAAGATCCGGTCGGCCATCGCGATCTGCTTGACGGCTTCTTCGTGCCTCTCGAACGAGGAGATCGCGTTGACCGCGTCGACAGTCACCACGACACCATCGATCCGATAGCGCGCGACCACGCTCGGCGCCGTCATCAACGTGTGCAGCACCGGCACCGGATCGGCAAGACCGGTGGTTTCGACCAGGATGCGCCGGACCGGCGGTAGCGCACCTCTGGCTTGACGCGACGACAGGTCGTCGAGCAGCGCGACGAGATCCTCGCGGACCGAGCAGCAGACACATCCATTGTCGAGCAGTGCGAAGCGCTCCTCGCTCGTCTCGACCAGGAGATGATCGAGGCCGACCTCGCCGAACTCGTTGATGATCGCGACCACCCCGTCCATGCCGGGCTGACGCAACAGATGGTTCAGCACAGTGGTCTTGCCGCTACCGAGAAAGCCGGTCAGAACGGTGATTGGAATGAGCGAGTCACTGCTCATGGTTTCGCTCATAGACTTTGCGCCCCTCGAAGAAGGTCATCTGCACAATCGTTTCCGCGAGCTGATCAGCAGGGATCTCGAAGAGCGGCTGGTTCAGTACGATCAAATCGGCAGACTTGCCGACCTCGATCGATCCGGTGAAGCCGCCGAGGCCAGCGGCTCGCGCGGCATCGATGGTGTAGATCTCGATCACTGTTGCCAGGTCGAGCGCCTGCTCGGGCCAGAGCGCCAGGCCGGGAAAGTCGCCCGCTGGATTGCGTCGCGTCACCATGCCTTCGATGCCGTGCCAGGGATCCGGGTTCGGGATGACCGGCCAGTCCGAGCCGCCGGCCATCAACGCACCGGCCAGCTTCAGATCGCGATTGGGCCAGAACCGCTGTGCCCGCTCCGCGCCCATCGCTGCCTTGTGCGCCTCGAGGAAGACCGTCGGAAACCAGATGATCGGCGAGAGGTCGGCCGCGACACCGAGATCGGCGAAGCGCCGGATATCGTCGGGCGCAATGTAGCTCGCATGCGCGACGTGATGGATGAGTGCCGTCGGCCCGTTGAACGAGCGCACCACCTCGATTGCATCGAGCGCCTGCGTGACGGCGGCATCGCCGGCACAGTGGATCTTGGCCGCGAGGCCGAGCTTCTCGCATTTTCCGAGCCAGCGGATCAGCTCCGGCACGGTCAGCATGGTGGTGCCGCGAAAGCAGCAGCCGCGCACGGGATCGGCCACGTAGGGTTCGTGAAAAGCGGCCGTCTTGGCGCCGGGGACGCCATCGAGAAACATTTTGGCGTAGTCGGGCTTCACGTGGGCGGAGCGATACTGATCGCGCAACGCGAACAGTTCCTCGCCCGAGGTGCCGAACATGAAGCCGGGCTCCACGATGGGCATGGCGCAGACCGCCCACGCCGACAACTCGCCGCGGTCGTCAAGCCCCTTCAGCGCGGCCAGGATCGGCTGCATGCTCGCGGCGTCGACGAAGCCGGTAACGCCGAACGAGTTCAGCACGGCGATCGAACGGGCGACCGCAGCGCGGTCCATCTCCGCGGTGTAATGGCCGACCTTCGCGAGCGCGCGCTCGATGATGCCCGAGGCTGCTTCCACCATCAGCCCGGTCAGCCTGCCACTGTCGAGATCCCGGCCGATCTCGCCGTCGACGGGGTTCTCCGTCTCCTCGGTGACACCTGCGAGCCGTAACGCCTCGGCGCTCGCCCAGCGATTGTGATAGCTGTCGTCGCGCAGCAGCACGGGGTGGCCGAGGCTCGCAGCGTTGAGCTCCGCTGCCGCGGCATCGGTGTTGAGCCTTTGCAACAGGTCGTTGCCGAACTGTCCACCGACGATCCAGCTTCCGGGAGCCGCCTTCTCCGCCGCCCCCCTCACGGCACCCGCGATTTCGCTGATCGAATGGCTCGACGAAAAGCGCAGCTCGTAGAGATCGGCCTGACCACCCATCATGATGTGGTTGTGGATGTCGACGATGCCCGGCATGGCCATACGGCCCGCAAGATCCACCACCTCGGTGTCGCTGCCGACGAAGGGTTCGATGTCGGATTCCTCGCCGACGGCGACGAAGCGCCCTGCCTTCACCGCCGCGCAGCTTGCCCAGGGACGGCCGGGATCGACAGTGTAGATCCGCCCGTTTCGGAACAGCATGTCGGCGCTAGTCTTGATCTCGCTCATTCCCCGATCCCGATTGCGCCCTGAGCTTGTTCCGCGCGTCCGCCTGTCACAATCAGCCGTTTGGTTGATGACGCAGCGAGTCCCGTACCTGCCGGACGGACGGCCGCCCCGCACACGACCACGGGCCGCTCCCGGCGACCCGTTCGCGTCGATCGGTGTCACGACTGGCCTTCATTTGTTGATGAGTAATCGCCGCGGCGCGCGGCTACTGCGGCGCCAACGGCTCGCGCATCAGCCCCATTGTCGTTCGACTGCAAAGCCCGTCTCGGGAAGCGTCGCTCCCCCGTCGACCACAATGGTCTGCCCGGTGACGTAGCGGGCCTGCTCGGAGGCGAGATAAAGCATCGCGTAGGCAACGTCGTCGGCAGTCCCGATCCGTCCCATCGGAATATGGCGAGCGACCCGGGACAGATTTTCGGGAGTGCTAAAGGTCCCTCGCCCGGGCTTGGCGATGAACCCCGGCTCCACGGCGTTTGCCGTGATCCCGTCGCGCGCCAATTCGAAGGCCGTGCCTCGGATGAATGCGTTTATCGCTGCCTTTGCGGCCGAGTAGTGCGCGCCTCCCCCCATCGCCAGCCGGGCCGAAATCGACGAAGTCACCAAAATTCGCCCATATTGCTGCGTGCGCATGAACGGCACGGCCGCTTGGATGAGCCAGATGGCCGCGGTGAGGTTGATCGACATGGCCTGATCGAGCTTGTCTTCGTCGAGCTCCTCGATGCCGGCCCAGGGACAGCCGCCTGCGTTGTGCACCAGAATGTCGAGCCGGCCGAAACGGCCAGCCACGTCACTCACGAGCTCGTGCAGACCGCCACGATCGAGTTTATCGAACCCCGCGACGCTCGCCGCGAGATGCCGTCCGCCCAAATCGGCCGCGAGCGATTCGGCCACATTACGCGAGCGATTGGCGATCACGACGTGAGCTCCCGCCTCCGCCAGCCGCGTCACGATCGCAGCGCCGATACCCCGGCCGCCGCCGGTCACCAGAGCAACGCGCTCCGTCAGGTCGAACGGCGACGCCACGATCAGATCACTCCTGCATCTCGGACCAGCCCGACGAAGCGCTCGAAAATCTCGCCATGCGTGTCCACATCGGCGGACGATGTTGCAGGGCAGGTCAGCAGCATTCCGTGAAACGGCGTGATCAGGATGCCCTCGTTCATGTAGTAGGCGTGCATCAACGTCTCGAGATCCGGCTGTCGTGCCGCGATCACGTCGGCTCCATTGCGCGGCGCATCAGGCATGAACATGATCTCGATGCGGGCGCCGATCTGGGTCACGTGCCAGGGCAAAGCGTTGCGGGAGATCAAGTCTCCGACCCGCGCGGCGAGGCATTCGGCATGTCCAATCATGCGTGCATAGGCTGGGGCCGTCAGCACGTCCTCCAGGACGGCACGCATCGCGGCCACCGCCAACGCGCCGCCAGCCAGCGTGCCGCCGAACCCAAGGTGCGCCGATTGTCGCTGCCGCGGATTGACCTGTGGCACGATGTGCCACAGCTGCTCGGCAACGGCCTCATCGAGACCGAGAACACCGGCCGGAATGCCGCCGGCGATTGCCTTGCCGGCGACGAGGATGTCCGGCGCAAGCCCGTGAAGCGCGGTGTAGCCGCCCGGCCCGCACGACAACGTATGCGTCTCGTCGATGATCAACACGGTGCCGGCGCGCCGCGTCGCCTCGCGCAGGGCGCGGTGGAACCCGTCGGCGACCGGGATCATGCCGAAATTCGTCATCACGGGCTCGGTGAGCACGCAGGCGACATCGCCTTCCGCAAGCGCCATCTCCATCGCCGCAACGTCGTTGAATTCGACCACCTTCGCCACGGCGTCATAGGCGACTGCATTTGGGTGAATCATGTTGCGCAGCCCGACCCGCCCGTCGCGAAGTTCGACATGCGCCTCGTCGACCCCGCCATGATAGCAGCCGGAGAACACCAGGACCTTGGCACGACCGGTGATCATGCGTGCTATCCGAATGGCCGCGCGGTTGGCATCGGTTGCCGAGGTCGTCAGGGTCCAATAGCGGGGACCGAAGCGGCGCGACAGCTCGGCGCCGACCCAAAGACTGTCCTCGGTCGGCAGCATCATCGTGGCGCCGCGCGCGATCTGCCGCGTAACCGCTCGCGTCACGGCCTCGGGCGCGTGGCCACACATCGCGCCCGTATCGCCAAGGCAGAAGTCGACATAATCGCGACCGTCGATATCCCTGACATGGGCACCGGACGCCGCATCGACATAGACCGGAAAGCCGCCCGCCCAGCGACGCATCCAGTGCGACGGGCCGCCATACAGGAAGTGTCGCTGCCCCTCCCGCCACGCGGCCGCCGAGCGCGGATGTTCGCGCAGGAAGCGCGCCTGCTCCGCGTCGATCAGCCGGTCGAGCGCCGGATGTGCTGGCGGCGTCATAGCGCAATCCAGGCGGTTTTCCGATCGGTGTATTCGTCGAGCGCGTGCAGCGACTTGTCGCGGCCGAAGCCGGACTGCCTGAAACCTCCGAGCGGCACCGTCAGATCAGTGCCGCCATAGGTATTGACATGCACCACGCCGGCATTGATCGCGCGCACCATCCGATGCGCTGTCCGGAGCGATCCGGTCCAGACCGCGGCGGCCAGTCCGTAGACGCTCGCATTGGCGAGCCGCACCGCATCGTCCTCATCCTCGAACCGCGTCACCGCAAGCACAGGGCCGAACACCTCTTCGCGCCACAGCTGCATGCCGGGGCTCACACCGGCGAAGATTGTCGGAGCCATGTAGTAGCCGCCGCCGGTCTCATGCAGCCGCTCACCCCCACACAGCCGCTCTCCCCCCTCCTCCTCCGCCTGCCGTACGACGTCGAGATTCTTGCGCAATTGAGCATCGCTGTTGACGGCGCCGATATCGGAGCTGAGATCGAGGGGATCGCCGACCCTGAGCTTGGCTGTGACCGCGAGCAGCTCGCTCAAGAACCGGTCATAGATTCTGGACTGTACCAGCAGCCGCGAGCCGGCCACGCAAACCTGACCGGAGTTGCGGAAGACGCCGTTCGCCGACACCTTGGCGGCCTGCTTGATGTCCACGACATCGTTGAAGACCACGTTCGGCGACTTGCCGCCGAGCTCAAGATAGACTCGCTTCAGATTTGAGCGCGCCGAATACTCCAGCAGCCGTCGCCCGACTGCTCCCGACCCCGTGAACGCCAGAACGTCGACATCCATGTGCAGGGCCAGCGCCTCGCCGGCGGTGGCGCCGCGCCCGGTGACGACGTTCAGCACGCCTTCGGGCAAACCGGCTTCGCTCGCCAGCTCCGCCAGGCGCAGCAGCGTCAGCGACGCGGTCTCTGGCGGCTTCACCACCACGGAGTTTCCGGCGGCAAGCGCGGGCGCGATTTTCCAGGCGCCGATCATCAACGGAAAGTTCCATGGAACGATCACGCCGATCACGCCGAGCGGCTCGCGATGGATCAAGCCGAGCACATCGCGGCTGGTGGGCGCGATCTCGCCATAGACTTTGTCCATGGCCTCCGCGTAGTAGCGGATGGAGCCTGCTGCCGACAGCGGCTCCGCCTTGTAGGCCATGCCGATCTCGGTGCCGTTGTCGCGCACGCCGAGCACCGCGAGCTCGAGCGCATGGCGCTCGACGAGATCGGCGAATCGCAGCAGCACCGTCTTGCGCTCCGCGGGCGCCGCGCGCGACCATGCTCCGCTGTCATAGACTCGTCGCGCGGCCAGCACCGCGCGATCGATATCTTCGGCGCTGCCGTCAGCAATCGTCGTCAGCCGCCTGCCATCGATCGGGGAGATCACGTCCAAACGACTGCCGGCCGAACTCTCGGCAACGGCACCGGCGATGAAGAGCCGTTGCGCAGAGACAGCCGCTCCACGCAACGCGTCGATTTCGGATTGTAACATGAAGGAGCCCTGTAAAGAACCGGCTGATCGATCGCCACGCTGCCGAGTCCGATCGTACCTCATTCAGCCGGATGAGCCTTTTCTCGCAATCCACCGATAGGTGGATGTCATGCATTGCAACAACTTCATAGGTTGCGGGCACCACTCGGCTGCTCACGACGACAGATTGCCGCCCTCCTCGCATTCGAGACGACATTCCAAGACCATGACCAACAGATCACCTCCGCGCATCCTGCTGATCGGCACCGGCGATACCAAGGCCGACGAGCTCCTGTTCATGCAGCGCTGCATCGGCGGCGCCGGCGGCGAGGCCGTCATGATGGACATCAGCGTGCTCGGCGATCCTCCCTACGCGGCAGCGCACGACAAGCATGCCGTGGCTGCCGCTGCCGACACGACGATCGAAGCGGTGATCGCCAGCGGCGACGAGAACTCGTCGATGACCCTGATGGCACGCGGCGCGGCGCGCCTGACACGACGGTTATGCGACCAAGGTGAGATCGACGCCATGATCGCGATCGGCGGCACCATGGGCACCGACCTGGCGCTCGACGTCGCACTTGCGCTGCCGCTCGGCTTTCCCAAGCTGATCGTCTCGACGATCGCGTTCTCGCATCTGATCCCGCCGGAACGCATCGCGGCCGATCTGATGATGATCCTGTGGGCGGGCGGGCTCTATGGCCTCAACGGCACCTGCACCGCGGTGCTGTCGCAAGGCTGCGGTGCGATCGTCGGCGCAGCCCGCAGCGCGATCAGGCCGCGGCCCGACCGGCCGATCGTGGCGCTGACGTCGCTCGGCAAGAGCTGCCTGAGCTACATGGTCGATCTGAAGCCTCAGCTCGAGGCGCGCGGCTACGAGGTCGTGGTTTTTCATACCACCGGCATGGGTGGCCGCGCGATGGAGTCGATCGCTGCGCATCGCGGATTTGCCGCGGTGCTCGATCTCAGCCTGCAGGAGGTCGCCAATCAGCTGATGGGCTCGGTGGTGAATTCCGGCTCCGATCGGCTGACGAATGCGGGCCGCAACGGCATTCCGCAGATCGTGGCGCCCGGCGCCATCGACATGGTGGACTTCCCCGCCTGGCTGCCGGTGCCGACCGAGCTCGCCGACCGCCCGTTCCACGCGCATAATCGTCTGCTCGCTTCCGCGACGTCGCGTCCCGCCGACCGGCGCCGGATCGCGCGCGCGATCGCGGCCAAGCTCTCTGCGATGAATGCGCCAGTTGCGTTTGTGCTCCCGGCCGGCGGGATCCAGCAATGGGATCAGGACGGCGAGCCGCTGCATGATCCGGAGGGCCTCGACGCCTTCGTCACGGAAATGCGCGGCGCCCTGCATCCGCCGGTCGAGCTGCATGAGATCGAGGACCACATCAACGACAAGGGCTTCGCTGCAAAGGTGCTCGCGATCTTCGATCGCTGGGTTGCCGGCGGCATCATCCCGGCCGGCGTGCCCCACGCGGAGCAGCGATGACCGCCGCCTCGTCACGTGCATTGGTTCTGGATTTCGGCGGGGTGATCTCAAAGACCCTGTTCGAAACCCACGACGCAACGGAGGCCGTGCTCGGCCTTGCCGCGGGCACGCTGACTTGGCGCGGCCCGTTTGCTGAGGACAGCGATCCGCTCTGGTCGGCCATGCAACGTGGCGAGTTGTCCGAGCGCGACTATTGGGCGGCCCGAAGCCGCGAGGTCGGCAGGCTCGTCGGCGAGGACTGGCGCGACATGCAGACCTTCGTGCGCCGCGCGCGCGGCGCCGATCCGGCGCTGGTCATCCGTCCCGAAGCCGAGCGCGCCATTCGCATTGCGAGCCGCGCCGGCTGCAAGCTTGCCATTCTCTCCAACGAGCTCGACCTCTTCTATGGTGAGGACTTTCGGCACCGGCTGCCGCTGCTCGCGCATTTCGACGTCATCATCGATGCCACGCACACGGGGATCCTGAAGCCTGATCGCCGCGCCTACCTGGCGACGTGCGACGCTCTGCGGCTCGCGCCGCAAGCCTGCGTCTTCGTCGACGACCAGCAGCGCAACATCGACGGCGCGGTCGCCTGCGGCTTGTCGACCGTCTGGTTCGATGTCCGGCACCCCGAAAAATCGTATAGTCAGGCCTTGCAGATGCTTGGCCTCGTTTTCGACTGACCACCATCGGAGCACTCCATGCGCGACATCAACTTTCTCATCGAGAACAACGCCCGGCGCATCTGGCACCCGATGGCGCATCCGAAGGAGATGCGGGACCATCCGCCGCGCATCATCGCCAAGGGCGAGGGCGTCCACGTCACCGATATCCATGGCAAGTCGGTGCTCGACGCGGTCGGCGGCCTCTGGAACGTGACGCTGGGCTATAGCTGCGACCCGATCAAGCAGGCGATTGCCGATCAGCTCAGCGAGCTGCCGTATTATTCCGGCTTCCGCGGCGTGTCGACAGGCCCGGCGATCGAGCTTGCCTACGAGCTGACCGAATGGTTCAAGCCCGAAGGCATGACCCGGGCGTTCTTCACCTCGGGCGGCTCCGACTCCGTCGAGACGGCGCTGCGGCTTGCGCGGCAGTACTGGAAGATCAAGGGTCAGCGCGACCGCACCAAGTTCCTGTCGCTCAAAAAGGGCTACCATGGCACGCATTTCGGCGGCGCGTCGGTCAACGGCAACGCCAATTTCCGCCGCAACTACGAGCCGCTGCTGCCGGGCGCCCACCACATCCCCTCGCCCTGGACCTATCGCAATCCGTTCAACGAGACCGATGCGGCCAAGCTCGCGCAGCTCTGTGCCAATGCGCTGGTCGATGAGATCGAATTCCAGGGCGCGGATACCATCGCCGCCTTCATCATGGAGCCCGTGCTGGGCGCCGGCGGCGTGATCGTGCCGCATGACAGCTTCATGGGACTCGTGCGCGAGATCTGCGACCGCACCGGCATCCTGCTGATCTCGGACGAGGTCGTCACCGGATTCGGCCGCACCGGCGCCTGGTCCGGCGCACGGCTCTGGAACGTCAAGCCGGACATGATGACGATCGCGAAGGCGGTCACGTCAGGCTATTTCCCGCTGGGGGCAACCATGATCGGCGACAAGATGGCAGAGGCGTTCGAGAGCGACGAGACCAGCTTCGGCTCGATCGGCCACGGCTACACCTATTCGGGTCACCCGGTGGGTTGCGCCGCCGGCATTGCCGCGCTGGCTGAAACCAAGCGGCTGCAACTCGATGCAAAGGCCGCAGCCTCGGGCATCGTCCTCAACGACGCGCTCGCCGCGCTGAAGCAGAAGCATGACATCGTGGGAGATGTCCGCGGCAAGGGATTGATGGCCGCGCTGGAGCTGGTGGCGGATCGCGCCACGAAGAAGGCGCTCGACAAGAAGACTGTCGGCAGGATCGCCGATGCGATCTACGAGGCCGGCGTGATGGTGCGCGTCTCCGGCAGCAACATCATCCTGTCGCCGCCTCTGATCATCACCGCCGACGATGCGAGAACAATCGCCGCCGCCATCGACCACGGCCTCGCAAGCACCTGAGCGAGAGCGGCCGCGCGCTAGTTCGGCCGCGCCATCAGCGCCACGACGGCGGATCGCGTTTCCGCGCCGAGCTTCTCGAAGATGTGGATCAGGTGCGTCTTCACCGTCGCCTGGCCGATCTTCAGACATTCGCCGATCTCGCGATTGGTGCGGCCGCAGCACAGGAGCCGCACCACATCCATCTCGCGGCTGGTCAGACCGTAGCGTTGCCCGTCCTCGGACCCGGCTGGCCGGCCGACAAGGTTGAATTGAAGATACTGATGAATCTTCTGGGCGATGGCCTCAGCCCCCTCAGGAATCCGTGCATCCTTGTTCCAGGCGACACTCATGCCGGCGACGATCTGGTCATCACGCCGGAAGAAGAAGTCGACCATATCGACGATCCCGCACTGATCGACGAAGGCGCGGTAGGGCGCCATCTCGTCGGGCTGTTTGCCAGACATCGTCCTGCTCAGCCGCGCGACCGCAAGAGCTCCCGCGTGACGCGGATGCTGCGGATCGAACTCGCTCATGCCCTCGACATACTGCCGGTGAAACGGCTCCGGAATGCCCGACAACAGGAAGCGCTGGAGATTGTACCCTCCGTCGATCTCATAAAATGCTGTCGCCGATCCGTCCAATATGGACTGGGCGAAGTGCACGGCTTCGCTGGTTGCCGCGTCCGAGCGGCCCAAAAGCATCAGCATGGCCTCCCCTCCTCGATTTCACTCCATTCGGGACATCTGCCGTGTCCTCGCGCTGATGACGCTGAGACAGGCACCACACTTAGTCAAGCAATTTCCGGACCACGCCGATCACTTCGCGCCGGCCCCCTGAGCCGACGAATCCGGGTCTCAACCAATCGGTTGATTGACTGGCCAACATCCATGTCTTTCCAGCGGGTGCATAGTCCGGTTCGTGTTGCACGACGGCGCGGACGTCCGATGCATGTCCACGAACGGGCTTTCGTCGAAGGGCTCCTGGAAAAGGACACATGGCAACGCCAGCGCGGAATAGTCTGGGCCCTTCTCCACGTTTCAAACAGCAGGCATGACTGGGCTGTCTCGCGGCGACCTGGGCCCGAGCTCTGCGATCAGTCGACCTCATACTCCAGCTGGAGCCGAGCAGGCTCGCGTGCGCCGAGCTGATATCGCGCGATTGCACGGCCCGCTTGTCTCAGGGCAGCTCGGCAGCACGGTGGCACGCAACGTAATGATGTGATCCGATCGCATCCAGAACGGGGAGACGCTGCGAGCATTCGTCGATCGCCATCGGGCAGCGCTGCGCGAAACGGCAGCCGGGCGGCGGATCGACCGGGCTCGGCGGATCGCCCTTGACGAGATAGCGGCGCTTCAGGTCCTCACGCATCGGGCCGGGCGGCGCGGCGGCCGCAATCAGCGACCACGTATAGGGATGACGGGGCGCGGCGAAGATGTCGGCCGCCGGCGCCTGCTCGACGATCTTGCCGAGATACATCACCGCGACCTCATCGCAGAATTTCTGGATCACGCCGAGATCGTGCGAGATGAAGATGTAAGTGAGATCACGCTCGCGCTGCAGCCGCTTCAACAGATTGAGGATCTGCGCCTGGATCGCCACGTCGAGCGCGGACACCGCCTCGTCGCAGACGATCAGGTCGGGCTCTGGCGCCATCGCCCGAGCGATGCACAAACGCTGGCGCTGGCCGCCGGAAAACTGATGCGGAAACAGGTCGGCGGCTTGCGGCGGCAATCCAACCTCGGCCAGCAGCCTGCGCACCCGCTCGTCGCGCTTGCTGCGCGTCCCGATTCCGAGCAGGTCGAGGGGCTCGCGGATCTGATCGCCCGCGCGGCGGCGCGGATTGAGCGCCGAGAACGGGTCCTGGAACACGATCTGCAGATGCCGCCGCACCTCGCGCAGCGGCTGGCCGGTGAGGCCCGCAATGTCGCGGTTGCCGAACACGATCTGGCCGGATGTCGCCGGCACCAGCCGCATCACGGCCTGCGCGATGGTCGACTTGCCCGAGCCGCTCTCGCCGACGATGCCGAAGGTGGTGCCGCGGCGAACGCGAAAGCTGACGCCGTCGACCGCGTGCACGAAGGACGGCTTGCCATGGCGGCGGCCGGCCGGAAAATGCACGACGAGGTCGTTGACGTCGAGCAGCACCTCTTGGGCGCCTGTCCCGCGGATGGCTTCCGCCATGCTCATGCCGCGATCTCCGTCCTGCGCCAACACGACACGGCGTGCCCCGGGGCAATCGGCTCGAGCGCAGGCTGCAGCTTCGCACGGCAGATGTCGCGGGCCTGCGCGCATCTTGCGAGAAAGGCGCAATCGGCACCGCGCGCGCCGAGTGGCGGCACCATGCCGGGGATCTCGCCGAGATCGACCCAGGGCCGCGGCGGCTCGCCAAGGGCGAGGTGCGGAACACAGTTCAGCAGACCCCGCGTATAGGGATGACGCGGCGTTGTCGCGATCGCGTCCGCGGCCCCCGCCTCGATGCAGCGTCCGGCATAGAGCACCAGCATCTCGTCCGCGAGCTCTGCGACCGCGCCGAGATCGTGGGTGATCAGCAGGATCGCCGTGCCGGTGCTGCGTTGCAGCTCGGCCAGCAGGTCGAAGATCTGCGCCTGCACGGTGACGTCGAGCGCGGTGGTCGGCTCATCGGCGATCAAGAGCTTCGGCCGCCCGGCCAGCGCCATTGCGATCATCACGCGCTGGCGCATGCCTCCCGAGAGCTGGTGAGGATAGGCATCGATCCGCTGCCCGGCCGCCGGAATCTGCACGGCGCGGAGCAGCTCGATGGCGCGCGAGCGCGCCGCCGCGCGATCGAGCCCCTGGTGCCAGCGCAGCACCTCTCCGATCTGATCACCCACGGTGAACAGCGGATTGAGCGCCGTCATCGGCTCCTGGAAGATCATCGACATGGCGCTGCCGCGCAAGCCCCGCATCTCCTTCGGCGGCAAGGCCAGCACGTCCCTGCCCTCCAGCACGATGCGGCCCGAGGTAACGACGAAATCCTCCGGCAGCAGCCGCATCAGGGCCAGCGCCGTCATGCTCTTGCCGCAGCCGGATTCACCGACCAGCGCCAGGGTCCGCCCCGGTGCGATCGTGAACGACAGGTTCTCGATCACCGGGACGAGGCGGCCGGCCCCGTTGCGCATGCTGACGTTGAGATCATCCACTTCGAGCAGCGCACTCATCACGACCTCCGCCGCAGACGCGGATTGATCGCGTCGTTGAGACCGTCGCCGACCAGGCTGATCGCGAGCACCGCAAGGAAGATCGCCGCTCCCGGGAACATCACCGCCCACCAGGCATCGAGAATGTAGTTGCGGTTCTGGCCCAGCATCAGTCCCCAGCTCATGACGTTCGGGTCGCCCAGACCCAGGAAGCTCAGCCCGCCCTCGAACAGGATCGCGACACCGATCGCCAGCGTCGCCGACACGATCACCGCGGGCAGCGCATTGGGCAGCAGCACGCGCAGGATCAAGTTCGCGTTGGAGGCGCCCGCCGCGCGCGACGCCTTGACAAAATCGAGATCGCGCAGCCGCATGAATTCCGCCCGCGTCAGCCGCGCCACAGAGGTCCAGCTCACGCCGCCGATCGCAAGCGTGATCGTGGTCAGCTTCGGCCCGAACAGTGTTACCAGCACCATCGCGAACAGCAATGGCGGCAGGATCTGGAAGAACTCGGTGATCTTGACCATGGTGGCATCGATGGCGCCGCCGAAAAAGCCGCCGACCGCGCCGATCACGAGTCCGATTGCGATCGTGATGAGCGCCGCGACGGCGCCGACGGCGAGCGTCGCGCGCCCACCATGGATGAGGCCGGCCAGGACGTCGCGTCCGAGATAGTCGGTGCCAAACCAGGCATCAGCATCCGGCGGCATGAACGGGGCGCCGACGAGATCGAGCGGATCGACCGGATACAGCGATGGCCCGACCACGGCCACCAGAATGATCAGGATCAGCATGCAGGCGCCGGCGACGCCCGACGGGCTCTTCATGAACTGCCGCAGCGCCAGGCGGCCCGGCGACGCGGCGGTTCGCGCGGGCAGATCGGCCGGCGACGTCGACACCTGCGAGGTGCTCTCGATCACCGTCATCGCCGTCCTGTCCGAATTCGCGGGTCAACGAGGCGGTAGACCACGTCAGTCAGAATGTTGGCGGTCATCACCATCAGCGCAGAGAAGAACAGCACCGCCATCAGGGTCGGATAGTCGCGACGCAGGATGGAATCGAACACCAGCCGGCCCATGCCGGGCCAGCTGAACACGGTCTCGACCAGCACGGCGCCGGCGAACAGATTGCCGAACTGATGGCCGGCGACGGTGACAATCGGGATCAGCGTATTGCGCAACGCGTGTTTGCCGACGACCAGCCATTCCGGGAGCCCCTTGGCACGGGCGGTTCTGACATAGTCGGCCGACAGCGCCTCGATCATGTTCACCCGCGCCAGCCGGCTGTATTGCGCGATGAACACGAGCGCGAGCGTCAGCGAAGGCAACACCAGATGGCGGCCGACATCGAGCGCGTAGGCGAAGCCCTGCTTGGGATTCACCACGTCGGTCATTCCGACCACGGGGAGGATCGGCCATACCGAGCCGAACAGCAGCAGCAACATCAGCCCGGTCCAGAAGATCGGCGCGGCATAGCCCGCCAGCGAGACCACGGTGACGGCGTGGCTGAAGGGGCCGTTCGGCCGCCGCGCGCTGACCACCCCGAGCAATGTGCCGATCGCGAGCGCACCGGAAAGGGCGCACAGGGTCAGATAGAGCGTCGCCGGCAGCCGCTGCAGGATCAGGCCGAGCACGGGCTGGTTGAAGTAGTAGGAGTAGCCGAAATCGCCGACGGCGACGTTCGCGAGATAGATGGACAGCTGCTGCAACAGGCTCTGGTCGAGGCCGTATTTGGCCCGCAGTGCCGCGACGACCTCCGCCGATGCGCCGCCCATCTCGCCGGCGATCACCTGGACGGGATCGCCGGGAGCAAGATGGATCAGGCAGAAGTTGAGCACCAGCACGGCGATCAGCAGCGCGACAGCATTGATGATCTGCCGGGCCAGATGGGTGGCGAATGCCATGGTGCAGCAAGTCTCCTCGTGGCTCTCACGAAACCGGGGATAGCTCCGCCTCAGGTCTTCGGCGGCGTTTCCCAGTAGAGCTCGTCGAGCGGCGACATCATGCCCCAGATCGAGTTCGGGAGATTGCCGAGCCCCTTGGCGAAGGCATTGTAGTACGGGCTGACGTTGATGAAGTAGATCGGCACATCCGAGACGACGATCTTCTGGAACTCCGAGTACAGCGCCTTGCGCTTCTCGGGCGAGGTTTCGACCGCCGCCGCCTGCAACAGCTCGTCCACCTTGGGATTGGAGTATTGCTGCGTGTTCGACCAGATGACGCCCTTGCGGATGTTCGACGTCAGATAGGTGCGGTTGACGCCGATCACCGGGTCACCCCAGTTGTAGACGGTGTCCATGGTGAGGTCGAAATCGAAGTTCGAGACGCGCTGCGCCCAGGTCGGGAAATCCGGCGCGGCGCGCACCTCGAGATTGATGCCGACCCGCTTGAGCTGCGAGCGCAGGTACTCGGCGACGTTGCGCTGTTGCTCGTCGCCGCCCGGAATGTAGTCGACGGTCAGCGAGAAGCGCGAGCCGTCCGCCCCCTTGGCGTAGCCGGCAGCATCCAGCAGCGCGGCCGATTTGGCGTAGTCGACCTTGTAGGGCTCGACGGCGGCTTCGGCGAGCGGCGAATCCGGTGCGATTGGCCCCAGCGACGGCGTGGCCTTGCCGCCCATCAGCTTGGAGACGATGAAGTCGCGATTGGCCGCATAGGCGATGGCCTGGCGCACGCGGACATCATCGAGCGGCTTCTTTTTGGTATTGAAGGCAAGCCAGTTGAGCGGGCCGACGCCCGCCATGCCCTTGTCGGTCACGACAAGGTTCGGCGACTTTTGCAGACGATCGATGTCGCGCGCGCCTGCGATGAAGGGAAACGCGTTGAAATCGCCGCGTTCCAGCGAGACGACGGCCGCATTCTGATCCGACACCAGCCTGACCACGATCTTGTCGAGCTTGGGCCGGCCAGGGATGAAGAACTTGTCGAATTTCTCCAGCGTGTAGTATTCGCCCTGCTTGTACTCGGTCAGCTTGAACGGGCCGGACCCGATCGGCTTCAGATTGGCCGGATGCGTCTTGAGGTCCTGGCCGTCGCCATAGATGTGCTTGGGAAGGATCGGCATCAGCGCCGGCGACATCGCCAGGAGCAGCGACGGGCTCGGGTTTTTCAGACGGAGGATGGCGGTCGCGGGATCAGGCGTCTCGACCTTGTCGACCGCCGCCAGCATCGTCTGGAACGGATGGTTGGCCTTGATGGCCATGATCGAAAATGCGACGTCCTCGGACGTCACGGGGTGGCCGTCGTGGAAGACGGCGTCCTTCACCAAGTGAAGCGTGACTGAAAGCCCGTCAGCCGCGACCTCCCAGGACTGCGCCAGATAAGGTTGCGGATTCCACTTGTCGTCATAGCGCAGCGGGCTCGCGAAGATCTGGGCGGTCGGCATGGCCGTCGCCATGCCCGACTGCACGGCGCCGTTGAAATGCCGCGGCACCTGCGTGGTCGCGACCACCAAGGTGTTGCCGCCGGATGACTGCGCCTGCGCCGCGGGGGATGCGGCCGTGGCCGCGACGAGACCGAGAGCTCCGAGCACAAAATGTCGTCTGATCAACATGGCTATCCCGCTTCCTGATTCACGACCGGGTGGATGATGAGAAACTGGCGTGGTGGTCCAATGGGCTCTGATGTCATTGCGTCACGCTGCGGTAGACAGGGCATGGTCGAGGATCGCGTCGAGCTCCTGATCCGATGGCAGATCCGCGGTCCCCACGCCGGCGAGCGTGATCGTCTCCGACGCGGTCGCCGGACCATCCTCGGCCGGCGTCAGCGACCAGTTGCGCGACACCAGTTGGAACACCTGCGCGCGGCCGTCGCCGTCGACCCGGCAAATTCCCTTCAGCCGCAGCAATTCGCGCGGCAGGGCGCCCACCGCGGCGGCCAGCCTGTCGCGATTGAAACGTCCGGCCCGCTGATAGGTCCAGCGACGGAAGTCGTTCTCGTGGTCGACCGTCTCCGCGACCAGATCGGCGCGGAAACGCGCCGCCCGCCCCCGCCCGAAGACCGCCTGATGCACAGGCGTCAGGGTCGACAATTGTTCGATCGGCACATTCGGCCGGATGGCGCCGATGGCGGCGCACGCCGCCTTGCGCTGGCTCTCGCTGGCCAGATCGCATCTGCTCAGCAGCACCACGTCGCATTTGGCGAACTGATTGCGGATGGTCTCGCCGATGTGCCGGTCCTCGCACTGCACCGTGATGCGGGTTGCATCGGCCAGCACGACGACGCCGTCGAGCTGCAGCGACGGCTCGACCAGCGCGATCTCCGCGATGCGCCAGGGATCGCCGACGCCGCTGGCCTCGATCACCACGCGATCGAAGCGCCCGATATCGTCGAGCAGCCGCGCCAGCGTATCGAGAAAGCCCGTCCCGATGCTGCAGCAGACGCAGCCATTGGTGAGCGACATCGTCGTGCCGTCGTGGCTGCGGATCAGCGCGGCATCAACATTGATCTCGCCGAAATCGTTCACCAGCACGGCGCAGCGCTCGGTGCTAGCCGACAGCAGACGGTTGAGCAGCGTCGTCTTTCCGGCGCCGAGAAAGCCGCCGATCACGGTGAACGGAATGGGCGCGGATGCCGTCATGCGCGCGGCGCTTCCTTGACGATGCCGCCGACGACAGTGCCCCAGACCGCAACGTCCTTCAATGTCTCCGGCGTGACCGTCAATGGATCCTGCTCCAGGACCGCGAAGTCCGCGTACTTGCCGGTCTCGATACTGCCGATGAGATGATCGAGCTTGAGCGTGTAGGCTGCGCCGATCGTGATGGCACTCAGCGCCTGCTCCACGCTCAGCGCCTCGGTCTCGGCACCGAGCTTGCGGCCCGACGAGGAGACGCGGTTCACGGCGCACCACGCGGTGAACAGCGGCGACAGCGGTGTGACCGGCGCATCTGAGTGGATCG
Source organism: Bradyrhizobium sp. HKCCYLRH2060 (assembly GCF_051168135.1). Classification (NCBI taxonomy): domain Bacteria; kingdom Pseudomonadati; phylum Pseudomonadota; class Alphaproteobacteria; order Hyphomicrobiales; family Nitrobacteraceae; genus Bradyrhizobium; species Bradyrhizobium sp. HKCCYLRH2060. The sequence continues at coordinate 69,850 of NZ_JBNPUK010000024.1, forward strand.
AGTAGGGAACGCCGATCCGCTGTGCCGTGCCTGTCGCATCGAGGCGGTTCGCCCGCTCTGGTCCCATCGTCAGCTCGTAGTGGGAATCGCCCCAGTAGAAGACGTGATTGGCAAACAGGTTGACGCAAAGACCGAGCGCCTTCATGCGGCGGAACTGCGCGGCGTCGGCCATCTGGCAGTGCTGCAGCGTGTGGCGATGATCCAGCCGCGGGTGAGCGGTCTGCGCCTTTTCCACGGCGTCCAGCGCAAGCTCGGTCGCCTCGTCGCCATTGGTGTGGATGTGAAGCTGGATGCCGGCCTTGTGGTAGAGCTCGACCAGGCGCGGCAGCTCCTCCGGCGCGATGTACCAGAGGCCGTTCGGCGCGCCGTTGTGATATCCAGGCCACCGTAGGCGGGCCGTGAAGCCCTGGATCGACCCGTCGACGACCAGCTTGACAATGCCGTAATGCAGCTTGTCGTTGCCGGACTCGCGCAGCGCCGCGATCTTTTCGATGGCCTTGTCCGGAGGATGCGTGGCCGAGGCCAGCGCCGGTACCAGGCGCACACCGAACTCCGCCTGCTGCGTCGCGGAGCGATAAAGGTCCAACGTGTTGTCGGTGAGATCGTTGTGCAGATCGGTGATCGTGGTGACGCCCTGCACGCAGGCCGATGACGCGTAGCGCTGCACGTCGGACATGGTCAGCAGCTCCGACAGCGGATTGCCCACCAAGCGGAACGCCCGCAGCCGGGCTGCGATACCCTGCAGTTCGCCGCTGGCCAGACCGCCGGCTCCGGCGACGACACCGGAGATGTCGGTGGCATGCAGAAGCTGCGTGCGCTCCAGCACCAGCGTGTTGACCACACTGATATGGAAGCTGGCGTGGATCACCATGATCGGCCGCGTCGTCGAGACCCGGTCCAGTGCTTCGCGCGTCAGCTTCTCACCACCGATATGCAGCGGATCGAAACCCCATGCGAACAGCGTTGCGTTCGGATCAGCCATCCCGGCTTCGGCCTCGCGGAGGCGTGCCACGATCGCATCGATGTTGGGAACGCCGGCGACCGCCCTGCCCTCCGGCGAGCGCCGTTCGAAGGCCCCGACATAGGGCAGCGACCACATCATGCCTTCCATGATGTGGCTGTGGCCCTCGACGAACCCAGGTAACAGCACCTTGTCGCGGAAGCGCGTGTCGATCCGACCATCAGGAGCGAATTGCGCGATCTCCGCTTCACTGCCAACGGCAACGATCCGCCCCTCCCGCACCGCAACGTGCGTCGCAAACGGGCGTGACGGATTCATCGTCACGATCCTGCGGGCCGCGTAGACGACGGTATCTGAGCTCACCGCGAACTCCCTCAACTTCCCAAGCCGTTGTCGAAACCTGCGGTGTCGGATGGGTCCAGGCCAGCGCCAGATGCCATGCACAAATGGAGCCAGCCCATGCGAGCCACGCCCGCAATCATTCCGCTATGGCGCGGTTTTTGCTTTAGTTTGAGCGCCTCACGGCTTTCAGGACCAAATACCTCGATGGCAAAATTCGCGCCCCTGCTGCGATCCCAAGCGACCGGACCGGCTGTTCCGATCCATGACGTGCTGTTCTGGATCTCGCTGTTCGACGGCCTGGACCGCGGCGGCACCTTCCTGCAGCTTCAGATCCGGCAGATGATCGTGACCGCGATCGAGGACGGCCGTCTGCCGCTCGGCGTCCGCATGCCGTCGAGCCGCGATCTCGCAGCCCTGCTGAAGGTATCGCGCAACACCATCGTCATCGCCTATGAGCAGCTGGTCGACCAGAACTTCCTGGTGTCGCGCGAGCGCAGCGGCTACTTCGTGGCCGGCCTGCCCAAGCACATCGGCGAAGCCCGGCAGCCCGCGACGGAGGTCTACAGCCGGCGCTGGACCGAGCGATTCGCGCTGCAGCCGTCGGCGCTTCGCAACATCGTCAAGCCGCTCGACTGGCAGACCTATCCGTATCCCTTCATCTTCGGGCAGTTCGACCCGAGCCTGTTTCCGACCAACGACTGGCGCGAGAGCGCGCGCGCGGCGCTCAGCGTCCCCGAGATCAACAACTGGGCGCGCGACATGATCGACGGCGACGATCCGGCGCTGATCGAACAATTGCAGCGGCAGGTGCTGCCGCGCCGCGGCATTCGCGCCCGTGCCGACGAGATCATGCTCACGATCGGAGCACAGCACGCCCTCTATTTGATTGCGAAGCTGTTCCTGCAGCCCGACACCCCGATCGGCATCGAAGATCCCGGCTATCCCGACGCACGCAACATCTTCGGCATGATGACGTCGCAGGTTGTGCCGCTTCGGCTGGACGATCAGGGCCTGGTCCCTGACGAGGCGTTCGCGCGCTGCGCGCTGGCCTATGTCACGGCGAGCCACCAATGCCCGACCACGACCGCGATGTCGCGGGCGCGGCGCGAGGAGATTCTCCAGGTCGCTCGCGAGCGCGACATCGTCCTGATCGAGGATGATTATGAAAGCGATCTGATGCCGGAGGGCAGCAGCCTGCCGCCGCTGATGAGCCTGGACCGCGACCAGAGCGTGCTCTACGTGGGCAGCCTGTCGAAGGCCTTGGCCCCCGGCCTGCGGCTCGGCTACGTCGTGGCGCCTGCGCCCGTCATCCGCGAGTTGCGCGCGTTGCGCCGGCTGATGCTGCGCCATCCGCCGCTGAACAACCAGCGCGTCGCGGCCTTGTTCATCGGTCTCGGGCACTACCGCTCCCATCTGCAGCAGGTCGGCCGCGTGCTGCTCGAACGCGCCACCCTGCTCGACGCGCTGTTGCCGCAGGCGCTGCCGGGCTGCACCTGGTCGCGCGGCCCGGGCAGCACCAGCTACTGGATCACCTGCCCTGCGGGAACGGATACGATCAAGCTGTCAGAGGTCGCACGCGCCGAAGGCGTGGTCATCGAGCCCGGCGACGTGTTCTCGATCAACCCGGAGGCGACGCGCAACTGCTTCCGTCTGGGCTTCTCCTCGATCCGCACGGACCGGATCGCGCCGGGAATTGCCAAGCTGGGCCAGATCTTCACGCGGTACATGTCGTCGCAAACGACCTGAGCGGCTACAGCAGGTCGCTCAGCCCCTTGAGCGCACTACCGAGTGCGACCACCGCGAGACTTGCGATCGACACCCGACGATGCAGCGTGTCGCTGCCGCGATGAAAGCCGAGATCGCCGAGCCAGGTGCCGACCAGCATCACAGGAACGCCGAGCGCGGTCAGGACCGCAATGTGCAGGTCCAGGAGATCGAACCAGGCGAGGCTGGCGGTCGCAACGATAGAGGAGACCAGGAAGAACACCATCATCGACGCGCGGGCGGCAACCCGGTCGAATGCGCCCGCGTTGTAATAGACGATCACAGGTGGCCCGGGCATGCCTGCAAGGCCGTTGAACAGACCGGCGGCGAGGCCGACCAGCGCCGTGATCCAGCGCGCTGGCGCCGCCGTCAGCCGAAACCCCGCATTGAGCAGCACGACCGCGCCGACGGTGATCAGCGCGATGACAACGCGTGCCACTGAGGCGGATACCAGGCTCAGGACCAGCACACCGGTCGGTGAGCCGATCAGGCCTCCGAGAGTCAGCCAGCGCAGAGACGACCAGTCGCAGACCCGCGAGGCGCGCGGCAGATCGCCGAGCCCGATCAGAAGCTGCAGACAGACCGCAACCGGCACCGATTGCGTCGGCGGCATGAACAGACCGAGTAGCGGCACGGCCGTCAGCGCAAAACCGAATCCCGTGAAGCCGCGCACGAGCGCCGCGGCAAAGATCGACAGCGCCGCAGCGAGTACCAGGGCCGGGCTCGGCAGCGATGTGGCGGCGATGTCATGGACCGCGACGGCCAGTTCCTGCAGGGCCATCGTCAGCGTGGGGCGTGAGAGCACAAAGGCGGCATCATCCGGCCAGTCAGCAACTCCGCCATGGTGATGAAAGGGCCAGCCGGCGCCCTACCATCGGGCCAGTTCTGGCCGCAGAGGTCGCGCGCTCTGGTTCTAGGGCCTCCAGCCGATCGCGTGGCACATGCGAGCCAAGCTCCAGCCGCGGCGCGATGCGCAAGGACATGACATGGCCGATCTCGAAACCGTCCGCAGCGAACTGCTCGATAATCTGTTCGCCGCCTTCAACCGGCACGATGGCGCAGGCGTGATGGCCTGCATGACCGACGACATCGTGTTCGACGCGGCCGCAGGGCCCGACAGCTGCGGCCGTCGCATCAGCGGCGCAGCCGATGTGCGCGCCGCGTTCGAAGCGACCTGGGGCGGCATGCCCGACGTCAGCTGGGAGTGCACGCGCCATACGGTGTTCGGCGATCGGGCCCTGTCCGAATGGATCTTCCGTGGAACTGCACCGGACGGCCGGCGCATCGAGGTGCAGGGCTGCGACCTGTTCGGCTTCCGCGGCAACAAAATCTGTACGAAGAGCGCCTTCCGCAAGGACCGCCCGCCGCAGCCGGCCACGAGCGCGAGTGCCGCGCGATGAACATGCATGCTTTGCCCACGGCTGCGTATGATCCCCATTACGACCCGCTGGTCGCCGACGGCCCGGGTCGCAACCGCGACTACGCTCCGACCTACTGGATCGCAACGGCTGGCACCCCTCCGGAGAGCGACGGTCCGATCACGACCGACACGACGGCCGATGTCGCCATCATCGGCTCGGGCTATACCGGTCTTGCCTGCGCGATCTTCCTGGCGCGCGAGCACGGCATCAAGGCGATCGTGCTCGAGGCCAACCGCGTGGCCTGGGGCTGCAGCACGCGCAATGGCGGCCAGGCACAGAATGCCTCGGGCCGCCTGACGCGCTCGCAATGGATCGAGCGCTGGGGGCTCGACGTCGCCAAGCGCATGCATGCCGAGGTGTACGAAGGGTTCGAGGCCTTCGAGGAGCTGGTGCGATCGAGCCCTGTCGATGTCGAGCCGCAGCGCGGTGGGCACCTCTACGTCGCTCACCGCCAGCGCAATCTCGACAAGATCGCGGCGGAGTCGAAGGTGCTGAATGACGTGTTCGGCTACGCCTCGCGCGTCATCTCGCGCGAGGAATTGGCAAGCGACTTCGTCAACGAGGCCGAGGCCGTCGGCGCGGTGCACGAGCCGCTCGGAACCGGCGTGCATCCGGCCAAGCTCGCCTTCGGCTATTTGCAGATGGCGCGCGCGCTCGGCGTGCGGGTTCATACCGCAAGCCCCGTGACACGCATCGAGCAGTCCAACGGCAGATTCGTTCTGCATACGCCCGGCGGCGCCGTCAGCGTGAACGGCGTCGGCATCGCCACGGGGGCCTATACGTCGCTCGGCCTCACGCCGGAATTGTCCGGCCGCTGCATGCCGATCCTGTCGAATTCATTGGTGACGCGGCCACTCTCCGCGGCCGAGCTTGCTGCGACCGGCTTCAAGACGCGGCAGGTGATCACGGACACGCGCACCTTGCGCTTCTACTACCGGCTGCTGCCGGACGACCGGGTTCAGATCGGCAGCCGAAGCGCCATCACCGGCGCCGATGCCACGCATGACCGGCACCTCCAGCTCCTGATCGACGGCCTGCACCGCAAGTTTCCCGCACTCACGGGCATCGAGATCGATTACTCCTGGTGGGGCTGGGTCGATGTCAGCCACGACATGATGCCACGCATCGTGCGTCCCGATCCCAAGGCGAAGCTGGTCTATGCGCTCGGCTATGGCGGCAACGGCGTATCCTATTCGGCGCAGGCTGGCCGCCGCATGGCGCAGATGCTGGCGGGCCAATCGTTCAAGGGACAGGACCTGCCGATCTTCACCTCGCCGCTGCCGACGCATCCCTTCGCGCCGTTCCGACGCATCGGCCAGCGCCTGCTCTATCGCTGGTATCACCTGCGCGACGAAGCAAGTTGAGCCTCTCAAGCTTGATGCAACATCGATCAAGCGAGCTTGCGAGCAGAATTGACAGCTTTCATGGCACAGAGGCCTGCCTGATCTCCACGCGGATCGGTGTCGGATCGAAACCGTTGCAGGGATTGTTGACCTGCGGACAATTCGAGATCACAAACAACACGTCCATCTCCGCAGTGACGTCGACGTAGTTGCCGGCCGCCGAGGGGCCGTCCAGCACGGTGAAATTGCCGTTTGGGTCGATCGGCACGTTCATGAAGAAGTTCAGGTTGGAGACGATGTCGCGCTTGGTCAGGCCGTAGCGCGACAGCTCCAGGATGAAGTTCTCCCGACAGGCGTGCAGGTAGCGGGTCGCCTCGCCGAAGCGCACGGCATTGCTCTCGCACGAACAGCAGCCCGCCGAGGTGTCATGGCGGCCGCAGGTGTCGGCAGTGATCCGCGCCATCACCCGGCCGCGGTTGGAGATCAGCCGCGTCCCGAGCTCGAGATAGGCCGAGCCCTGGACGCGCAACGTGTCCTGTGCGCTGTAGCGCTCCGCGGTGTCGTCGGCGACATACATCAGCGCGTCCACCGCCTGCTCGCCCTCGCTGTCGATGATACGCAGCGTCTGGCCCTTGTTCAGCACCCGTGACCAGGGCTGCTCGGCGGGAATGTCGAAGACATAGACGATGCGGTCCGGATCGGTCGGCGACATGAGCGCTCCTCAGGCGAACAGCTGATCGGTGAAGGCGTAGGCGCGCGACGCTTCCGCTGATGCCGTGCGGCAGACGTCATCGGCCGCGGGCGGCGGCAGCCGATGCTGGATCAGGGTGATCGGCGCGCTCGCCACCGGCCGTGCCGGATCGAGCGGATGGGCGCAGTTGGAGACCGCGACGATCAGGTTCATCTCGGCGCGCAGATCGACGAAATCACCGGGTCGCTTGCGCGCGGCGTGCCAGACGAACCGCCCGGTCACGTCCGTCGTCACGGGCGCAAAGAAGGTCACGCAGGGCGGGATGTCGCGCACGCCCAGTCCGATCTTGGCAGCGGCGGAGATGAAGTTCGCCTGCGTGTTGCGCGTCACCTCGCCATAGGCCGCGAGCGTCGAGTCCGCGGTCGAGCCGCCGACCAGAAGATCGTGCGCACCTGAGGTATCCTCGATCACCGACAGCAGCACACGTCCCATGTCCGACAGGATCATCCGGCCCTTCGACAGCGCTGCGCTCCATTGCACCTTCACCGTGTCGGCACAGTTGATCCGTTCGCTCGGATCCTCGGCGCGCCATGCCAGCAACGATACGCTCGAGCGCCCGTGATCATCGATGATGCGCAACGCCTCGCCGCGCGACAGCCGCACCATCGTGTGCCAGCCGGGCGGCACCTGCTCGCTCCGGACGATCGCGCCCTCCGCGATCGGCGCGGCATCCAGCGCCGTCGGCGGCGGCAGCTGCTTCAGCTCCTGCCCGGCCGCACGCAACTCCTCATAGCGGCGGCGGTTGGCGGCGGCACGCTCCGCCTTGCTCTCTGCGCTCATGCTGATGTCACCGTGAAATGCGCCTCGACCGGCTGCCCCGCCTTGCCGTTGATCGGCAGGATGTCCTGCGGACAGGCCGAGAACGCGATCACCAAGTCCATCTCCGCGCGCAAGCGCACATGGCCGCCGGGAACGGGGCGCGGCGGCGCGGCAAAGCCGAGCGTGCCCTCGGCATCCCACGGAATGTTCATGAAGAGGTTGAGCGGGCTCGGCACCTCCGGCGGCGTCAGGCCAAGCTCGGCCATGCCGGCGAACAGATTGTCGGTGCAATTGTCGTGATGGCCCTCGTGCCCGAGAAACGCGTAGCGATAGCGGTCGCAGGCGGCGATCAGGGTGTCGTGAATGCCGCCCGAGGTGTCCTCGATCAAGGTCAGGATCGGCCGGCGCATATTGGTGCGGAGCACGTCGCCCGGCCGCGGCACCAGATGCAGCGAATGCGCGCGCGTGTGCTCATTCGACATGAACTCGGAGAGGTCGGCGCGATTGAACGCCCAGGTGTCGACCACCTGCTCGCCATGGGTGTTGATCACGGTGACCACCTGGCCTGCCCTGACGAAGGCCGCCTTGCCGCGCCGTGCCGGAATCTCGATCGGATCCATTGACCTCTCCCTCAGGGCCTGTAGGCGACCATGTCGATCTCGACGATGCCGCCGCGCGCCAGGTCGCAGACACCGATCGTGGTCCGGCCCGGCCGGTGCGCATCGTCGAAATGGCTCGAAAAGATTGCGTTCATCGGCGCGTAGTCGCGCTTGAAGTCGGTCAGGTAGATGCGGGCAAACACGACGTTCGCGAAGCTCATGCCGCAGCCCTTCAGCACGCGCGCGAGATTGTCCATCACCTTGCGGGTCTGCACCTCGATACCGTCGGGCAGCGGCAGCGCGTCGTCGTCGGGATCGGTCGCCAGCTGGCCGGTGACGAACAGGAACGGGCCTGCCTGCACCGCATGGCTGTAGGGCGTGACCGGCTTCGGCGCATCGGGGAGCAGATGATAGATCGGATCCATGGCGTGTCTCTCCTCGTGTCGTTTCTGGTTCATCCGGCGGCATAGCGCTGGATGAACTGGCGCGCGCGCTCGGTGTCCGGGTTGACGAAGAAGCGCTCCGGCGGCCCGGTCTCGACGACGCGGCCGCGATCGAGAAACAGGATGCGGGTGGCAGCGTCGCGGGCAAAACCCATCTCGTGGGTCACGATCACCATCGTGCGCCCTTCGCGCGCGAGCTCGCGCATCACCACCAGCACCTCGCCGACCAGCTCCGGATCGAGCGCACTGGTCGGCTCGTCGAACAAGAGAACATCCGGCTTCATCGCCAGCGCCCGCGCAATTCCGACGCGCTGCTTCTGGCCGCCGGACAGCCGCGCCGGGAACACATCGCATTTGTCGGAGAGCCCGACCTTGGCAAGCAGCGCCATCGCCTCCTCGCGCACCTCGGCCACGGAGCGCTTCTGCACCTGCACCGGCGCCTCCATGAGATTCTGAAGGACGGTCAAATGCGGCCACAGCGCGAAATGCTGAAACACCATGCCGATCCGCGTGCGAACTCGCGACAGCTCGCGATCGGACATCACGACACCGCCATTGTTGATGCCGATGCGGTCGCCATTGAGATAGATCTGTCCGGCGTCGGGCCGCTCCAGCCAGTTGATGCAACGAAGCAGGGTCGACTTGCCGGAACCGGACGGGCCGAGCACGCAGACCGTCTCGCCACGCGTCACCGTGAAGCTGATGTCGGAGAGCACCTCCAATTCGCCAAAGCGCTTGGAGATGCCGGCGACGTCGAGCACGGCCATGTCGTCGGTCATCCCAGGTTCCTTTCAGCGCCGCGCCGCCGCCAGCCGGTCGATGCCGCTGACGGCGGCTTCGATCACCAGGCAGAGGCCCCAATAGAGGACCACGGCGGTGATGAAGGCGGCGAACGGCACGTAGTGGCGCGACTGGATCGAGCTTGCGGCATGCGTCAGCTCGGGCAACGCAATGATGGTGAGAAAGGCGCTGTCCTTGACGATCTGGATCATCTGGTTGCCGATGACGGGCCCTGCCGCGAGCAGCAGCGGCGGCAGGATGATACGGCGGAACAATCGCGCCCCGGAGAAGCCGAAGGCGACACCGGCCTCAAGCGGCTCGCGCGGCTGTGCCGCCCAGGCGCCACGCAGGATCTCAGCAAGGTAAGCGGCGTGATAGACCGTCAGCGCCACCAGCCCGGAGCTCCAGTTGTCGAGCCGGATGCCGAACGAGGGCAAGCCATAGTAGACGATATAAGCGAACAGCAGGAACGGCACGCAGCGCATGCCGTCGACGAACACGCGCACGGTGAGCGCCAGCCAGCGCCGCTGCGACATCAGCGCCGGCGTCAGCACGAACGCGATCACGAGGCCTGCGATGGCCGACAGCACCGACAGGATCGTGGTATTGCCGAGCCCGCTCAGCAGCAGATCCCGCTCGCTCCAGACGATGGCGAAATCCCGGATCATGCCGCCTCGCTTGCGCGCTGGCGCTTCTCGATGAAGCGCTGCAGGGAGACGAGCGCGAACACGATCGGCGCATACATCGCGATCGCCACCAGGAACGGCGGCAGCGGCTCATAGGTCTCGGCACCGATGCGCACCGCCGCGCGGGTGATGTCGACGACGCCGACGACCGCAAGCACCGGCGTCACCTTGATCAGCAACGACATCTCGTTGACCAGGCCAGGGAGACTGACCCGCACGATCTGCGGCAGCACGATGCGGCGGAAGCGCAGGCTCGCATGCATGCCCACGGACTGCGCCGCCTCGTACTGCTCCTTGGGAAAATTCATCAGGGCGGCGCGCCAGACCTCGCAGTTGAACGCCGAGGTATTCATCACCAGCGCCAGGATCGCCGCCGACACCGGCCCGATTGCGATCCCGATATTGGGCAGCGCGAAGAACAACAGCAGCAGCAGGGTGACGAGCGGCGTCGCGCGCAGGACCGAGACGTAGACGGCCACGATCCGTGCGATCACCGGCACGTCGGCCCAGCGCAACAGCGCGAGACCCAATCCGATGGGAAGCCCGATCAGGATGCCGACGAAGGACAGCGTCACCGTGACCACGGCGCCCTGCAGGATGGCCAGGACGTCGGCCGTGCTCATGACCATCCATCCGCAGCGCCGCGCGGGGGCCGGCGCCCTGCACCGGCCGACCGCGCCCGCTGGAGGACCACGCGACCGTCAAGCGGACGGGCGCGCAGCGATCGCCACCCGCACATGAATTGCCCTCGCCGCGCCGTCAGAATTCCGGCTCGAACGTGACCGGCAGATCAGGGAAGGCTTCGCCGAACCACTTCTTCTGCAACTCGGCGAAGCGCCCGTTTTCCTTCTCCTTGGCGATGAAGCCGTTCAGGAATTCCACCAGCTCAGTATTGCCTTTCGCGACCGCCCAGGCCGGATACGACTTGCCGGAGACGGGCTGGCCGACCGCGAACACGTTCGGCTTCTCGGCGACCAGCGCCTTGATGTTGATGATCGTGTTGACGACGTAGTCGACGCGGCCGAGCGCGAGATCCTGATAGGCTTCGGGATAGGAGGTGTATTCGATCACCTTGCCGAGCTTGCCGCCCTCCTTCTCCAGCATGTCCTTCAGCTCAGGCAAACGACCGAGCAGCGCGCTGCCGGCCTGAACGCCGACCGTCTTGCCGCTGAGATCCTTGATCGCGTTGATGCTCTTGTCGTCCTTGCGCTTGACGTAATAGTGCGTGGCGTCGGCGATCGGGCTGGTGAAGTCGAGCGACTTCTTGCGTTCCTTGGTGATGATCGCCGCGGTGATGGCGACGTCGTATTTGCCGGTGGAGACGCCGGCCAGGATGCCGGTCCAGGGCAGGATCTGCTGCTTGATCTCGAACGGCGCATATTTGCGCAGATCCTCGATCAATTCGTTGTCGAAGCCGGTCGGCTTGCCGTCCTTGACGAACTCGAAGGGCCGGAAGTCGTCCTCGGTGGCAACGATGAGGCCCCGCTTCTTGATCTCGTCCATGCTGCCGGCCTTGGCGGTGAACGCGGCCGGCAGCGTCAGCGCGGCCGCCAGCAGGGCCAGCGCGACGCGCCGCGACGGCGCCGACAGGCGGGGAAACGAAGGCTTGGTCATCTCACATCTCCTCATATGAACTGATCAGTCGAAGCTGAAGCCGTGCGCGCGCAGATAGGGTGGGAAGGCCGCGCCCTCCGCCTTGGCGGCCTGACGCGCCTTGTCCTCCGACCAGCCGTAGAAGTCGGCCTCGCCGAACTCGGCATTGCCGCGCTGCTGCTCCTTCGGAATCGCGTGCCGCGCATGACGCCGCCGGTCGTAGTCGTCGAGCGCGGCGGGCAGCGCATCGTCGCCGTAGCGGTCGACATGCGTGGTGATGCCGCGCGGCAGCCGCAGGCTGACATGGCCCTCCCCAGCGGGATAACCGAGACACAACCCGGCGACCGGAAACACCATGTCGGGTAGTTCCAGCACCTTGCCGACCGTGTCGATCTCGTTGCGGATGACGCTGATCGGACAGGTTCCGAGACCTGCGGATTCCGCGCACAGGATCATGGTCTGCACCGCCAGCGCGGCATCGACCGAGGCGTTGAAAAAGCCCTCCAGGGTCCCGTTCTTGACGGGCTTGCCGCGCAGCTCGCCGATGCGCTGCAGCCGCCGGGCATCGCCGAGGAAAACGAAGAACACCGGTGACTCACCGATCCAGGGCATGCTCGGAAACAGGCTGCCGATCGCGGCACGCTTCTCCGCATCGCGAACGCGCATCACCGAGGCCTGCTGGAAATCCGACTTCGCCGAAGCGCTCAGCGCGCAGGCGACGAGGAGGTCGAGCAGCCCCTCCTCCGGCATCCGGTCGCTATAGCGGCGCACCGTCTTGCGGGACAGCACGCCGTGCAAAAATGCGCTGGACTCGGCGTCGCCGCCGTCGGGCCCGCCATCTCCGAAGCGTGTCGCAATGACATCAGCATGCTCCGGCATCAGGGTGCTCCCGTCGCGTCATGCGCAACGCACCACGGCGCACGAACGCTCTTGGCCCGAGCAATGATCGGCGGGTTGCGCCGCGGCAGACATCGCATCGCTTACTCCACGCCGCGACATCGATGTCGCCGCCCCGGATTCATTTCGCCGCGGCTTCCGCGCAGCTGTCGTCGGTCATGTCAGCAAGGGACATGCCAGACGCCGCCCTGCCACGCGCAGCGCAACGTCTGCGCATCGGCGTCCACGATGGCGTCAGCAGAAATTGGGCTGGCAGATGCGCCGTTTGCGGACAAAACGCCGCAGCGCGAAAATGCGGAGCATGCTTCGTAGTTGGCGCAACGAACGCCATGGCCGGATACCGCGCTCCGATGACGCGCTGCTTTTCGGGCAGCAACATGCCCATTATCTAATCGGAGCTCATCGCAAGCCGGAGCCGTCAGTCCGGCGAGCGTGTCGCGTCGAGTCTTTGCCCCTGCGCCGCAACAATCGCTTGCATCATGGCAATGAACCGCTTCTGATCGGCCTTCGTCAGATCCGCGACCGTCGCCAGATGCGCCGCCCGTGCCGGCCGCTCGATCTTGCGCAGCAATGCCGCGCCAGACGGGGTCAAACGACAGGTCCGCGACCGTCGGTCGTGCTGTCCGACGCTGCGATCGACCAAACCCCGCGCCTGCAGCCGCTTCAGCGCGCCTGTCGTGGTGGTCCGGTCGAGGGCGATGTCCTGGGCCAGCGCCGTCTGATCGGCCGCTCCCCGTTTCGCCAGCGCCGTCAACAGGCTGTACTGCAACGGCGTGATCTCATAGGCGGCGCATTTCTCCTGGAACAGCGCGACGTGGATCTGGTGCAGCCGCCGGATCAGGTAGCCCGGACGCTCCTCGAGCGGCCAAGACGATCTATCGGCTTTAGGCTTGTTCCTTCCGGCCATCGAACGGCTCCCGCATAAGCGCTGATCACGTTGCATCAATTTGAAGCTGTCTATGGCACGGATCTTGACGTAATGCGAAGCATGCTTCGTAACTAAGTCGGCGCATCATTTGCGTTGGCTCGTCGAAGAAGGCTTTGACCGGGACGACCACGCGCCCCGGAAAGGAGACCTTGCATGTCCGTGAGCGCCTCGTTCGACCTCCTGCTGCGCGGTGGCCGCGTCATTGACCCCGCTTCCGGCATCGATGGCTTGAGAGACGTCGCCATCCGCAACGGCCGCATCGCGGCCGTCCAATCCGACATTCTGCCGACCAGCGCCAAGGACGTCATCGATGTCAGCGGCCAGTTCGTGCTTCCGGGACTGATCGACACCCACGCCCATGTCTATCAGTACGTCACCGGCCGCTTCGGCATGAACGCGGACATGGTCGGCGTGCAGTCGGGCGTCACCAGCCTGATCGACCAGGGCGGCCCGTCCTGCATGACCCTGCCCGGCTTCCGTCACTTCGTCGCAGATCAGGCGCAATCGCGCGTCTATGCCTTCCTGTCGGCCTATCTGGTCGGCGGCCTCGAGGGCCACTACTATCCCGATCTCTACCGGCCGGATTGCGTCGACATCGATGCGACGGTGAAATCGGCGGTCGCCAACCGTGACCTCGTTCGCGGCATCAAGGCGCATGCCGAGATCGGCGGCTTCGCGCGCTGGGGCATCCGTGTCATCGAGATGGCGGCCGAGATCGGCCGCCGCGCCGAGCTTCCCGTTTACGTCCATTTCGGCCAACTGTGGGGACTGCCCGCAAGCGGCACCAATGGCGAGGATGTCGACACCATCCTGGAGCGCGTGATCCCGCTGCTGCGTCCGGGCGACGTGCTGGCGCATCCGTTCACCCGGCATCCCGGCGGCTTCGTCAACACCAAGGGCGAGGTGCATCCGGTGATCCAGGCCGCGCTCGATCGCGGGCTCAAGGTCGACGTCGGCCATGGCAGCCATTTCTCCTACCGCCTGGCACGCAAGGCGATCGACGCCGGCATCGTGCCGCATACGCTCGGCGCCGACATCCACGGCTACAACACCCATGTGCCGGCGCCCGCGGGCACCCCGGACGAGCATGCCGACGACGAGAACCATCCATTCGCGGGCCAGGCCAAGTTCAGCCTCGTGCAGGCGATGAGCTCGATGGTCGCGCATGGCCTGACCTTGGAGCAGGTCGTGCCGATGGTGACGTCGAACCCCGCCGCCATGCTCGGCCTGTCCGATCAGATCGGCGCGCTGCGTCCAGGCATGGAGGCTGATGTGAGCGTGCTCCGCGAGCAGCAGGGCCGTTTCGTGCTGCGCGACAACGAGAAGACCGAGGTGATCGCCGAGAAGCTGCTGCAGCCGGTGTGCTGCCTGCGCGCCGGCGTCCGGCACGACGCCACGGCGCCGATCCTGCCCGCAGCGGTCGCGGCCTGACGTGACGGACGCGGCCTCGACCGCCTCGGATGCCCGCGCGCCGCGCGGTGTCGGCGCGCGCTTGCCGCGCAAGGAGGACGACCGTTTTCTGCGCGGCCGCGGTCAGTACGTCGCCGACATCAGGCTGCCGGGACTGAAGGACGTCGCCTTCGTGCGCAGCCCGATCGCGCACGCCAGGATCAAGGCGATCCACGTTCCCGCTGAATACCGCGACGTCGTGTTCACGGCCGATGACCTCACTGGCATCAACCCGATCCGCGCGGTCTCCGGCCTGCCCGGCTTCAAGATCTCCGAGCAGCCGGTGCTGGCGACCGGCAAGGTGCGCCATGTCGGCGAGCTTGTGGCGATGTGCGTCGCCCGCAGCCGCGCCGAAGCGGAGGACATCGCCGCGGCGGTCGAGCTCGACCTGGAACCGCTGCCGGCGGTGCACGACATGCGCCTGGCGCGCGAGGCTGGCAGCGCGCTGGTGCACGAGCACTGGGGCGACAACGTCTTCCTGGAAACCAACTTCGAGGTCGACATATCAGCCGCGCTTGACGCGCCGATCAAGGTGACGCGCGAGATCACGACCGCACGCCAGTGCATGGCGCCGCTGGAGGGCCGCGGTGTCGTCGCGACGTTCGATCACCGGCTCGATCAGCTTACGCTGCACACCGGCTCGCAGATGCCGCACATCGTGCGCAACGGTCTGTCCGACTGCCTCGGCATCGAACAGGGCCGCATCCGCATCATCGCGCCTGACATCGGCGGCGGCTTTGGCCACAAGGGCATCCTGCTGCCCGAGGAGGTCTGCCTCAGCTGGCTCGCTATGCACAGGGGCTGGACGGTGCGCTGGCTCGAGGACCGGCGCGAGCATCTGAGCGCCAGCGCGAATTGCCGCGAGCACGCCTATCGCATCACCGTCTACGCCGATCGCGACGGCCGGCTGCGCGGCATCGACTGCGTGGCCACGGTCGATTCCGGCGCCTATTCGTCCTATCCGTTTTCGGCCTGCCTCGAAGCGGCGCAGATCGCGAGCATCCTGCCAGGGCCGTATCGGATGCCGGCCTATCGCTGCCGGACCTACTCGGTCGCGACCAACAAATGCCCGATCCTGCCGTATCGCGGCGTCGCCCGCACCGGCGTCTGCTTCGCCCTCGAGCTGCTGCTCGACGCCGTCGCGACCGAGGCCGGGCTCGAACCCGGCGAGGTCCGGATGCGCAATCTGGTGCAGCCGCAGGACATGCCGTTCGACAACATCACCAACAAGCATTTCGACAGCGGCGACTATCCCGGCGCGCTGCAGCGGGCGCTGACGGCGATCGATGTCCCCGCCGTGCGCGCACGACAGCAGCGCGGCGAGCCGGACGGCCGGCTGATCGGCACCGGCGTGTCGATCTATTGCGAGCAGGCCGCGCATGGCACCTCGGTCTATGCCGGGTGGGGCATCCCGATGGTGCCCGGCCATGAGCAGGCCACCGCGCGGCTGACGCCCGACGGCGGACTCGAGCTGCGTGTCGGCGTCCACTCCCACGGCCAGGGACTGGAGACGACGCTCGCCCAGGTCGCGCACGAGATCCTCGGCGTCGATCCCCACAAGATCCGCGTCGTGCTCGGCGACACCGCGATGACGCCCTACTCCACCGGCACCTGGGGCTCACGGTCGATGGTGATGGCCGGCGGCGCCGTGGGCACGGCCTGCGCGCAACTCGTCGCGCGCGCCACGCGCATCGGCGCCAAGCTGCTGCAGCTCGCGCCGGAGGCGGTCACGTGGCGCGAGGGCCAAGCCTGCGGGCCGAACGGCAGCGTCAGCCTCGCCGAGATCGCTCACACCTGGTACCGCCGGCCGCAGGACCTGCCCAACGACGTCGATCCGGCGGGCCTTGAGGCGACCGGCGGCTACAAGCCGGTGCGTGACAGCGGCACCTTCTCCTACGCGGCGCATGCCGTGACGGTCGCCGTCGATCCGGATCTCGGCGAGGTCGAGCTGCTCGACTACGTCGTCGTCGAGGACGGCGGCGTCCTCGTCAATCCGATGATCGTCGACGGCCAGATTCTCGGCGGCCTCGCCCAGGGCATCGGCACCGCGCTGTACGAGGAGATGCCGTTCGACGATGCCGCGCAGCCGCTGGCGACAACCTTGGCCGATTACCTGCTGCCGGGTCCGACCGAAGTCCCGGAGCCGCGCCTGTTCCACATGGAGACGCCGTCGCCCTACACGATGTTCGGCGTCAAGGGCATCGGCGAAGGCGGCGCGATCGCGCCGCCGGCGGCAATCGCCAACGCCGTCAACGACGCGCTGCGGCCGCTTGGTGCTGAAATGATGCAGTCGCCGCTGTCGCCGCGCCGGATCGTCGCGGCGGTGCTGGCAGCGAAACAGGCGAGCTCGCCGTGAAGGCCGCCTCCTTCAACTACGCGCGTCCCCAGAGCGTCAGCGACGCGGTCGGCCTGCTCGCGAAGGCCGAGGACGGCACACGGATCATGGCCGGCGGACAGTCGCTCGGTCCAATGCTCAATCTGCGTCTCGTGCAGCCGCCGCTCATCATCGACATCGCCGGCCTTGCCGAGCTTCGTTCGGTCGAGCGCGATGGCGATGCGCTCGTGATCGGCGCCTGCGTCACCCATGCCGACATCGAGGACGGCCGCCTCCCCGACGTGACCCATGGCATCTTGCCGCGGATCGCCCGTGGCATCGCCTATCGCGCCGTGCGCAATCGCGGCACCATCGGCGGCTCGCTAGGTCATGCCGACCCGGCCGCCGACTGGGTGACGACGCTCACGGCCCTCGGCGCCAGCGTGCAACTGACAGGCGCGGCGGGACGGCGTGACCTCGCCGTGACGGAGTTCATCCAGGGCGTGCTGCAGACGGCGCTGCGTCCCGGCGAGCTGGTCACCGCGATCCGCCTGCCCTCGCTGTCACCCACGGCACGCTTCGGCTACGCCAAGGCCTGTCGCAAGCCTGGAGAATTCGCCCATGCAATGGCCGCCGTGCTGATCGAGCCCGACACCGCCCGCAGCCGCATCGTCATCGGCGCCATCGACACGACACCGATCATCATCGACGATTCATCCCTGTTCGGCGGCGCGACCAGCCATCTCACCCCGCAGTTCGATCGCGCCCTCGCCGACCGCCGGCTCATCCAGGCCGGCGTGGCCGATCCGGCCGCCCGGCACATCCATGTCAGCGTGCTCGCGCGGGCGATCGCGGAGGCGGCCGCGTGAACAAGATCCAGCTCACCGTCAACGGCAGCGCGATCGAGCCAACGGTCGAACCTCGCACCCATCTCGCCGACGTCCTCCGTGATCAGCTTGACCTGACCGGGACGCATCTCGGCTGCGAGCACGGTGTCTGTGGCGCCTGCACGCTGTTGCTCGACGGCGCTCCGGCCCGTTCCTGCATCACGCTCGCCGTGGCCTGCGCTGGCGCTGCCGTGACGACGATCGAAGGCCTGGACGAGGATGAGATCGCCACCGAGCTGCGCGTGGCTTTCACGCGCGAGCATGCCCTGCAATGCGGCTACTGCACGCCCGGCATGATCATGTCGGCGCACGACCTCGTGCTGCGCCTCGATCACGCGGACGAACACGCCATCCGTGTCGGTCTGAGCGGCAATCTGTGCCGCTGCACCGGTTACGCCGGGATCGTACGGGCGGTCGGCGCCGTGATCGAGGCACGGCGTCAGCGAGGCATTGCAGCGGTGATCGGCGCAGGTCGAAGTTCGCTCGGTCCTGTGGGATCGCACCCGGTTGCGATCCCGACCACCGTCTCGTCGCCGCAAGCCAAGCACGAGATGGCGGCAAAGCAGAGCGCTGTGGCTGGCATGCTCGACATTCTCGACGCTCCGCCCACGAGAAGCTTCGATGCATCGCTTACGGTGAACGCCGCACCTGCCGAGGTCCTTGCGCTGTTCGCAGATGTCAGAACCTTGGCTGCATGCTTTCCCGGCGCCTCCATCACGGGCATGCCAGCCGCCGATCTCATCGAGGGCGAGCTCAGGATTGCCCTTGGCCCGCTTGCTGCCGTCTTCCGCGGCGCGGCACGGATCGAGCGCAACGACGTGAGCCTGTCCGGGCGGCTCATCGGCACAGGACGTGACCGGCTGAGCCGCAGCTCGACTTCAGGACAGATCAGCTGGCGCATGGCCCCGATCGACGAGGGACGAAGAACCCGGCTCGCGCTCACGATCGGCTACAGCCTCACCGGTCCGCTGGCGCAGATCGCGCGTGACGGACTCGTGCGGGATCTGGCATCGCGCCTCACGACGACGTTCGGACAAAACTGCGAGCGGTATCTCAACGGCACGTTGAGCGTGGCTGAGAATGCTGCGCCGCAACGCCTCAACGCCGTTAGATTGCTCCTCGACGTCGCGCTTTCACATCTTAGCGCACTCGCTCGCGGCATGCGAAGACAATGAGACTACCAATCGCAGCATGCGGTGCGCACGCACCGCTTGCGGTGCCAAGAGTTCGCAAGGTCTGTAATTTTAGCAGTGCCAAGTCAGCCAGTATCATGGACTGCACCCCTCAAGTGAGACACGATAATCTCAGTGACAGGCATTCCGAGGATGACCTGTGGCAGCAAGAGGGA
>NZ_JBNPUK010000025.1:0-85970 GCF_051168135.1 Bradyrhizobium sp. HKCCYLRH2060
ACCCCAAAAGTGTCAACCATGTCCCCGAACAGGTGTAAGCTATGTCTCCGGGCTAAACACTGCGCTCGCAATGACGCCCGTACTGTCTGCCGTGCTCACGTTGTCCGACAGCACTTTCTGATGCATGAGAATATAGTTTCGCGACCTCGCGACACGTTTTGCGCCCGAGCTTTGATTTTTCGCCCTCTCATCAAAGAGGGCGCAGGGAAGGCCGGGCGCTGGCCGCGCCCGTGGCCCGCCTGCTCAAAAAAATGCAGGCGGCAGGTACCACAGGTCTGGCCGAATACGCCCGGCCCTCCCTGCGCGATGGTTTTGACGGCTGCTTCGCGTTCTCCCCGGCGCACCGGCTTTTGGCCACCGTTGCCTGCGCGGCGCGTGAGCGCCGGCGCAAGCGTGACACCAGCATCGGGGTGTCAGGACCGCGCGACTTGACCGTGCGTGCATCGCCGTTCGTCCGCGCGAATGATCACGCTGCAACGACACACGCCCATCGCATTCCGCTGCCGACGTCCATGACGACCGCGATACGTCCCCTCCGACGCAACGGAACGGGTCGGACTCTAATGCTGATTTTGCGAAATCGGCAAGTGGATTATTTTTCAGCGGAGGGCTGGACAGGATTTTCACGCGCGATCTGATTTGCCCGTCGGGCAGCCATAGCGCCGTCGCACTCCGCGACGCCGACCGGCCGGGTGCCGCGCCGGTTTCGGAGCTTAACCCTCATGGTGAGGAGCGCCGAAGGCGCGTCTGCGGACGATGCTGCGCATCGCCGGGCGAGCCACGAGGTCCGAGCAGGGACCTCGCCCCTCGAGACGCCCGCCTTCGGCGGGCTCCTCAGGGTGAGGAGAGGAGGCTTGCCGCGGGACTAAGTAGTCAGTGGCCAACACGGCGATCGTGGGCTCTCGTGAGGTTGGAGATGATGACCCATGTTCAACTCCGGCTTCGAAGCTAACCCTCATGGTGAGGAGGCGCGAAGCGCCGTCTCGAACCATGAGGCCCACGATGAGGCCGCATACTCACCGCCTTGATCGCGCCTGCGATGCGTCACAGCGAAGGCCGTCATTGATCCAGATCAAACGTCCTCAAAAACACACCCCAGATCCCAATCAAATCCTTGATGTTCCTCGATTTGATCCAGATCAAACGGCCGCACGCCTACCGCAGCATGGCCCAGACACGTCCATATTGGCCGTCAAAAAGCGCCACATCTCGCCGTCAGATTCTGCGGCACAGCATGCGCTGATGACGCGAACTAACAGGCACGGCGGACCAACACGTCCGGCCCGAAATCGTCACACCAGCGCGCCCGTACAGAGAAACCAGCGTCCTGGAAAGCAATGCGAAACAACAGCGCTCAACGTTCGGCTCAACACGATTATGCTTCCCACCAACGACAGACCCGGCCACTCGCCCACGTGGCCGTGAACGTGGCACCGGCCCGGTATCAGCCGGCCGCACAGCCCGGCAGCCGCAGCACCGGACGCGGCGAGCGGCGGTTCTGGCTGACGATGCAGACGGTGATGCTGGCCGTCGGCGTGCTGCTGGTGAACCTGCTGCTGTTCTTTCCTGCGCTCGGCATCGCGCTGATGTGGAATCTGCTGATTCCCGTCGCGCCCGCCTTGGTGACGATCTCGCCCGGCCTGTGGCGCAACATCTGTCCGATGGCGACATTCCATCTGCTGCCGAACAAGATGGGCATCTCGCAGAACATCAGGATGCCGGAATGGGGCGCGGCGACGCTGGCGGTGATCAGCGTGACGCTTCTCTTCATCGTGGTACCGATGCGGCGCATCGGGCTCAATGTCGATGGCCCGCTGACGGCGGTCATGCTGCTGTCGGCCGCGGTCATGGCGTTCGCGATGGGCTCGGTGTTCGAGATGCGCTCGGGCTGGTGCACCTCGCTGTGCCCGATCCATCCGGTCGAGCGGCTCTACGGCACCAACCCGGCGCTGACCTTCAAGAATGCCCGCTGCAACATCTGCGAGGCCTGCAGCAATCCGTGCCCCGACTCCACGCCGGAGCTGACGCCGACCGCCGGCGTGCCCACAAAAGTCCAGCAGTTCCTCGGCAACTTCCTGATCGGCAGCTTCCCCGGCTTCGTCTGGGGCTGGTATCAAGTGCCGGATTATCCGCCGCAGCAGGTCGACCAGGCCGCGATCATCACCGCCTATGTGTGGCCGCTGGGCGCCGCGCTCGTCAGCTACGTCGTGTTCAGGGTCGGCGAGCGCATCCTGCGCTACAGGCCCGCCGCCCGCACCCGGATGCATCGCATCTTCGCGGCGGCCGCGATCAGCACCTACTATTGGTATCGCCTGCCCGGCCCGGCGTCATTACTCCCGGACTGGTTTCCGCTGGTCTCGCATCTCATCACGACGCCATTCTTCTTCTGGTTCTTGGTGCTGCGCTCGCCGAAGGTGAGCTGGCTGAAGCGGCCGGTGATGGCGTCGAACTACTGGTCGAGCCGATTCGAGAGCACGGCCAACAAGAATCTCATCCGCGTGTCGCCCGGCAAGGCGTGAAGCCCCGCGGTCTCGTCCCACCATCGTCACAGCGTATCCGATCGAGGAGTAAACCATGTCGAACTTCAGGACCGTCACCGTCAAGGGCCGCCAGTTCCGCGTCCGCGCGGGTGACGTGCTGCTCGATGGCGCGCTCGCCAACGGCGTCGAGATTCCGTTCGACTGCCGCGCCGGCACCTGCGGCACCTGCATGGTTCACGTCTCGAAGGGGCAGACGGTGTGCGGCGAGACGCATACGCAGGGCATGATCTATGCGTGCCAGGCGCGCGTCGTCTCCGACCTCGACGTCGACGTGGAGGACGTGCCGGAGATCGATATCAGCAAGGCACGGCTGGTCGGCCTGCGCGAGGTCGCGCCAGATATCATGGAGCTGATGATCGCGCCCGAGAAGAGCATCAGCTATCTGCCGGGCCAGTACTTCAAGTTCACCTTCGCCGGCTATCCGGCGCGCGCCTACAGCCCGACCGCCTCGTTCGACGGCCGCATCGGCGGCCGCGTCATCCATCTCAACATCAAGAAGGTCCGTGGCGGCCGCGTCACGCAAGCGCTCGGCAGCGGCATCCGGCCCGGCCATCGGCTGCGCATCCAGGGGCCCTATGGTCACGCGTTCCTGCGTCCGGGCGGCGCCGGCCGTCTCGTCCTCGCCGGCAGCGGCACCGGCTTCGCGCCGATCTGGGCGATCGCGGCGATGGCGCTGCGCGAGAACCGCAGCCGTCCCATGGTGATCATCGCCGGCGCCAAGAAGCTGCCGCAGCTCTACATGACGCCGATCCTGGCGCAGCTCGCGCGGCTGCCGAATGTCACGATCATTCCGACCGTGGAGGAAGGCCCGATCAACCATCCGTCGATCCGCACCGGGCGGATCGAGCCGCACATGCCGACGCTGACGTCCTCCGACGTGGTCTATGCCTGCGGCTCGCCGCGCATGGTCACCGCACTTGCCGGCATGGTCGAGAAGGCCGGCGCGACGTTCTATGCCGACCCGTTCGATTCAGCGCCGCCGGAAGCGCCATCCGGCCTGATCGGGCGCATCAAGACGCTCGTGGCGCGACGTCCGCCCGAGCCTGAGCCGGGCCGTGACGGCGGCAGGGGGCGTGACGCGTCGCTCGATCCGTTCGAGCGGGCGTTGTCGCTGGTGCCGAAGGATCCGATCGACGACGATCTCGGCCTGCGCCGGTCGGAGCCACGGCGCAGCCCGGCCGCCGAACGCGACCACGCGCTCTCGCTGGTCCGCGAGCGCGCCGCGCGCGGCGATCCCGCCCAGCTGCAGGAGCGCCCGCGCCGCGTCGCCGGCGAAATGGCGTCGGGGCATGTGTGAGGCGAGTGAGGCGGCCGCTCCAATTCCCAACATCGCGCTCGCAAGCATGAAGGGGCGTAGAGCCGGCAGAGCCGTGCAGCCGTCCTTCGAGACGCCCGCCTCCGGCGGGCTCCTCAGGACGAGGGCTGAGTGTGCGGCGCGATCCTCAAGAGCTTCAAACCCTCTCCATGAACACGCTAACAGCGTGTTCATGGTCCCGTATGCAGCGGCTGCTCCGCCACTTGCCCCTCATGGTGAGGAGCGCCGCATCGCGGCGCGTCTCGAACCACGAGGCCCCAAATGCCTCGATGCACACCGGTCGTCACTCCGGGGCGCTCGCGCAAGCGAGCGAGCCCGGAGTCCATAGCCACGAATAGACGTGGTGGAGCACGATCACTGAGAGCCGTCTGACTCACGACGGCTGCGGCGTATGGATTCCGGGCTCGCGCTGCGCGCGCCCCGGAATGACGGCGAGGATGGAGAGGCAGCCCGTCGTCAAATCAGCTTCCGCCGCGCGAGGCTGCGCATCAGGGCGCCGACGCCGAACGTCCACGGCTCGCATTCGTCGCTGTTGCGCATGCGGTTGACGAGGCGGCCGAGCTGCGGAGCTGAAATCGTGACGATGTCGTCGCGCTTGTGGGTGAACCCCTGGCCCGGCGCATCGCGGTCCTTGACCGGTGCGAACATCGTGCCGAGGAACAGCGCGAAGCCGTCGGGGTATTGATGCACGGCGCCGATGGTCTGGGCGACGAGATCGGTCGGATCGCGACTGATCTTGCTAATGGAGGAATGGCCGTCGAGCACGAAGCCGTCGCTGCCGGTCACGTTCAGCGCGACGTCCATCTTCCTGACGTCGTCGAGCGAAAAGCTCTTGTCGAACAGGCGCAGCAGCGGTCCGATCGCGCAGGAGGCGTTGTTGTCCTTGGCCTTGGACAGCAGCAGCGCCGAGCGGCCCTCGAAGTCGCGCAGGTTGACGTCGTTGCCGAGCATCGCGCCGACGATCTGGCCGCGGCTCGACACCGCCAGCACCACCTCCGGCTCCGGGTTGTTCCAGGTCGATTTCGGATGCAGCCCGGCATCCATGCCGGTGCCGACCGACGACATGGTCGGCGCCTTGGTGAAGACCTCGGCGTCGGGGCCGATGCCGACCTCGAGATACTGGCTCCAGGCGTTCTGCTCGATCAGCACCTGCTTGAGGTGCATGGCCTGGTCGGAGCCGGGCTTCAGCTTGGAGAAATCGTCGCCGACGAGACGCACCACCTCTGTCCGGATCGCTTCGGCGGAGGCCGGATTGCCGCGCGCGCGCTCCTCGATGACGCGCTCCAGCATCGAGATCGCGAAGGTGACGCCGGCCGCTTTGAGCACCTGGAGATCAACCGGCGCCAGCAGCCACGGCTTGGCGGGATCACGGCGATCGGGGGGCGTGTTGGCGAGGATGGCGGCGAGGTCGCCGATGCGCTGCCCGCCCATGCCGCGCAGTGCAGCCGCGGGATCGTCGTGCTCGCACAGCGCGCTGACGGTCGGGAAGGCCGAGGTGACATCGTAGACGCCGTCATCGCGCACCGCCACAACGGCCGGACCATCGACGTCGGGTCGCCAGACCCGGCCGACCAGCGTTCCCTGGGTGCCGTCGTCGGGCAGCATGGTCTCGGGCGTCAGATTGATCATGGCGTTCTCCCTGGTGTCTCGTTGAGGCAGCCGTAGCATTGCTGCGAGAACGATCCAAGATGGGAGCGCGCGATCACCAGCTGTAGCGCACCGCGCCCTTGCCCGCGTAGGAGCGGCTGATGGTCGAGAACTCGCCTTCGAAGGTCGCGGCCGCCGACCAGCCGTTGCGCCAGGCGATTTCGGCCGAGGCCGTGGTGAGCGCGAGGTCGCGCGACTGCGCGGCGCCGTTGACGATGAAACTCGTGCCTGGCAGCGCCTGGAAGCTGGCGGTCATGGTGCGATCCGGGTTGAAATTGTGCGCCCAGGCGGCGCGGCCACGCAGCGACAGCACGCCGTCGGCGAGCGCAAACGACCGGTCGACGCGCGCGCCAAGCTCGGCGCGCGCATCCGTCACGGTCTTGCCGGCATAGCTCAGCGCGAAGGTGCCCGCGCCGGAGAGCACCTGCTCGGCATAGGACGGCAGCACGTAAGCCGTCGCCTGCCCGCCGAGATAGGGCGTGACCCCGCCCCATCGCGTGGCGTAGCGGCGGCCAGCCTCGAGGCGGGCGGAATAGGCCGATGCATTGAAGCGGGCGCGGAGCTGGTCGACGCCCGCGACGGCCACGGTGCGGTCGGTGGTCACGTCGTGCCAGCCATAGGCGAGCGCGGCGGAGAGATAGTCCGGGCCGTTGCGATAGCGGGCGAAGGCGCCGGCCTGGAACAGGTCGGAGCGGCCGCTGCCGCCGCCATTGACGCTGAAGCTGGTGCCGCCGCCCGACAGCGCGAAGCCGGCCAGCCAGTTCGGCGACACGATGTAGTCGGCGCCGGCGGCGAAGCCGACCTCGCGGATCGTGGTGTCGTTCGAGCCGAGCGCGGCATTGCCATCGGTGAACGAACCACCCCCAAACGGCGCCGCCCAGGTGCTCCAGCGCTCGTCGAAGCGCCGGGCCAAAGCGGCCTTGACCGGCATGCGCGCGAAGGCATCGCGCGGTGCGGCGCCCTGCCCTGCGTCGGCGAACGCCGCCGCCGGAGCCGATGGGTTCGCACTGCGCCCGGCGACGAAGGGATCGGACATCAGGCCAAGGAAGATCTTCATCGAGTCGAACATCGCCTGCTGCGAGGCGGTGGCGATCTCGCCGGACGCCTGCGTCAGGCCGGCCGGGGTCAGCGCGCCGAAGGCGACCGGGATGCCGCCGGTGCGGTTGAAATAGCCGGTCGTGGTGTCCGTGACGTTCTGCTGGTTGGTATTGGTCCCGGACGTGCCGAGCGTCAGGTTCAGATAGACGGTGTTGGCGTCGTAGCTCAGGCTCGAGGAGAAGTTGGCCGGCAGGTTGGTGTTGACCAGCGTGTTGAAGGTGCCGCTGATGCCGCCGGCGGCGTTGACGATCGTGTACTGCTTGTTGACGTAGCTGCCGGGGGCGAACGCCGCCTGCACCGTGGCGCCACCCAGCGTCGCGGTGCCCGTCACGTTGACCCGGTCGGCATTGGCCGGCGACACCTCGACCATGTAGCTCGCGGCAGCCGTGAACACGAGATTGCCCTGCACCGTCAGCAGCCCGATCGAATTGCCGGGCGCCAGCGCGCCGCCATTGACCAGCGTGCTGCCGACGATGCCGTTGCCGCCGAGCGTGCCGCCGGCATTCACGGTCACGCTGCTGCCGGCGATCGAACCGTTGACGGCGAGGATGCCGCCATCGACCGTGGTCGCACCGGTGTAGGTGTTGATGCCGGACAGCATCAGCTTGCCGCTGCCGACCTTGGTCAGCGCGCCCGGTCCGACCGTGCCGCACTCGCACGGGTCGTAGTCGCTGATCACGCCGGAGACCTCGGTCGAGAGATTGTTGCCGCCAACCACCAGCGTGTTGAAGGCGCCGATGTAATAGTTGCCGGATCCCGCCAGGGAGCCGGCGGTGATGCGGCCGTCGCCATTGGCCCCCGTGCTTCCGGAGAAGTCGACCACGCCGGTGCCGTTGGTCACGAACTGCGCGGCGCCGCCGGTCGTATTGTCGAGGAAACGGGTGCGACCACCGGCATTGGTGATGATCGTGGCGGAGCCTGCGGTCGCATGGTCGAAGAACAGGGTGGAAGCGCCGTCGTTGGTGGTGATGGTCGCATTCGCCGCGGTGGAATGGGCGTTGAACTGGATATGCCCGTCCATGTTGTTGGTGATCTCTGCGTTGCCCGCGGACGGCGTGTCGCTGCCGAAGCCCATCCCGAACATCAGGTAGGAATTGCCGCCATTGGTGATGACCGCGTTGGCGGCCGTCGCGGCATTGACGAACGCGACCAGGCTGAACGTATCATTCGTGATCGTCGCATTGCCGGCGCTGGTGTTGGCGTTGAACAGCGTGCGGCCCTGATGGTTGGTGATCACGGCGTTCCCCGCCGTCGCCGTATCGGTGCCTCCGGCGACGCCGAACGCCGTCGTGGCGATCGACTGGTTCACGATCGTCATCGTGCCGGCGGAGCTCGCGCCGAGGAAGTTGGTGGTGCCGCCATCATTGGTGAGCGAGACGATCCCGGACGTATCGGCCCTGACGACGTTGAAGATGCCGAAATTCGACACGTCGCCGATGATGCGGGCGGTGTGGGTGGCGTCGCCGAGCTGCAAGGTCGCGCCGTTGCCGATGAAGGTGCCGCCCGAATAGGAGTTGTTGCCGAGCAGGATGGTGGTGCTGTTGCCGAGCAGCTCGGCGCGCACGCCGGCAACCGTCTCGCCGAGGTTGTTGCCGATGGTAATGGTCTGGCCGGAATTGGCGTCGTTGATGAAGCCCCAGCCGGAGCCGGCGACGCCGAAATTCACGTCGGCGCCGCCGATCGCATAGGACTGGGCGTTGCCGAGGACAATCCAGGAATCCGGATTGAGCGGCGCGGTGACCGTGATGGTCGATGCGCCGGTGGCGCCGAACAGCGCCCGCTGGCCGCTCGATGCGGGCGGCGCGCCGGCCGGCGGGGTCTCCCAGTTGGTCGAGAGGTTGTAGTCGGAGGTCGCAGTCGAAGAGCCGGTGCC
Source organism: Bradyrhizobium sp. HKCCYLRH2060 (assembly GCF_051168135.1). Classification (NCBI taxonomy): domain Bacteria; kingdom Pseudomonadati; phylum Pseudomonadota; class Alphaproteobacteria; order Hyphomicrobiales; family Nitrobacteraceae; genus Bradyrhizobium; species Bradyrhizobium sp. HKCCYLRH2060. Next base: position 8,474 of record NZ_JBNPUK010000025.1, read on the forward strand.
GCCCCAGGTGTAGTCGGTCTGGGCCTGCGCCGACGTCGTCGGCCCGAGCCCGAAGAGCCCGAGCATGAGCCCCAGCGCGCCCCACACGCCTCGCGCCGTCGGACGCCCCGCCGTTTCGACCCGCCTCTGCACGCAATCCCCCGATCTTGCTCTGCACCCCCTGATGCAATCCAAGACCTAGCAGGCGCGCGGCGCCCGCCGAGATCGACGGCGTCCCTGTTTCTTGTTTGAAATCAGCGCGTTACGCGTTTGATCGCGGTTGTAGCGGGCGCGCAACGCATCCACCCAAAAAGTCGCCCCCGCAATGGCCTGGGGGACGTGCGACCGATGGCTCACGGATTCGGCGAGCTCTCGCCGGCGACCTGCAGCAGTTGCGAGCGACGGACGCGCTCGCGATGGGCAGTGTAGAGGCCGCTGGAAACGATGAAGGCGGCGCCGACGATGGTCCAGACGTCCGGCACCTCGCCGAACACCAGGAAGCCGAGGATGCTGACCCACAGCAACTGGGTGTAGGAAAACGGCGCCAGCACCGAGGCGTCGGCATAGCGGAATGCCAGCACGACGATCCACTGCCCCATGGTCGAAGCGACGCCGACCAGCACGCCGAAGCCGATGTCCTGCCAGGACGGCGTAACCCACACGAATGGGACCATCATCGATAGGATGCAGACGCCGGCGATCGACGAATACGACATGATCGTGATCGCGTGCTCGCGCCCGCTCATCATCCGCGTCATGATCAGGGTGCAGGCCCAGGCGAAGGCCGAGACGATCGGAAACAGCGCGGCAAGATGGAACGCGCCGGTGCCGGGGCGAAGAATCACCAGCACGCCAAACAGGCCAACCGCGGTTGCGACCCAGCGGCGCAGGCCGACCTTCTCGCTGAGGAAGATGATCGACAGCGCGGTGACGAACAGCGGCGCGACGAAGCCGGTGGCGGAGGCCTCGGCGATCGGCAGGTAGCGCAGGCCGGTGATGAACATCAGCGACGAGCCGAGCAGCGCGACGCCGCGCAGCAACTGAAACTTGAGCTGCGCGGTGCGCATAGCGAACAGCGGCGAGCCCGGGATCATCGCCGGCACCATGATGAGTGCGAATACGACGAAGCGGATCCAGGTGATCTCGATCGAGGGCAGCGTCTTCGACAGATATTTCGCCGTCACGTCCGAGGTGCCGAGGAACACGGTCGACAGCAGGATCAGCGCAATGCCGCGGAACGGCCGGTCGGCGCGGGCGGGCGCGCGCTTGCGCCGGGCCTGCGGCTTGTCCTGCACGGACGTCGGCACGTCGTCGAGGCGCGCGGCGGCGGCCGCACTCGGGGGCGGGGTCACGGTCGAACTCGAAGGTTGGCAGAAGCGACGATTCGGTGAGTGGCGACAAAACGCCAATCACGGCCGCGGGACAACCCATGGAAAGCGGGCAGCCGATATGCGCTGGCTACGCGCCGAGGTAGCAAACATCCGTAATTTTCCGTGATGCTGCGCTACAGCATGGGCAGCCCACGCGGCTTCGGCCCGCGCGGAAAGGCGCGATCGATCGCGGCGATCTCGGCCGCGGTGAGCTCGATGTCGCCGGCCGCCGCATTCTGCTCGGCATGTTCGGGCCGCGACGCCTTGGGGATCGCGAACAGCGACGACGCCCGCGTCAGGAAGGCGAGCGCGACCTGGCGCGGCGTCGCGCCATGCTGCTCCGCGATCCGCTGCAGCACCTCGCCGCCGGCGCTGCGGCGTTCCGGAAAATCGTCATGGCCGAACGGCGAATAGGCGACGACGGCGACGCCGTGCTGGCCGCACCACGGGATGACGGCATACTCGATGGCGCGCTCCTGCAGGTGATAGAGCACCTGGTTGCAGGCGATCCTGCCGTCGCCGGCGACCTCCAGCAGCTCGTCGAGATCGTCGACGTCGAAATTGCTGACGCCCCAGGACGCGATCTTGCCGGCCGCCTTGAGCTCCTCGAACGCTGCCACCGTCTCCGCGAGCGGATAGGAGCCCGGCCAGTGCAACAGATAGCAGTCGAGCCGATCGGTCTTGAGCCGCTTCAGCGAGCGCTCGCAGGCGGTGATGGTGCCACGGCGGGAGGCGTTGCTCGGCAGCACCTTCGACACCAGGAACACCTCGTCGCGCCGGCCGGCGATGGCTTCGGCGATGACGAGCTCGGCATCGCCATACATCTCCGCGGTGTCGATGTGGCTCATGCCGCAATCGAGGCCACGCCGCAACGTCGTGATGGCGCGCTTGCGATCGGCGTGGTCGAGATACCAGGTGCCCTGCCCGATCACGGACACGCCAGCGCCGCCGGTTCCGAATGTCTTGTGCTTCATACGCGGCAGCATAGAGGAGGCGACGCGCGGCGTCGATTGGCCACTGCCGTCATTGCGAGGAGCCGCAGGCGACGAAGCAATCCAGGGCCGTCGCGGGACTCTGGATTGCTTCGCTGCGCTCGTAATGACTGTGTTGAACTAGCTCGCCACCTTCACCGACGCCTCGGCCTGCGCCGGCGTCTGCGCGATCAGCCGCTTCATCTCCGGAATGCACGAGCCGCAATTCGTTCCCGCCTTGAGCTGCGCGCCGATCGCGGCGGGCGTGCGCGCGCCGGCGGCGATCGCATCGCAGATGGTGTCGCGGCCGACGCCGAAGCAGGCGCAGACGATCGGGCCGCCGCCGACGCCGTCGGGCGCGCGGCCGGACAGCAGCATGCGGCGCTGATCGTCGTCGAGACGATCGGCTGAAAACATCGTCTTCACGACGTTCCAGTCGCCGGCATCATGGCCCGGTCCGACGAAGACGCAGGTCTCGATGCGGTCGCCGCCGAAGGACGCGGCGCGATAGACGCCGCCGCCGACATCCATGTAGTCCGTGACATCGTCGGTGGCGCGCGCCTTGAACCACGCCGGCCAGCGCATGAGGTCGCCGTTGTCGGCGAACAGATAGCCGAAGCCGCCCTGCACCGTCGCCCGCGCCCACCACAGATGGGACGGCAGCGCGAGCTCGGTGCGCGACAGGATGAAGCCGCGGAAGACGTACTCATAGGGACTGATCGCGGCCGGCGTCGCCTTGGCCTCGGGCTGGCCGGAGAACGGATCGGTGTGCGAGGCGACGAGCGCGCCGACGCGGCCATGCGAGGAGTTCGTCGCGTTCCAATGGATCGGCGCGAACAGCATGCCGCGCTGCTGCCGCTCGCTGACCACGACCTTGAGGATGCACTGGCCATGCTCGGTCGTCACCTTGGCGAAGCCGTCATGCATCAGGCCGTAGCGCAGCGCGTCGTCCGGATGCACCTCGACGAACGGCTCCGGCAGATGCGCCGATAGCCGCGGGCTCAAGCCGGTGCGCGTCATGGTGTGCCATTGGTCGCGGATGCGCCCGGTGTTCAGCCGCAGCGGCCGCGCGGCATTGGTCTCGCTGCGCAGCGCCGGCACCTCCGGCGCGACGAAGCGGGCCTTGCGGTCGCCGGTGAAGAAGGCGCCGTCGGCGAAGAAGCGCGGCGCGGGCGGCTTGCCCGCGCGCACCGGCCATTGCACCGGGGCCATCGTGTCGTATTCGTCGTCGCTGAGGCTCGCCAGCGCGCCGATGTCGAAGTCGCGGCTGCCGTCGTTCTCGAACCCCGACAGCGCGGCGTGCTCGCGGAAGATGTCCGCGGCGGAGCCGTAGTCGAAGGCGGAAGCGAAGCCGAGCCGCTTGCCGACCTCGCTGAGGATCCACCAGTCCGGCATGGCCTCGCCGGCCGGCGCCATGAAGGCGCGCTGGCGCGAGATGCGCCGCTCGGAGTTGGTGACCGTGCCCGACTTCTCGCCCCAGGCCTGCGCCGGCAGCAGCACGTGCACGCCAGCATCCACGGTGTCGTTGGAGCGCACGTTCTCGGAGACGACGAGCAGCTCGAGCTTCTTCAGGGCCGACAGCACGAGATCGGCGTCCGGCAGCGACACCGCCGGATTGGTGCCGATCACCCACAGCGCCTTGATCTCGCCGCGCGCGATCGCCTCGAACATCGCGACCGCCTTCAATCCCTCATGGGTGGCGATGTCGGGCGCCTTCCAGAAGCGTCTGATACGATCGATGTCCGGCGGCGTGAAGCCCATATGCGCGGCGAGCTGGTTGGCGAGCCCGCCGACCTCGCGGCCGCCCATCGCGTTGGGCTGGCCGGTCAGCGAAAACGGCCCCATACCCGGCTTGCCGATGCGCGCGGTGGCAAGATGGCAGTTGAGGATCGCATTGACCTTGTCGGTGCCCTGAGCCGACTGGTTGACACCCTGCGAGTACAAGGTGACGACCTCTGGCGTGTCGCGGAACAGCTTGAAGAAGGCGGCGACATCGGGCTCAGACAGACCGGTGGCGAGCGCGGTCGCCGCGGTGCTGCCGGCAAGGCTGCGCGCGCGCGCCAGGGTCTCGTCGAAACCAGACGTATGGCGCGCGATGTAGTCGCCGTCGAGCGCGCCGCTGTCGGCGAGATGCACCAGCAGGCCGGAGAACAGCGCCGCATCCGTGCCGGGCCTCAATCCCAGGAACAGGTCGGCTTCTTCAGCCGTGTCGGTACGGCGCGGATCGATGACCACGAACCTGGCGCCGCGCGTCTGCTTGTTGGCCAGCATGCGCTGGTAGAGCACCGGGTGGCACCAGGCGGCGTTGCTGCCCACGAAGACCAGCAGATCGGCCCGATCGAGATCCTCATAGGTGCCGGGGACGGTGTCGGCGCCGAAGGCGCGGCGGTGGCCGGCGACCGACGACGCCATGCACAGCCGCGAATTGGTGTCGACATTGGCCGAGCCGAGAAAACCCTTCATCAGCTTGTTGGCGACGTAGTAGTCCTCGGTCAGCATCTGGCCCGAGAGATAGAACGCCACGGCGTCCTCGCCGTCGCGGGCGACGATGTGCTTGAGGCGGGTCGCGACGTGATCGAGCGCATCGCTCCACGCCACCCGCTCCATGCCGCCCTTGCAGCGGATCATCGGATAGAGCAGCCGGCTCTCGAGCCCGAGCGTCTCGCCGAGCGCCGAGCCTTTGGAGCAGAGCCGGCCGAGATTGGCCGGATGCGACGGATCGCCGGAGATCGCCGCGCCGCCGCTGCCGTCGGGCGTGGCGAGCACGCCGCAGCCGACGCCGCAATACGGACAGGCGGTGCGCACCGTGCGCAACTTGGGATCAACAGTCGTCATCGTGCGAGGTCCCCTCTCTCACGCTGCCCGTGGCCGCGCCGCGGCGCGGCCGAACATCATCTCGGTCCGGATCGCCGCGACCGGCTCGCGGCTGCGGATCAGGTCGCGATACCACAGAGCATCCCTGGTCTCCCCGATCAGCACGGCGCCGGTGAGGCGCCCGTCGGCGATGACGAGCTTCTTGTAGATGCCGCGCTTGGCATCGTTGAGCACGATCGTCTCGCTGCCCTCGACACCAACGAAATCGCCGGCCGAGAACACCGACACCCCCGACACTTTCAGATTGGTCGAGACGACGCTGCCGCCATAGGCCGCCTTGCGTCCGGCCAGATGCTGCGCCAGCACCCGCGCCTGCTCGTAGGCCGGTTCGACCAGCCCGTAACAGGTGCCGCGGTGCTCGGCGCATTCGCCGAGCGCGAAGATGCCAGGCGCCGAGGTCTGCATCGCATCGTCGACGACGATGCCGCGGTTGACGGCGAGCCCCGCTTCCTTTGCCAAGGTCACATTCGGCCGGATGCCGGCGGCGAAGATCACCGCGTCCGCGGCGAGGCGGCGCCCGTCGGCCAGCTCGACCTCTTCGACCCGGCCGTTGCCGTGGATGGAAGCGGTGCTGGCATTGAGCAGAACCTCGATGCCCTTGCGCGCCACCAGCGACTTGAGCAGCGCGGCGGCCGGCGCATCGAGCTGCCGCTCCATCAGCCGGTCCATCAGATGCAGCAGCGTCACCTTGGCGCCGGCGCGCGCCAGGCCATAGGCCGCTTCCAGCCCGAGCAGCCCGCCGCCGACGACCACCACGCGGCCCTTCTTGGCCGCCAGCGCCAGAAGCACGTCGGTGTCGCGGCTGTCGCGGAACGTGTGCACGCCCGGCAGATCGGCGCCCGGCACCGGAAGCCGCAGCGGCAGCGAGCCGGTGGCGAGGACGAGGCGCGAGAACGCCACGTTCTCGTCGTTCTCGATCTGCAGCTCGCGCCGGCCGACATCGATGCCGGTGACGCGCGCACCGTATTTCAGCGTCACGCCGCGCTCGCGCCACCAGGCGGCCGGCTTGAGCTCGATCTCATGGGACGCAGCCTCGCCGGCCAGCACCGACGACAGCAGCACGCGGTTGTAGGCGAGCCGCGGCTCCTCGCCGATGACGGCGATCGCGTAGCGGCCCAGCGCGGTCTGCGACAATTCCTCGGCCAGCTTTGCAGCGGCCATGCCGTTGCCGACGATGACGAGCGGTTCACCCAAAGCGCCTACTCCGCCGCCTGCGCCTTGCCATGGGCTTCCGAAATCATGTAGCCGGACAGCGTGCCGTAGGCTGCCGTCCAGGCGGCGGCGACGTCGGGCGTCCAGCCGTCGCCGAGTCCCTTCTCCAACGTCCACAGCAGCGCGGCACCGACCACCGGATAGTGCTCCGGCCTGGCGCCGTAATCGACGTGGCGCTTGGCGAGCGCGCTTGCCGCCGGCAGGATCGCAGGCAGGTTGGTCAATCCATTCACCACGACCGCCAAGGTCGCCATCAGCTTCTTGCGCTGCTCGGTGAGATCGTCGGGAAACATCGCACGCACCTGCGGCGCGACCTCGAACAGTCGATCGTAGAAGATGGTCGCGGCCTGATCGGAGATCGGCGCGACCTTGGCAAAACTATCCTGAACCAATGCGATCTGAGACGGTGTCATGGGAATCCTTCGATGATGGAAACGAGAACCCGTTAGTCGCCCGACGCGGAGAGCGGTTCGATCCGCTCTCCGCTTTCCAATCGTCACGCCGCCTCGACGTAGCGATGGCGCTCGTAGAGGAATTCCAGCACGCGCTGCCGGCACTTCACGTAGGTCGGGTTGGTCGCGAGCTCGAGCCGCTTGCGCGGCCGCGGCAGCGCGACCTCGAGCACCTCGCCGATATGCGCGCTCGGGCCGTTGGTCATCATCACGATGCGGTCCGACAGCAGCACGGCCTCGTCGACGTCGTGCGTGATCATCAGGATGGTGTTGCCGAGCTTCTGATGCAGCGCCATCACCGAATCCTGCAGGTGCGCGCGGGTCAGCGCGTCGAGCGCGCCGAACGGCTCGTCGAGCAGCAGCACCTTCGGCTCCATCGCCAGCGCACGCGCAATGCCGACGCGCTGCTTCATGCCGCCGGAGATCTCGTTCGGGCGCTTGTCCTTGGCGTGGGCCATCTGCACGAGGTTGAGGTTGTGCATGGTCCAGGCGTCGCGCTCGGCCCGGGTCTTGGTCTTGGCGAACACCTTGTCGACGCCGAGACGCACGTTTTCATAGACCGTGAGCCAGGGCAGCAGGCTGTGGTTCTGGAACACGACGGCGCGGTCGGGTCCCGGCGAATTCACCTCGCGCTCCTCCAGCAATACGCCGCCGGTGGTCGCCGTGGTAAGGCCTGCGACGATGTTGAGCATCGTCGACTTGCCGCAGCCGGAATGGCCGATGATCGAGACGTACTCGCCCTTCTCGATCGAGAGGTTGATGCCCTTCAGCACTTCGGTGGTGGCGTTGCCGCGGGTGAACGTCTTGTCGACGTGATCGAGCTTCAGATAGGCCATGATCCCTTCCCTCTCAGTTCGTCGCGGTGCCGCGGGTGACGACCTTGCCCAAGACCGCGATCAGGCGGTCGAGCACGAAGCCGATGATGCCGACATAGAACAGGGCGAGAATGATCTCGCTGATGTGCGAGGAATTCCACGCGTCCCAGATGAAGAAGCCGATGCCAACGCCGCCGATCAGCATCTCGGCCGCGACGATCGCAAGCCAGGACAGGCCGATGCCGATGCGCAGGCCGGTGAAGATGTAGGGGGCCGCCGCCGGGATCATGATCTTGGCGAAGAACTCCAGCGGATTGAGCTGCACCACCGCCGCAACGTTGCGGTAGTCCTGCGGAATGTTGCGGATGCCGACCGCGGTGTTGATGATGATCGGCCAGACCGAGGTGATGAAGATCACGAAGATCGCCGACGGCTGGCCGTCGCGGAAGGCAGCCAGCGACAGCGGCAGCCAGGCGAGCGGCGGGATCGTGCGCAGCACCTGGAAGATCGGATCGAGGCCGCGCATCGCCCACACCGACTGGCCGATCAAGGTGCCGACACCGACGCCGACGACAACGGCGATTGCGTAGCCGAAGGCGACGCGGCGCAGGCTGGCCTCGAGATGCCAGAACAGGCCCTTGTCGATGCCGCCGTGATCGAAGAACGGATCGAGGATCAGCTCGCGGGTATCGCTGAACACCCGGGAGGGCGGCGGCAGCGCCGAGCCCGCCCGGCGGCAGACCAGCTCCCAGATCAGCAGGAACAGCATCAGCACGATCAGCGGCGGGACGACACGCACCGCGACGTCGCGCGCCATCTTCACGTAGCGCTCGGCTTTTGGCTGCTGCTTGGGAGTCATGGTCACGATGGACGCGGACACGGACGTGGACGCGGTCGGCACGACCTTCGGAGCGCTATCGTTGATCAACGCTGGCATGGACATCGGAAACCTTTCTCCGTGCAATGAGAGGGGCCGCGCGTTTTGCACGCGCGGCGGGAGGTCCTGATCAGGCCTCGATCCGCTTGATCGACAGCGACTTCAGGTAGGCCGCCGGATCTTCCGGATCGAACACCTTGCCGTCGAAGAACGTCTCCTTGCCGCGCGACTTGGAGGTCGGAATCTCGGCGACCGCGACGTTCATCTCCTTGGCGGCCTCGCGCCAGATGTCCTCGCGGTTGACCTTGGCGATCAGCGACTTGGCGTCGAAGCCAGCTTCATACTTGCCCCAGCGGATGTCCTCGGTGATGAACCAGAGGTCGTGGCTCTGGAACGGATAGGAGGCGAAATCACGCCAGTACTTCATGATGTGCGGCGAGTTCTCGACCACCTTGCCGGTGCCGTAGTCGAACTTGCCGGCGGTGCGTCCGGCGACGTCCTCGACCGGGCAATTCATCCACTGCCGCTTGGCCATGATGGTCGCAAGCTCCTGCTTGTTCTCCATCTTGTCGCACCACTGCTGGGCCTCCATGACCGCCATGGTCAGCGCCTTCGCGGCCTTCGGATATTTGTCGACATAGGCCGAGCGCATCGCGAAGGATTTCTCGGGATGCTTGTTCCAGATCTCACCCGTGGTGACCGCGGTATAGCCGATGCCCTGGTTGACGAGCTGCGCATTCCACGGCTCGCCGACGCAGAAGCAGTCCATCGTGCCGACCTTCATGTTCGCCACCATCTGCGGCGGCGGCACAACGATGGTCTCGATGTCCTTGTCGGGATCGATGCCGCCGGCCGCGAGCCAGTAGCGCAGCCAGAGGTCGTGGGTGCCGCCCGGGAAGGTCATCGCCGCCTTCACCGACTTGCCCGCCGCCTTCTTCTTCTCCAGCGCGGCCTTGAACGGCGCGGTATCGAGGCCGAGCTTCAGGTCTGCATATTCCTTGCCGACCGAGATGCACTGTGCGTCGAGATTTAGCCGCGCCAGGATGTACATCGGCGTCGGCTGGTTGTTCTGCGTCACCTTGCCCGAGGAGATCAGGTACGGCATCGGCGTCAGGATGTGCGCGCCGTCGATGCCGTTGCCCTCGGAGCCGAGCACGAGGTTGTCGCGCGTGGTGCCCCACGAGGCCTGCTTCTGCACGTCGACATCCGGCATGCCGTATTTGGCGAAGATGCCCTTGTCCTTGGCGACGAACAGCGGACCGGCGTCGCTCAGCGCGATGAAGCCGAGCTTGGCGCTGGTGACTTCCGGCCCCGCCCCCTGGGCAAAAGCGCCGCCCGGAAAGCCCAGCCTCGCGGCCGCGAGCAGCGCGGCCGTGCCTGCGCCGGCCTTGAGAAGCTGGCGACGGCTGAGGCCGTTGCGGCGAGCAGGATTGGCAGTCTTCGTCATGAGTGCTGTCGTCCTTTGTCTGAGAAGAGCGCTCGATGGATGAATGGCCGTCCGTTGCGGGTCGCCGCGCCACGCACAAAAGGGCGTGTTCCGAGATGGCCTCGGAAGGGGCAGCGTCACGATTCGGATGAGGGTTGCGCGGACGGCATCGATGGCGTCGCAAACGCTCTTTCAAGCTTCGTGCCAACGCGCCGATTTTTAGTTTCGAAGCGAATTCAAACGCTTAGCCATGCACAACGATGCATCAGACGCAGGAGGTCGCATCCAAAATTTGCGATTCGCCCACTTTGTGTGCGCCGCACACCAAGTGGGCATAGCGCGATTGTTCCATGAGCATCCGGGCATCAAAGCACCCCTTCGAAACATCCGCGGCGACGACATCCAAGCGCAATCAATTGAAACTACTCATCTTTATACTGGCGCCAGATTTGGCACAGGCATTGCTTGCAATTCGGCAAGTCAACGATGACTGCGGTTCGCTGGACTGTCGAGGCCGATGGGGCCTGATTATCCGGGACGGACGCGCGCACGCGACCGAGGTCTTCTCGGCGCGGTCGTCGTGACGCCCTTCCCGCATTCGACATCCGATCCGCCTGCCCGTGGCGATGTCCTTCGAGAGCCAGACCCTCTCGCAAGGCAGCTCGCAATCCATTCCCGAGAGCAAGCAAAGGACGTTTGAATGTCGTATCTCGCGCCTTCCGAATTCGTGACCAAGATGGTGGACGCAGGCGAGTCCAAGATCTTCATGTCCACCCGCGACACCGTCATCCGCGCCTACATGGCGGGCGCGATCCTGGCGCTCGCGGCCTGGTTTGCCGTCACGATCAATGTGAATACCGGCCAGCCGATCATCGGCGCCCTGTTGTTTCCGGTCGGCTTCTGCATGCTCTACCTGCTCGGCTTCGATCTCCTGACCGGCGTGTTCGTGCTGTCGCCGCTGGCGCTGATCGACAAGCGTCCCGGCGTGACCATCGCAGGCGTGCTGCGCAACTGGGGACTCGTTTTCATCGGCAATTTCGCCGGCGCGCTGACGGTGGCCTTCATGATGGCGTTCGTGACCACATTCGGCTTCACGCAGGAGCCGGACAAGGTCGGCGCCGTCATCGGCAATATCGGCGAAGGCCGGACGCTCGGCTACGCGGCGCATGGCGCGGCCGGCATGGCGACGCTGTTCATCCGCGGCATGCTGTGCAACTGGATGGTCTCCACCGGCGTGGTCGGCGCGATGATCTCGACCACCGTGCCAGGCAAGGTGCTGGCGATGTGGATGCCGATCCTGGTCTTCTTCTACATGGTGTTCGAGCACTCGGTGGTGAACATGTTCCTGTTCCCGTCGGGGCTGATGCTCCATGCGAAGTTCTCGATCATGGACTACCTGATCTGGAACGAGATCCCGACCGTGCTCGGCAATCTCGTCGGCGGCCTCTCCTTCACCGGCCTGACGCTCTATGCCACCCACGTCAGGACGCAGCCGAAGCGCGATGCCAAGATCGCCGCCCGCGTCGCCGCCTGATTTCATTTCCCCTCGGGAGCCCGTCCCCGATAGGGTCGGGCTCCCTCACTTTGTCCCACGGCCCAGATGCCATTGCGGATCACCATCGGAGCACATTCCGACAAGGGGCAGAAGCCGGGCAACCAGGACTTCCACGGCGCCCTGATTCCCGATGAGCCGGCGCTCAGCCTGAAGGGCATCGCGGTCGCCATCGCCGATGGCATCAGCAGCAGCGAGGTCAGCCACATCGCGAGCGAGTCGGCGGTCAAGAGCTTCCTGACCGATTATTACTGCACGCCGGATGCCTGGTCGGTGAAGACGTCGGCGCGACGCGTGATCACGGCCGCCAACTCCTGGCTTCATGCCCAGACCAGAGCCAGCCAATACGCCTATGACCGCGACAAGGGTTACGTCTGCACGCTCAGCGCGATCGTGATCAAGGCGGCCACCGCGCATCTGTTCCATATCGGCGATTGCCGCATCTCACGCCTCGCCGGCCATTCGCTCGAGCAGCTCACCGACGATCATCGCATCGTCATCTCGTCGCAGCAGAGCTATCTGGGGCGTGCGCTCGGGGTCAATCCTCAGGTCGAAATCGACTACCAGGCTGTCAGGATCGAGCGCGGCGACGTCTTCGTGCTCGCGACCGACGGCGTTCACGAGCATGTCGGCAAGCGTTTTGTCGCCAACGTGCTGAAAGAGAATTCGCACGATCTCGACCAGGCGGCCCGCATCATCGTCGCCGAGGCGCTGGCGCAGGGCAGCGCGGACAATCTCACCATCCAGATCGTGCGGATCGACGAACTCGGTGCCGGCGACGCCGCCGAGATCCCGGTCCGGGCCGAGCAGCTGCCGCCGGCGCCGCTGCTGGACGCGCGGATGATCTTCGAGGGCTACCGGATCGTGCGCGAGATCCATGCCAGCAGCCGCAGCCACATCTATCTGGCGGTCGAAGTCGAGACGGAGCTCCCCGTCGCCATCAAGGTGCCTTCGATCGACCTGCGCGGCGACCCGGCTTATTTGAAGCGTTTCCTGATGGAAGAGTGGATCGCGCGGCGGATCGACAACCCGCACGTGCTGAAGGCCATCTCATCGACCCGCCGCCGCGATCATCTCTACGTCGTCACCGAATTCGTCGAAGGCCAGACCTTGGCGCAATGGATGATCGACCATCCCAAAGCCGATCTCGATACTGTCAGAGACATCGTCGAGCAGATCGCTCGGGGGCTGCAGGCGCTGCATCGGAAGGAAATGCTGCACCAGGATCTGCGGCCTGCAAACATCATGATCGACCGGACCCGGACGGTGAAGATCATCGATTTCGGATCGGTGCGCGTCAACGGCGTGGTCGAGGCCGACCCGGCCGCCGACCACGACAGCATCCTCGGCACGCAGCAGTATACGGCGCCGGAATATTTTCTCGGCGAGGGCGGCTCCGAATGGTCCGATCAGTTCTCGCTCGGCGTGATCGCCTACCAGATGCTGACAGGCCGGCTGCCCTATGGCGCGCAGATGGCGCGCGCGAGAACCCCGGCACAGTTTCGCAAGGTGCGCTATCAGCCGGCCTCCGGCGATGACCAGACCGTCCCGCTGTGGATCGACGGCGCACTTCGCCGCGCCGTCCATCCGGTCGCCGCCAAACGTTACGAGAGCCTCTCGGAATTCGTCTTCGACCTGCGGCACCCCAATCCGGCCTATGTCGGCGGCGACCGGACGCCGCTGATCGAGCGCAATCCGCTGCTGTTCTGGAAGGCAACGACGGCGCTGCTCGCGATCGCCGTCGTCATCCTGCTCGCGGCTCGCCACGGCGGCTGGTAGGCGAGACTGGCGCTCGCCGCAGGATCAGGCGGGTTCAGGCGCGATCGCGCCGAGCGGCCTCGGCGCCACGCCTGCTCCCGGCTTCATGCGGAAATCATAGCTCATCAAGTGCCACGGCCCGGCCGCCAGCTTGCCGTCCGGCATCACCGCATCGGTGCGCCGCTCCACCTGGGCGATGAGGTCGTCCTTGACGCCGAAGACGACGTCGCTGTCGAGATATTCGTCGCCGCCGACGAAGACATGGGTGATCAGCGGCTCGTAGCCCTTGGCGTCCACCAGGAAATGCACATGGGCCGGGCGCATCGGATGACGCTTCGTCTCGAGGATCATCCGTCCCACCGGACCGTCGGTCGGGATCGGATAGCTGCAGGGCAGGATGGTGCGGAAGAAGAAGCGACCATCCGCATCCGTGATGAAGCGCGCCCGCGACGACGGACCATCGCTTTCATAGGACGGCCGCTGCGAATCGTAGAAGCCCTCGTCGTCGGCATGCCAGACATCGACCGTGGCGCCCGCCAGCGGGGCACCCGACAGATCGGTCACCCGTCCCTGCACGAACATCTTCTCGCCCTTGAGATCCGCCGAGATGTCGGTGCCGTGGGCCGTCACCTTGTGCTCGCCGACGTAGAACGGGCCGAGCACGGTCGTCTCCGTCGCCCCTCCCCGGTCGCGATGATTGATGGCGTCGACCAGCATCGACACGCCGAGCACGTCGGACAGCAGAATGAACTCCTGCCGGCTCGCGGTGCAGGTCTGGCCGGTGCGGGTCAGGAACTCGATTGCGGCCGCCCATTCGTCGAACGTGAGATTGGTCTTGCGGACATAGTCGTGCAGCGAGGCCACCAATTCCTGCATGAGGAATTTGACCCGTGGGTCGGGTGTCCCCTCGAAGCTCTTGACGACGGCATCCGTGAGCTCGGCTTCGTTGAATTGCGTCATGGGCGGTCCTCCTGCGGCGAAGGCTACATCAGCCCGACGGGCGCTGCCATTGGAAGCGCGGCGATTTTCCGCTATCACCCAGCTCCATCGCCTTCGCGCAAGCCGTCCGCGCGGGCCACGAAAACCGAACGACAGCGGAGACGCCGATGCTCGCCCCCACTCCCGCCTCGCCCGAAACCGTCGGCATGTCGCAAGCCGCGCTCGACCGCATCGATGCCCACCTGAAACGGCGCTATGTCGAGGCAGGCCGTTTTCCAGGCACGCAGTTGATGGTCTATCGCCGCGGCAAGATCGTGCACGCGAGCTCGCTCGGCTTTGCCGACGTCGAGCGCAAGGTCCCGGTCCGGGACGACACGATCTACCGCATCTATTCGATGACCAAGCCGATCACCTCGGTCGCCTTCATGATGCTGGTCGAGGAGGGCAAGGTTGCGCTCGACGAGCCGGTCGCGAAATACATTCCGGAGTGGAAGAATCTCGGCGTATTCGTCGCCGGCACCGCGCCGGGCTTTGTCAGCCGCCCGCCGTCGCGGCCGATGCTGATCGTCGACCTCTTGCGCCACACCTCGGGCCTCACTTATGGCTTCCAGCAACGCTCGAACGTCGATGCCGCCTATCGCGACGCCAAGATCGGCGCGGTCGAAAAGGCCGGCACCCTGCAGTCGATGATCGATGACCTCGCGCGGATTCCGCTGGAGTTCTCGCCGGGCGAGGCCTGGAACTACTCGGTCTCCACCGACGTGGTCGGCTATCTCATCGGCAAGATCGCCGACCAGCCGTTCGAGCAATTCCTGAAACAGCGCATCTTCGATCCGCTCGGCATGACCGACACCGACTTCCACGTTCCTGCCGCGAAGGCGCACCGCCTTGCGGCGTGCTACTCGGCCGATCCCGCCGGCACCCTGTCGTTCCACGCCGCCGATCGCAAAGGCGGCCTGACCTTGCAGGACGACCCGGCGACCAGCACCTTCCTCAACCCGCCCGACTTCATCTCCGGCGGCGGCGGCCTGTGCTCGACCACGGCCGACTATCTGACGTTCTGCCGCGCATTGCTCAATGGCGGCGAGCTCGGCGGCGTCAGGCTGCTCGGGCCGAAGACGCTGAAGCTGATGACCTCGAACCATCTGCCCGGCGGCGTCGACCTGCCGGCGCTGTCGCGCTCGATGTTCGCGGAAGCGGCCTATAACGGCATCGGCTTCGGTCTCGGCTTCTCGGTGACGATGGACCCGGCCAAGACGCTGATCCCCGGCAGCGCCGGCGAATATGCCTGGGGCGGCGCGGCCTCCACCGCGTTCTGGATCGACCCGGCCGAAGAGCTGATCACGATCTTCATGACCCAGGTGCTGCCCTCGAGCGCCTACCCGATCCGCCGCGAGCTGCGCACGATGGTGTACGCGGCCATCACCGAGACCAACGTTTAGGAGAGGCGCTGTGGCGGCAAAGCCGCTCAGGGAACCGACGATCCCCGCGCATTGCGCTTGGCGCGCTTGCACCGCTCTCCTATGCTGACAACGATGTGAACGGCTGCAACC
The DNA here is from genome assembly GCF_051168135.1 of Bradyrhizobium sp. HKCCYLRH2060. Taxonomy (NCBI): domain Bacteria; kingdom Pseudomonadati; phylum Pseudomonadota; class Alphaproteobacteria; order Hyphomicrobiales; family Nitrobacteraceae; genus Bradyrhizobium; species Bradyrhizobium sp. HKCCYLRH2060. Next base: position 24,252 of record NZ_JBNPUK010000025.1, read on the forward strand.
GCCGGGACCTTGCGGACGCAGCCGCTCCAGCCTGATATGCGCTCGCTGCATACATTCGCCTGCGCCCGACGCATCTCCCCAGCCGACGTCAGTCCCAACGGCAATCAGCAGCGCCAGCTCAAACGGGGCATCCGTGCCAAAACTCTCCCTGCCGATCCGGCTTGCTCTTCTGGTCGCAGGGACCACGCTGCCGCTCATCCTGTTCGCAGGCGGGATCGTCTTGCACAACTACATGCAGGACCGCAGCGACGCCCGCCAGCGCGTGCTGGAGACGGTGCGCAGCATCCGCCTGACGCTCGATGCCGAAATGCAGCGCATGACCGGCGGCGTCCAGGTGCTGGCGCTGACCGATGCGCTGACCACCGGCGATTTCGAACGCTTCCGGCCGATCGCGATGGGCTTCCTCGAGCAGTACGGCAAGAACGGCACGATCGTGGTCGCCGACCGCGAGGGACGCCAATTGTTCTCGTCGGCGACGCCGGATACGGCTCACCTGCCGCCGCGCAACAACCGCGAGATCACCCGCCGCGTGTTCGAGACCAGGCAGCCGCAATATTCCGACCTGTTCTACGGCGTCGTGAAGAAGAGCCTGATCGTCACCGTCGAGGTTCCCGTCTTTCGCGACGGCGAGGTCGTCTATGACATCTCGTTCAGCCCGCCGATCGAGATGTTCCAGACCATCCTTGAAAAGCAGCGGCCGAACCCGGACTGGACCCTGTCGCTGCTCGACCGCCAGGCGACCGTCTTCGCACGCGTGCCGAATCCGACGAAGACGATCGGCAAGCAGGCCTCGCCCTCGGTCTTCGATCGCATGCGCAGCGAGCAGGAGGCGACGCTGTCGAGCGTATCGCTCGAGGGTGTGCCGCTGCTGTCGAGCTTCACCCATTCCACCCTGACTGGATGGACCATCGGCGCCGGCATCGCCGAGGATTCGCTGGTGGCGCCGCTGTGGCGCAACCTCGCCGTTACCAGCCTGCTCGGCGGCATCATGCTGGCGATCGGCCTGGCCTTCGCGGTGCGGATGGCGACGACGATCGCGCGCGCAGAGATGCTGCACGATCTGCTGATCGAGGAGCTCAATCACCGGGTCAAGAACACGCTGGCGATCCTGCAGGCGATCGCGGTGCAGACCTTCCGCAGCGCCAGCCGCCATGAGCGCGAGAAGTTCGAGGGCCGGCTCGGCGCGCTCGCCGAGGCGCATAATCTGCTCAGCAAGGAGAAATGGCAGGGCTCCGAGCTGCAGGACGTGATCGAGCGCGTGCTCAAGCCCTATCGCCTCAACACGCCCGACCGCATCAGGATCTCCGGCCCGAAGGTGGCGCTGTCGCCGCGGCTCGCGGTCGTGCTGTCGATGATCGTGCACGAGATCGCAACCAACGCCGCCAAGTATGGCGCGCTCTCGAACGACACCGGCACGGTCGATCTGTCCTGGGAGCTGACGAGCGCGGCCGACGCCGCGAAGAAGCTGCCGGCACGGCTGCGGCTGGTGTGGCAGGAGACCGGCGGCCCGGTGGTCTCGGCGCCGATCCAGCGCGGCTTCGGCTCCCGCCTGATCGAGCGCAGCGCACGCGATCAGCTCGGCGGCGAGGCCACGGTCGACTTCCTGCCACCGGGCGTCGTCTACACCATCACCTGCAAGCTCGACGATTGAGCCGCGTCAGCCGAACCTCTGCAGCGCCGGGAACGTCTCGAGCAGCCAGATGCTGAAGGTCGAGACCGCGCCGGTGAGAAAGCCGATGCCGGTGGCGATCATCAGCACGCCCATGGCGCGCTCGATGTTCACGAGATGGCCACGCATGCGGATGAACAGCGCCGAGAACTGTTCGATCATGAACGCCGCCACCAGGAACGGAATGCCGAGGCCAGCGGAATAGACGGCAAGAAGCCCGGCCCCCTTGGCGACCGTCGTCTCCGCGGCTGCGATCGAGAGGATCGCCGCCAGGATCGGCCCGATGCACGGCGTCCAGCCGAAGGCGAAGGCGAGCCCCATGACATAGGCGCCCCACAGGCCGACCGGCTTGGGGATCGGCAGCCGCCCTTCGCGCATCAGGAACGCGATCCGGGTCAGGCCGAGGAAGTGCAGGCCCATCACGATGATGACGATGCCGGCGAGAATGGACAACTGCTCCGACCAGGCCCGGATCAGACCGCCGATCAGCGAGGCGCTCGCCCCCAGCATGACGAACACGGTGGAGAAGCCCAGCACGAACAGTGCGGCCGAGATCATCACCGCGCGGCGCGACGCGGCCGGAGGCTCCTCGCTCTCGATGTGCTCGATCGTGGCGCCGGTGAGATAGACCAGATACGGAGGAACCAGCGGCAGCACGCAGGGCGAAAGAAAACTGACCAGGCCAGCAATGAACGCGGCCGGAATCGATACGTTCTGGATCATGCGAGTCCCGCGATACGCCCCTCCAGGCGCAAGCCGGGGCACGACGCTTCTTGCCGCCGATACGGGGAATACGCAACAGACGTGCCGAAGTTACGGCGCTCAACGATGATCACCGCCTGCAGGCCTTCGCGAGGATTGAGCCCGACGTCCCCGGATCGGAGCCTCGTCGGCAAAGTCCCGCCCGGATGCGGCACGTCCACCCGTTCCAACCGGCTCGTCCGCGAGCCGCTGCGCGCACCACCGCGGGATCACGACATATCACAAATGCGCTAAATGCACCTTTGTGCACACATCGAACTGTGCTATTTCACCACCCGAAGCAAAGGCTGCCTGCGCTGACCCGGCTGCAGCTTCGGATCGCGCAGCTTGTCGGGATTGTCAGCTTGAACCATCTCATCGCAGAGCGATCTCAGATCGTCCTCGCTCAGACGGTTCAGCTTCATACGCAGGTCGAGGATGGCAACCGAGACCAAATGTGCCGATTCGCGATTGCCCGTCGCCGCGAGCGTGGCGCGGCACTGCTCCAGGGATGCAAGCACTGCAAGCATTTGTTCGTCTGAATTGGCCACAGGCGTCGTTTCCGTTCTAGCGTGCGACGAGATGGAGCCGAGCAACTCCCGACTCGCGGATGGCTTCCAAATACGTCATGTCGTTGCTCCCCCGCGCTTTGCCCATGCGGCTCATCCGAGCCGCGCGCCCACCCCCTGGGACGGCACGACGACGTCCTGGCATGGCGCATGGTGAAGACACATCACCGCTCCCCGGCATTCGATGAGTTAGCGCCACGATCCGTTCATCAAGATAGCATGACAACGGACCATCTTCGAATACCATTTCATTGCAGTCGAGGCAAAAACCGTCGATCTTAGGTTCGACTCGCGCTAAGCGTGTCTCTGTCCTACATGATGTGTCAGACCGCGCGTCTGCTGGCGGTAAGACCATGCTGCAGAGAACTGAACGTGGCAGACTCATCGACCCTCGATCGCTCAACCAAATCATGGCACGAACGTGCCCTGCCCGTAATTTATCGGAATCACTCTAGCAGGCGGAGAGAGCTTGTATGCGCGTTGCGGCGGAACGGGGCGTTCCTCAGAAGGAACGCCAGGACCTAGCCGAGACCCCTGCGACGCTGGCGCCAGGGGAGCACGGCGACTCGTCTGCTGCGGCAGGATCGAGCATTGAACTGAGCCGAGAGAGTGGCGGCGCCAAGGGCGCAACGGCGAGCAAGCCGGCAAAAACTGCGACGGGCCGGGCCGCCCCGGCCAAGTCGACCGTGAGCAAATCGGCGCTGGCAAGCCTCACCGACTGGGATGCAGCGCGGATCTTCCTCGAGGTTGTCAGGGCCGGCAGCTTCCGCTCCGCGGCAGAGCGGCTGACGCTCTCGATCAATGCCGTACGGCGACGCATCGATGATTTCGAGCGGCAGATCGGCGCGACGCTGTTCACGCGCGACGTCCACGGCGCTCGGCTGACCGACGAAGGCGCACTGGTGGTCTCTGCCGTCGAACGCATGGAGGCCGCGTCATTCGAGCTGCTGCGCGCGGGCGATGGTCTCGCCGGCGCTGCGTCGGGCGAGGTCCGGGTCGCGGTGACCGAGGGGCTCGGCACGTTCTGGCTGGCGCCGCGGCTGGTCGAATTTCAGCAGAGCTTTCCCAACGTCATGGTCGACCTCTATTGCGCGATGCGCTCGGCCGACGTGTCACGCCACGAGGCCGACGTGGCCATCCATCTCTCCCGGCCGGCGGCGCTCGACGTCAAGCTGGTCCGGCTCGGCCGCATGCACCTGATGTGCTTTGCGAGCGAGAAATATTTGGAGATATTTGGCATCCCAAAGACGATTGACGATCTCGTCAAACATCGCTTGGTTCTGCAGGTGGCGGACGAAGCCGCCGCCAACGCCGCCTTCGCCACCATCTTTCCCGGTTTCGAGCAGCGGGACCTGATCGCGATGACCACCAATGTCTCGAGCGCCAATTACTGGGCCGTGGCGCACGGCGCCGGCATCGGGGTCTTCCCAACCTATGCGAGTGCCCTGGGCGGGAAGATCATACCACTTGAGGTTGACCTCAAGTGGTCCTACGACATCTGGCTGTCCTACCATGCCACCACCGGACGCATCCCTAGGGTGCGTCACATGATCGACTGGCTGGTCGAGGCCTTTAACCCTGGCAAATACCCGTGGTTTAAAGACGAATTCATTCATCCACAGCAACTTAAAACAGTATATATGGGTGAACCCCTGACCCATCTATTCGGGGGCTTTCCGATGGAAGGACGGTAAAATCAGTATGAACAAATCAGCGGCAAAGAAAATGAAGCAGCGCAGTGCGGGCAAGCCCGACATCGAGCTCGGCAAGCGGATTCGCCTCCGGCGTGTGGAGCAGAAGATCTCGCAGGCTGAACTCGGCGAGAAGCTCGGCGTGAGCTTCCAGCAGGTCCAGAAGTACGAGAAGGGCGTCAACCGGGTCGGCGCTGCGCGTCTGCAGCAGATCGCCACCGCGCTCGACGTGCCCGTGACGTTCTTCTACGACGGCGACAGCAAGGCGCGCGAGGTCGAGAGCCTCCTGTTCCTGGACTCAGCCTTCAGCCTGCGGTTGCTGCGCGCCTACAGCAAGATCAAGGACCAGACCGTACAACGTCAGCTGGTATCCTTGATGGAATCGATCGCAGCGAACGAAGAATAGGCAAGGCTGTCTGATCCGTCAGACAGATCTGCCCGTGATGGATATGGACCATCTTCGCTCGAGGGCGCAACTTGGGGGCGCCAGGCTTTGCCAGCTCGGGCGAGTTCACTGCCTCGGCTCGAGGCCGAGTGATCGGCGCGGCCGGCACACCGGCCCTTCTCGTCCGCCCAGCGATCGCTGCGCGGTCTGAGGCTCCGTCGCCCTTGTATTCTCGTGCTCTCTGCCGTCATAGGAAGTGGCGGCATGGCGGCGTTTCGGTCCCGTCGGCCGACGCTGATCATGAACGCTGCGCGTCCTCTCCTGGGCCACCCGTGCACAGGTCGAGAGCATCGGCTCCGACGTCCTCTTGCCTGCCCATCGTGGCCTGAACTCACATTGACGCCGTCACCGGCGCGGTGAACGATGCCGGCCGCCTTGCCCTCCCTGCCGACGGACCCTCATGCCGACCATCTCCGAGCTCCCCACCACCTTCGCCGAGGGCAAGATCCTCATGACCAGAGCGAGCGACGGCGTCGGCATCATCACCTTCAACAACCCGGATAAGCGCAATGCGATGTCGCTGGAGATGTGGGAGGGGCTCGGCCAGGCCCTGGTCGCGCTGCGCGACGATGACGCGATCCGGGTCGTGGTGCTGACCGGCGCCGGCGGCAAGGCCTTCGTGTCCGGCGCCGACATCAGCCAGTTCGAGCAGAGCCGCCACAACGCCGCGGCCTCGGAGGCCTATGCCGAGCGCAGCGCCGCCCAGCGGGCGCTGCTCGCCGGCTACCCTAAGCCGACGATCGCCTGCGTCAGCGGCTTCTGCCTCGGCGGCGGCCTGCAGATCGCGATGCTGACCGACATGCGCTTCGCCGCCGCGGACAGCCAGTTCGGCATCCCCGCCGCCAGGCTCGGCATCGCCTATGGCTATGACGGCCTGCGCAACCTGGTGTCACTGGTCGGCCCGTCGCAGGCGCGGCTGCTGCTCTATACGGGCCTGCGGGTCGATGCCGCGGAGGCGCTGCGCATCGGCCTCATCGATCGGATGATCCCCAACGACGAGCTGCTGCCGGCGACGCTGGAGATCGCCCGCACCATCGCCGGCAATGCGCCGCTGGCGGTCAAGGCTGCCAAGATCACCATCGCCGAAGTGCTGAAGGACGAAAGCCGGCGCGACATGGAAGCCATCAAGCGGATCGGCGACGCCTGCATGGATTCGGAGGATTTCCGCGAGGGCCGCCGCGCCTTCATGGAGAAGCGCAAGCCGGCCTTCAAGGGACGCTAGAGCGCCTCCAGCACCGCCTTGGTCACGTCGATCGTGCCGGCCTTGCCGCCGAACTCGAACGGCTTGAGGCCGGAAGCATAGACCCGGTCGACGGCCAGCTCGATCCGCTGCGCCGCTTCGGCTGCGCCCTCGATGCCATGCGTGTCCGCCAGCCAGTCCAGCATCATCGCGGCCGAGAGGATCATCGCGGTCGGATTGGCCTTGCCCTGCCCCATGATGTCGGGCGCGGTGCCGTGGCAGGGCTGGAACACGGCGTGGCGGTCGCCGATGTCGGCCGACGGCGCCATGCCCATGCCGCCGACGAGACCGGCGGCGAGATCGGACAGGATGTCGCCGAACATGTTCTCGGTGACCAGGACGTCGAAATCCCACGGGCGCTTCACCAGCATGAGCGCGCAGGCATCGATGTAGAGGCGGTCCGTCTTCACGTCCGGATGAAGTTGAGCGACCTCGTCGAAGATCTTGCGAAAGTAGGCGAAGGCCTTGAAGACGTTGGCCTTGTCGACGCAGGCCAAAGTTCCCGAGCGGCCGCGCGCGCGGCGCCGGGCGGCGAGCTTGAAGGAGAAGTTGAACAGCCGCTCGGATGTCTTGCGGGTAATGACGAGGGTCTCGCGCGCCTCCTCATGTGTCACCACACCTTTGCCCATCGAGGCGAACAGGCCTTCGGTGGACTCGCGGATGACGACGAAGTCGATGCCGTGCTCGGCGGCACCAACGATCGGACTCGGCACGCCCGGGATCAGCCGCGCCGGCCGCACGCCAGCATAGAGGTCGAAATGGAAGCGCAGCTCGATCTGCGGCGCGATCTCGGTGTTGTCGGGATAGCGCACCGAGGGCAGCCCGCAGGCGCCGAGCAGGATCGCGTCCGCCTCTTCGCACAGCCGGATCGTGCTGTCGGCGATCGAGACGCCGGTTGCGAGATAGTTGTTGGCGCCGGCCTGGGCCTCGGTGAAGCGGAACGACAGGCCGGCCTTGGCCTCGACCTTGCGCAGCACCTCGAGCGCGGGCGCCATGACTTCAGGACCGATGCCGTCGCCGGGGAGGACTGCGATGTGGAGTGAATTGGTCGAGGGCATGGGCGACGCTTTCGAGGACGACATCAATGAGCCGTCATGCCCGGGCTTGACCCGGGCATCCACGACTTTCTAACGCCGCGGCGCCAAAGACGTGGATGGCCGGGTCAAGCCCGGCCATGACGAGCGGACGGAGTTGCGATTTACGGCGTCAGCACCGCACGGCCGACCAGCTGACCCTTTTGCAGATCGTGCAAGGCATCGTTGGCCTTGGACAACGGCATCGGCGTCACCGGGATCGGGGCGATGTGCTTGGCGCGGACGAGATCGAGCAGCTCCTTGGTCTCGCGGAGATTGCCGACATAGCTGCCCTGGATGGTGACCGCCTTGATCGGAATGAGTGGCAGCGCCCACGGCGCGCCGCCGCCGAACAGGCCGACGATGACGAGCTTGCCGCCCTTGGTCAGGCAATCGAAGCCGAGCTGCGCGGTGGCGGCATTGCCGACCAGGTCGATGACAGCGCGGATCGGCTCGCCTGCGGCCTTGTTCAGTTGCTCCAGCGCATCCGGCGCCTTGCCGTCGACCGCCGCCAGCGCCCCGGCCGCCAGCGCCGCCTCGCGCTTGCGCGCGTCGATGTCGACCACGATCGCGCCCTTGCCGCCCATGGCCTTCAACAGCGACAGCGCCATCAGCCCGAGGCCGCCGGCGCCGAAGATCACGATCGGCGTGCCGAAATCCTTCTCGACCTTCTTGAGCGCGCTGTAGGTCGTGACGCCCGAGCAGGCGTAGGGCGCGGTCGTCACCGGATCGAGGCCCTTGAGGTCGATCAGATGGCGCGGATGCGGCACCGTCATGTGGTCCGCATAGCCGCCGTCGCAATAGACGCCGAGCGAGGCCGGCTTCAGGCACATGTTCTCGTCACCGGCGAGACAGGTGGCGCACTTGCCGCAGCCGATCCAGGGATAGACCAGCACGACGTCGCCGGCCTTCAGCCCGCCCTTCTCCGCCTCGGTAACCTCCGGCCCGAACGCCACGATCTCACCGGCGCTCTCATGGCCCATGGTCCGCGGCAGCGACACGCCGCGATCCTTGAGCGAGAGCGGCTTGCGGCCGTGGCCGAGATCATAGCCGCCCTCCCAGATGTGCAGATCGCTGTGGCAGACGCCGGCTGCCTTCACCTTGATCAGCACCTGCTTGCCGAACGGCTGCGGCGTCGGCTCGTCGACCTCGGTCAGCGGCGCATTGAAATCGGTGACCTTGAAGCTCTTCATGCTTTCACTCCCGTCGTCCGGCGCGGCCAGGACCGGACGGCGCATCGACGGGACGAGCGGCGCGGCTGCGCGCGGCAACGGCGCCTTTCGACCTCCTCCCGGCATGAGCGCGTCCGGCTGGTCCGGACTGTTCTTGCGATGTCGCGACATTGGCTGGAAACGCGTGGAGCGGCAAGGCTGCGCGCAGCATGTGCGGTCATGGCAGCCCTGCAGCGTTTTGCCTCAGCGAGCTCAAGGTTTTGCAGCGTCGCTGACGCCAGCCTCGCGCAGGATGTCCTCGGTGTGCTCTCCGAGGCTCGCGGCCCGGGGGCCGGCCGCAACTTTCGCCTCCGACATCCGGAACGGCAGGTTGACGACCTTGAAGTTGCCGGCTGCATCCTCCACATCGGCCAGCGCGCCGCGATGCGCGATCTGCGGATCAGCCAGCGCATCGGCCACGCTGCGGTAGGCCGAGCTGGGTACGCCGCCCGCGTTCAAGGCCTCCAGGCATTGGGCGACGTCGAGCCGGCGCGACCAGGCCTCGACGCCATCCATCAGCGCCCCCCAGTTTGCCCGCCGGTCGGAATATTTTGCGAATCTGGGATCATCGACCCAGTCCGGATGGCCGATCACGGTCATCAGGTTCTGGAAGGTCTTCTCGCTGGCGATGGCGATCATCACATAGCCGTCGCGACACTCCGCCGGGCCGAAGGTCGGCCGCGACGGCTGCGCGACGGGAAATTGCGACCATTGGATCTCGTTGAGCGTCAAGCTCAGCATCGATTCCAGCATCGAGCAGTCGATGTGCTGGCCGCGCCCGCTGCGCTCGCGCTGATACAGAGCGGAGGCGATGGCGCCGAACGCGTAGGTCCCGGTGACGACGTCGGCATGATAGATGCCGCAATAATCGGGCCGGCTGCGCCCCGGCTGGTAGGCGAGATGCGCCATGTCGTAGCCCGAAGCCGCATGGATCACCGGGGCATAGGCCGGGAGTTCCGCCGAGGGGCCGGTCTGACCGTAACCCGAGATCGAGCAGTAGATCAGCCGCGGGTTCAGCGCGCTCAAGGCCGCGTAGTCGAGCCCGAGCCGCTGCATCACGCCCGGGCGGAAGTTCTCGACCAGGATATCGGCCTCGGCGACCAGCCGACACACCGCGGCGACACCGTCGCGCGACTTGAGGTCGAGCACGACGCTCTTCTTGCCGACGTTGAGCTGACCGAAAGCGGTAGAGCAGCCATGACGCATCGGAGGCCGGGTGCGCATGGTTTCACCTTCGACTGACTCGATCTTGATCACCTCCGCTCCCATATCGGCAAGCATGCGGGCACAGTGCGGGCCGGCGATGGTGGTCGAGAAGTCGAGGACGCGCAGTCCCTCGAAACATCCTGTCAAACGGCTCTCATCGTTTCCCACTAGACTCACCCTGGCAGCTCCCTGGTTTGAACTCTTCTCGCTCGGCACCGAGGCCGAAGCTCCGCTTTGCCGTCGCCGATTCACAAAGCGTAAGCCATCGATCGTCGTGCAGGTCGTTTCTAGATCGAACCATTCGATGTCGAAAGCGTTTGGCCTTTCGCCGCAATGCGGCAACGCTTTTCTTCATGACTGAATTTGGACCTTTTCTTGCATAGGACGAACATGGGGCTTGATCGAGGACATCTCTTGCGGGTTCTGTTCGTTACGACCGAAATGGACGATTTCGTCCGGGTGGGCGGACTGGCTGCCGTTTCGGCGGCACTTCCCCGGGCACTGCGCTCACATACCGACGTCAGGATCATGCTGCCCGGCTACCGGGACGTGATCGAGCAACTCACTTACATCGAGATCGTCGGCCAATGTGCGCCTCTGGCAGAGATGCCAGGCTGCGCACTGGGACGGTCGTCGACCCGCGATGGCCTGCCGGTCTACGTCCTGCTCTGCGACGAGCTTTATGACCGGCCGGGCAACCCATACGGCGACGAGAACGGGCAGGACTGGGCGGACAACGACATCCGTTTCGGCCGTCTCGCCGCCGCCGCCGCCGAGCTCGCGGCGGGCACGCTGGACAAGAACTGGGCAGCCGATCTGGTCCACGCCAATGATTGGCAGGCCGCATTGGTGCCGGCCTATCTGGCATGGCGCGGGGTCGACGTGCCGTCGATCCTGACCATCCACAACCTCGCCTATCAGGGCCTGTTCCCGCGCGAGTCGCTGCGCCGGATCGGCGCCCCCGAATCCTCGTTCCACATCGACGGTCTGGAGTTCTACGACAAACTGTCCTTTCTCAAGGGCGGTCTGGTCTATGCGTCGCATCTCACCACGGTCAGCTCGACCTATGCCCAGGAGATCACGACGCCCGAGCTCGGCTGCGGACTGGAGGGCCTGCTCCGGCAGCGCTCCAATGCCCATGAGCTGACCGGCATTCTCAACGGCATCGACGAGAGCTGGGATCCCCGCTACTGCCAGCAGCTGGCGCAGCCCTTCGCCGCGGGCGACTGGAAGGGCAAGAAGGCCAACGCCGACTACGTCCGCAAGCAGTTCGGGCTGGCCGTGTCGCGCGGGCCGATGTTCGGCATCGTCGCGCGCCTCGTTCATCAGAAGGGCATCGACCTGGTGCTGGAAGCCGCCGATGAGATCGTCGGCGCCGGGGGCCAGATCGTGGTCACCGGCACCGGCGAGCCGGCCATCGAGCGCGCCCTGATGGAGGCGCACCGCCGCCGGCCGGACGCGATCGGGGTCGCCATCGGCTTCAACGATGCGCAGGCGCGGCGCATCTTCGCCGGCAGCGACTTCACCCTGATGCCGTCGCGCTTCGAGCCCTGCGGCCTGAGCCAGATGTATGCCCAGCGCTTCGGCTCGCTGCCGATCGGGCACCAGACCGGCGGCCTCGCCGAGACCATCACAGATGGCGAGACCGGATTCCTGTTCGAGAAGCCGTCGGCGGAATCCTTCCTCGGCGGGGTGAAGCGCGCGTTTTCGGCGTTCACCAGCACCGAACGGCTGAACGAGATGCGGCTTTCGGCGATGGCCCGCTCGTTCAGTTGGGACCTGTCGGCAGCCTGCTACAATGCGCTGTACCGGAAGATGCTGGCGTCTTAAGCCGGGACCGGCTGTCGTAGCCCACATGAGCGGAGCGACATGCGGGACGATTTCAACGTTCGGAGCAGACCCCGGATATCGCTGCGCTCATCCGCGCTACGGCCAAATAACAAAAGCCCGGACATCGTCCGGGCTTTTTCTTGGGCGCTTGAAAGGCTGGCTTCTTACGCCGCGCGGACCGCTTCCAGGAAGCTGCCGACCTCTCGCTTGAGGCGGTTGGAATCTCCAGCCAGTGACTTGGCCGACGACAGCACCTCGGCGGAGGCCGAGCCCGTCTGCGAGGCGCCACGCTGCACGTCCGTGATGTTGGACGAGACCTGCTGGGTGCCGTGGGCGGCCTGCTGCACGTTGCGCGAGATTTCCTGCGTTGCCGCGCCCTGCTCTTCGACCGCCGCCGCGATCGCGGCGCCGATCTCGGCGAGCCGCTCGATCGTCGAGCTGATCGCCTGGATCGAAGTCACCGATTCCTGCGTCGCGGCCTGCACGCCTGAGATCTGCTGTGAGATCTCCTCGGTCGCCTTCGCCGTCTGTTCGGCGAGCGCCTTCACCTCGGTCGCAACCACCGCGAAACCGCGGCCGGCATCGCCGGCCCGCGCCGCCTCGATGGTGGCGTTGAGTGCAAGGAGATTGGTCTGTCCGGCAATGCTGTTGATGAGCTCGACGACGTCGCCGATGCGGGCTGCGGCCTGCGACAAATCGGCGACGCGCCCATTGGTCTGGCGCACCTGCTGCACGGCGTCGCCGGCCATGCGCGCCGACGCCTGGACCTGACGGCTGATCTCGGTCACCGACGAGGACAGCTCCTCGGTGGCGGAGGCGACCGACTGGACGTTGGCGGACGCTTCCTCCGACGCAGCCGCCACCACCGTGCTGAGCTCCTGCGATCGGTTCGCCGTGTTGGTCAGCGTATCCGCCGAGGTTTCGAGCCCCGAGGCCGCCGACGACACGGTGTTGACGATGTCGGCAATCGTCGACTCGAAGTTGCGCGTCAGCGCATCCAGCCGCCGGGCCCGATCGATCTGCGCCTGCGCATCGCGCTGCGCGGCCTCGTCCGAATCCTTCTTGGCGATCAGCGCGTCCTTGAAGATCTTCAGCGCGCGCGCCATCGCGCCGATCTCGTCCTTGCGGGACTCGTTCGGAATGTCGGCGCTCAGCTCGCCATTGGCGAGGCGCAGGGTCACGCCGGTCAGCCCGACCAGCGGGCCGATGACGCCACGGACGACGCCGAGCACCACCGCCACCGACACCAGCGCGACAACGAGCAGGATTCCGAGAGCGGTGAACAGGCGCAGCCGCGCGGCCTCGATCGACTGATCGATGGCCTGGTGCGCCGACGTCAGCGCCGCATCGCGCAGCACGATCACATTGTTCAGCATCGGCGTGGTCCAGCGGCCCCACTCCTCGGAGGTGACCGGCGAAGGTTGACCGTCGCGCGCAGCGGTGACGATCTGACGATAACGGCGCTCGCCGTCGCCCATCAGCGTCGAGCGGACATGTTCGAGCGCAGAGCTGACGTCCGGATTGTCGCGCACGCTGCGGGCCGCGAGCTCCATCTGCTGCCACAACAGGGTCACCTGCCCGCTCTGTTCGGTGACCTCGGCGAGGCGTGCCGGCGTCCAGTTCAGGCTCTGGATGAAGAAGCGAAGAACCGCGGAGCGCGCACCATTCACCGTCCGCATCGATTGCGACAATTGTGCGAGTTGTCCCGACGGCAGCAGGTTCTCGACGTCGCCGCCGACGCGCGACAGCTCGATTGCGGTCGCGTCGATCGCGGCATTCAATGACTCGGCGGCGCGGCCGAGGCCGTCGATCGTTGCCGCCTGGATGTTGGCCGGACGCTGCGCAAAGGGCAGCCCCACGGCACCGCGAGCCGCCGACCGGATACCGCGAAGGGTCTGCTCGGCGGCGTCGATGCTGCTGGTCGCCAACCCCGCCGCCTTGGCGGATGACTTGGCCTGGTTGAGCAGATCGTCGGTGCTCGCGATGGTCTTGTCGAGCTTGGCAGCATCGTCGGCCGAAGCGGGCGCCGGAGCAGCCAGCAGATTCCAGATATTCCGTTCGAGCGGGATCTGGGCGTTCACCTTCATCGCCAGCTCGAAAGCGTCAAGGACGCGTCGCGCCTGCTCGCGCTTGACTAGATCTCCCCACCCGCTCCATGCGAGCACGAATGCAAAGGCCATGGCGAAGAAACCGGTCAGCAGATTGCCGGCCAAGATCTTCCATTTGAGACTGATCGCCCCGGTCTCCGGCTTGATCGTCTCATTGTGCAGCACCGCGCGCTCGGACATTGCCTATTCCCAATCAAATACCGTTGCCCGGCCGGTCGCGCGCGTATCGGCTGATGCGCGCTTGCGCAGCGGCCCTTCGGCGACGTTCCCGCACGGTCGGCAGACAAGATTGCGGCGACCGCCGCGCCACAATGATTAAGAACGAATGACGACTAATCCCTTAAAACAAGTTGATCCATGCGGTATCGGAATGCCGAAATGCTGCACCATTAGGATCGGGTCAGCGCATCGGCCTGCTACTCGGCTGCCGCTGCAAGCTTGATCGAGGGATCGTGCAACACCACGCCGGCGAGCGGATCGTGCTCGCCCGACCAGGGCATGCGCTCCAGGACCGACTGCGTGTGCTGATAGCCCGCAGTCCAGCGTGCGATGATGCCCCGCTCGGTGAAATCGATATCCTTGGTATGGCTCTCGCGGTCAAGCTGCGGGGCCAGCAGCCGGACGACATGCATCCGCGTCTGGCAGCCGTGACTGATGAGATCGCGGACCGCCGGATCGTTGCGGGTCGACTCGGGCAAATGGACCGCGAGCTGATTGATGATATGGCGCAGCCGATGCGTCTGCTGCTGACGCGCGATATGGCTGGAGATCCGGCTCGAATACTGCACGTCCTTGTGGCGGTTGAACACCTCCGCCATGGTCGTCGGCTCGGCGCCTTCGGGATTCCACAGATGCACCGCGAAGATCAGCGAGCTCTTTCGCGGATTGTCGTCGAACACCACCTCGGTCGGCGTGTTCGACAGGATGCCGCCGTCCCAGTACAATTCGCCGTCGATGCGAACGGCCGGAAACGCCGGCGGCAGCGCGCCGGATGCCAGGATGTGACGGACATCCAGCGCGTCGTCGCGGCTGTCGAAATAGCGCATCCGGCTCGTCCTGACGTGCGCCGCCCCGACGGTGAGGCGCACATCGCCATTGTTGAGACGATCGAAGTCGACGAGCTCCTGCAGCGTTTCGCGTAGCGGGGCGGTCGAGTAGTAGCCGGCCTGCTCGGCCCCGAGCGGATAGGCCTCCCCGGCATGCGCCAGGGCGTTGGGGCGGAAGAAGCCCGGAATCCCGTGCGTCACGGTCGTCCAATAGGACAGCCGCTCGTTGAAATCCGGAAAGGCCGTGCGTACCGTCCAGGCTGGCCGCCGGTGCATCCGCTTCCAGAACTCCCGCAGCCGCGTCATGCGCTCCTGCACGGGGCTGCCGGCGATGAGCGCGGCATTGATGGCGCCGATCGAGGTGCCGATCACCCAATCCGGCTCCAGGCCGGCCTCGTGCAGCGCCTGATAGACGCCGGCCTGATAAGAGCCGAGCGCGCCCCCGCCCTGCAGCACGAGAACCACCTGCCCGGGCAGCTTGCCGCGATCGATCATCGCGCGCATCGTATCGTCGATCTCGGCCATGTTTCCCTCCTGGTGCATTGTCCTGTTCGCAGACTTCAGGTCGTTGTTACATCGCCCGACCGTCAATGTGCGGTCCAACCACCATCGACCGGCAGGGCGACACCCGTGATCGATGCGGCGGCATCGCTGGCGAGAAAGACGGCAAGCGCACCGATCTCCTCCACCGTTGCGAAGCGCTTGTTCGGCTGTTGCGCCAGCAGGACATCGCGGATGACCTGATCGCGGGAGATGCCGTGCGACCTCGCCTGCCCGTCGATCTGCGCCTCGACCAGCGGCGTGTAGACGTAGCCGGGACAGATCGCATTGCAGGTGATGCCGATCTCGGCCGCCTCCAGCGCCGCGACCTTGGTGAGGCCGATGATGCCGTGCTTGGCAGCAACATAGGCCGATTTGAACGGCGACGCGACGAGGCCATGCGCCGAGGCGATGTTGATGATGCGGCCGAAGCCATTCCGCCGCATCGACGGGAGCGCCAGCCGCATCGTGTGGAACGCCGACGAGAGGTTGATCGCGACGATGGCATTCCACTTGTCGACCGGAAACTCCTCCAATGGCGCGACATGCTGAATGCCGGCATTATTGACCAGTACGTCGATACGGTCGAACTCATGCAAGGTGTCGTTGATCATTTGCTCGATTGCCGCGGGCTGCATCATGTCGGCGGCGGCATAGCCGGTCCGCACACCGAACTCGGCTGCGATGTCCGACCGCATCCGTTCGATGTCCTCCGGCGCGCCAAAGCCGTTCAGCACCACATGTGCCCCCGCGCCGGCGAGCGCCCGCGCGATGCCGAGGCCGATACCGCTGGTCGAGCCCGTGATCACCGCCACCTTGCCGGACAACGGACGTAACGAGCGCGGGGTCGTCATCGTATCTGCAGCCATGGCTGTTCCTTCATCCGTTTCGAAGATTGCTCGAGGCGAGAACAAACTGCCGGGCTGCCGCGACGAATGGAAATGCCGTTTGGCTCGCCCCACGATACGGTTTCGCTATCGCGATCGTTGATGCGATGCGCGGTCTGCTAGGATATTGCATCCGGGACGTCGGCCCGGTCGAACGGAGCTCTCCCATGGAAATGCATCAGGTTCGGTATTTTCTTGCCGTTGCCCGGCTGCTGCACTTCACGCGCGCGGCCGAGGAATGCAACGTGACGCAGCCGTCGCTGACCCGTGCGATCAAGCAGCTCGAAGCCGAGCTCGGCGGCGATTTGTTCCGGCGTGAGCGGCCGGCCGCACAACTCACCGAGCTCGGCCAGCGCATGCATCCACTGCTGAAGCAATGCTACGAGGCTGCCGTCGGCGCGCGAACCCTGGCCTCGTCCTTCAAGAGCGGAGAGCTCGGCACGCTCCGGATCGCGCTCGCCGACTCGGTCGACCTTGCGCTGCTGATCCCGCTGCTCGATCAGCTGCAGCGCCAGTTCAACCAGCTCGAGCTCAGGTTTCTGCGCGGCAGCAGCCGCATGATCGCAGAGCATCTGAAGAACGGCGAAGCAGAGCTCGGCATCGCCTCGGAGATCGACGAGACCTGGGATCGGCTGGATGTCTGGCCTCTCTTCACGGAGGACTTCGCGCTCGCCGTGAGCAGCCGGCACCGGCTGGCGGGGCAGGACGCGATCACGATCGATGATCTCAGTGGCGACGCGCTGCTCTGCCGCAACTACTGCGAACATGCGGACAGGTTGCGCACGCTGCTCCGCGAGCGCGGCATCGACCTCGGACGAACTCATGACGTCCACTCCGAACGCGACCTGATCGCGCTGATGGAAGCCGGAGTCGGCATCGGTGTGGTGCCGCAAACGACCGCGCTGCCGGAGACCCTGCATCGGGCCGCGGTCGACGGACTCGACGTGCGGCGCACCGTGCATCTCTACGGCGTTGCCGGACGTGAACGCACGGCGGTTGCCTCGACCGTGATGCGCATGCTGCGCGGCAGGAACTGGCAGGAATGGCTCGGTCAGCTGTCCTGAGCTGCGGCCTGGCGAAGCGCTTCGACCAGATCGTCGATCTCCATCCGCTTGCGGAAATCAGGATCGACGAAGCGCGCCTTCACGAGGCCGTCACGCCCGACCACGAAGGCAGCCGGGATGGGCAACACCCAGCCGTCATTGCCGTGGAAGCTCGCCAGGTCCTGGTGCGCCAGCAGTTGCTGGATCTCACGACCAAGCCAGATCGCGAGGTTGAGCGACAAAGCATAGCCGTTGTCGAGATCCGTCAACACCGGGAAGGTGGCGCCGGCGTCCGATTTGAACTGCTGCGTGAACGCCTGGAGCTCCGGCATGATCGCGACGATCGCGCCGCCCGCGGCGTCGATGCGCTGCTGCGCCTTGATCACCGCGCGAACGTTGAGCCGGCAATAGGGACACCAATGGCCGCGGAAGAACATCACGGCGACCGGCCCCCGGACGAGGCAGGATTGCAGACTCACCAGGCGGCCAGCCTCATCGGGCAGGACGAAGGGCGGCATCGTCTCACCGGGCCGCGGCGCAGTCTCGCCGCCACCGTTTTCTCCGAGCCGCGCCACCAGGCGGTCGACGGCGGACGCATAGGCCGGAAAGATCTCGCGACCCGCAGCGGCATAGGCCTCGAGTTGCTGCCGCAGGGTGCCCTGTATCTCCCTGCATTGCAGGAAGGCCTGTCTGAGCCGCTCGGCATCCGCGGGTGAAAGCACTGTCATGAGCTGCTCCGGCACGTTCAGGACCCCAACCATGATAGTTTCCCGGGCAAGCCGACCACAAGGGCGGCCTGCCCGGCTGTCGCGCTCAGGGCCGGTAGAAATTGCCGGTGGGATCGAGCATGCCGGACGCGGAATAGAGCTGCCCGTCGCTCATGAAGAAGACGGTGTTGTTCGGCACCTTCCTGGCGTGGCGCATCATGGCCCGATGATTGGCGTCGCCGGTAGCCATCGTCATCATGCTGGTCTTGCCGGCGCTGTAGACATAGGCCATGCCGGGCGCGAGATCGAGGCCGCCTTGCGCAATGGCTGCGGTGGCAGAGACCGCGACCACGGCCGCGGCAATCAAGGTCTTGGACAGGCGGGTCATGGATATCTCCTCCTCATGAATGCTGTCGCCCGTCATCGGGCATCCGCATTACAAGCGCGGCCTCTCCTGCTTGAGAAATGCCGTTGTCCAATCGCGAGGATAGCGCCCGCCTATCGATAGCGGCGGTCTATCGGCTCCAGAGAAAGGATGCATTTCCATCACGTGCTCTGCTCCCCGATGCTGCGCCCTGCGATGCCCGCTCGGCGCGGGCCGCTGTTCCATCAGAGGAGACAATGACATGTTGATGCAGATCGCAGCTACACGCGCGCGCCGCCTGAGCGCGGCTTTCGTCCTGGCCCTTGCTACGACGATGATCGCGGCGTCCGGCGCCCGCGCCGGCGAGTGTCCGGCCGACAAGATCAAGGCCGGCGTGCGTGAGAAAGCCGACGTCAAGGCAGTCGGCGTGACCGACGTCACCCTTGGCGCGATCGATCTCGCCAAGCAGCCCGCCAATCTCAAGGACCGCGAGCTGCGCTTCCGCAAGCTGACCATCGCGCCCGGCGGCATCGTGCCGTGGCACAGCCACGACGATCGCCCGGCGCTGATCTTCGTTCAGCAGGGCGAGATCGTCGAATATGCCAGCAACTGCGCCGAGCCGATCCTGCACAAGGCCGGAGATCTGAGAGCCGAGGTGTTCGGCACGTCGCATTGGTGGAAGAACGACGGCAACGAGACGGTCATCCTCTATGTCGGCGACGTTCGCAAGGATCCGCACGACCATAACATGTAGATCGCGTACCTCCGCCAGCCGCCTTCGGATCGCCCCTTCAGGCAGGCGATCCGGACACGGCCGCGTTGCGCTGCCGAGCCGAGGAGATGACCATGACGGATCTGTCCGCACGATTGCCGATTGGAGCCCACCATGCGAATGCACGAACGGCGGCGCGGCGCGCGGTCCTGGTCGGCCTGCTCGCCCTTTTCAGCCTCGTCGATCTGTTCGCGGCGCAGGCGATGCTGCCGGTCCTCACGCGCTACTATCAGGTCAGCGCGGCCGAGATGGGGCTTGCCGTCAACGCCTGCACGCTGGGAATGGCGATCGCAAGCCTTGTCGTCGGCCTGCTCAGCCCGCTGATCGATCGCCGGATCGGCATCGTTGCCAGCCTTGCCCTGCTCGCCGGCTTCACCGCACTGCTCGGCAGCGCGCCGGACCTCTCCATCTTCGCAGGCTTGCGCATCCTGCAGGGCCTGTGCATGGCCTCGGCGTTCGCCCTCACCCTGGCCTATCTCGGCGAGCAGTGCAGCGCCGGCGAAGCCGGCAGCGCCTTCGCGGCCTATATCACCGGCAACGTCGCCAGCAATCTGGTGGGGCGGCTGCTCTCGGCCGGTCTGACCGGGGCCCTCGGCCTCAAGCCGACCTTCTACGTCTTCGCCGCGCTCAATGTCTGCGGCGCCCTGCTCGCCGCATTCGCGGTCGGAGGCACGGCCATGCGTGCGGAGGGAGCGATGCGGCTGCGCGGCGGGGCCATCGCCGATCACCTGCGCGACCGCCGCCCGCGCGCGGCCTTCGGCGTCGGCTTCTGCGTCCTGTTCGCCTTCATCGGCGCCTTCACCTTCGTGAACTTCGTGCTGGTGCGGCCGCCGCTGTCGCTCGGCATGATGGAGGTCGGACTGGTGTATTTCGTCTTCCTGCCGTCGATCGCCACCACGCTGCTGGCGGGCCGGATGGTCGCAAGGATTGGCACACAGGGCGCGATCTGGGGCGCACTCGCGACCGCAGGCCTCGGCCTGGTCCTGATGCTGTCGTCACGGCTCGGGGCGGTGCTGGCCGGAATGGTGCTGGTCGGCGCGGGCACGTTCTTCGCGCAGGCCGTGACCACAGGCTTCGTCGGAAAGGCCGCCGCCCACGACCAGGGCGTCGCCAGCGGGCTCTACCTCGCCAGCTATTTCGCCGGCGGCATCGTCGGCACGGCCGTGCTCGGCCAGTTGTTCGACCGGTTCGGCTGGACGGCCTGCGTCGCAGGCATCGCCGGCGCGCTGGGGATCGCGGGATACCTGGCGCGCTGGTTGACGCCGCCGGACGCTCAGGACCGGCTCGGCGCCGGCTCGGACTGAGACGGCGGGGCCTGCTCATCGTCGTCGGCGATGGCGCGCCAGGCCGCCCCTTCGAGATCCTCATACTGGCCGCTCTTCAGCGACCAGAGAAAGCCGACCAGGCCGGCCAGGCCGAGCGCCAGAGCGAGCGGGACGAGAATGATCATCACTTCCATGACGCGGCCTCCCCGGCCACCTTGCGGGCACGTAGCGCATTCAGCATGACGATGATCGAGGAGCCGGACATCGCGGCTGCCGCGATCAGCGGGGTGACGACGCCGCTGATCGCAAGCGGCACCGCCAGGACGTTGTAGCCGACTGCGAGCCATAGATTCTGCCGCATCAGATGCAGCGCCTTGCGCGCGTAGTCGATCGCGGCCAGCACCGGCGCCAGGGGACGACCGAGGAAGACAAGATCGGCGGTGGCCTGGCTCAGATGCGCGGCCGAGATCGGCGACATCGAGACGTGCGCGGCGGCGAGCGACGGCGCGTCGTTCATGCCGTCGCCGACCATCATGACCTTGACGCCCGCGCGCTTCAGCTCCTCGATAACAGCGATCTTGTCGGCCGGCGTGACGCCCGCGCGCCACGCGCTGATGCCGAGCGCCTTGGCGGCCGCGGCCACCGCCGCCTCGCGATCGCCCGAGAGGATCTCGACCTTGATGCCGCGCCGCTGCAGGCCGGCGACGATCTTGGCGGCGTCAGGGCGCAGGCCCTGGCGCACCGAGAACAGGTACCTGCTATCGCCGCGGCTGAAGGCCACCACCGAGGCCTCGGGATCGACGCCCTTGGTCTGCGCAACCAGCGCCTCGGCGCCACAGAAGGCCGGACGTCCCAGCCTGATCTCGACGCCGTCGACGACGGCGCGGACACCCTGGCCCGGCTCCTCGACCGCGCCCATCAGAGGCGACCGCGCATTGGCGGCCTGGGCCACCGCCGCGGCCACCGGATGATGGCTCGACAGCGCGAGCTGGCCGGCCAGCGCGAACACATCTGCAGGAATGTCGGCGGCGTTGACGACCTCGAGCTCCGGCAGCGTCAAGGTGCCGGTCTTGTCGAAGATGACGTGATCGGCCTCGGCGAGGCGCTCGATCGCATCGCCCGCATTGAGCAGCACGCCGGACTTGAACATCGCGCCCGACGCCACCGTCTGCACGGTGGGAATCGCAAGCCCGAGGGCGCAGGGACAGGTGATGATCAGCACCGCGATGCCGGTGACGATGGCATCGTGCCAGCTCGCGCCCATCAGCACCCAGCCGAGCACGGTGAGCGCCGCCGTCGCGTGCACGACCGGCGCATAGAGCCGCGAGGCGCGGTCGGCGAGGCGCATGTAGCGCGAGCGCGCCTGCAGCGCGTTGTCGAGCAGGCGCGTGATCTCGGCGAGCAAGGTGCCCTCGGCGGCGGCGGAAACCCGGACACGCAGTGTGCCGGAAATGTTGAGCGAACCGGCATAGACGGCGGTCCCCTGCTCGGCCGGTACGTACAGCGTCTCGCCGGTGATCAGGCTCTGGTCGATCTCGGAGCGGCCCTCGACCACGACACCGTCGACGGCGCAGCGCTCGCCGGGCCGCAGCAGCACCAGATCGCCGGCGCGGACGGCGGCGACCGGCACCTCCGAAATCTCGTCGGGACCGATGAACTTGGTCGCGGTCTCCGCCTTCAGCGCGGCGAGATTGCCGGCGACCGCGCGGGTCCTCCGCCGCATGCTCTGGTCGAGATAGCGGCCGACCAGCAGAAAGGTCAGCAGCATGATCGCGGCGTCGAAATAGGCGTGCTCGGCGTGATGAAACGTCTCGACGATCGACATGCCCAAGGCCAGGATCACGCCGATGCAGATCGGCACATCCATGTTGACGTTGCCGGTCTTCAAGGCGCGCCACGCCGAGCGGAAAAACGGCTGGCCGGCATAGGCCGCGGCCGGCAGCGCGATCACGGCCGACAGCCAGTGGAAGAAGTCGCGCTGCTCGGGCAGCATGTCGCTGCCGTTGCCCGACCACACCGGGATCGACAGCATCATCACGTTCATGGTCGCGAACGCGGCGACGCCGAGGCAGCGCAGCAGGAAGCGCGATTCCTCGGCCTCGGTGGCCTCGGCGCTCGCCTTCTCGAACGGATAGGCCTTGTAGCCGAGCTCGGCGAGGCGGTCGATGAACCTGGCTGGATCGAGGGTGCCCTGCTTCCATTCCAGCGCGACGCGGCGGTCGGTGAGATTGACGCGCGCAAGCGTCACGTCGGGCAGCGCGGAGAGGCCGCGCTCGATCTTGGCCATGCAGCCGGCGCAGCTGACACCCTCGACCGCGAGGTCGATGTGCTTCAGGCCGGCGCCGAGATCCTTGACGTAATGGGAGAAGTCACGCGTCACATGCATGATCGGACGTCCTTCAGTTCAGCAGCACGCGGTTCTTCGACAGGAACAGGCGGCGGCCGCTGGAATCGCCTTCGAGCACGAGGTCCCACTGGCCCGGCGCGATCGCCTCCGCGGTGCCTCGATAGATGCCGCCACCGATCTCGGCCAGCGCGACCTCCTGGTCGGCGCGCTTGTCGGCCGGACGCTCGAGCCGGCCCTGGAAGGTCAGGCCAGACAGCGGATTGCCGCTCGCATCGCGTGCGTTGACCTGCACCACCGCCGCGCCGCCTGCGCCGCGCTCGATATGCGCCTCGACCTGCCAGCGCCGCGCCTCCTGGGCGCGCGCCGCCGCGATCTCGTTCTCGTAGCCGAGGCTGGCGCTGTAGGCGCTGTCGACCTCGGTGCCTGGCAGGGTCGAGATCGCCGCCGTCATCATGTAGACGTTGACGCCGATCACCGTCCCGAAGAAGGCGAGAAGCATCGCGAGCACCATGCCTCCGGTCAGCTGGAAGGAAGGATTGGAACGGCTGGCCATTGACGGGCTCCCTTGCTCTACGGGCTGACGAAATTGTCGGTGGCGGAGGCGACGACGCCGAGACCGATATCCGTCACATGGAACTTCACCGGAATCGACTTCTCGGGATTGCTCTCTTCGGGCGCGGTCACCAGCAGGCGCAGCTCCTCGGTCTGGTCGCGTCCGATCACGATCATCGGCCGGTCCGGGGTCACGGAATCGGCGCCGACGACGTGGACGGCGGCGTTGGCCGGCCCTTCGATGTCGATGGCGATGACGCGATCGAAGCCGTGCTTGTTAAGGACGCGCACCGTATAGGCATTGCGGATCGAGCCGTCGGACAGCTTGATCGCGATCGGGTTGCGATCGTGCAGCACGTTGACCTCGAGCAGCGACCGGGTCGCGAGCTTGTAGACCATGGCACCGCCGACCACGGCGATGATCGCGGCATAGACAATGGTCCGCGGGCGCACGAGCTTGTAGATCGGCGGCTTGCCTTCCTGTCGGCGATGAATGTTGATGTCGTTGTCATAGCCGATCAGCCGCGTCGGGCGGCCGATCTTGGTCATGACGGTATCGCAGGCGTCGATGCAGAGGCCGCACTGGATGCAGTCCATCTGGGCGCCGTCGCGGATGTCGATGCCGGTCGGGCACACCGCCACGCATTGCTTGCAATCGATGCAGTCGCCGGCAGGCTGGCCGAGCGCGCGCAATTCGGCGGCCTTCTTGACCGACATGCGGCTCTCGCCGCGGTCATAGCGGTAGGTGACGTTGAGCGCCCATTCGTCGGTCAGCGCCGCCTGGATGCGCGGCCACGGGCACATATAAACGCAGACCTGCTCGCGCATGAAGCCGGCGAGCGTGTAGGTCGTCGCGGTCAGGATCGCGATCCAGACATAGGCGAGCATCGGCCCCTGGAAGGTGACGAGATCCTTCACGAGCGTTGGCGCATCGCTGAAATACAGCACCCAGGCGCCGCCGGTCCACCACGCGATCATCAGCCAGATCGAATGCTTGAGCACGAGCTCCGAAATCCGCTCCAGCTTCATCGGGTCGCCGGAGGCATCCTTCTTCATGCGCTCCCGGCGGTCGCCCTCGATCAGGCGCTCGACGGCATAGAACAGGTCGGTCCACACTGTCTGCGGGCACAGATAGCCGCACCAGATGCGGCCGCCGATCGCGTTCATCAGGAACAGGCCGATGGCGGCGATGATCAGGAGGCCGGTGAAGTAGTACACCTCCTGCGGCCACAGCTCGATGAAGAAGAAATAGAAGCGGTGGTTCGGGAAGTCGATCAGCACCGCCTGGTCGGGCGCGCCGAGGCCGCGATTCCAGCGCACGAACGGCAGGAAATAATAGACGCCGAGACAGAAGCCCATCAGGCCCCATTTGATCCGGCGGAAAGTGCCCGAGACGCTCTGCGGATAGACCTTCTTGTGCGCAGCATAGAGCGGACCGTAATCGTCCACCTGTTGCAGATCTTGGGGCTGCAGGTCGTCCGGTTTTACCGTCTGGTTCATGGCTGGCGGATCATGGCTGGGGTCTTCTCGCAGTTGCGGCCGAAGGTATGTCCACCTCCGGCCGCTCAGTTGATCCAGCTCAATTGAAGGGAAAGTTCCGTTGGATTTCCGTTACTTTCCGCCGCCCAGCGAGTGGACATAGACCGCCATCGCCTTGATCGTGGTCGGGTCGAGACGGCCCTCCCAGGCCGGCATGACACCGGCGCGACCGTTGGTGATGGTCTCGATCAAGGTCGCCTCGTCGGAGCCGTACAGCCAGATCTTGTCCGTGAGGTTCGGCGCGCCGAGCTCCGGATTGCCCTTGGCGTTGTCGCCATGGCAGGCCGCGCAGTTCTCGGCGAAGATCTTGGCGCCGGCCTTGGCGTCATAGCCCGGCCGGGTCGGCAGGCCCGCCAGCTCGCGGACGTAGTTGGCGACCGTGATGATTTCCGCCGGCTTCAGGACACCGTCCTTGCCGAAGGCGAGCATCTGGCCCTCGCGGGTCTTCGGGTGCCCCGAGCGCACGCCGTACAGCAGGGTCTGCTGGATCTGCTCCAGCGAGCCGCCCCACAGCCAGTCGTCGTCGTTCAGGTTCGGGAAGCCCTTCGCACCGGCCGCGCCGGTACCGTGGCAGGCGGCGCAGTTGTCGCCGAACACGGTCTTGCCCTTGGCACGCGCCAGGGCAAGCATCGCCGGATCCTTCTCGATGTCGGCGAGCGAGGCCGTCGCGAGCGCGGCCATCTTGGCGCCGCGGATCTTCTCGAGATTGGCAAGCTCGACCGCCACGTCCGCACGGGACGAGTAGCCGAACATGCCTTGCGTGTTGCTGGAGATCAGCGGCCAGGCCGGATACACGATCCAGTAGCCGATCGCCCAGACGATGGTGATGTAGAAGGTGATCACCCACCACCGCGGCAGCGGGGTGTTGAGCTCCTTGATGCCGTCCCAGACGTGGCCGGTCGTGGCCGTGCCCGTGACGCTGTCAACTTCGTTGTGGTCAGCCATGATGAATTACTCCTCCCGCAACGGCATGCTCGCCGCCTCGTCGAAAGCGGCCTTGTTGCGAGGCCAGAGGGCATAGGTCACGATCGCGAGGAAAATCGCGACGAAGATCGGGGTCCACAGCGTCGTCACGAGTGACGACGCGATGTTTTCCACTGCAATGATGGGCTTCATGATGCTCGCCTCTCGATCTCAGCGCAGATTGGCTTTTTCGTTGTAGATCTTGAAGTCCACCAGCGTGCCGAGCATCTGCAAGTAGGCCACCAGCGCATCCATTTCAGTCGGCGCACCCGCCTTGCCGTCGAAGTTGCGCACCACCGCCTTCGGATAGCGCTTGACCAGCGCCTCCGCGCCGGCACCGTCCGGATCGACCTGCGCCTTGAGGTCGGCGGCGGCGTTGGCGATCTGGTCGTCGGTGTAGGGCACCCCAACCATCCGCAGCGTCTTCAGATGGTCGGCGATGTTGTCCGCGTCGAGCTCGGTCTCCTTCAGGAAGGGATAGCCGGGCATGATCGACTGCGGAACGATGGCGCGCGGGTTGGTCAGATGGGTGACATGCCAGTCGTCGGAGTACTTGTTGCCGACGCGGGCGAGGTCTGGCCCCGTGCGCTTGGAACCCCACTGGAACGGGTGGTCGTACATGCTCTCCGCGGCGAGCGAGAAGTGGCCGTAACGCTCCACTTCGTCGCGCAGCGGACGGATCATCTGCGAGTGGCAGAGATAGCACCCCTCGCGGACATAGATGTTGCGGCCGGCCAGCTCGAGCGGCGTGTAGGGCCTGATGCCGTCGACCGCCTCGATCGTGCTCTTCAGGTAGAAGAGCGGAGTGATCTCGACGAGGCCGCCGATCGCGACCACCAGCAGGATGCCGATGACCAGGATGATCGAGTTCTTCTCGAAGACTTGGTGTCGTTGCCAGAAAGACATGATTGGTTACCTCACTCCGCCGGCTGAAGGGCGACGGGCGACTGAACTTCTTCCTCACCGACACGGACCGTCATCCAGAGATTGTAGGCCATGATCAGCGAGCCGATGACGAACAGTGCACCGCCGGCTGCGCGGATGATGTAGAAGGGATGCATCGCCTCGACAGTCTCGATGAACGAGTACTCGAGGAAGCCGAGCGCCGTGTAGGACCGCCACATCAGACCCTGCAGGATGCCCGAGACCCACATCGCGGAGATGTAGAGCACGATGCCGAGCGTGGCCGTCCAGAAGTGCCAGTTCACGAGCTTGAGGCTGTAGAGACCCTTGCGGTTCCAGATCCACGGCACCATGCAGTACAATGCGCCGAAGGACACGAAGCCGACCCAGCCGAGCGCACCGGAGTGCACGTGACCGATGGTCCAGTCGGTGTAGTGGCTGAGCGAGTTGACAACCTTGATCGACATCATCGGACCTTCGAAGGTCGACATGCCGTAGAAGGCGACCGACACGACCAGCATGCGCAGCACGGGGTCAGTCCGCAGCTTGTCCCATGCGCCCGACAGCGTCATCAGGCCGTTGATCATGCCGCCCCAGGAGGGCATCCACAGCATGATCGAGAAGGTCATGCCGAGGGTCTGCGTCCAGTCCGGCAGCGCCGTGTAGTGCAGGTGGTGCGGGCCGGCCCAGATATAGAGGAAGATCAGCGCCCAGAAGTGGATGATCGACAGCCGGTAGGAATAGACCGGACGCTCCGCCCGCTTCGGGATGAAGTAGTACATGATGGCGAGGAAGCCGGCGGTCAGGAAGAAGCCGACCGCGTTGTGGCCGTACCACCACTGGAACATCGCATCCTGTATGCCGCCCCAGGCGATGTAGGACTTGGAGCCGAACAGCGACACCGGCAGCGACGGATTGTTGCCGAGATGCAGCATCGCGATCGTGACGATGAAGGCAAGGTAGAACCAGTTCGCCACGTAGATGTGCGGCTCCTTGCGCTTGATGACCGTCACCAGGAACACCAGAAGATAGACCACCCAGACGATGGTGAGCCACAGGTCGGAGTACCACTCCGGCTCGGCATATTCCTTCGACTGCGTAACGCCGAGCAGATAGCCCGTGCCGGCGATCACGATGAAGAAGTTGTAGCCCAGCACCACGAACCACGGCGCGAGGTCGCCGGCCAGACGGGTCCGACAGGTCCGCTGCACGACGTAGAACGAGGTCGCGATCAGCACGTTGCCGCCGAAGGCGAAGATGACCGCCGAGGTGTGCAGCGGGCGCAGGCGACCGAAGCTGATCCATTGCAGATCGAAGTTCAGCGCCGGCCATGCCAATTGCGAGGCAATGATGAGACCGACGGTGAAGCCGGCAATGCCCCAGAACATCGCCATGATCGCGCCGAGCTTGATCGGACCGAGATTGTAGTTCGGTCGGCCATTGATCTCCTGCGGCGGCAGCTCGCCGCGCTCGAAGTAGCGGTTGAGGATGAAGAAGACGGACGCCGCGCTGGCGGCAGCCGCGAGCGAGGCGTGGAACGCGAAGGCCGTATCCAGTGCCTTCGCCGCAGCGAAGACGCACAGGAAGGCGGTGACGGCAAAAGTGAGCGACAAGCCACTTTCGCCGATGGTCATGGATTTTGTGGATGAGGACGCGCTCATGCGGAATCTCGCTGAAAGAACACGAGCCCAGCAACCACAATCGTTCACACGTGGAATTGATCGAAATCAACTTTGCGACCGGCTCGCCGTAAAGACTGGGAATGTTGCAGAACCAGCCGGAGGGAACCAGGACCGCGGCAGAGTACGATCCCGGCGATGCATGATCCGATGCACAGAGCCAGAGAGGCCCGCACGCGGCACACGTGCGGGCCTCATCTCCCAGACGTTGGCACAAGGCCTGAGATCAGGTCTTCAGATCAGGTCCTCGCGATCATTCCTTGGCGGCGGCGGCCAGAGCCCTGACGATATCCTCGCGGGCGACGATCCCGACGACCCTGTTGTCGCCGTCGGTCACGGGCAGGCTGCGGATACGATGCTCGACCATCAGTTGTAGCACGCGCGTCAGCTTCGTATCCGGCCGGACATAGATGAACTCGGATGTCATCACGTCGGCGACCGTCCGGTTCATCAGGTCCGTATAGCGCGGCAGCATCTGATTTGGCGTGAAGGCAAAGCATTTCAGCACGTCGAACTTGGTGACGATGCCGATCACCTCGTCGTTCTCGACGACGGGGTAGGTGTTGAAATCGTCGCGGTCGAACATCTCGCCGAGCTCGCGGATCGTCGTCTCCCGGGTCACGGTCGTGACGTTCCGCGTCATGTAGTTGCCGGCGGTTTCCTCGAGAAATCTGTACAAGGCGGCAATCCTGTTCTCGAATGAAGCGGGTCGAATTTCAGTGCGACAGCAGAACGCAACGCTCGCTGCGCGTCATCAGATGCTCGGTGACCCCGCCGAGCACGAGCTCGCGGAATCGGGAATGGCCATAGGCGCCCGCCACGACGAGACCGGCCGAAACATCGGCGGCGACGGCGTCGAGCGTAGCCGCAACGTTGCGCCCCGGCCCCGGTTCCGCGATGCGCGCCGATGCGACGATCTTGTGACGGCCGAGCCATGCGACAACGTCCGCAAGACGCGCCTCGCAGGCGTCATATTCCGAGGTGTTCTCCGGGATCTCGGCGACCACGACGCCGCTCGCCCTGGCGAGCAGCGGCAGGGCATCGGCCAAAGCGCGGCGCGCCTCCGGTGTCTCCTTCCAGGCCACCAGCACGGTCCCGAGATCGAGGCTGCTGACGTTGTCCGGCACCACGAGCAGCGGGCGCCCGGCCTGCATGACAAGATCCTTGGGATTGGCCACCGCGAACGCATCGGACACCCCGGGTGGCACGCCGCCGGTGACGAGAATGTCGGCGGCACGGGCCTGCGCCAGCACGTAGCGCGCGGGGAAATCCACGGCGCTGCGCCAGCTCAACGACGCAGCCCGGTCACCCACTGCGGTGCGGAACTCCTGCTCGAGCTCGGCCAGTCGATTCCGCAGCGCGGCCTCACCCTGCTCGATCAGATCCTGCGCCTGCTCGCCGGTCGTGAAGTACAGCGGCGGCGCGAATTCCGCGGCCGCAACGCCGATGACAGCTGCGTCAAAGCGCGCCGCCAGGTCGGCCGCGACCCGAAGGCGGGCCTCATTCGGCTGACTGAGCGCAAGGCTCACCATGACAGTCGCGAACGTCATCCCGCCTCTCCAAACATTGCTTCCATGCAACTCTTAGAGGTGAAATCGCCTGCCGTGATGAGATAGATCAAGGTGCGGCGCGGGAGCATGGACGGCAGGACACCGTTGCAACCCGACCCAGGATCGGAGAAAGCCTTGAATTGTCGAACCAAAGTTTAAGTCGGCCCGGGTTGCAACGGCGCAATCTGGTATAGGATACCGCGGTGGTCGGCCTCCCGGCTGCGGCGGTAACGGCGAATCGGATAACGGCGAATCGATCAAAGGCTTCGAATTGCGCGACTTCACCCACCCCTTCCCGGATGCATCCGCCAGGCCCGAGGACGCTCCCGAGGACGCTCGGAGGCTGGGCTTCGGCGCGTGGGATCTCGATCTGGCCTCGGGCGAGTTCTACTGGTCGGTGACGACGCGGAAGCTGTTCGGCGTGGCGGCCGATCAGCCGGTGACCTACGGCTCCTTCCTGGCGCTGCTCGCGCCCGAGGATCGCGCGCCGGTCGAGGCGGCGATCGAGGATTCGCGCCATCGGAGCACCGGATTCGACATGTCGTTCAAGGTGTCCGGCGGCGGGCACTGGATTCGCGTGCTTGCCGGCGTGGTGCCCGACGAGGCCGGCACGCCGCATCATCTGCGCGGCATCGCCCTCGACATCGACCAGGAGAAGCGGCTGGAGGAGACGCTGCGGCTGCGCGAGCAGCATTTCCGCTCGATCCTGGACACCGTGCCGGACGCGATGATCGTGATCGACGGCAGCGGCACGATCCAGTTCTTCAGCTCCGCGGCGGAGCGGATGTTCGGCCTCACCGAGGCAGAAGCGGTCGGCCTCGACGTCAGCGAATTGATGCCCGAGCCGGACCGCTCGCGCCATGCCGGCTACCTCACCCGCTACCATGCCAGCCGCGAGCGCCGTATCATCGGCATCGGCCGCATCGTGACCGGCCGCCGCCGCGACGGCACGACGTTCCCGATGCATCTGTCGATCGGCGAGATGCAGTCCGGCGGCAAGCCCTATTTCACCGGCTTCGCCCATGATCTCACCGAGCATCAGCAGACCCAGGCACGGCTGCGCGAACTGCAGTCGGAGCTGGTCCACGTGTCGCGCCTCAGCGCCATGGGCGAGATGGCCTCGGCGCTGGCCCATGAGCTGAACCAGCCGCTCGCCGCGATCAGCAATTACATGAAAGGCTCGCGCCGGCTGCTGGCCGGCAGCAGCGATCCGAACACGCCCAAGATCGAGAGCGCGATGGAGCGCGCCGCCGAGCAGGCGATTCGCGCCGGCCAGATCATCCGCCGTCTGCGCGACTTCGTCTCGCGCGGCGAATCGGAGAAGCGGGTCGAGAGCCTGTCGAAGCTGATCGAGGAAGCCGGCGCGCTCGGCCTTTCCGGCGCCCGCGAGCAGAACGTCCAGCTGCGCTTCCAACTCAATCCGGATGCCGATCTCGTGCTCGCCGACCGGGTCCAGATTCAGCAGGTCCTGGTCAATCTGTTCCGCAATGGGCTCGAGGCGATGTCTCATTCCGCACGCCGCGAGCTCAGTGCGACGAATCGCAAGATCAGCGACGACTTGATCGAGGTTGCGGTGTCCGATACCGGAACGGGATTCCACGACGACGTCATGCCCAACCTCTTCAAGACCTTCTTCACCACCAAGGACACCGGAATGGGAGTCGGCCTCTCGATCAGCCGGTCCATCATCGAGGCCCATGGCGGGCGCATGTGGGCCGAGAACAACGAAGCGGGCGGCGCGACGTTCCGCTTCACCCTGCCGGCTGCCCCAACCAAGGTTGAGCACGATGGCTGAACAGGCCAAGGTCTATGTGATCGACGACGACGAGGCGATGCGGGACTCGCTGAACTTCCTGCTCGATTCATCAGGCTTTGACGTCACGCTGTTCGAGAACGCGGAGGTCTTCCTCGGCCGACTGCCGATGCTCCCTTTCGGCTGCGTCGTCTCGGACGTGCGGATGCCCGGCATCGATGGCATCGAGCTGCTCAAGCGCATGAAGGCCGCCGGCAGCAGCTTTCCGATCCTGGTGATGACCGGCCATGGCGATGTGCCGCTCGCGGTCGAAGCGATGAAGCTCGGCGCGATCGATTTTCTGGAGAAGCCGTTCGAGGACGAGCGACTGGTCGCCATGATCGAAACGGCAATCCAGCAGGCCGAGCCGGCCGCGAAGAACGAATCGGTCACGCAGGACATCCTGGCGCGCGTCGCCAGCCTGAGCCCCCGGGAGCGCCAGGTGATGGATGGGCTGATGGCCGGCCTCTCCAACAAGCTGATCGCGCGCGAATACGACATCAGCCCGCGCACCATCGAGGTCTACAGGGCCAACGTGATGACCAAGATGGGAGCGAACAGCCTCTCCGAGCTGGTGCGTCTGGCGATGCGCGCAGGCGCGCTGAAGGATTGAGCTAGATCAAGCTACCTTGACAGAATCGAGTGTTATGTTGTGCCTCGGTTCAACATCACATTCTCGCGGCACGTGCGATGTCGGCTCACACAAAACTCACGGTCTACGTGGCCGACGACGATGCTGATGTCCTCGGCTCGCTGCGCTTTCTGCTGGAGGCCGACGGCTTCGACGTGCGCACGTTTCGCAGCGGCACCGCGCTGCTCAAGGCGTCCGACCACGCGTCCGTCGACTGCTTCGTGGTCGACTACAAGATGCCGGAGATCAACGGGGTCGAGCTCGCCGAACGGTTGCGTCAGCAGGGGGCCACCGCTCCGGTGGTGCTGATCACCGGCCATTACGATGACCGGCTTGCGGCGCGCGCGGCGGCCGTCGGGATCCAGGATTTCCTGCTCAAGCCGCTGCTCGACGACAATCTGGTGAAGCGGATCCGCAAAGCGATCGCCAACGACCATTCCGGTACCGCCCAGCGCGTCGTCTGACCCGGCCGGCCTACGTACATCTACGTAAGGGACCCCCCTTAAGATAACGGCCGAAATGTCCTTAACGGGGGCCGCAATGTACCACATCGCCATCCGCCGCAAGGAGATGGTCATGCTCAATCAGTCGATTACCCACCCGGTCGTCACCACCAACGCCCCTCACGCCGTCCCCTCTGCTGTCGTCCCTTCTCCTGCCGCCAATCCCTTTGCCGAGATCACCGGTCATGCCGGGCTGATCGCCAGCGAGTTCTCCTACAAGAAGGACGAGGAGATCTATGGCGAGGACGAGCCGGCCGAGTACGTCTACCAGGTGATCTCCGGCGCCGTTCGCAGCTACAAGCTGCTCTCCGACGGCCGCCGCCAGATCGGCGCCTTCCATCTTCCCGGTGACGTTTTCGGCCTCGAATTCGGCTCGATGCACCGTCTCGCCGCCGAAGCCATCATCGACACCACCGTGCGCCTGGTGAAGCGCCGCAGCCTCGAACAGGCCGCAGGTGTCGACGTCGCGGTCGCCCGCAAGCTCTGGACCATGACGGCCGGCGATCTCCGCCATGCCGAGGACCACATGCTGCTGCTGGGCCGCAAGACCGCGATGGAGCGCGTCGCGACCTTCCTGCTCGAGATGGACCGCCGCCTCGCCGTCGCCGGCATGATGGCGCTGCCGATGTGCCGCCGCGATATCGGCGACTATCTCGGCCTGACCCTGGAGACCGTGTCGCGTGCGCTGTCGCAGTTGCACAGCCAGGGCGTTCTCGGCTTCTCCGGTGCCCGCCAGATCGTGCTGCGCAACCGCCAGCGCCTGCGCAGCATGGACGCCTGACGCGCCCTGCCCGTTCATGCCCTGCGCTCGCGCTGCCCGGTCTCCGGCATCAAGAGCGCGATCAAGAGAAGACCTGTCAGCGCCACGCCTGACAGACCCATGAATGCAGTGGCGCTGCCGTAGCGGTCGCTGGCGAAGCCGGCGACCACGGTGGACAGCGATCCGCCGATCCCGGATGCCGTCCCGACGATTCCCTGAGCCAGATTGAAATGTCCGCTGCCGAAGGCGACGTCGGCCACCGTCAGCGGAATCATGACGGCGAACACGGCCGCCGTGACGCCGTCGAAGATCTGCACCGCCACCAGCACGTAGGGATCGTGCACGACCGCGAACAGCGCGCCGCGCGTCGCGAGCGCGGCAAACCCCAGCATCAGCAGCGGCCTGCGGCCCCATTGCTGCGCGACCGCGCCGACCGAAGGCGAGGTCAGCGCCACGATCGCCTGCGGCACCACGATGCAGAACGCGATCAGCATCGGCGCCCACTCGCTCGATTTCGTCGTCACCACGCCGGCCATCAGCGGCAGCATCGCCGCATTGGCGAGCTGCAGCAGGAACACGCCGAGCGCGAAGACGAGCAGCGCGCGCTGGCGCAGCAGGCCGAGCAGGTTCGACAGCCGCGCGACCTCCTTGTCCTCGTGATCGGCCTGGCCGTGCGCCCGCGCGACGTCGATCTCGCGCTCGCGGATGCGCGACAGCGCGATCAGCGTCGGAAAGGCGAGAATGAAGGTGACCAGGAACACGGCGCGGCTGGACAGCAGATAGCCGCAGGTGCCCATCACGGCCGCAGCCACGCCGTTGCCGAGCGACGCGAACCGCGCATTGCGGCCGAGCCGCTCCGCCATGCCGCGCGGCCCGACCAGGCCGAGGCTGATCGCCGCGATCGCCGGTCCGAGCACGCAGCTCGCCGCCGCATGGAACGTCGCGGCACCCGCGACCACGGGAAAGATCGGCCAGGCGGCATAGGCGAGCGCGCAGCAGCCGATGGTCGCGATGGCAAGACCGGCGACGCGGCGCTCCGATCTGGCCGCATCGATGATCGCGCCGCCCGGCATCTGCCCGATCAGCCCGACGATGCCGCCGATCGACAGCACCAGGCCGATCTGGGCCTGCGTCCATTTCTGGGTCGTCAGATAGACCGCGATGAAGGGACCGAAGCCGGTCTGCACATCGGCCAGGAAGAAGATGAACCAGTCCAGCCCGCGCAGGCTCTGCCGCGACGGCGCAGGTCTCGCAGTCGTCGGGCCATGATCCTGCCCGGCATCCGGACGCGCGCCCGCCTCTGCCGCGCCGTCAGGCTCGGGCTCCCGGTCAGGTGATCTCGACGGCCGTGCAATCGGCATGGCTTTCTATTCTCAACTCATGAGGCTGACGGGACAGAACATCCCCCACCGTGTTCCGCTGCACGCGCAGGCCGGACCGGCAATCTCACGCATCAACTCAATGATCGAAATCCCAGGGTGACAGCTTGCCGGACGCGCCGAGCACGACGACGGGCTTGTCCTCCTTGTATTCGGGCGCGGCCTTCACCTGCTCCTTGGTAAGGTCGAGCGTGACCTGGTCGCTCTTCTCCGCGATGTGCTTGAAGTCGAGCGCGGTCCAGTCGACCACGATCTTGCGGCTGCCGACGCCGAGGAAGCCGCCGAAATCGATCACCGCGGCGCGCACCGTCCCGGTGGGATCGACGATGACATCGACGATGTGGCCCATGTCCTCGTCGGTCGAGCTGCGCACGTCGCGGCCGAGCACGCCATGCGCATCGCGCGCGCCGAGGATCGTGACCGAGGGCGGCGGTGCCGGCTCCTTCGCGGGCGCCGCTGCGTCCCTGGCAGTCGGTGTCGGCGACGGCTGCTGCGCATGCCCATCGCCTGCATACGGACCGATCAGCAGCGGCAGCATGACGAGGCAACTGCGAGCAGCCCGGCGAAGAGTGTGTTTCAGCGTCATCATTGCGCCAGCACCAGCGAGACCTGGATCTGACCGCGCCGCCGCAGCACCTCCATCGAGATATCCTCGCCATGGCGGCGAATGCGCAGGTCGATCGTCGAGCTGCCGAGCCGGAGATCGCGCAGCACAACCCAGTCGAGGAAAGGCGGCAGCCGCGGATTGCGCAGACGGATCTGGCCGCGCTCGGCGTCGAACTCGAGTCCGAGGGCCGCTTCGAGCAAGGTGAACGGCGTCGCGCTGGCCCAGGCCTGCGGCGCGCAGGCCACCGGATAGAGCGTCGGGCCGCGATGCTTCTCCCGCCGGAAGCCGCAGAACAGCTCCGGCAGCCGGCGCAGATCCATGTAGGACGCCGCTTCGAACAGGCCGCCGAACACCTGCTCAACCGCATGCTTGAGGCCATAGCGCGACAGGCCGAGCGCAATCAGCGCGTTGTCATGCGGCCAGATCGATCCATCGTGATAGGACATCGGATTGTAGCGCGCTTCGCCGCAGGCCACGGTGCGGATGCCCCAGCCCGAGAAGAAATGCGGCCGCAGCAGGTCAGCGGCGAGCTTGCGGGCGCGGTCCTCGCGCACCATGCCGCTGAACAGGAGCTGCCCCGCGTTGGACGTCCGCACCCGGCACGGCTGCTTGTGGCCGTCGAGCGCCAGCGCATAGGTGTTCAGATCCTCGCACCAGAAGGCGTCCTCGAACCGTTCCGCGAGACGGGCGGCCTCGGCCTGGAGCCGGTCCGCCATCTCGGCCTTGCCGAGCCGACGGGCGCAACGCGCCGCCAGCTGCTTGCCGGCAAAGACATAGCCCTGCACCTCCGCAAGCGCGATGTAACCTTCCGCGAGGCGGCCGTCGGCATGGAACACCGCGTCGTAGGAATCCTTCCAGCCCTGGTTGGCGAGGCCCTGCTCGGAGGCGCGCTGATATTCGACGAAGCCGTCGCGATCGGGATCGCCGGGTCCGTCGATCCAGCGCAACGCCAGCTCGATCGCCGGCCAAAGCTCGCGCAGGGTGTCGATGTCGCCGGTGCGCTCGATGTAGAGGCCGGCGAGCAGCACGAACAGCGGGGTGGAGTCGACGCTGCCGTAGTAGCAGGCGAACGGCACCTCGCGCAGCGCCGCCATCTCGCCGCCGCGCATCTCGTGCAGGATCTTGCCGGGCTCGGCATCGGCCAGCGGATCGGTCGTGCGCGCCTGATGCACGGCGAGCCGCCGCAGCACGCCGCGGGCGATGCGCGGATCGACCCACAGCATCTGCATCGCCGTAATCAGCCCGTCGCGGCCGAACGTCGTCGAGTACCAGGGAATGCCGGCATAGGGATAACGTCCTTCCGGCGTGTCGGTCATCAGGATGTTGAGGTCGGCCGCCGCCTGGCACAGCACCTCGTTGAGGATGTCGTTGGAGGTCTCGATGGTGGTGGCGCCGTGCGTGCAGCGGCGCATCTCGCGCCGATGGGCGAGCAGGCTCCGAAAGAAGCGCCCCGGCCGCTCGCCGGCCTTGGCGTTGCACATCACGGCCACGAACAGGGACGCAGATTCCTGCGGCGCAAGATCGAAATGATAGGTCGCGACATTGGTGGTGAGACTGGTCGGACGCGGATCGAAGCTCACATCCGTGGTGCGTGTGACATTGTCCAGCCCACGATAGTGAAGCACGACCTCGCCCGGATCCACCAGCCGGCTCGAGCCGACCCCGCGGCGGGACCGCACCGAGCCCCGCACCTCGAACAGGTCGGCAAAATCGTTGTCGAACGTGAGCTTGAGATCGAAGCTGGCGTGGCGATCGCCATGGTTCTGCAGCCCGATGCGCTGATAGGCCGTGCCATGCCAGAGAAAGATCGTCCGCACGATGTGCAGCATGTCCTTCGGCAGCACCAGGCGGCCCTGGCTGTAGATGTCGGGATTGGTGAGATCGACGGTCAGCGCGGAGTTGTCGTCACGCAGGCTCGAGCCGAGCAGCAGGGGCTGAACGTCGTCCAGCGTCAATTCGAGGCGCGCGAGATAGCGCGTATCGGCGTTGAAGAGACCGTCCGGTCCGCCGGCCGAGGCGCCGATGTCGCCATGGCCGTCGAGGACGATGAACGTATCGTCATGCTTGAGCGAGCGCCGCGGCCGTGCCGCCGGCCCCGTCATGGGAATATAGAACGGCTGCTCGGCAGGCTCGTCCGTCCGGGTGACCAACGACAGTGTGCTTGCGACTTCGGCGGACATGTTGGCCTCATGCGATATTGAAGTGCCCGGACAACCGAGAGTGCACGTTCTCGACGCGACCCGACGCAACGATCAGGCGGCGAACTTGGCGAGCCGGTTCATCTCCTGGGTCACGAGGTCCCGATAAGGGCCCTCGTCCTGCATCAGCCGATCGGGCGCGCCGTCCTCGATGATCCTGCCCGATTTCAGCACCACCACGCGGTCAAAATTTCGCAAGGTCGCGAGACGATGCGCGATCGCGATGACGGTGCGGCCGCGCATCAGGCGGCTCAGCGCCTCACGGATGGCCTCCTCGGACTCGCTGTCGAGCGCCGCTGTTGCCTCGTCGAGCAGCAGGATCGGCGCATCCTTGAGGAAGGCCCGCGCGATCGCGATGCGCTGGCGCTGCCCGCCCGACAGCTTGACGCCGCGATCGCCGACCATCGTCTGCAACCCCTCCGGCAGCGTCTCGACGAAGTCGCAGCGAGCCGCGATCGCCGCTCGCAGCACCTCGTCGTCGGTCGCACTCGGACGCCCGTAGCGGATGTTCTCCAGGATGGAGCGATGGAACAGCGAGATGTCCTGCGGCACCACCGAGATCGCCTCGCGCAGGCTCTGCTGGGTGACCTTGGCGATGTCCTGGCCATCGACCGTGATCTGCCCGACCTGCGGATCGTAGAACCGCTGCAGCAGCGTGAACAGGCTCGACTTGCCGCCGCCGGACTGACCGACCAGGCCGACGCGCTGGCCGGGCTGCAGCCGCAGCGTGAAATTCTCGAACAGCTTGTGGCCGCCCGGATAGTGGAAGGTGATGTTGTCGAACGCGATCGCCGCGCCGCTCTTGACCAGCGGCTCGGCCTCGGGGTGATCGCGCAGCTCGTGCGGCTGCAACAGGGTCGCGATCGCCTCGCTCATGCGCGCCACATGCTGGGTGACGTCGACCAGCGCGACCGCGAGATCGCGCGTCGCGTTGAGAATGCAAAGGCCGAGCGTGCAGACCAGCACGACGTCGCCGGTCGTCGCCCCGCCCCGCTGCCACAGCGAAATCGCCCAGGCCATGAGCGCGACCGTCAGCACGATCGTCACCGTGGCGTGCAGAATGCGCAGCTTCTCGAGGTAGCGGAGACTGCGCCCCCGCGCCTCGAGCTCCCTGTCGATGGTCGCGTCGAACCGGTCGTGCTCGTGGCGCAGGCCACAGAAGGCGCGCACCAGCGGCATGTTCGAGATCACGTCGACCATCTCGCCGTCGACCATCGCCGCCTTGTCGGCGAAATCGTCGTGCAGCGGCTTGCCGGCGGCGGCCAGACGGAACATCGCCACCACCATCATGGCCGCGATCAGCAGCAGGCCGATCGCCATCGGACCGCTCACGGTTCCGATCAGGCAGATGGCCGCGACCGTGGCGAGGCATGGCGGCAGCACGTTCCACATGAACATGTTCTCGACGGTGAACACCGCGTTCGACGTGGCCGTGATCCGGCTCGACAACATTCCCGGCAGGCGATCGCCGAAATAGCTCGGCGCATGCCCAGTGAGATGACGGAAGATGTCGCGCCGAAGATCTCCGGTCACGCGCACGAAGGTGGAGCTCGCGATCCAGCTCGCGACGCGCCAGAGAATGTTGTCGGTCGCAATCAGCGCCATCAGCAGCACGAACGCGGTCCAGACATTGCTGTCACGCGACGGCCCGGAGGAGAGAGCGTCGACCAGCGACTTCACACCATATTGCGTGCCCACCGAGCAGGCAACTGCACCGACGACGGACAGCAGAATAATGAGATGCGCTGCAGGGCGCCTCATGAGATAGCGCAACACGAAAGGAAAGGGCCGGTGCGCGTAGCCTGAAAGCTGATCCATGATCTTCCCATTGAGATGAGCGCGTCGTTGCGACACCTGTTGCGGCGAGTTGAACGATGAACAGTTTGTCCGGTTCCTTGCGCTGCCGCGCTGCAACCCTGCCCTTCGACAATGACGGCAGCAGCGTTGAGGATCAGGGATGGCATCAATGAGACGCCGAGGAACACGTTGTGTCGAAGAAAGAGTGATCAGGGCAAGGGAACTTCGCACATGCGACAACGTTCCCGCTTCGGCAGTGCCGGTGCCATTCGGTAGGGGGCTTCATCCATGATCACGAATAGGAGACGACGAGATGCGCATTGCGCAGGTAGCTCCATTGACGGAGGCTGTGCCTCCGAAGCTCTACGGCGGCACTGAGCGGGTCGTTCATTGGTTGACCGAGGAGCTCGTGGCCCTCGGACACGACGTCACCCTGTTCGCCAGCGGCGATTCGCAGACATCGGCGAAACTCTCTCCGACATGGCCGAAGGCTCTGCGCCTCGACGGCTCGGTAAGGGATCCGAACGCGCTTCACATGGTGATGCTCGAAAACGTACGGCAGCAATGCGACGACGAACAGTTCGACATCCTGCACTTCCATCTCGATTACTACCCGTTCTCCCTGTTCCACCGGCAACCCACCCCCTTCCTCACAACCCTGCACGGCCGGCTCGACCTGCCGGAGCATCAGCCGGTATTTTCGGTCTTCAAGGATGTTCCCGTCGTCTCGATCTCGGACTCGCAGCGCCGACCGGTGCCGAATGCGAACTGGGTGCGCACCGTGCTGCATGGGCTTCCCGAACGGCTGCTGATGCCCAAGCCTGTGACGCCGAGCTATCTGGCCGTGCTCGGACGCATCGCCCCGGAAAAGGGAGTCGACCGCGCCATCAAGATCGCGATGCGCTGTGGGATTCCGCTGAAGATCGCCGCCAAGGTCGACCGCGCCGACCAGGATTACTACGACCAGCTGATCCATCCCCTGATCAAGGACAATCCCTTGGTCGACTATATCGGGGAGATCGGCGACCACGAGAAACCGGAATTCCTGTCCGGCGCGCTCGGCCTGCTGTTGCCGATCGATTGGCCGGAGCCGTTCGGCCTGGTGATGATCGAATCGATGGCCTGCGGCACGCCCGTGATCGCCTACAATCGCGGCTCGGTTCCCGAGGTGATCGACGACGGCGTGACCGGCTTCGTCGTCGAGGACGAGCTTAGCGCGGTCGCAGCGGTCAGTCGCCTGTCCGGCCTGAGCCGCGCCCGCGTGCGCGAGCAGTTCGAACGCCGCTTCACCGCACGCCGCATGGCGCTCGACTATCTCGCGGCGTATCGCAGCCTGATCGAGATGGCGGAGCCGCGCATCCGTCTCGTCAGCAGCGCTGAATAAGTAGATCGAATCCGAGACCGGGCACTGAGCTGCCCGGCCTCCTGATCATCTCAGCTGACGGCAGCCTACTCCAGCGAACATGCGCTGGAACTCGTCCATCGGCGACATCAGAGCACGTGGTCGACGGCCTCGTCGATGACGGCATACACCGCCTCGAGGTCGCCGGAGGTGACGCAGTATGGCGGCATGACGTAGATGGTATGACCGAGCGGACGCAGCAGCACGTCGCTGTCGCGGAAAAAGGCCTGCAGCCTGGGACCGACCTCGGCGAGGTAGCCGGGCTCGTCGGCATGGAGATCGAGCGCCGTGATGGTGCCGCAACGCCGCAGCGCGGAAAATCGCTCGTCGTAACGTAAGCGGTCGAGGCAGCGCTGCTGCGCGGCCGCGACGGCGGCGATCCGGGCCCGCGTCTGCGGCTGCCGCCATAGCTCGAGATTGGCGCTGGCCGCCGCGCAGGCAATGGGATTGGCCGTGTAGGAGCTGGAGTGAAAGAACGTGCGGGCGCGGTCGGTCGAATAGTGCGCCTCGTAGATCGCGGGACTGCACAGCGTCACCGCAAGCGGCATCGCGCCTCCGGTCAGTCCTTTGGCGTAGCAGGCGATGTCGGGCGCGATGTCCGCCTGCTCGCAGGCGAACAGCGTGCCGGTGCGGCCCCAGCCGGTCATGACCTCGTCGGCGATGAACAGCACGCCGAACGCCTTGCAGATCCGGTGCATCTCGCGCAACACCGCGGCCGGATACATCAGCATGCCGCCGGCGCCGAGCACCAGCGGCTCGACGATGAAGGCGGCCGGCCGGTCGTTTTCGCAGACCGCCGCGAGCGCGTCCAAGGTCGCCTGTTCCCTGCCCTGCGACGGAAACGGGATGACGATAACGTCGAACAGCAGCGGCTCATAGGCGGCATTGAACACGCCGCGCGCGCCGACCGACATCGCGCCGATGGTGTCGCCGTGATAGGAATGCTGCATCACCACGATGCGCGAGCGCGGCTCGCCGATGTTCCTGAAATAGCCGAGCGCCATCTTCAGCGCGACCTCGACGCTGGTGGCGCCACTGTCGGAGAAGAACACGTGCGCAAGGCTCGGCGGCACGAGCGCGAGCAGCCCGGCGGCAACCTGCTCGGCCGGCTCATGGCTGTGGCCGGCGAAGATCACCTGATCCAGCCGCTCGGCCTGGTCCTGGATCGCGCGCACGATATGCGGATGGCAATGGCCGTGCGTGACCACCCACCACGACGCGATCGCATCGATGATCCGCCGGCCGTCGGCGGTGAAGAGATAGGCGCCCTCGCCGCGCGCGACCGGCGTCATCTCGGGCTGGAGCGCATGCTGCGTGAAGGGATGCCAGATCGGCGAGGTTGCCTTGCGCATCATGGTTCGAAATCCCTGCGCTGGAATTGCGTGGCGAACAGGTACTGCAGCGATCGCGCCGTGAGCGGCGTGATCCAGGGCAGCCGGCCCAGGCGCTTCACCTCGCCGAGCCGGCAGATCGTCTCCTCATTGTCGGCATGGCCGTCGCCGATGAAGGCGATGCCGAGCACGCCGATGCGGCGGCTGCGCAGCGCCGCCAGCGACAGCAGCGAGTGATTGATGGTGCCGAGGCTGGTGCGCGCGCAGAGCACGACCGGCAATTGCCATCGCGCGAAGACATCGAGATAGAGCGTCTGGGAATCGAGCGGCACCATGACCCCGCCGGCCCCCTCGATCACGACAGGCCGGCCGACGGACTGCGGAGGATGCAGGCTGAGCGGATCGATGCTGACGCCTGCGAGGCGGGCCGCGCGATCCGGCGAGGCCGGCTCCGGCAAACGATAGGCTTCGGGCAGCACGCGATCGTCGGCGAGCTCGGCCAGCCGCTGGACACGGCAGGAGTCCGTCTCCTCGCCAAGGCCGGCCTGGACCGGCTTCCAATAGCAGGCCCCCAACAGCGCCGTGAGGCCGGCCGCGAACACCGTCTTGCCGATCCCGGTATCGGTGCCGGCGACCACGATGCGTGGCGTCATGCCCCCGGCCTCCCGATCTCGTCGGCGAGCGCATCGAGCAGCGCCACGATCGCGGCCTCGTCGACGTTCAAGGTCAGCGACAGCCGGAGCCGCGCCGTTCCAGGCGGCACCGTCGGCGGCCGGATGCCGCGGACGTCGAAGCCTCGCGCCTGCAGCGCGGCAGCGAGGCTCATCGCGCGCGCATTGTCGCCGACCACGCAGGGAATGATCTGCGACGGCGACCAGCTTTCACCGAAGCGCGCGTCGATCGCGCGATGGGCGAAGCCAACGAGCTGCGCCAGCCGCTGCTGCCGCTCCGGCTCGTCGCGCAGGATCGCAAGCGCCTCCAGCACCGCCACCGCCATCAGCGGCGACGGCGCCGTGCTGAAGACGAAAGGCCGGCAGCGATTGATCAGCGTGTCGCACAGCACGCCGCTTGCGGTGACCAATGCGCCGGCCGCGCCCAACGCCTTGCCGCAGGTGTGAACGGTGACGACGCTCTCGCGTCCCTCATAGGCTGCGGCGAGACCGCGGCCCTGCGCGCCGTGGACCCCGGTCGCATGGGCCTCGTCGATCAGCAGAAAGGCGTCGTGGCGCTCGGCGATCGCCATCAAATCCGCCAGCGGCGCGAGATCGCCGTCCATGCTGTAGAGGCTTTCGACGACGATCCAGGGCTGGCCGACACCGCCGTCCCTGCGCCAGGTCAGGATCGCGTCCTCGGCCGACTGCGCGTTGTTGTGGATGAACTGGCACGTCTCGGCGCGACCGGCACGCGCGCCCTCATGGGTGCTCGCATGAACGAGCGCATCGAGCACCAGCAGGTCGTCGCGCTGCGGCAATGTGGTGAGCACGGCGAAATTCGCCATGTAGCCGGAGCCGAAGAACAGCGCGCGCTCGGCGCCGAAGAAGCGCGCGGCCTCCGCCTCGAGCCGTTCGTGCTCGTCGCAATTGCCGCGCAGCAGGCGCGAGCCGCCGGCGCCGACCGGCGTGCCGGCCTCCATGGCCGCGGCGACCGCGCGCTTGATGCGTGGCGCCTGCGCCAGTCCGAGATAGTC
Organism: Bradyrhizobium sp. HKCCYLRH2060; assembly: GCF_051168135.1. Taxonomy (NCBI): domain Bacteria; kingdom Pseudomonadati; phylum Pseudomonadota; class Alphaproteobacteria; order Hyphomicrobiales; family Nitrobacteraceae; genus Bradyrhizobium; species Bradyrhizobium sp. HKCCYLRH2060. Next base: position 68,279 of record NZ_JBNPUK010000025.1, read on the forward strand.
GTTGGAGGAGAAATCGAGACCGGCCGGTGGACTGAGCTGCCGCAACCGGTCATCGGCCGCGAGTCTCTGCAGGCCGTCGGAATAGATCGCCAACCTGTCGGACAGCATGGACATGGCTCCGCTCTGTTTCGGTCAGCCGCGGGCGTGGACCGGCACGACCAGGCAGTTCCGTGGGCGCGGTCGCGCCGAACTCGCGATGAGGTTCGAATCAGGCCGGGGACGATGCGTCTGCGCTTTCGCTGGCGGCGGCCGGTGCGACCGGACGCGCCGACAGCGACGAGGTCATGCCGAGCCGCGCGAGCAGATCAGCGTCGCGCTGCGCCTGGGGATTGGCCGTGGTCAGCAGCACGTCACCGATGAAGATCGAATTGGCGCCGGCGAGCAGGCACAGGCTCTGCAGCTCGTCGCTCATGTATTGCCGGCCCGCCGACAGCCGCACCACGCTCCGGGGCATCAGGATGCGCGCGACCGCGATCAATCGCACCAGCGCAATCGGATCGGGCCGCGTGGCCGTCTCGTTGACCGGCACGCCCCTCACCTCGTTCCACATGTTGATCGGCACGCTGTCGGGGTGCTCCGCGAGGTTGGCGAGCAGCACCAGCATGCCGAGCCGGTCGTCGATCTCCTCGCCCATGCCGATGATGCCGCCGCAGCACACCTTGATGCCGGCCTCGCGCACATGCGCGAGCGTATCGATGCGGTCCTGCAGCGTGCGCGTGGTGATGATACGGTCGTAGAACTCGGGCGAGGTGTCGACATTGTGGTTGTAGAAGTCGAGCCCGGCCTCTCTCAGCCGCTGCGCCTGCGGCGGCGTCAGCATGCCCAGAGTCACGCATGTCTCCATGCCCAGATCCTTCACCGCGCTGACCATGTCGCAGACCTGATCGAGGTCGCGGTCCTTGGGACTGCGCCAGGCGGCGGCCATGCAGAAGCGCTCGGCTCCCGCTGCCTTCGCGCGCCGCGCGGTGGCGACCACCGCATCGCGGTCCATCAGCTTCGTCGCCTTGAGACCGGTGTCGTAATGCGCGCTCTGCGAGCAGTAGCCGCAATCCTCCGGGCAGCCGCCGGTCTTGATGCTGAGCAGGCTCGCGGTCTGCACGCGGGTGGGATCGAACTGCCGGCGATGCGCCGACTGCGCCAGGAACATCAGATCCGGAAATGGCAGGCCGTAGAGCGCCTCGGCCTCGTCCCGGGTCCAGTCGTGACGGACGGCAGCGTCGTTGTCGGGGCGATCGGACAAGCTGCTTGGAACGGGCATTTCGACACCTCACGCGGATTATAGATTTTCAAAGATATTATCTATGAAAATCCGTATTAAAGCACCGTAGGGCACAGCGGCTTTCCTCGCATCGGTTTTTTCGATAGATAATCTATCGCCATGCAGGACGAGAATCTCACCACGGCTCACCGCATCGCCGAGGCCATCACCGAACGGATCGTCAGTGGCGCGCTCCCTCCGGATGCGCCGCTGCGGCAGGACCACGTCGCGCGCGAGTTCAAATCCAGCCACGTGCCGGTGCGCGAGGCATTTCGGCAGCTCGAGGCGCTGTATCTCGTGGTCGCGGCACCGCGGCGCGGCGTGCGGGTGGCGCCGCTCGATGCGAAGTCGACCAGGGAGATCGTCGAGATGCGCGTCGCGCTCGAGGTGATCGCGCTGCGCAATGCCGCGCCGCGCTACACGCCGACGCATCTCGCCGCGATCGAGCTCGCGCTGATCGAGGCCGACAATGCCGAGACCATCCAGGAATTCGAGACCGCGAACCGCGCCTTCCACCGCGCGCTGGTCGCGCCCTGCGCGATGCCGCGGCTGCTGGCGAGCCTCGACGGATTGCGCCTGGCGAATTCAAGGCTGGTGCTGGCGATGGCCCGCAATGCCGGCTGGCGTCCGCGCACCAACCAGGATCACCGGCTGATCCTGCAGGCCCTGCGCGCCCGCCAGATCGGCCACGCCTGCGAGCTCCTGACGCGGCACAACCAGACGATCGAACGGCTGGCAAGGCCGGGCGTGTAGCCTTCTTCGACCCGTTCCTTGCGACCGGGCGCATACCGCCATGCGCCCGCGACGGCTGGGGCGCTCGCCTGCTCCCGTGTACATGCTGATCCAGACGCGCCCCGCGAACCGAAGGTCTCCAAAGGTCTCATGTCCGACCGCCACCACGCTTCGAAGCTCGCCGGCGACGGCACCACCGATGGCCTGCCGCCCGGCAAGCGGCCCTGGGCCATCGCCGCGATCTTCACGGCGCTGTCGATGGCCTCGCTCGACGTCGCCATCGCCAACATCGCGCTGCCGTCGATCTCGGCCGATCTCCACGTCTCCCCGGCCGAGGTGGTCTGGGTGGTCAACATCTACCAGATCGCACTGGTCGCGACCTTGCTGCCGCTCGGCGCGCTCGGCGAGATCGTCGGCCATCAGCGCATCTATCTCGGCGGCCTGCTGCTGTTCACGCTGGCCTCGGTCGGCTGCGCGCTGGCGTGGTCGCTGCCGACGCTGGTGATCGCCCGCGCGCTGCAGGGCCTCGGCGCCAGCGGCATCATGAGCGTCAACACCGCGCTGGTGCGCTACGTCTATCCCGGCAAGATGCTGGGACGCGGCCTCGGCCACAATGCGCTGGTGGTCGGCATTTCCTTCACCTTCGGTCCGACGATCGCGTCCGCCATTCTCTCGCTCGGCTCCTGGCCGTGGCTGTTTGCGATCAACCTGCCGTTCGGCCTGATCGCGATCGCGATCGGCATGAGGATGCTGCCACGGACGCCGCGCGCCGAGCACGGCTTCGACTTTCTCGGCGCCGCCCTCGCTGCGCTCTGCCTCGGCCTGTTCATCACCGGCATCGGCAGCGCCGCGCACGGCGCGACGCCGGCCATGGTGGTAGCCGAACTGGTCGCAGCGCTCGTGCTCGGCGTCATCCTGGCCCGCCGCCAGGCCGACCACCCGGCGCCGATGCTGCCGATCGACCTGTTCCGCCGCGGCGTGTTCGCGCTGTCGGCCGCGACCGCGGTGTGCTCGTTCTCGGTGCAGGGCCTCGGCTTCGTGTCGCTGCCGTTCTATTTCGAGGACATTCTCCAGCGCTCGCAGGTCGAGACCGGGTTCTTCATGACGCCCTGGCCGCTCGCAGTCACGATCATGGCGCCGATCGCCGGCCGGCTGTCGGACCGTTTTCCCGCCGGCCTGCTCGGCGGCATCGGCCTGGTGATGCTCGGCTCCGGCATGGCGCTGCTCGCCATGTTGCCGGAGAACCCGAGCATCGCGAACATCGTCTGGCGCATGCTGATCTGCGGCATCGGGTTCGGCTTCTTCCAGGCGCCGAATATGAAGGCCATCATGTCAAGCGCCCCGCCGCACCGCAGCGGCGGCGCCAGCGGCATCGTCGCCACGGCCCGGTTGACCGGCCAGACCACCGGCGCGGCGCTGGCCGCCTTGTGCTTCAGCCTTGCGGGGCACCAAGGAGCCACCCTTGCCTTGGCCCTCGGCGCCGGTTTCGCCGCGCTCGGCAGCGTGATGAGCTTCCTGCGGCTTGCCGTCGCTCCGCCGCGCGGCCCATGAGCCGACGCAACTACAAGCCGGGCCCATCACAAATCCTGCGCGCGGCAAACGCATATTCTTGATTTGAAGGATGCAAACGTTCGCGCCACAGTGCCGCCCTCTGTTCAACTGGCGCGTTGAACGAAAGGGATCTGCGATGGCAAACCTCACGATCAACGGACAATCCTATACCCTGGACGTCGAGCCCGACACGCCGCTGCTGTGGGCGATCCGCGAGAACGCCGGACTGACCGGCACCAAATATGGCTGCGGCATTGCACAATGCGGCGCCTGCACCGTGCATCTCGACGGCGCGGCCGTGCGCTCCTGTGGCGTCACCGTCTCCGAGGCCCTGGGCAAGCAGATCACCACCATCGAGGGGCTCGCGAGCGACACCGGCCTGCACAAGGTGCAGCAGGCCTGGGTGGAGAACGACGTTCCGCAATGCGGCTACTGCCAGAGCGGCATGATCATGGCCGTCGCGGCACTGCTCAAGGACAATCCGAAGCCGAGCGATCAGGACATCAACGACGCCATCACCAACATCTGCCGTTGTGGAACCTTCGCGCAGGTGCGCGAGGCGATCCACGCCGCCGCCAACGCCTGAGGAGGACGGCATGAACCAGCATGTGACGCCGCGCCTCGACCGCCGGTCCTTCGTCATCGGCACCGCCGCGCTCGGCGGCGGCCTCGCCTTCGGCCTCGACATCCCCTTCGGCGGGCCGCAGATCGTGCGCGCCGCGGATGGCTCGCCCGAGGTCAACGCCTGGGTCGTGATCCGCCCCGACGACACCGTGGTGATCCGCATCGCCCGCTCGGAAATGGGCCAGGGCTCGCTGACCGGTCTCGCCCAGCTCGTCGCCGAGGAATTGGCTTGCGACTGGAGCAAGGTCACGACCGAATATCCGACGCCGGGCCAGAACGTCGCCCGCAAGCGCGTGTGGGGCGATTTCTCCACCGGCGGCAGCCGCGGCATCCGCGCGTCGCAGGACTACGTCCGCAAGGGCGGCGCCGCCGCGCGCATGATGCTGATCCAGGCCGCCGCCGACGAGTGGAAGGTGCCGGCGGCCGAATGCACGGCTGCGAATAGCGTCATCACCCACAAGGCCTCGGGCCGGACCACGACCTACGGCAAGGTGGCCGAGGCCGCCGCGAAGCTGACGCCGCCAGCCGACGTGAAGCTGAAGGATCCGAAGGACTGGACCCTGATCGGCAAGGGCGTGAGACGGCTCGACACCGCCGACAAGGTCACCGGCGCGATGATCTACGGCGCCGATATGAAGCTGCCGAACATGCTCAACGCCGCGATCAAGGACTGTCCGGTCACCGGCGGCAAGCTGAAGAGCTATGACGAGGCCAAGATCGCCGGCATGAAGGGTGTCAAGAAGGTGGTCGCGATCGACGGCACCGCCGTGGCCGTGGTCGCCGATACCTGGTGGCACGCCAAGACCGCGCTCGCTGCGCTGCCGATCGTGTGGGACGAAGGCGAGAACGCCAAGGTCTCCTCGGCCTCGATCGCCAAATGGCTCGCGGAAGGATTGGAGTCCGGCCCAGCCTTCGTCGGCAACGAGAACGGCGACGCCAAGGCAGCGCTGGCGAGCGCGGCGAAGAAGGTCGAGGCCGTCTACAACTATCCCTATCAGAACCACGCCACCATGGAGCCGATGAACGCCACCGCGCTCTACACGCCCGAGCGATGCGAGGTGTGGTGCGGCACGCAGAACGGCGAGGCGGCGTTCGCCGCAGTGCTGGAAGCGTCAGGGCTGCCCGCCGACAAATGCGAGGTGCACAAGCTGATCCTCGGCGGCGGCTTCGGCCGGCGCGGCCAGACCGACTATGTCCGCCAAGCGGTGAAGATCGCCAAGGAGATGCCGGGCACGCCGATCAAGCTGTTGTGGTCGCGCGAGGAGGACATGACGCATGGCCGCTATCACCCGATCACGCAGTGCAAGCTAACCGGCGGCTTCGACGCCGACAACAATCTGACGGCGCTGCACATGCGCATCTCCGGCCAGTCGATCCTGTTCAGCCTGCGGCCGGATGCGCTGGTCAACGGCAAGGACCCCGCGACCTTCCAGGGGCTCGCGCCATCGGGCGAAGCGACGATCGGCTACTCCGTGCCGAATTTGCTGATCGAGCATGCGATGCGCAACCCGCACATCAATCCGGGCTTCTGGCGCGGCGTCAACGTGAACCAGAACGCGATCTATCTCGAATGCTTCATGGACGAGCTCGCCGATGCGGCCGGCCAGGACCCGCTGGAGTTCCGCCGCAAGCTGATGGCCGACCATCCCAAGCATCTCGCGGTGCTGAACGCCGTCGCCGAGAAGATCGGCTGGGGCACCCCGGCGCCGGACGGCGTGTACCGTGGCCTCGCTCAGTTGCACGGCTATGGCAGCTACGTCGCGGGCGCCGCCGAGATCTCGGTGATCGACGGCAGCAAGATCAAGATCCACCGCATCGTCGCCTCGACCGATCCCGGCTATGTCGTCAACCCGGCCCAGGTGGAGCGGCAGATCGCCGGCTCCTTCGTCTACGGCCTGTCGGCGCTGTTCTACGGCGGCTGCACCGTGAAGGACGGGCGCATCGTCGAGACCAATTTCGACACCTATAACTCGATGCGCATCGCCGAGATGCCGAAGGTGGACGCGATCATGATCCCAAGCGGCGGCTTCTGGGGCGGCGTCGGCGAGCCGACCATCGGCGTCGCCGCCCCCGCCGTGCTGAATGCGTATTTCGCCGCCACCGGAAAACGCATCCGCTCGGTGCCGCTGCGCGACCAGAACATCACCTTCGCATGATCCGCTTGGCGGCAGCCGTTGGGAACCATGGCTGCCGCCATGCTATTCTCATCGGATGACAGTGACCCGGCAGCGCACGCGCAGAGAGCTCGGCGGCCTGATCGCGGCGAGCGCAGCCCTGCTCGCCGCGCCGGCCGTGCTGCGCGCGCAAGCGGCGGCGCGCGTGGTCGTGATCGGCGGCGGCTTCGGCGGCGCCAGTTGCGCCCGCGCGCTGCGCAACGCCGATGGCAAGCTCGACGTCATCCTGGTGGAAGCCAACAAGATTTTCACCTCGTGCCCCCTCAGCAACGAGGTCATCGCCGGCCTGCGCGACATCGGCGCGCAGCAATTCGGCTATGACAGGATCGCCGCCGAAGGCGTGCGCGTCATGCTGCAGGCGGCCGTGGCGATCGATGCGCCGGCGCACAAGGTGACGCTCGCCGACGGCGCCACGCTGGCCTATGACCGCCTGGTGCTGGCACCCGGCATCGATCTCGATTTCACGGCCCTGCAAGGCTACGACGAGGCTGCCTCGACGGTCATGCCGCACGCCTACAAGGCCGGCGAGCAGACGCTGCTGCTGCGCAAGCAGATCGAGGCGATGCCGGATGGCGGCACGGTGGCGATCGCCGTCCCCGCTAATCCGTCGCGCTGCCCGCCGGCGCCCTACGAGCGCGCCAGCCTGATCGCGCATTATCTCAAGGCGCACAAGCCGAAGTCGAAGGTGCTGATCCTCGATGCCAAGGACAGCTTCTCGCAGCAGAAGCTGTTCGAACAGGCGTGGCAGCAGCTCTACCCCGGCATGATCGAGCGCATTCCGCTGTCGCAGGGCGGCCGCGTCACCGGCGTCGAGATCGGCACGCGCACCGTGGTCACCGAGTTCGGCAACTACAATCCCGATGTGACCAACATCATCCCGCCGCAGAAGGCGGGCCGCATTGCCGCGCTTGCCGGTGCGGCCGACCGCACCGGTTGGTGCCCGATCGATGCCACGACCTTCGCCTCGAAGCTGCTTCCGGATGTCCACGTCATCGGCGACGCGTGCCTCGGCGGCGGCATTCCGAAATCGGCCGGCGCGGCGCGGGCGCAGGGCCAGACGTGCGCGGCGGTGATCGTACGCGACCTGACCGGACGGCAGTCCGATACGCCGCCGCTCACCGGCATCTGCTACAGCCTGGTGGCGCCGAACTACGCGTTCTCGCTGGCAGGCGTGTATCAACCCAAGGCGGATCTGTTCGCCGAAGTGGAAGGTGGCAAGACAAGCCCGATCGACGCCCCCCAGGCCACGCGCGCGGCTGAGGCAGAGGCGACAACGGCCTGGTTCAAGGCGCTGACCCATGATGCGTTCGGCTAGCCGGTTCATCGCGATCCTCATCATCGCCCTGCCCGCGACCGCCGCCGCGCAGCAGCTCGCGCCGTATACGATCAGCGGCGACGGCATCGCGCAATCGCTCACCGGCCAGCCCGGCGACGCCGCGCGCGGCCGTGCGCTCGTTCTCGCACGCAGCTCGACCTGCATCCTCTGCCATTCCGGCCCGTTCCCAGAAGCGCGCTTCCAGGGCGATCTCGCGCCCAGCCTTGCCGGCGCCGGCAGCCGTTCGACGATCCCGCAGCTCCGCTTGCGGCTGGTCGATGCCTCCAGGCTCAATCCGGCAACGATCATGCCGTCCTACTATCGCATTGACGGACTGACCCGCGTCGGTTCCGCCTGGCGCGACAAGCCGATCCTGTCGGCGGAGCAGATCGAAGACATCGTCGCCTATCTCGCGACCTTGCGCGAGTGAGCCCATATGACCGGCATGTTCGAACGATCCCACATCTCGCGCCGCCATTTGCTGCAACTGGCGGGAACGCTCACCGCGGCCAGCGCGCTGCCGCTGATCACGGTCCGGCCGGCGCAGGCGACGCCGGCGATGCTGGCGTCCGCCATCCGCAACCTCGTCGGCGAGGCCAAGGTGACGGTCGGCAAGGTCCGGCTCGACATCCCGCCGCTGGTGGAGAACGGCAACACCGTGCCCATGACGGTCAGCGTCGATCACCCGATGACGCCTGACAATTTCGTCAAGAGCATCCACGTCTTCAACGAGAAGAACCCGCAGCCCAACGTCGCCAGTTTCCACCTGACGGCGAGCGCCGGCCGCGCCCAGGTCACGACGCGCATCCGGCTCGCCGACACCCAGAAGGTCGTGGCGATCGCAAAGCTCTCCGACGACTCGTTCTGGTCGGCGAGCGTCGACGTCATCGTGACCTTGGCCGCCTGCACCGAGGAGATGCCGTGATGCCTGCCGCCCTCGTCAACGTTCCCGCCAAGGCCAGGCGCGGCGCCATCATCGAGATCAAGACGCTGATGAGCCACGTCATGGAGCCGGGCTATCGCCATACGGCCGCAGGCGAGGCCATCCCCCGTGACATCATCACCAGCTTCACCTGCAGGTTCAATGGCGCCGAGATCTTCCGCGCCGACCTCTATCCGGCCATCGCCGCCAATCCGTTCCTGTGGTTCTTCACCACGGCGACCGAGAGCGGCCGCTTCGCCTTCGAGTGGATCGGCGACAACGGCTTCGTCGCTACCGCCGCGGCGACGATCACGGTCGACTGATGCGGCCGGCGCTTCTCACTGTCATGACGATGATCGCCCTGACCTTGCCCGTGCTGGCCGGCGAGATTGCAGAGTCCGCGCGCCGCTCCGGCTATGACTTCATGTCGTCGGACACCAAGGCGATGCAGGACGACGACACCGCCAATCCAGCGATGCTGTCGGTGCTCGACGGCGAGGCGCTGTGGACGACGAAGGCCGGCACGGCCAACAAGGCGTGCGGCGATTGTCACGGCGCGGTCGATGTCAGCATGAAGGGCGTCGCTGCGCGCTATCCCGCCTTCAATGCCGCGAGCGGTGTGCCGGTCGATCTCGGCCAGCGCGTCAATCTCTGCCGCAGGCAGCATCAGGAGGCCGCGCCGTTCGCAGCAGAGAGCCGCGAGCTGCTGGCGCTGACGGCGCTGATCGCGAAGCAATCGCGCGGGATGCCGATCACCGCCGGTAACGACCCGCGGCTGGCGTCCTCGATCGCACGCGGCCGCGACTTGTTCTTTCAGCGCCAGGGCCAGCTCAATCTCGCCTGCGCCAACTGCCACGACGATAATTGGGACAGGCATCTCGCGGGCTCATCGATCACACAGGGACAGCCGACCGGCTATCCGATCTATCGCCTGGAATGGCAGGGCATGGGCTCGCTGCAGCGCCGCCTCCGCGGCTGCATGACCGGCGTGCGCGCGCAAGCCTTCGACTTCGACGCGCCGGACATGATCGCACTCGAGCTCTATCTGATGTCGCGGGCACGCGGCATGACGATGGACGCGCCGGCCGTGCGACCGTGAACGTGGGGCACCATCGGTGCGCTCCCTCTTCCCATTCGTCACGGGGCCGCAACGAGCTTTGCTCGCGCTGAGAGGGTTGGGGTGAGCAGACGCACGGGAAGTGTTCGTGGAGAGACCTGTCCCCGTCACCCGGATTGCATCTTCGATGCAATCCGACCTCTCCCCGCCCTAGCGAAGCTTCGCTTCGCCCTGGCGGGGCGAGGTGCACCTTCACTGCCGCGAGAGCTCAACAACATCATGCTGCTATACATCGAGTCGAACTTGTAGAAATTGATAGCCAGCGATGAGCACACCCCAGCTCAGATCGCGAGCTGCCAAGGCCGCCACGCGCATCACGCCCCTGTCTTCCGCCGCTTCCGCCCGCGCGCCCTGATCGTATCGATCGCAGGCGGCGGCCCTTCCGAGACCTGCTTCAGGCGTGGATCGGCGGCGATGAAGTCGATGAAGGTGCGGACCTTGGCCGAAAGATATTTGCGGCTCGGATAGACCGCCATCAGCGGCGCCTTGAGCGTCAACGCCTCCGGCAGCACCGTCTCGAGCCGGCCTGTCGCGAGATCATCCATGATCAGCCAGCGCGGCAACACGGCAATGCCCATGCCAGCGACGGCGGCATGGTGAAGCAGCGTTTCGTTGCCGCTGATCAGCACGTCCTTGAAAGCCGGCATGACCTCGCCGTCGGGACCAGGCAGCGTCATCGCGCGCGTGGGGATCAGCGCATATCTCAGGAACGCATGGCCATTGAGATCGGCCAGCGCCGTCGGCCGGCCCGCCGCGGCGAGATAGCGTGGCGCAGCGACGAACTGCATCAGGATCGAGGGTAGCGGACGGGCGATCAGTCCGTCACCGGGCGAGGCCGAGGTGCGGAGCGCGAGATCGAAACCCTCGTCGATGAGATTGACGAGCCGGCCGCTGAGGTCGACATCGAGCACGACCTCCGGATAGCGCGAGCGATAGGCGGCGAGCACGTCGGCGAACAGCGAATTCGCAAACCACACGGAGGCGCTGAGCTTCAACGTGCCGCGCGGCAGCACGGTGGCCTCGCTGACATCAGCCTCGACGTCGTCGAGCTGCTCCAGCAGCTGACGCACCTGCTCGAAATAGACCACACCGGCTTCGGTCAGCCCGACGCGGCGGCTGGTGCGGTTGAGCAGCCGGGTCGACAGCCGCCGCTCCAGCTCCATGACGTGCTTGGAGACCATGGCGGGTGACAGGCTCAGCCGCTCGGCCGCCGCAGCGAAGCTCTTGAGCTCGGCGACCTGGCAGAACACCCGGATGCTGACGAGGGAGTCCATTGATCATCAACCAGCAAGAAATGATTTCTCAACGGGAGGCATAATGATCAATCCAGAAGAAATCATCAACCTGCGCCGACCAGCCCCCACTCGTTTGGAGAATTCCATCGTGTCCACCACTGCATCGACCACCGATCTCACCCCGCTTCGGCCCTCGCTCGCGCTGCGCATCGGCCTGTGGACCGCACAGGCCCTGATCTTCGTGGCCTTTGGCGGAGCCGGCCTGACCAAGCTGTTCACGCCGATCCCGCAGCTTGCGGCGATGATGCCGTGGGCAGGTGAGTATTCCGAGGTTTTCGTGCGCGCGATCGGGCTGGTCGATCTCGCCGGCGCGCTCGGCATCATCCTGCCGTCGCTAACCCGCATCATGCCGCGCCTGACCGTCCTCGCCGCGCTCGGCTGCGCCACGCTCCAGGTGTTCGCCCTCGCCTTTCATCTTTCCCGCGGCGAGGCCGCCGTCACCCCGCTCAATATCCTGCTGCTCGCCTTGTCGCTGTTCGTGCTGTGGGGCCGCAACAACAAGGCGCCGATCCGGCCGCGCAACTGACCCGGCAACCACCGGCCTTGGAATCGCCACGGCCGACGGTTTCCCTTGCGACGAGAAAGCAGCGATGAGCGAACCCGTTCAAGATCTCTCCCGTCGCGGCTTCGTCGCTGGCGCGACGGCCCTCGGCACTCCAACCCCCGCCGTGCCGGCCGTCGCCCAGCATCGCGCCGGCATCGTCATCCTGATCGATCGCAATGATCCGCACGTGATGGGCCACGCCATCAGCTATTCGGGGAATCTCACGCGGCATTTCGCCAGCCTCGGACAGACGCCCATCATCGAGGTCGTCGCCAACGGCAGCGGCATCGATGTCTTCCGCGCCGACAAATCTCCGTTGAAGGAGCCGATCGCCGCACTGCGCCAGATGTATCCGCATATCGGCTTCAGCATGTGCGCCTCGTCGAAGGCGATCGCCGAGAGCAAGGAGAATCTGATGATCGAGCTGATCGAGGGCGCGAAGCTCGTGCCATTCGGCATCGGCCGCGTCGTCGAGTTGCAGCGCAAGGGCTGGGCCTACATCCATGGCTGAGACTGTTTCCTTCAGCGCCCTCACGCGCCGCACAGCGCTGCTGGGAGCCGCCAGCGCCCTCCTTGTATCCTCGCCGCGCGTCCGCGCCGCGGCTGATGATCCGAGGCCGCCGCTGTTCCGCAGCGGCCGCAGCCAGTTCATCGTCGAGCGGCCGCGCAATCCGCTGCCGCCGTTGAAGCTGCAGGACTTGAGCGGCAAGGACGTGACGCTCGCGCCGAAGCCAGGCCATGTCACGCTGGTGAACCTGTGGGCGACGTGGTGCGCGGCCTGCAAGACCGACCTGCCGACGCTCGCCGCACTGGACCGCGTCCGGATGCCGGCGCTCGACGTCTGGACCATCTGCACCGACCGCCGCGACATCAAGACCATCCGCCGATACGCGGAAACGGTCGCGATGCCCCGTCTGTCCTTCGCCGACCCGCATGCGCAGGCGACCAATCCAGCCAATGCCGACGCCTCCGTCTTCGCCACGCCGGCGATGCCGATCACCTATCTGATCGGGATAAGCGGCTTGATCGAAGGCGATGTGACCGGTGCGGCAGAGTGGCTGTCCGAGCCCGGTGAGGCGCTGCTGCGCTACTATCTCGATCAGCCGGCCACGTGACGGTCGAAGACAGATCCGGCGGCCGGACTGGTGAGACGGTGCAGGCATTTGCCTCACCACAACGTCATTCCGGGGCAAGGCCGATAGGCCGTGAACCCGGAATCTCGATGTTGTCTTGCGTCGGCTTTCAACAAGCTCGAGATTCCGGGTTCAATCGCCAACCCGCCGCCGCTTCGCGACGTCGAGTTGACGATTGCCCCGGAATGACCGTCTGAACCAACTTGGCTTTCGTGCCGCAGTCGGCCTACTCCGCCGGCGCCGCTTGCATGTCGGCATGCGGCACGTAGCTCTCGGACATGCCGAGCCGTCCCAGCCAGAACAGCCCGCCCGCGACCACGACATAGGCCAGCGCCACCGCCGGCGTCACACCGAAGCCGCCGCCGATGCCGACAGCCTCACCATGCATAAAGCCGAAATAGGTCATGACCGCACCGGCGAGCGCGAACGCCGCCGCCTTGGTGAAGTCGCGCTCGATGACGAACACACCGATGGCGCCCAGCACGAGGCCGGCGAGGATCGAGCCGCCACCCATCACTTCCAGGCCGTGATACAGCACGCCCTGCTGCGGCAGCGCGGCGATCGCGGCGGTCTTCACCGCGTCCACCTTGTCGGCAGCGAGCCCGCCGACAGCCTGCGCCGCCGTCACCGTCGAGGCCAGCATGGTGTCGATCTGCAGCTTGGCCCAGGCGGCGAGATGCGGCGTGAACGCGAGCACGATCGCCGGCGCGTGCTTGACCGGCGTCGTCTGGAACGCCTGCGCGCCGATCAGCATGCCGATGTAGAGCAGGATCGGCGAGATCGCGACCACCGGCACCAGCGCCAGCAGCACCGAGATGATGCCGAGCCAGGACAGCACGATCACCATCAGCCCGGTCGCCGCGGAGTAGCCGATGCGGCCGCCCATCGCCTTCCAGCCGGGATGGCCGATGTAGACGGCGTTGATGAAGGGATTGCCCATCATGCAGCCGATCAGGCTGACGACGCCGTCGGCGGTCAGCACGCGCGTCGTCGGATACTCGTCGCCCGCGGCTTCCGCGCTCTCGACATTGTCCATGGCCTCGACGAGGTCGTAGATGCCGAACGGGATCGCGGTCACCAGGATCACGCCGAGATATTCGAAGCCGGAGAACACCGTGCCGAACGCCGGCAGCGGCACCGAGAAGCCAAAGTTGGCGAAGGCATCGCCGACGCCCTTCACGCTGAGCCCGCCGAGGCCGAGGCCGAACAGGTTGGAGCCCCAGGCGATGACCATGCCGACCGCGATCGCCACGAGACCGGCCGGCAGGCCTTTCGGATATTTCACGCCGCCGAACCAGCTGACCAGGATGATCGCGAAGCACACCAGCCCGATCTGCGGCGTCATGTACATCTCGAGCGCCGGCCGCATCGAGATGAAGGTGACCGAGACGCCGGCGAGCGTGCCGAGCAGCGCCGCCCTCGGCGTGATCTTGCGGATATAGGGCGCGACGAAACCGCCGATCATCAGGATGAAGCTCTGGAAGAACACCCAGACGAGGCCGGCCGACCAGCCCTTCAGGGGATCGCCGGTCTTCAAGGTGACCGGCAGCATGATCACGAAGGTCACGATGAACATGTGCGGGACGCTGACGCCCGAGGGCAGCGCGCAGACGTCGCTGCGTCCGGTCTTCTGCGCCAGCCGATAGGCGAGGAACGCGTAGTACAAGGTCGACAGGCACATCATCAGGCCGAGCGCCGGCAGGATGCGGCCGAACACCAGGCTGTCCGGCATCTTCAGCACGAAGCGCAACAGCCCGGTGAGGACGAGCATGTTGACGAGGATGTTGGTGCCGAAACCGAAGAACGCGTTCCAGTCCCCTTGTGTCCAGAGCACCGGTTTGAAATCCGCACTTGTCGAGCTTGCCGTCCCGCTTCCGCTCATCGCCTTGCTCCCCTGTTGCCTGCAGCGACTACATGATCAAACTCATCCGTCTCAGATCTTTCAGCTCGTCTCTCAGATCATGGCCTTCAGCACCGCGGCCGAGTCCGCGACCCAGCCGAAGATGCCGCCCTGGGCCTTGATCATCTTCAGCCCCATCTCGTGGAATTCCGGGAAGTAGGACGCGCAGCCATCGGAGATGACGACGCAGCGATAGCCGCGGTCATTGGCCTCGCGTACGGTGGTGTTGACGCAGACCTCGGTGGTGACGCCGCACACCAGCAGATTGGCGATGCCATGGAGCTTCAGCACCTCGCCCAACTCGGTCGCGTAGAAGGCACCCTTCCCCGGCTTGTCGATCACGACCTCGCCATCGACGGGATAGAGCGCGGGAATGATGTCGTGCCCGGCCTCGCCGCGGATGAGGATGCGCCCCATCGGACCGGGATCGCCGATGCGAAGCGACGGCGCGCCGCGCTCGACCTTGGCCGGCGGCGCATCCGACAAATCCGGCTCGTGGCCCTCACGGGTGTGAATGACCAGCATGCCGGCCTCGCGTGCCGCCGCCAGCACATTCGCGATCGGCTCGACCGCGCGGGCAAGCTGCGACACGTCATTGCCCAGTGTCTCGCCGAACCCGCCCGGCTCCATGAAGTCGCGCTGCATGTCGATGATGACCAGCGCGGTCTTGGACAGATCGAGCGTGATCGGCTCCGGCTCGGCGATGATCGTCGCGGTTGCCGCTGCAGATGAGTTCGCCATGTCAGCCGCCTGCCTCCCCGCGAGAATGTCTCGCAACTGATGAAGCAAGCGGTGTGCCATTGTGTACAATGCGGCGAGGCGCGACGGCCCTGGCGAAGCACGAACTAATTCAAGGGGTTGAGAAGATGGCCGACATCGCCCGGTTGCTGGGCAGGCTCGTTCGGCGCGAACTCAGCCCATTTCATGAGCGATCATTGCATGCAATGATCGCCATGCTGCATCGCCTTGCGCCAAGGAAGGAGATTGAGCTTCACCTCGTCCCGCCTGTGCGCAGCATGACCACCGATCGCGCCAAACCGACAAATGTCGGGTCAAGCCCGGGACGACGGCGGGAGAACGTCACATCACCTTCCGATAAAAATAATCTTCTTGCTATTTTTCGGAAATCATGATTGTCTACGCGCATCCCGCCTCATCGCAGAGGGGCGTAGCGCGCGATCGTCACGACACGCGAGGCGGGGAAGCGATGGCCGCGAGAGATCGCAGCGTCCTCTTTCGAGGGCGCGGACGAACGATGGCTTGCGGACGTGAAGTCGCAGCGTCCTGACACCCCGACGCTGGTGTCACCCGCGCAATGCGCAAGCATTGTCGCGGCATGGTGGCCAACAAGCCCGGCGCACCAGGGAGACTGCGTATAAGCGTGAAGACCGTCGCGCAGGGAATGCCGGAGTGTTCGGCTTTGCCTGTGGTACCTGCCGCCTGCATTTTTTTCGCAGGCGGGCCATGGGTGAGGCCTTCACCCGGCATTCCCTGCGCCCTCTGCATGATTTGCGAGGGGCGAATTGAATGTAGAACTCGGGCGCGACGCGCCGCGAGGCTGAGATGTCGTGTCCCGTGCTGTTTGAGACTGTGAATTAGGTGAACGGAGACACCTCTGCCGTGCAACAGCTGGATTCAATAGCGCCGCTTGACGACGGAGAAGATGCGACATGCTGATGACTGCGCCCTCTCCCCTTGTGGGAGAGGGCATGTACGACAGTGTGACAAGGACGGTCGGGTGAGGGGTATCTCTCCAAAAACGCCAATCGCGGAGAGATACCCCCATTGGCGCTAACTTACCATTTTGCTGCCGGAAATGGATGATTCCTCGGTCGAGTGACTGACGAATCGCTTTCGAACGCCGAATGGCTGCGCACTATCGCTCGGTTGGGCGGCGCTGACCTGCTTGAGCATGAGGCTCGGGAATTTGGGGCTTTCAAACGAGCCCGCAAGGTCGAATGTGCCGTGGATCAGCTGCGGCTGGTGCTCGCGTATTGTTGGGGGACGCGCGGGCTGCGATTGACCGCCGCATGGGCTGAGGCGATGGGACTTGCCTCATTGTCGAATGTCGCGCTTCTCAAGCGGCTACGCAACTCGGCGGATTGGCTCGAACAACTGGTCAGCCGGCTGCTCGTTGGGAGCGCAGGTGAGACCTGCCTGGCCGCGGCGAAAGGCCGACCGGTCCGTCTTGTGGATGCCACGGCGGTGGCAAAAGCCGGCCGCAATGATCGAGAATCCGGCGGCGTATGGCGGATACATTCAGCCTTCGATCTGGCGAGCGAACGCTTTACCGCCTTCGAACTGACGGATGAGAGCGAGGGCGAGGTCATCGATCGCGCCGGTGTCGTGCCGGGCGAAATTCGCGTCGGCGATCGTGCCTATCTGCAGCCCGATCGGGTCGCCAAGGTGCTTGCTGAAAGCGCTGATATCGTAGTGCGCGCCAAATGGAATGGCGCTCGTTGGCTCGACGCCGACGCGAACCGTCTCGATCTCATTGCTCTGCTAAAAAAGTCGCGTGGCAAGGGACTGGTTGATCGGCCCGTCTGGATCAAGGCTTCGGCGAAAGAGCCTATCGCATTACGTCTGGTGGCGATCCGAAAGCCGAAGCAGGCGCGCGATGCCACGATCGAAAAGATCACGCGCCGGGCACGAGACATGGGCCGCAAGCTGCAGCCCGAGACGTTGGTCGCGGCCGAATGGGTCATCATCATCACCTCGCTCGATCGCGATGAATATCCACTTCCAGCAATCAGCAGCCTCTATCGATTGCGGTGGCGCATCGAGATCGCCTTCAAGCATCTCAAGAGCAGTATCGGCCTCGCGCGACCACCGGGCGAGGATCCCAGGAGTGCGAGAGCGCACATCCTCTGTCATCTTCTGCTGGCGCTGCTGACCGAGCCGCTCATCGCGGAACATCTCGGTGACTCTCCCCGCCGGGAGGCCGCGTGAAGAACGGCGTCTGGCGCCTATTGCGCTTGATCGTCGAGGCCCTCGTCGACGCCGTCATCCCCAAACCCGACGTGCAAACGTTGCGGGCCGCTGCGCGGAACATTCAACGCCATCTCCGAGAGCCGCCAAGAAAACGAGAATACCAAGCGTTAATTTGGTAAGTTAGCGCCAATGGGGG
>NZ_JBNPUK010000026.1:0-79748 GCF_051168135.1 Bradyrhizobium sp. HKCCYLRH2060
CCCTCTTGCTGCCACAGGTCATCCTCGGAATGCCTGTCACTGAGATTATCGTGTCTCACTTGAGGGGTGCAGTCCATCTCTGTCACGCCGTTTCCGTAACTCACCGCTTCGTCGCCGCTCCCTTCCGATCACGCCCCCGCAAGATATCCGCGAGTGCCGCCGCATTCCGTGACAGCGGCTCGAACCGAGGCGTCAGCAGATAAGCGCGCATCGGCGTCTTCGGCGCCAGGGGACGTGCCGCGAGGTCGGGCCAGGCGTGGCCGCGCAGCACGAACTCGTCGACGACGGCGAGGCCGGCGCCGGCGCGCACCATGGCGCAGGCGTCGGGCGTGTAGCGCACGATCGTGGCTGGCTCCGGGCCGCCGGCCAGGGCCGACGTGACGATGTGACCATAAGGCGTCTGCGGGCCGAAGCCGACCAGCGGATAGGGCAGCATGTCCTTCGGCCTGATGCTGCGCAGCCTCGTCAGGGCATGGTCGGCCGGCATGATCACGTGTAGCGCGCCCTCCGCGATCGTCTCTACCGCGACTGTCGGCTCGTCGACCGGCAGCACAGTGATGCCGAGATCGGCGCGGGCTGTGCCGACGCGGCCGACGATCTCCAGCAGGGTCAACGATTCGAACTCGACGCGCAGATCTGGAAAGCGGCCGCGCAGCCGCGACAGTGCCTCCGGCACCATGCCGTGGCCCGCGCTCGGGCTCGCCACCACGCGGATGGTGCCGGTGCCGCCGGCGCGCAGTTCGTCGGCGAGGTCGTTGATGCGCGCGACGCCGCGATGGACGTGCTCGACCTCGGCGAACAACCGCTTGGCCTCCGGCGTCGGCTGCACCCGGCCGCTGATGCGCTCGAACAGCTTGAGCTTGAGGCCATCCTCGGTATAGGCCAGCAGCCGGCTGATCGCGGGCTGCGATACCGAGAGCAGCCGCGCAGCGCCGCTGATCGAGCCTGTCATCATGATCGCGCGGAACACCTCGATCTGGCGCAGATTGAGCGGCATGCGACCTCTTGTCTCGCTGTGGATGGCTGTCGACTCTAGCCGCGGCTGCCGCCCCATAACAAGCTGTTATGGGCGGCGGACAAATCGGTATGGTCGGTGCCAGACCTGCTTTGCTAAGCTTCGCGTGCCGGGTGACATGACTGATGGAGAGAGCGTGAGCGACAGCGAGCGTTCCGATCGCGATTGCGCGTGTTTCATCCGGTGGCCGGCATGAGCGACGGTCTTGCCGCGCTGACGGCCCAGGTTCGCAGCGATCTTGCCAGGATCGCGCATCCCAGCATGCCATGGCTGACGCCTGTCACCGGTCCCGATGGCGGACCTGCGTTCGATGTGCTGATCGTCGGGGGCGGGCAATCGGGTCTCGCGACCGCCTTCGCGCTGCTGCGCTCCCGCGTCGGCAACATTCTCGTGCTCGACAAGGCTGAGGCAGGCCGCGAAGGACCGTGGCTCAGCTATGCGCGCATGCCGACCCTGCGCAGCCCGAAAGACTTCACCGGACCCGATCTCGACATACCTTGTCTGACCTATCAGGCGTGGCACGAGGCGAAGTTCGGCGGCGAGAGCTGGCGCAATCTTGATCTGATTCCGCGCGAATATTGGGCAGACTATCTCGCCTGGTATCGCGAGGTGCTCGACCTTCCCGTGCGCAACGGCTGCGACGTCGTCGATATCGCACCCGCCGCTGACGGACTGCTGCAGGCGACCGTGCGCAGCAAGGATGGTGAGACGACGATCCATGCCCGCAAGATCGTGCTGGCGACCGGGCAGGAGGGGATGGGCGACTGGAGCATTCCGGAGCCGCTGCGCCATCTGCCCGCCACGCGCGGCGCCCATTCCGGCGCCGAGATCGATTTCGACAGCCTGCGCGGCCGCCGCGTCGCCGTGATCGGCGCCGGTGCCTCGGCGTTCGACAATGCGGCGGCTGCACTCGAAGCCGGTGCGGCGCGCGTCGATCTGCTATGCCGCCGCGCGGAAATCCAGCTGATCCAGCCCTATCGCTGGCTGACGTTCCGCGGCTTTCTCAGGCACTTCTCCGAGCTCGACGATGCCTGGCGCTGGCGCTTCATGCGCGCAGTCCTGGAACTGCGCGAAGGTTTTCCGCAGCACACTTATGATCGCTGCGCCCGCCACGCGGCGTTCCGCCTGCAAGAAGGCGCGCCGGTCACGGGCGCGCGCGAGACGGCCGACGGCGTCGTGCTGCAGACAGCGAAAGGCGAGATCACGGCGGACTTCGTGATCAGCGCAACCGGCATCTCGATGGACTTCGCAAAGCGGCCGGAGCTGCGGCGCTTCGCGGCCAACATCGCGCGCTGGTCTGACCGCTACACGCCCGATGCGAGCGAACGCAACGATCGGCTCGGCGCCTTCCCTTATCTTGCAAACGACTATGCGCTGTGCGAGCGCAACGCGGGAGAGACGCCGTGGATCGGCAACATTCACGTGTTCGCCATCGCCTCGACGATGAGCTTCGGCGCGTCGGGATCGTCGATCAACGCAATGACGACCGCAGTGCCGAAGCTCGTGCATGGTTTGACGCGTGGGCTGTTCACGGCTGATATCGACAAGCATTGGGCGAACTTCCGGGCCTATGATGTGAAGCAGGCGACGGTGCGCCGTGGCACGTGATTTGCTGTTGAGCGTCGATGCTGAGCGTCGATCTTGTGCGTCGATCTCATGGTAGCGCGTCGCGGATCTCCGCCGACGCGCGATTTCAGTGCCGGATTTTGAGACCAATGAGGGAACAGGGGCGATGAGTTTCGAGATGTCCAAACGTTCGTTGTTCGCGGCGACCGCGTTGCTCGCGGTGATGCTGGCTGCGCCGTCGGTGCATGCGCAGAGCCGCGCCGAGACTCTGCGCTACGTCACCGGCGCCACCGTCAACACGCTCGATCCGAACATTCCGGGCTCGACGCGCGAGGCCTTCGCGCTGTCGATGTCGAGCTACGACCGGCTGGTGTCGTTCGGCCGCAAGCAGCTCAATGGTAAGTGGGTGTTCGATCTCGACACGATCACCGGCGAGCTCGCCGAATCCTATTCTGTCAGCGCCGACGGTCTGAAGATCACCTTCAAGCTGCGCCCTGATGCGAAGTTCCAGGACGGCTCGCCGGTCACCGCCGAGGACGTCAAATGGTCGCTCGACCGCTGCGTCACCGCGCCGATCCTCGGCAAGGCGCAATTGCTGACGGGGTCGCTGACGTCGGCCGATCAGTTCAAGGTCATCGATCCCCTGACGTTCGAGGTGACCTTGCCGAAGCCGGACAAGCTGGCGCTGCCGAACCTCGCCACCGTCTATCCGATCATCATCAACTCCAAGCTCGCCAAGGCGCATGCGACGGCCGAAGATCCGTGGGCGCTGAACTGGACCAAGGAGAATGCGGCCGGCAGCGGCGCCTACATCGTCGAGACCTTCAAGCCCGGCGAGCAGGTGATCGCCAAGCGCAACGAGGCCTGGAATCGCGGCACGCCGGACAAGCCGGCGGCGTTCAAGCGGCTGATCATCCAGTCGGTGCCGGAGCCGGCGACGCGCGCCAACCTCGTCGAGCGCGGAGACGCCGATCTCGTGATCGACCTGCAGGCCAGCGACGTGCAGTCGTTGGAGGGCAAGGGCAAGCTGAAGGTGATCTCGACGCCGCAGTATAATGCGGTGACCTTCATCTCGATGAACAACACCATTCCGCCGTTCGACAACGTCAATGTGCGCCGCGCGATCGCCTATGCGCTGCCTTATGACGACATGTTCAAGGCCGCGCTGTTCAGCCGCGGCGCGCCGCTCTATGGCGCGACCTGGGCCGACGGCAAGCCGCCGAGCGGCGGCTATCCGATCCCGCAGCCGATCAAGCTCGACCTGGAGAAGGCCAAGGCCTATCTGAAGGACGCCGGCATGCCCGACGGCTTCTCGACCACCTTCAGCTTCAATGTCGGCCAGGCCGCGACCGCCGAGCCGATGGCGGCGCTGGTGAAGGAGCAGCTCGCCAAGATCGGCATCAAGGTCGACATCCAGAAGCTGCCGGACGCGCAGATGTCGACCGCGATCAACGAGAAGAAGCTGCCGTTCTTCACCGAGGGCATCGTCGCCTGGCTGCCCTCGACGGACTATTTCTACCGCAACTTCTACACCGGCAAGCAGCGCTGGAACTATTCCTCGACCGACAATGCCGAATTGGAGAAGATCGCGCAGGAGGCGCGCTTCGAGGCCGACAAGACGAAATACGAGGAGCAGGGCAAGGCGCTCAACGCGATCCATTTCGACCAGATGTTCCAGATCCCGATCTGGCAGGCGGCGCAGGATGCGGTGATGCAGCCGACGGTGGACGGCTATGTCTACCAGTTCACGCGACAGGTCGATTATCGTAACCTGAGCCGCAAGTAACCGGGACGGCTGAGGACCATGGGCACGATCGGCGCAACATTGCTGCGGGCGGGACGGCGTTTCGTCTCGTCGCTGCCGGCACTGTTCGGTGTCCTGGTCTTCACCTTCCTCTTGATGCGCGTGCTGCCGGGGGATCCGGCCGTGTTCTTTGCCTCCGGCCCCAATGCCGGCCAGGAGGAGATCGAGGTCATCCGCCGGCAGCTCGGGCTCGACAAGCCGCTGCCGAATCAGCTCGCGATCTACCTCTATGATGTCGGTCGCGGCAACCTCGGCCGCTCGATGATGACCGGGCAGCCGGTCGCCAAGGATCTCAAGGAGCGACTGCCGGCCTCGCTGGAGCTGACCTTGACGGCGCTGCTGATCGCGCTGGTCTCGGCGGTGCCGCTCGGCGTGCTGGCTGCGCTGCGGCCGGGCTCGCTGGTCGATCACGGCGTCCGGCTATTTTGTTCGTTCGGCGTCTGCGTGCCGACCTTCGTCTCCGGGCTCCTGCTGATCTACGTGTTCTATTATCTGCTCGGTTTCGCGCCGGATCCGACAGGGCGGATCGATATCTTCACCACGATGCCGCCATCGCGCACCGGCTTCCTGATCATCGACTTCCTGCTCGCAGGCGATGTCGAGGGCTGGTGGGCGGCGGCGCGGCAGCTGATGCTGCCGGCGCTGACCATGGCGTTGTTCGTGATCGCGCCGCTGGCGCGCATCACGCGGGCCTCGATGCTGGTCTCGCTCGGCAGCGATTTCGTCCGCACCGCGCGCTCGGTCGGGCTGTCGTGGTGGCGCATCGTCGTCACCTATGCCTTGAGGAACGCGATCCTTCCCGTCATCACCATCGCCGGCATCGTGTTCTCGACCATGCTGGGCGCGAACGTGCTGGTGGAGAAGGTGTTCTCCTGGCCCGGCGTCGCCTCCTACGCGCTCGATGCGCTGCTGGTCTCCGACTACGCGCCGGTACAGGGCTTCGTGCTGCTGATGGCGACGATCTTCGTGATCGTCAATCTCCTGGTCGATGTGCTCTATGGCATCGCCGATCCCAGGGCGACGGTGGCGTGAGCATGAGCACGATAGAGACCTCCTCGACCCTGCGCCACACGGCCTTCGTGCTGCGCGGCAACCCGGTCACCGCCGTCGCGGCTGGCGGCGCGCTGCTGCTGGCGCTGATCGCGGTCTTTGCGCCGTGGCTGGCGCCTTACGATCCCGTTGCGTCCGAGGTCTCTGCCGCGTTGCAGCCGCCGAGCTCCGTGCACTGGTTCGGCACCGACCAGCTCGGCCGCGATGTGCTCAGCCGCCTGATCGTCGCCAGCCGGCTCGACCTCACGATCGCGGTGACGGCGGTCGCGGTGTCCTTTGCGCTCGGCTCCGTCATCGGTGCGCTGTGCGGCTATGCCGGCGGCCGTCTCGACAAGGCGGTCGGCCGCTTCGTCGACGTGCTGATGGCGTTTCCGCTGTTCGTGCTGGCGATGGCGATGGTCGCGGCGCTCGGCAACCGCGTCGAGAACATCGTGATCGCGACCGCGATCATCAACCTGCCGTTCTACATCCGCTTCGCCCGCGCCGAGGTGAACATCCGCCGCAATCTCGGCTGGGTCGAGGCCGCGCGTGCCTGTGGCGAGAGCCATGTTGCTGTCGTGCTGCGCTTCCTGTTGCCGAACGTGCTGCCGGCGATGGCGGTGCAGATGTCGCTCAATCTCGGCTGGGCGATCCTCAATGCCGCGGGCCTCTCCTTCATCGGCCTCGGCGTCAAGCCGCCGACGCCGGAATGGGGCATCATGGTCGCCGAGGGCGCGCGCTTCATCTCCACCGGGCGCTGGTGGCTGGTGGCGTTTCCCGGCTTCGCGCTGATGAGCGCCGTGCTGTGCTTCAATCTGCTCGGCGACGGCCTGCGCGACATCCTGGATCCCCGGATGCGCACATGATGTCTCGTCAGAACACAAATAGCTGGGGCGCATCCGAGGATGCGGACGTGACGGCGCCTGATATTTCCAAGCCGCTGCTCGAGGTCGAGAATCTCAAAGTGACCTTCTCGACCCGCCGTGGGCTCGTCGAGGCGGTGCGCGGCGTGTCGCTGTCGCTCCAGCCGGGCGAGATGCTTGGACTGGTCGGCGAGAGCGGCTCCGGCAAATCGGTGACCGGCTTTGCCATCACCCATCTGCTCGACAAGGCCGGCCGCATCACCGATGGCTGCATCCGCTTCAAGGGCCAGGACGTCACCCGGGCCGGCGGTGCCGATCTGCGCAGCCTGCACGGCGCGGCCATGGCGATGATCTTCCAGAATCCGCGTGCCGCGCTCAACCCGATCCGCACCATCGGCCAGCAGATCGCGGATGCGGTCCTCGCCCATCGCCGGCTGTCGCGGCAGGAGGCGCATGCGGAGGCCTTGTCGCTGCTGAAGGCCGTGCAGATCCGCGATCCCGGGCGCCGCATGGGCGCCTATCCGCACGAACTCTCCGGCGGCATGTGCCAGCGGGTGATGATCGCAATCGCGATCTCCTGCAGCCCGCAGCTGCTGATCGCGGACGAGCCGACCACCGGCCTCGACGTCACCACGCAGAAGGTGGTCATGGATCTTCTTGCGAAGATCGCCGCCGAGCGCGGCATGGCGACGATCCTGATCACGCATGATCTCGGGCTTGCCGCGCGCTATTGCGCGCGCGTGGTCGTGATGGAGCAGGGCAGGCTGGTCGAGGAGGCCGCGCCGCTGACGCTGTTCCACCGGCCGCAGCATCCCTACACCAAGCGCCTCGTCGCGGCGTCGCCGACGGCAACCTCGCGTGTCGAGGATCTGGTGCCGGACGGCGAAAAAATTCCCCTGGTCACGGTGACGGAGCTGCCGCCGCTGCCGCACGGCACGCCGCTGCTGCTCGACGTCAAGGGCGTCAGCAAGCGCTTCGACGACGGTACGGTCGGCGTCGCCGACTTCTCGATGACGATGCGCGGCGGCGAGAGCGTCGGTCTGGTCGGCGAGAGCGGCTCCGGCAAGAGCACGACCTCGCGGATGATCTGCCGTCTGATCGACGCCAGCGCCGGCGAGATCCTGTTCGACGGCCAGGCGATCGGCCAGATTCCGGCTCGCGACTTTCACGCGAGCGAGCTGCGCAAGGACATCCAGATCGTCTTCCAGGATCCGAACGACAGCCTCAATCCGCGCTACACGGCGTTCGACTGCATCGCCCATCCGCTGCTGCGGCTGATGAACATGCGCTCGGGCGACAGACTGCGTCAGCGCGTCGAAGAATGCGCCGATCGCGTCGGCCTGCCGCGCGAGCTGTTGTCGCGCTTTCCGCATCAGCTCTCCGGCGGGCAGAAGGCGCGCGTCGGCATCGCCCGCGCGATTGCCTGCAAGCCGCGGCTGCTGGTGCTGGACGAGCCGACCGCGGCGCTCGACGTCTCCGTGCAGGCCGTGGTGCTGCAGCTCCTGAACCGGCTTCGGTGCGAGGACAACCTCGCCTTCCTGTTCGTGAGCCACGATCTCAACGTCGTGCGCATGATGTGCGACCGCACCATCGTGCTGCGCACAGGTCTCATCATCGAGCAGGGCGAGAGCCGGGCGCTGTTCGCCAATCCGCAGACCGACTACACGCGCGAGCTGGTCGACGCCGTCCCGCATATCGCCCCGCCGGCGGCTTTCGCGTCCGCCTGAGCCGCCCATAACATTCGATTATGGGTGGCGGACAACTCGGTATTGGGGACGAGAGGCACTGTCCTGTTAGTTTGTGCGCATCGCAAGTGCAGCCTCCGGAGTCATCGAAGCGCGCGTCATGACCGAACTGATCGAACGCCTGCAACGCCTCGTCGGTGTCGCGCATGTTCTCGTCGCAGCCGAGGATCAGGCGCCTTATCTGCACGACTGGCTCGGCAAGTATCACGGGGCCACGCTGGCGGTGGTTCGGCCGGGATCGACGGACGAGGTCGCGGCGGTGATGGAGGCCTGCGCCGCCGCCCGCGTGGCCGTCGTGCCGCAGGGCGGACACACCAGCCTGTCGGGCGGCGCGACTCCGGATGCGAGCGGCCGGGCGATCGTGCTGTCCCTGTCGCGGATGAACCGCATCCGCGCGGTGGATCCCGTCGGCCAGACCATCGTCGTCGATGCCGGAATCGTGCTGGCGAGGGTGCAGGACGCGGCGCGCGAGGCCGGCCTGTTCTTTCCGCTCAGCCTCGGCTCGGAGGGCAGTTGCACCGTCGGCGGCAATCTCGCCGCGAATGCCGGCGGCGTCGCCGTGCTGCGCTATGGCGTGATGCGCGAGCTGACGCTGGGGCTCGAAGTGGTGCTGCCGGATGGCCGCATCTGGGACGGCCTGCGCGCCTTGCGCAAGGACAACACCGGCTATGCGCTGCGCGATCTCTTCATCGGCTCCGAAGGCACGCTGGGGGTCATCACCGGCGCCGTGTTGAAGCTGTTTCCGCGGCCGACCGCACGGGCCACCGCGTTCGTCGCGGTCGCCGATGCGGCCGCCGCGCTGAACCTGCTGCGGCTATCGCGCGCGCGTTGTGGCGATCGCCTCACCGCATTCGAGTTCCTGACCTCGGCAACGCTCGAGATGATCCTGCGCCAGATGCCGGATATACGGCTGCCGTTCGCTGCACTTCCCGAGGCTGCTGTCCTGATCGAGCTGAGCGATATCGGCGAGGAAGCCGCGCTGACCGCACGGCTCGAAACCACGCTGGCCGCCGCGATGACGGAAGGGCTCGCCTCCGACGCCGTCGTCGCCCAGGACGGCACCCAGGCCAAGGCGTTCTGGCGGGTGCGCGAGAGCGTCTCCGAGGCTCTGGTCCGCGAAGGCAGGGCGCTCAAGCACGACATCTCGGTGCCCGTCGCCGAGATCGCCGATTTCGTCACGGTCATGGACGCTGCGGTCGGCGCGGCGCTGACCGGCATCCGTCCGATGGTGTTCGGCCATCTCGGCGACGGCAACCTGCACTACAATCTGATGCGCCCGCTCGACATGAGCGAAGACGAGTTCTATCGGTACGGTCCGCGCATCACCCGCCTGGTCCATGACGAAATCACCCGCCGCCGCGGCTCGATCAGCGCCGAGCACGGCATCGGCCAGCTCCGCACGGCAGAGATGCCGCTGTGCAAGCCGCCGCTCGAGCTGGAGCTGATGCTGCAACTGAAGCGCACGCTCGATCCGCACGGCCTGATGAATCCCGGCAAGCTGCTGCCAGGCGGCTGACGTCGGCGGCCGCCGGAGCCGGAGCTGCGTCCAAGCCGATGTTCAGCGGGCGGCCCGTCGCGTCTCCGCCACCGTGGCACGGGTACCCTTCTGGAACAGATCGTCCAGGGCCGTTTCGATTGCGAGCTCGAAGCGCGGGTCTCGTGGCAGCTCGCTGCCGAACACCGAGGTGAGCGACAGCAGCGCCGGCGTGAGCCGGCTGGCGACCGGGCCGGCCTCGTCGGCGAGCGCGCGCAACTGCGCCGCCAGCGGATCGCGCAGCGCGATCGGCTGGCCGCGCTCGTCCGTGCCGCTGACGTAGCGGATCCACCCGGCGACGGCGAGCGCAAGCCGGGTGATGGGAAGGCCGCGGGCGAGGCGGTCGCCGATGGTGCCGAGCAGACGCTGCGGCAGCTTCTGCGAGCCGTCCATCGCGATCTGCGCGGTCTTGTGCTTGAGCGCGGGATTGCGGAAGCGCTGCAGCAGCGCGGCGCGATAGGCTGCGACGTCGAAGCCGCCGAGCGCGGGCAGCGTCGGCGTCACCTCCTCGCGCATCATGTCCTCGACGAGGCCGGCCAGCTCGGGCTCGGCCATGGCCGCGGCGACGGTCTCGCAGCCCATGAGATAGCCGAGATAGGCGATTGTCGAGTGCGCGCCGTTGAGCAGCCGCAGCTTCATCAGCTCGAATGGGGCGACGTCGCGCACGAACTGTGCGCCGCTGACGTCCCAGGCGGGGCGCGCGCCGGCGAAATCATCCTCGATCACCCATTGGCTGAACGGCTCGGTGACGATGGGCCATGCATCATCGAGGCCGAGCGCGGCGCCGACGTCGGCGCGGTCGGCATCGGTGGTGGCAGGCACGATGCGATCGACCATCGTCGAGGGAAAGCGGATGTTGTCCGTGATCCACGCGGCGAGATCGCGATCGACCAGCCCGGCGAAGGCGATCACCAGACCGCGCAAGGTGTGGCCATTGGCCGGAAGGTTGTCGCAGGCGAGCACCGTGTAGGGCTGCAGGCCGCGCTGTCGCCGCAGTTGCAGGCCGCCGACGATGAAGGCGAGCGTGCTGCGGGGATGGCCGAGGTTGAGACTGTCGTGCAAGATGTCGGGATCGTCGACGCGCAACGCGCCGGTCGCCGGATCGTGGCTGTAGCCCTTCTCGGTGACGGTGGTCGAGAGGATGCGTATGGCGGGATCGGCGAGGCGTGCCAGAAGGGCCGCCGGATCCTCGGGCGCAACCGCAAGGCCGGTGAGTGCGCCAATGATGCGGCGCTGCCGGCCGGCGCCGTCGCTCGCCGTCACGCTGTAGAGCCCGCCTTGCGGTGCCAGCGCATCGCGGGTGTCCGGCGAGCGCAGGGAGACGCCGAGGATGCCCCAGCGCGGATCGTGCTTGAGCAGCGCATCGGTGTAGACCGCCTGATGCCCGCGATGGAACGCGCCGAGGCCGAGATGGACGATACCGGTTGTGATTGCTGCGCGGTCGTAATCCGGCTTGATGATGCCGGCGGGCAGGCGGGGAAGCGTTGCGGGGCTGAGACGATCCATGCCGGGACTTCAGAAGATCAGCTGCACTTTGCAGCATTCGGTCTGGTTGTGCTCGAAGGTGTCGAACGCGGTCGCGTAGGCGCCGAGCCCGAAGCGGTGGGTGATCAGCCGCTCCGGCTGCAGCGCGCCACTGGCGAACCAGTCGATGACCTTGGCGAACTTGCCGCTGTTGAGCCTGGAAGCGTGGATCGCGAGCTCCTTCGCGGTGACCTTCTGCTGCACGATCGTCGACGGCTCGGCCGAGAAGCCGAGCAGGCCGATGCGTGCGGCAGGCGAGGCGATCTCGATGGCCTCGGCGAGAATGGCGGGATGGCAGGCGGCATCGATAATCAAGGTCGGCGTCACATCGGCCGCGGCGAGGGCCTCGGGCAGGGCGGTCCTGGCGGTGTTGATGACGCGGTCGGCGCCGTTGTGCCGCGCCGCTTCGAGCCGGGCATCGATGCGGTCGGTGACGATCAGCTGCTTCACGCCGTAGACGTGCTTGAGCACCTGGATCACGGTCAGCCCGATCGGCCCGGCGCCGTAGACCAGCGCGACGTCTGAGGCGAACACGCGGGTGTGGTCGGTAATGTTGGCGGCGATCGAGAACGGCTCGACCAGCGGCGCCTTGTCGTCGTCGACGCTGTCCGGCAGCAGATGCGCGTTGGCCGCCGGCACGCAGGCATATTCGGAAAAGCCGCCGTCGCGGTGGACGCCGAGCACGGCGAGATGGGCGCAGACATTGGGGCGGCCGACCGAGCAGGGGTAGCAGTGGCCGCAGGCAACGACGGGATCGACCACCACGCGGGCGCCGAGCCGTGCGCTGACACCGTCGCCGAGCTTGTCGATGCTGCCGAAGAATTCATGGCCGATCACGCGCGGATAGCGCGCGAACGGGTTGCTGCCGTGGAGGATGTGGATGTCGGAGCCGCAGATGCCGGCGCGCTCGACCTTGATGCGGACCTCGCCCGTCGAAGGCTCGGGAACGGGGCGCGTTTCGATCGACAGGCGGCCGGGCCGCTCCACCACGAGGCTCTTCACGCGTTCCTCCATCCTTCTCGCCAATCTCGACCGCAGGCTGCCATCGTATAGCAACCCGAAAACTTGGATACAAGTTTCCTATTGAAAGCCTATTTGGTATCCCTTATAGGCTTGAGATACAGGAATGACATACAAAGGCCCCCGCAGCGGGCCGGCAGGGGAGGTTTGCCAGTGTCTTTGCCCACATCCATGTCTCGTCGCAGCTTCGTCGGCACCGCGCTCGCGGGAGCCTCGGCCTTGGCGTTCGCACCCGCCCGGGCGCAATCGGCGAAGTATCGCCTGCGTTACGGCACGGCGTTCCCCGCCACCCATCCCGGCGTCGTCCGCATCATCGAGGCGTCGGAGGTCATCAAGAAGCAGAGCAATGGTCTGGTCGACCTGCAGGTCTATCCGAACAGCCAGCTCGGCAGCGAGCCCGACATGTTCTCGCAGGTGCGCAGCGGCGCGCTCGACTTCATGTCGACGTCAGGCGTGAACCAGACGGTGGTGCCGATCGGCGGCATCAATGCGGTGGCCTTCGCGTTCGAGAGCTACGACCAGGTGTGGTCGGCGATGGACGGCGATCTCGGCAACCATGTGCGCCGCGAGTTCGCCAAGGTCGGCCTGCACGTGCTGCCGAAATGCCTCGACAACGGCTATCGCAACATCACGTCCGGTGCGAAGCCGATCGCCTCGCCCGACGACCTCAAGGGCTTCAAGATCCGCGTGCCCGGCAATCCGTTGTGGGTGACGCTGTTCAAGACGCTCGGCGCGGCGCCGACGCCGATCAATTTCGGCGAGCTCTATGCGGCCCTGCAGACCCGCATCGTCGACGGCCAGGAGAATCCGCTGGCGCTGATCCAGAGCGCCAAGCTCTACGAGGTGCAGAAGTACATCGCGCTATCAGGCCATATCTGGGACGGCCACTACATCTTCGCCAATGCAGCGCGCTGGAATGTCATGCCTGCCGACGTCCGCGACGCCGTCACCGCGGCGCTGTCGGAGGCCGCCGTCAAGGAGCGCCAGGACATCCAGAGCTTCAACGACAAGGCGCAGGCGGAAATGCAGGCCGCTGGCGTGACCTTCAACAAGGTCGACACCAAGCCGTTCCGCGATGCGCTGCGCACCGCCGGCTTCTACACCGAATGGAAGACCAAGTTCGGCACCGAGGCGTGGGGGCTGCTGGAGAAATCCGTCGGTCAGCTGTGAGACTTGCGTGAGAGACCGCGTAGTCGACAGCGTGCCTGCCACCGTCCTTCGAGACGCCTGCCTCCGGCAGGCTCCTCAGGACGAGGGCTGATTTTGCGGTGAGATCCTGTCCCTCATGGTGAGGAGCGTCGGCCTTGCGACGCGTTCAGGCGATGCAATTGCATCGCCTTGAGAACCATGAGGCCAGAGTAGTTTCGACTTCAGCTGCGATCGGTGGAAAATACGGTCGGCCTGTGTGAGCCGGGGAGGATGCAATGGCCGTTGACATGACAGCGACGACCTCGGTGCCGTCGCATGGCGCGTTCGCGCGCTTCGATCATCTGCTTGGCCGCGCCGTCGAGGCGCTGGCTGCGGCGATCGTCATCGCCGAACTCGTTCTGCTCGGCGCGGCGACCGCCGCGCGCTACGTTTTCAATGCGCCGCTGATCTGGTCGGACGAGCTCGCCACCGTGCTGTTCGTGTGGCTGGCGATGCTCGGCGCCGTCGTCGCATTGCGACGCGCCGAGCACATGCGGCTCACCGCCTTCGTCCGCAATCTGTCGCCGGCGTGGCGGGCGCGCACCGATGCGCTCGGCCTGATGCTGGTCTGCACCGTCCTGGTGGCGCTGGTGATGCCGTCCTGGCACCACCTCGAAAGCCACCTGATCAGCCAGATGCCCGTGCTCGAGATCAGCGAAGGCTATCGCGAGGCCGCGATGCTGGTCGGCGTGCTGCTGATGCTGCTGACCGCGGTCGACCGGCTGATCCAGCAGGCGAGCCTCATGCAGATCGTCGGCGCTCTGGCGCTCGTGCTCGCCGGTGCAGGGGCGCTCTATGCCGCCGCGCCTGTGCTGGAGGAGCTCGGCAACTACAATCTGTTCATTTTCTTCTTTGTGCTCGTCGCCAGCGCCATGGTGATCGGCACGCCGATCGCCTTCACCTTCCTGCTCGCCACCGTGGCCTATCTGCATTTCAGCACCACCGTGCCGGTCCTGATCGTTCCCGGCCGGGTCAGCGAGGGCATGTCGCACATGGTGCTGCTGGCGGTGCCGATGTTCGTGCTGCTCGGCGCGCTGATCGAGATCGCCGGACTGGCGCGGGCGATGATCCTGTTCCTGGTTTCGCTCATCGGCCATCTGCGCGGCGGCCTGCAATATGTGCTGCTCGGCGCGATGTACCTCGTCTCGGGCATCTCCGGTGCGAAGGCGGCCGACATGGCGGCGGTGGCGCCGGCGCTGTTTCCGGAGATGAAGCAGCGTGGCAGCTCGGAAGGCGACCTGGTGTCGCTGCTGTCCGCCTCCGCTGTGATGTCGGAGACGATCCCGCCCTCGATCGTGCTGATCACGGTGGGCTCGGTGACGGGCGTGTCGATCGCGGCGCTGTTCACCGGCGGGCTGCTGCCGGCGGTGGTCGGCCTGATCGCGCTCTCCGTCGTCGTCTTCCTGCAGACGCGCAAGGAGGACATGAGCGGCGCGCAGCGTTTCGATGCCAGGACGCGATTGCGGCTGTTTGCGATCTCCATTCCCGGTCTCGGTCTGCCGATCGTGATCCGCTCGGCTGTGGTCGAGGGCGTCGCCACCGCGACCGAGGTCGCGGCGATCGGCGTCATCTACACGGTGCTGGTCGGCATCTTCGTCTATCGCCAGTTCGACTGGAAGCGGGTGTATCCCATCCTGGTCGATACGGCCTCGCTGTCCGGCGCGATTCTGCTGGTGGTGGGGGCTGCAACCGGCATGGCCTGGGCGCTGACCCAGTCCGGCTTCTCGCAGCAGCTCGTGGACCTCATGGTGGCTGTGCCCGGCGGCCGCTGGGGCTTCCTCTTGATCTCGGCGCTCGCCTTCGTCGTGCTCGGCAGCGTGCTCGAAGGCGTGCCGGCGGTGGTGCTGTTCGGGCCGCTGCTGTTCCCGATCGCGCGCATGATGGGCGTGCACGAGGTGCACTACGCCATCATCGCAGTGTTCGCGATGGGCCTCGGCCTGTTCACGCCGCCCTTCGGGGTCGGCTTCTATCTCGCCTGCGCCATCGGCCGCGCCTCGCCGGATGAGGTCATCCGCCACGTCTGGCCGCATCTCGCCGCACTCGTCGTTGCGCTGCTCTTAATCGTGTTCCTGCCGTGGATCTCGATCGGCTTCCTGTGAATCGGGTAGACTGCCGTCATGGATGACGATCTGACACCATTGACGCGCCTGGAGGGCAAGGCCGGCCGGCGGCTCGCCGACCAGGTCTATGAGCGGCTGCTCGAGGACATCGTGTCCGGCGCGCTGCCACCGGGCACGCCGATGGCCGAGCTCGACCTGTGCGAGCGGCTCGGCGTCAGCCGCACGCCGGTGCGCGAGGCGCTGATCAAGCTCGCCGATGTCGACCTCGTGCGCATCTATCCGCAGAGCGGCAGCGTGGTGGCGCCGGTGTCGCGCGAGGCGTTCGGCGAGGCGCAGTTCATCCGCGAGCATCTCGAATGCGCGCTGGTTGCCGAGGCCGTCCGCTACATCGATGCGACGGCGCTGCGCGAGCTGACCGAGCTGATCGACAAGCAGAAGGCGGCGGCGACGCCGGCGGAGTTCTACGCCCATGACGAGGCGTTTCATCAGACCATCGCCCGCACCAGCCGGCATCCGCATGTCTGGCAGGTGATCCGCCAGACCAAGATCCATTTCGACCGCGTCCGCCATCTCACCCTGATCGAGGACGCCGGCCATATTCCGCTCCTGATCGCGCAGCATCAGGAGATCCTGGACGGGCTGGCCGCCTGCAACGAGGCCCAGGCGGTCGCGGCGATGCGCCGGCATCTGCGCGAGGTGTTTCGCCGCGCCGACGGCATCTTTGCCCGGCAGGAGGAGATGGCGCAGGCCGAGTCGCGCACGCGGGCACGGCGGCGGCGCTGATCGCGCGCGTGATTCATTTTGGAAGGTGACGACATGGAACAGACGTGGCGCTGGTTCGGACCCGATGATCCCATCACTTTGCCGCAGGTTCGCCAGACCGGCGCGACCGGCATCGTGACGGCGCTGCATCACATCCCCTACGGCGTGGTGTGGAGCACCGATGAGATCATCAAGCGCATCGGCGTGATTGAAGGCGATTCATCGCTGCGGCTGCGCTGGAGCGTGGTCGAGAGCCTGCCGGTCTCCGAGGCCATCAAGCTGGGCGAGGGCGATCTGACGTCCTTGTTCGACAACTACCGCCAGTCGCTGCGCAACCTCGCCGCCTGCGGCGTCACCACCGTCTGCTACAATTTCATGGCGGTGCTGGACTGGACCCGCACCGAGCTCGCCTTCCGTCTGCCGGGCGGCGCCACGGCGCTGCGCTTCGATATGGATCGCCTTGCTGCGTTCGACTGCTACATCCTGCAGCGGCCCGGTGCCGAGGCGGAGTTCTCCGCCGACGTGCTCGACCGCGCCAAGGCCTGGGTGGCACAGGCGTCCGAATCCGACAAGGACCGGCTGCTCGCGACCATCATGGCTGGGCTGCCCGGCGCCTATGACCGCTATGACGTGCCCGGTCTGCGCCGCATGCTGGAGAAATATCGCGGCATCGGCCATGCCGAGCTGCGCGCCAACTACGCGCGCTTCCTGCGCGCGGTGGTGCCTACGGCCGAGGAATGCGGCGTCAGCCTCTGTGTCCATCCCGATGATCCGCCGCGTGACCTGTTCGGTCTGCCGCGCGTGGTGTCCTCAGCCGAGGATCTGCAGTTCATCGTCGATGCCGCCCCGTCGAAGGCCAACGGCCTCACCTTCTGCACCGGCGCGCTCGGCGCCGGCGGCCACAACAACGTCCCAGCGCTGGCCGAGCGGTTCGCGCCGCACATCCGCTTCGTGCACCTGCGCAACGTCACCAAGATGCTCGACGGCTCGTTCATGGAGGCGGAGCATCTGCGCGGCGACGTCGACATGGTCGCGGTCGTGACGACCTTGTTGAAGGAGCAGGCCCGCCGCAAGGCCGAGGGCGATCCGGACTGGCGGATCCCGTTCCGCCCCGACCACGGCCATGAGCTCGCCGACGACATCGGCCGCGGCACCCATCCGGGTTATCCGCTGGTCGGCCGCCTCAAGGGCCTCGCCGAGATCCGCGGGGTCATGACCGCGGTGGCGGCCATTAACCGCTTGCCGGTCTGATCCCGGCGGTGCCGGACAACCCGCTTGTCAGCGCGCGTCCCGTGGCCGAGGATGCCGGCCCGCATTTGCCCATTCGAGTTGAACAAATGTCGACCTCGCTCTTCGATCTCTCCGGCAAGACCGCGCTGGTGACCGGCTCCTCGCGCGGCCTCGGCCGCGCCATCGCGGAGGGTTTTGCCAAGGCGGGCGCGCGGCTCGTCATCAACGGAACCGATCCGGCGCGCACGCTGGCGGCGGTCGAGGAATTCCGCGCCGCGGGCCATCAGGCCGAGGCCTGTCCGTTCGACGTGACCGATGAGGACGCCGTCGTCGGCGCCTTCACGCGCTTCGACGCCGAGGGGATCGCGATCGACGTCCTCGTCAACAATGCCGGCATCCAGCACCGCAAGCCGCTGGTCGAGTTCACCACGGATGAGTGGCGCCGCGTCATCGAGACCAACCTCACCAGCGCCTTCGTGATCGGGCGCGAGGCGGCCAAACGCATGATCCCGCGCAAGAGCGGCAAGATCATCAATATCGGCTCGCTCGGCAGCGAGCTGGCACGGCCGACCATCGGGCCCTACACCACGGCGAAGGGCGGCATCCGCAACCTGACCCGCGCGATGGCGGTCGAATGGGCGGCGCACGGCATCCAGGCCAATGCGATCGGGCCCGGCTACATGCTGACCGACATGAACCAGGCGCTGATGAGCAATCCCGACTTCAACAACTGGCTGATGTCGCGCGTCCCGTCGAAGCGCTGGGGCCGGCCGGACGAGCTGGTCGGCACCGCGATCTTCCTGGCCTCGGAGGCGTCGACCTATGTCAACGGCCAGACCATCTATGTCGACGGCGGCATGCTGGCGGCGATGTAGGATCGCGGAAGACAATAGACAGGGAGGCCGGCCATGCGTGCGGTCGTCATTCACGCGCCGAAAGATCTGCGCATCGACAGCTTTTCCGATCCGGCGCCGGGACCCGGCGAGGTGCGGGTCAAGATCGAGGCCGGCGGCATCTGCGGCTCGGACCTGCATTACTATCATCACGGCGGCTTCGGCACCGTGCGCATCAGGCAGCCGATGGCGCTGGGGCACGAGATCGCAGGCGTCGTCGCCGCGGTCGGCGCGAGCGTGACCGGCCTCGCCGAGGGCACGCGCGTCGCCGTCAATCCGAGCCTGCCCTGCGGCCGCTGCAGCTATTGCCGCGAGGGGCTGCGCAACCAATGCCTCGACATGCGCTTCATGGGCAGCGCGATGCGTGATCCCCACGTGCAGGGCGGCTTCCGCGAGTTCGTCACCATCGATGCCTCGCAGGCAGTGCCGATCGCGCCGTCGCTGTCGCTCGGTGAGGCCGCGATGGCCGAGCCGCTGTCGGTCTGCCTGCATGCGGCGCATCAGGCCGGCTCGCTGCTCGGCAAGCGCGTGCTGGTGACCGGCTGCGGCCCGATCGGCGCGCTGTCGATCCTGGTGGCGCGCTACGGCGGTGCGGCCGAGATCGTGGTCACCGACATTGCCGATGCGCCGCTGGCGGTGGCGCGCACGCTCGGTGCCAGCCATGCGTTCAATGTCGGGGCGGAGCCGTCGGCGCTCGATCCGTGGCGGAGCGGGAAGGGCACGTTCGACGTGCTGTTCGAGGCCTCCGGCAACCAGGCCGCCTTGCGGGCCGCGCTCGACGTCATGAGGCCCGGCGGCGTCATCGTCCAGCTCGGGCTCGGCGGCGAGATGACCTTGCCGCTCAACACGCTGGTCACGAAGGAGCTGCAATTGCGCGGCACGTTCCGGTTCGACCGCGAATTCGAGCTGGCGCTGCGGCTGATGGGCGAGGGGCTGCTGGACGTCAAGCCGCTGATCTCGGCTGCGCTGCCATTCGAGCAGGCGGTCGCCGCCTTCGAGCTCGCCAGCGATCGCAGCCGGTCGATGAAGGTTCATTTGACGTTTTGATGGATGGATTGACGCCGATGAAAGTCGCCTGCATCGGAGAGTGCATGGTGGAGTTTGCGCAGGAGGACGGCTCGTTGTTCCGGCGCGGCTTCGGCGGCGACACGCTCAACACCGCGCTCTATCTGGCCCGGCTCGGCGTGCCCACCTCCTACGTGACGGCGCTCGGCGATGATCCCCTGAGTGCCATGATGCTGGCGGCCTGGCAGGCCGAGGGCATCGACACCTCGGAGGTGCTGCAGGTCGAGGGCCGCGTGCCCGGCCTGTACATGATCGAGCGCGATGCCAAGGGCGAGCGCAGCTTCCTGTATTGGCGCGACCGCGCGCCGGCGCGCGAGCTGTTCGATCGCGCCGATCGCGACATGCTCGACAGGCTCTCGCGCTTCGACTGGATCTATCTCTCCGGCATCAGCCTCTCGCTCTATGGCGAGACCGGCAAGGCCAAGCTGCGCGAGCTCCTGACGGTGGCGCGCAAGCGCGGCGCGCGGGTCGTGTTCGACGGCAACTACCGGCCGCGCGGCTGGGCCAGCCGCGAGGTCGCGCAGCGCGCGTTCCGTGCGATCCTGCCGCTGGTCGACGTTGCGCTGCCGACCTTGGAGGACGAGCAGATGCTGTTCGGCGATGCCGACGCCTCCGTCAGCCTGCGCCGCTTCAAGGACGCCGGGGTCAACGAGGTCGTGGTCAAGCGCGGCGCGCGCGGCTGCCTGATCCATGCCGATGGCGTGCTGGTCGACATCGCGCCACCTGCGGTGCTCAAGCCAATCGACACCACGGCGGCCGGCGATTCCTTCAATGCGGGGTATCTCGCCGCGCGCATCAAGGGCGCGCCGCCGCGCAAGGCGGCGTTGGCAGGGCACCGGCTCGCCGGTGCCGTGATCATGGCGCCGGGGGCCGTGATCCCGGCCACCGCGATGCCGCGGGACATTCTGACGATGAGCGAGGCGTGATGAACAATTTGGACAAGCGCGCGAAGCTCGATGCGGTCTTCGCGCTGGCGCCGGTGATCCCGGTGATCACGATCGAGGACGCGGCGCATGCCGTGCCGCTTGCGCGTGCGCTCGTCGCCGGCGGCCTCCGCGTCATCGAAATCACTTTGCGGACGCAGGCGGGGCTCGATGCCGCGCGCGCGATCATCGATGAGGTGCCGGACGCCGTCGTCGGCATCGGCACGGTGCTGACGCCGGCGGACTACGAGCGCGCCGCCAGGCTCGGCGCCGCCTTCGCGATCAGTCCGGGCCTGTCGCTCGGCCTGCTCGACGCCGCGAATGCCGGCGAGATGCCGTTCGCGCCGGGCATTCAGACCGCCTCTGATCTCATCGCCTGCGTGACGCGGGGCTATGAGCTGGTGAAGTTCTTTCCCGCGGTGCCGGCCGGCGGGCTCGCGGCGCTCGACGCGCTAGCGGGTCCCTTCCCGAACGTGCGCTTCTGTCCGACCGGCGGCATCAATGCCGGCAACGCCGCGCAATGGCTGGCGCACAAGAAGGTCGTTGCGATCGGCGGCTCGTGGGTCGCGCCCGCGGCCGACATCAAGGCCGGTGCGTGGGCCGCGATCGAGCAGCGCGCCCGCGAAGCGACGAAGCTGCGCTGATCCAGCCTATCCACAACTTAAAATTTTGTTTGTGTCCGACGCTTATCTTCGGCGGCAGTGGGGCCGCGCCGGCGCCTGTCATTCTCAAAAAGTATTACAGTCAAATAATATGACTAGTCATCCCCTGGGTTCCGTGAAATAACGGACGTCACCGGCCGTCGAGGCGGGTGAATAGGTGCGTCGATACCTCTGTTCGAGGCGGCGCATCAAAAAACAGTACCTTTTTGGGAGAGAACGTCTGATGACCCTGAAAGCCCTCTTTGCGGCCTCGGCCACGGCCGCCTTGTTGCTTGCCACGTCCGCTGGCGCCGCGGAGCTGACCGTCGGCTTCTCGCAGATCGGATCGGAGTCCGGCTGGCGCGCCGCCGAGACCTCGGTCTCGAAATCGGAAGCCACCAAGCGCAAGATCAACCTGAAGATCGCCGACGCCCAGCAGAAGCAGGAAAACCAGATCAAGGCGATCCGCTCCTTCATCGCCCAGGGCGTGGACGCGATCTTCCTCGCGCCGGTTGTGGCTTCGGGTTGGGACGCCGTGCTGAAGGAAGCCAAGGAAGCCAAGATCCCGGTCGTACTGCTCGACCGCGACATCGATCCCTCCGGCAAGGACCTCTATCTGACCGCCGTCACCTCGGACAGCGTGCATGAGGGCGAGGTCGCCGGCGAGTGGCTCGCCAAGACGGTCGGCGGCAAGGCCTGCAACGTCGTCGAGCTGCAGGGCACGGTCGGCGCCAGCGTCGCCACCAACCGCAAGAAGGGCTTTGACGCCGTCGTCGCCAAGAACGCCAACCTGAAGGTCGTGCGCAGCCAGACCGGCGACTTCACCCGTGCCAAGGGCAAGGAGGTGATGGAGAGCTTCATCAAGGCCGAGAACGGCGGCAAGTCGATCTGCGCGGTCTACGCCCACAACGACGACATGATGGTCGGCGCGATCCAGGCAATGAAGGAGGCCGGCCTGAAGCCGGGCAAGGACATCCTGACCGTCTCGATCGACGCCGTGCCGGACATCTTCAAGGCAATCGCCGCCGGCGAGGCCAACGCCACCGTCGAGCTGACGCCGAACATGGCGGGGCCGGCGTTCGACGCGATCGTGGCCTTCAAGGAGAAGGGCACCGTTCCGCCGAAGTGGATCCAGACGGAATCGAAGCTCTACACCGCGACTGACGATCCGCAGAAGGTCTACGACAGCAAGAAGGGCTTGGGCTACTGAGCTGAAGCCTATGTTGTTGCCGTCGTCCTGGCGAACGCCAGGACCCATAGCCACCGATCTTTGTGAGGTCTGCGGTATTGGCCCAGTGCCTCAATCGACTATTCCGCGGTATGGG
Source organism: Bradyrhizobium sp. HKCCYLRH2060 (assembly GCF_051168135.1). Lineage (NCBI taxonomy): Bacteria > Pseudomonadati > Pseudomonadota > Alphaproteobacteria > Hyphomicrobiales > Nitrobacteraceae > Bradyrhizobium > Bradyrhizobium sp. HKCCYLRH2060. The sequence continues at coordinate 22,188 of NZ_JBNPUK010000026.1, forward strand.
TCCCGGCGTTCGCCGGGACGACGAAATCAGGTGCTGGCGTCCGCTCATTCGGCGGGCGTCAGCTTCCTGGCTGATGTCCAATCGTCGCGCCAAGTAGTTCGTCATGTCTGATCCTTCAGCTCCGCCGGCGACGCGTCCAGCCCTGCTGGAGATCCGCGGCCTGACCAAGAGCTTCGGGGCGCTGAAGGCGCTTGATGACGTCGACTTCACTCTGGGTGAGGGCGAGATCCATGCGCTGCTCGGCGAGAACGGCGCCGGCAAGTCGACCCTGATCAAGGTGGTCACCGGCGTGTTCGCGCGGGACGCCGGCACCGTGCGGCTGGCCGACCGCGAGATCGCGCCGCGCTCGGCCAAGGACGCTGTCGATGCCGGCATCGCCACCGTCTATCAGGAAGTCAATCTGCTGCCGAACCTCTCGGTGGCGCAAAATCTCTATCTCGGCCGGCAGCCGACGCGGTTCGGCGTCGTGCGCGAGGCCGAGATGCGGCGGCGCGCGCACGCGCTGCTGCTGGATTATGGGCTGGACATCGACGTCGGCGCGCCGCTTTCGAGCTACTCGGTCGCGGTCCAGCACATCACCGCGATCGCGCGCGCCGTCGATCTGTCGGCGCGCGTCCTCATTCTCGACGAGCCCACGGCCAGCCTCGACCGCCACGAGGTCGAGATCCTGTTCAAGGTGATGCGAAAGCTCGCGGCTGATGGCATCGGCATCGTGTTCGTCAGCCACTTCCTCGATCAGGTCTACGAGATCTGCGATCGCGTCACGGTGCTGCGCAACGGCCGGCTGATCGGCACGCGCGAGATCGCCGATCTGCCGCGGCTCGACCTTATCAGAATGATGCTGGGGCGCGAGCTCGCCGAGACCACGCACGAGCGCGCGGCGAGCCAGCCCGACACGGCGCGGGAGGTCTGCGTCAGCTTCAAGGGCTACGGCAAGCGCGGCTATCTCGCGCCGTTCGATCTCGAGCTGCGCCGTGGCGAGGTCGTCGGGCTCGCGGGCCTGCTCGGCTCCGGCCGCACCGAGACGGCGCGGCTGGTGTTCGGCGCCGAGCGCGCCGACAGCGGCGAGGTCACGATCGACGGCAAGGCCATCAGGCTGAATTCGCCGCGCGATGGTGCCGGCCTCGGCTTCGGCTATTGCCCCGAGGAGCGCAAGACCGAGGGCATCGTCGCCGACCTCACCGTGCGCGAGAACATTGTGCTGGCGCTGCAGGCGCGGCGCGGGCTGCACCGGCCGCTGTCGCGGCGCGAGCAGGACGAGATCGCGATGCGCTACATCCGCATGCTCGACATCCGGCCGCCCGATCCGGAACGCCCGATTGGCCTGCTGTCGGGCGGCAACCAGCAGAAGGCGCTGCTGGCGCGCTGGCTCGCGACGTCGCCGAAGCTCCTCGTCCTCGACGAGCCGACGCGCGGCATCGATGTTGGCGCCCATGCCGAGATCATCCGTCTGGTGCGTGAGCTGTGCGAGCAGGGGCTGGCGCTGCTCGTGATCTCCTCGGAGCTCGACGAGATCGTGACCTATTCCAACCGCGTCGTCGTGCTGCGCGACCGCGCCCATGTCGAGGAGCTGAAGGGCGACGCCGTCGAGGTTTCCAGCATTCTTGCGGCGATCGCGGCCGATGGTGAGCCTGTGCGCGAGGCCGTGTCATGACGCTTCGCATTCCCCGCCGTGGCCTGGCACAGGCGTTCGCGCTGATCGTGATCCTGATCATCGATCGCGCGGTCTCGCCGCAGTTCTTCAACCTCCATCTGCAGGACGGCCGGCTGTTCGGCAGCGTCATCGACGTGCTCAACCGCGGCACGCCGGTGGCACTGCTGTCGCTCGGCATGGTGCTGGTGATCGCCACCGGCGGCATCGACCTCTCGGTCGGCGCCGTCATGGCGATCGCGGGCGCCACCGCGGCGAGCCTCGCCGATACGCATTCGCTGCCGGTGGTCATTGGCTCCGCGCTCGCTGTCGGTTTGGTGTGCGGGCTGTGGAACGGCATTCTCGTCGCTGTCCTGCGCATCCAGCCGATCGTCGCCACGTTGATCCTGATGGTGGCGGGCCGCGGCATCGCGCAGTTGATCACCGAAGGGCGCATCGTCACCTTCACCTCGCCCGATCTGGTGTGGATGGGCAACGGCGCCGTGCTCGGCCTGCCGACCCCGGTCGTGATCGCGATCGGCATGCTGCTGCTGACGGGGGCGGTCGTGCGCGGCACCGCGCTCGGGCTCTTGATCGAGGCGACCGGCGGCAACGCGCGCGCCAGCGAGCTTTCGGGCGTCGGCACGCGCGCCATGATCCTGGCGGTCTATGTCTGGTGCGGCCTGTGCGCGTCGCTCGCCGGCGTGATCGCCGCGGCCGACATCATGGGTGCGGACGCCAACAATGCCGGGCTCTGGCTGGAGCTCGATGCGATCCTCGCGGTCGTGATCGGCGGCACCTCGCTGTTCGGCGGCCGCTTCAGCCTGGTGCTGGCGGTGGCCGGCGCACTGATCATCCAGGCCATGAACACCGGCATCCTGTTGTCGGGCTATCCGCCGGAGCTCAATCTGCTGGTCAAGGCCGTGGTCGTTCTCGCCGTCCTGCTGGCGCAGTCGCCGCGGCTCGGCGATCTCTCGCGCTTCACCGCGCGCTGGCGGAGGACCAAGCCATGAAGGCCTCGACCTCGGTTGCGATCACGGCGTTTGTGCTGGTCGCGGGCTTTGCGCTGTGCGCGCTGCAATTCCCGAACATCGCCTCGACCCGCGTCGTCGCCAATCTGCTCACCGACAATGCCTTCCTCGGCATCGTCGCCGCGGGCATGACCTTCGTCATCATCTCCGGCGGCATCGATCTCTCGGTCGGCTCGGTGATCGGCTTCACCACGGTATTCGTGGCGCTCGCGGTCGAGCGCTGGGGCATCCCGCCCTTCGCCGCCTTCGCGCTGGTGCTGGTGCTGTGCGCGCTGTTCGGTGCCGCGATGGGCGCGGTGATCCACGTGTTCGAGCTGCCGCCCTTCATCGTGACCCTCGCCGGCATGTTCCTGGCGCGCGGCGTCAGCTTCCTGCTGTCGACCGAATCGATTCCGATCACCGCCCCGATCTACAGTGCCGTCTCCGACTTCGCGATCCGCCTGCCAGGCGGCGGACGGCTCACCGCGATCGCGATTGCGATGCTGGTGATCCTGGTGCTCTGCGCGTTGCTGCTGCATTTGACCCGGTTCGGCGTCAACGTCTACGCGCTCGGTGGCAGCCGTGTGGCGACAGCCCTGATGGGCATTCCGGTCGGGCCGATGACCATCCGCATCTATATGCTGTCGAGCGTGCTTGCGGGCCTCGCCGGTATCGTCTTCTCGTTCTACACCGCGGCCGGCTATTCGCTTTCGGCCGTCGGTGTCGAACTCGATACCATCGCTGCCGTGGTGATCGGCGGAACCTTGTTGACCGGCGGACAGGGCTCGGTCATCGGCACCTTCCTTGGCGTCCTGATCCAGGGCATGATCCAGACCTACATCAATTTCGACGGCACGCTGTCGAGCTGGTGGACCAAGATCGCCACGGGGGTTCTGTTGTTCGTTTTCATTGCGCTGCAGCAAGGTCTGATGGCGCTCGCGCGCCGCTCATCCGTCAAGCCCGCCGCGGCCAAGCCGGTGGGGGCGCCGACATGACGACGTCGCACATCGTCTCGATTCCGACCCGGCGCGCGCATTCCAACCATGCCGAGGTCGCCCGCAGCATCGGCATCGACATCATCTCGGGCCGTCTGGCCGAGGGCGCGCGGTTGCCGGGTGACGCCGAGCTGACCGCGACTTTCGGCGTCTCACGGCCGGTGCTGCGCGAGAGCGTGAAGACCCTCGTTGCAAAAGGTCTGCTGTCGACCAAGGCCCGCGTCGGCACCGTGGTGCGCGGACGCTCGGACTGGAACATGTTCGATCCCGACGTGCTCGCCTGGCACCTCGACGCGGGGATCGACAAGCGCTTTCTTGCCGACCTCGCCGAGATCCGGTTGGCGATCGAGCCGCGCGCCGCGGCGCTCGCGGCAGAGCGCCGCAGCGACGACGATCTCGCCGCGATGAACCAGGCGATGGCGCAGATGGAGCGCGAGCCGTCGACCTCGATCGCCTTTGCCGAAGCCGACCTCGCTCTGCACATCGCGATCGCCAATGCCTCCGGCAATCCCTTCATGCGCTCGATCGGCGCGGTCATCGAGGCGGCGTTGCGCGCGTCGTTCGTCCTGAGCGCGCCGATCGAAACCGCCGACCGGGACACCGTGCTGGTCTGGCACCAGCGCATCATCGATGCGATCGCAGATGGCAATCCCGAGGGCGCCTCGGAGGCCATGATCGAAGTCATCTACAACGGCCGGCGGCGTCATGCGCAATCGGCTGCACGAACGGACCAGGAATGAGCAACGACAACGAGAAGAAGACGCTGCGGAGCCAGGCGTGGTTTGGCCGCCAGGACAAAATGGGCTTCTACTATCGCTCGTTCCTGAAGAACAGCGGCACGCCGCAGGATCGCTTCGAGGGCCGTCCGGTCATCGGCATCTGCAACACCTGGTCGGAGCTGACGCCCTGCAATGCGCATTTCCGCGTCATCGCCGAGCATGTCCGCCAGGGCGTGCTCGATGCCGGCGGCTATCCGCTGGAGTTTCCGGTCTCCTCGCTCGGCGAGGTGACGATGCGTCCCACTGCGATGCTGTTCCGCAATCTCGCCTCGATGGATGTGGAGGAGGCGATCCGTGCGCATCCGCTCGACGGTGTCGTGCTCTTGATGGGCTGCGACAAGACCACGCCGGCGCTCTTGATGGGCGCGGCCTCCGCCGACCTGCCTGCGATCGGTGTCTCAGGCGGCCCGCAACTGCGCGGCGTGTATCGTGGCCAGATCATCGGCTCCGGCACCAACATCATCTCGATGAGCGAGCAACTGCGCGCCGGCGAGATCACCTTGAAGGAATTCCACGAGGCCGAGGCCGGCATGAACCGCTCCGCCGGCAGCTGCATGACCATGGGCACGGCCTCGACGATGGCCTCGATGGTCGAGGCGCTCGGCATCGGCCTGCCGGAGAATGCGGCGATTCCCGCCGCCGATGCGCGCCGCAACCTGCTCGCGCGCATGGCGGGACGGCGCATCGTCGAGATGGTCGGCGAAGACCTCAAGCCATCGGACATTCTGACCCGTCAGGCGTTCGAGAATGCGATCCGCACGCTCGCGGCGATCGGCGGCTCGACCAACGCTGTGGTGCATCTGCTTGCGATCGCCGGACGTGTCGGCGTTGAGCTCACGCTCGACGACTTCGACCGTCTGTGTCGCGACGTGCACTGCCTGGTCGACCTGATGCCGTCGGGCCGCTTCCTGATGGAGGACTTCTACTACGCCGGCGGCCTGCCGGCGGTGCTGCGTGCGCTCGGCGAGCGCGGCCTGTTGCACAAGGACGCCCGGACCGTCAACGGCAGGACGCTGTGGGACAATGTCGCCGAGGCGCCGAACTACAATGCCGAGGTCATCACGCCGTTCGAGACGCCGTTCAAGACCGAAGCCGGCATCGCGATCCTGACCGGCAACCTCGCCCCCAACGGCGCCGTCATCAAGCCGTCGGCGGCCTCGCCGGAGCTGATGAACCACACCGGACGCGCCGTCGTGTTCGAAAGCGTCGAGGAAATGCACGACGCGGTTGACGACGACACTCTCGACATCGATGCGTCCTGCATCATGGTGCTGAAGAATTGCGGGCCGAAGGGCTATCCGGGCATGGCCGAGGTCGGCAACATGCCGCTGCCCGCGAAAGTGCTGCGCCAGGGCGTGCGCGACATGATCCGCATCTCGGACGCACGCATGTCCGGCACGGCGTATGGCACCGTGGTGCTGCATGTCGCCCCGGAAGCCACCGTCGGCGGGCCGCTGGCGCTGGTCAAGAATGGCGACATGATCACGCTGGACGTCGCTGGCCGCCGGCTGCATCTGCATGTCAGCGACGAGGAGCTCGCCGCGCGCCGCGCCGCCTGGACGCCGCCGAAGCCGCATGCGGCCCGCGGCTATCAGAAGCTCTACATCGATCACGTGCTGCAGGCCGATCGCGGCGTCGATTTCGACTTCCTGGTCGGCCACACCGGCTCGCCCGTGCCGCGCGACAATCACTAAAGAGGTGCCCATGACCGCTTCCGCCAAAAAGCTCTACAAGGGCGTCTTCCCGGTGGCGCCGACCGTGTTCGACGCCGACGGCCGTCTCGACCTCGAGGGCCAGAAGCGCGCGATCGACTTCATGATCGATGCCGGCTCGCACGGCATCTGCATCCTCGCCAACTTCTCCGAGCAGTTCGTGCTGACCGACGACGAGCGCGATCTGGTCATGACGACCGTGCTGGAGCATGTCGCCGGCCGCGTGCCGATCATCGTCACGACGACGCATTTCTCGACCTTTGTCTGCGCCGAGCGCTCGCGCCGGGCGCAGGAGAGGGGCGCCGCCATGGTCATGGTGATGCCGCCCTACCATGGCGCGACCTTCCGCGTGCCGGATAGCTCGATCTACGAGTTCTATCGCGGCGTGTCCGACGCGATCTCGATCCCGATCATGGTGCAGGATGCGCCGGTCGCCGGCACGCCGCTGTCGGTGCCGTTCTTGGCGCGCATGGCCAAGGAGATCGAGAACCTCGCTTATTTCAAGATCGAGGTGCCGCGCGCGGCGGACAAGCTGCGGGCGCTGATCGAGGCCGGCGGCGTGGCGATTGAAGGCCCGTGGGACGGCGAGGAGGCGATCACCCTGATGGCCGACCTCGATGCCGGCGCGACCGGCGCGATGACCGGCGGCGGCTATCCCGACGGCATCCGCAAGATCATCGATCCGTATTTCGCGGGCGACCGCGAGGCCGCAGCCGCCGCCTATGAGCGCTGGTTGCCGCTGATCAACTACGAGAACCGGCAGTGCGGCCTTGCGACCTGCAAGATCCTGATGAAGGCGGGCGGCGTGATCAAGCACGACACGCTGCGCGCGCCGCAGCCGCCGATCCATCCGGCGACACAGAAGGGTCTGATCGAGATCGCGCGCCGGCTCGACCCGGTCGTGCTGCGCTGGGGACGCTAGAGATGAGCGAGCTTCGTGTCGCCATCGTCGGCTTCGGCAAGATCGCCAGGGATCAGCACGTGCCGGCCATCGCCGCCACCGAGGGCGTGACCTTGACGGCCGTCGCAAGCCGTAACGCCTCGCTGCCCGGCCTGCCGCATTTCGGCACCATCGAGGAGCTGCTGCGCGACGGTCCCGAGATCGACGCGGTCGCGTTGTGCACGCCGCCGCAGGTGCGCCGTGTGCAGGCGCTGGCGGCGCTCGAGGCCGGCAAGCATGTGATGCTGGAAAAGCCGCCCGGTGCTGCCGTCAGCGAGCTCGATCCGCTGATTGCACTCGCCGCCGCAAAGGGGCGCACGCTGTTCGCGACCTGGCATTCGCGCTACGCGCCGGCCGTCGAGCCGGCGCGGGAATGGCTGTCACAGCGTCGGATCCGCAGCGTGCGGATCGACTGGAAGGAGGACGTGCGCGTCTGGCATCCCGGCCAGGCCTGGATCTGGGAGCCGGGCGGTCTCGGCGTGTTCGATCCCGGCATCAACGCACTGTCGATCCTGACCCGCATCCTGCCCGAGCCGGTGTTCCTGACCGAGGCCGAGCTGTCGTTTCCGTCCAACCGCCAGGCGCCGATCGCGGCCAACCTGTCGTTGTCGACAGCCAGCGAGCTGCCGATCGCGGCCGAGTTCGACTTCCGCCAGACCGGGCCGCAGAGCTGGGACATCCGGATCGAGACCGACGCCGGGCAACTCAAGCTGTCGCTCGGCGGCGCGCGGATGACCGCGGATGACCAAGTGATGATCGACGAGAAGGAGCGCGAATATCCCGGCCTCTATCGCCGCTTCGTCGAGCTGACGAAGACCGGCGCTGGTGACGTCGATCTCGCGCCGCTGCGGCTGGTGGCCGACGCGTTCCTGCTCGGCCGCCGCCACTTCGTCGAGCCGTTCGAGGACTAGAGCGATGGCAGAGGCTGATATCACCAGGGATGTGTTTGGCAGCCTGCCGGACGGCCGCGAGGTCGAGCGCGTCACCTTGCGTGGCGCCGACGGCTTCGAGGCGCGGATCATCACCTACGGAGCGGTACTGCAGGCGCTGCTGGTGCCGGATGCGCAGGGCGTCGTCGACGACGTGGTGCTCGGTCATGACGACCTGCTGAGCTACTTGCTGCTCCGGAAGTTTTTCGGCGCGACGGTCGGACGCTACGCCAACCGCATCGCCAAGGCACGTTTCGTGCTCGATGGTCAGGACATCCGTTTGGAAGCGAATAATGGCGCGCACGCCTTGCATGGCGGCCCCGACGGCTTCGACCGCAAGCTCTGGCAGATCGTCGCCACCGAAGACGGCGACCAGCCCTCGGTCACGATGCTCTATGTCAGCCCCGACGGTGAGGCTAACTATCCGGGGCGGCTCGACGTCCGTGTCACCTATCAGTTGACCGGGCCGATGGAGCTGGCTGTCAGCTTCAGCGCCCGGACCACCCGGACGACGGTGGTCAACCTGACCAATCACAGCTTCTTCAATCTCGACGGCCTGGCCGCCGGCACCGATATTCTCGATCACCGTCTGACGCTCGCTGCGGACCACTACCTGGCGATCGACGAAACGGCGATCCCGCTGGAGGGGCCGCCGCACAGCGTTGTTGGTACGCCGTTCGATTTCCGCGACGCGCATGCGATCGGCGCGCGCATTCGTGCCGACGATGCACAGATCAGATGCGGCCGCGGCTATGACCACAATTTCTGTCTGCGCGCCGGCGACGGCGTGCGCTTCGCGGCACGGATCGAGTCGCGGCGGTCGGGACGGATCATGGAGTTGCTCACCGATCAGCCGGGCCTGCAGGTCTATTCCGGCAACTATATTGACGCGACCGTGAGCGGCAAGGGCCGCGTCTATCGCCAATCCGACGCGCTCTGCCTGGAGCCGCAGGTCTGGCCGGACAGTCCGAACCGTCCGGATTTTCCGAGCGCGCGTCTCGCGCCCGACGACGTCTACAAGCACGAGACGGTGTATCGCTTCTCGATCGCGGGAGCGTCCGCATGATGGAGCAGGTGCCGACCACGATCCTTTGCGACGAGCGCTGCCATCTCGGCGAGGGGCCGACCTACGATCCTCACACTGACACCGCCTGGTGGTTCGACATCCGCGAAGGCCTGCTGTTCGAGGCCAACATCGGTAGCGGCGACGTCCGACGCCACGGGCTCGGCAGGATGGCGAGCGCGCTCGGCCGCATCGATGCCGTGAGGCAGTTGATCGTCGCCGAGGACGGACTCTATGTCCGCACCATCGCCGACGGCGCGCTGTCGCTGTTCCTGCCGCTCGAGGCCGACGATCCGGCGACGCGGTCGAACGACTCGCGGGTCCATCCCTCCGGGACGTTCTGGATCGGCACCATGGGGCGCAACGCCGAGTGCGGCCTGGGCTCGATCTATGCGCTGCATCGCGGTGAGATCATCCGCCTGTTCCCCAACGTCACCATTCCCAACGCAATCTGCTTCTCGCCGGATGGCGCGATCGGCTATTTCGCCGATACGGACGAGAACGTGCTCTACCGCGTCGCGCTCGACCCGACGACCGGCCTGCCGCGCGGCGAGCCGGAGGTGCTGCTGCGTCATGCCGGCGTCGGCGGGCTCGACGGTGCCGTCGTCGACGCCGAGGGGCGGATCTGGAACGCGCGCTGGGGCGGCGGTTGTGTCGATGTCTACAGCCCGCAGGGCGAGCATCTGCGCTGCATCGCGGTTCCGGCCAGCCAGGCGAGCTGCCCGGCCTTCGTCGGTCCCGGTCTGTCGCGCCTGCTGGTCACGTCGGCCTGGCAGGACATGGACGCGGCGGCCAAGGCGGCCGACCCCGGCCACGGCCAGACTTTCCTGCTTGAGGTCGGCGCCCGCGGTCGCGCCGAGCCTGACGTGAAGCTTTCGATCTGAGAGGAGGAACAATCGAGTCGAGCGTCGTTCAGCCTAACAGCTATCTGGTATCAAGATACGCAATCGCGTATTCCTAGCTCAAATCTGAAAATCTTAGAGGGAGTGAAGCATGCTGAATTTCAAGACCATCATGGCCGCCGCGCTGGCCGGCCTCGGCGCCGTGGCGCTGTCCAGCGCCGCAATGGCGCAGGGCAAGGCAACCGTCGGCATCGCGATGCCGACCAAGTCCTCGGCGCGCTGGATCGACGACGGCAACAACATCGTGAAGGTGCTGAAGGAGCGCGGCTACAACACCGACCTGCAATATGCCGAGGACGACATCCCGAACCAGCTCTCGCAGGTCGAGAACATGGTCACCAAGGGCGCCAAGGTGCTGGTCATCGCCGCGATCGACGGCACGACGCTGTCCGATGCGCTGAAGCAGGCCAAGGAGAAGGGCGTCACCGTCATCGCTTATGACCGCCTGATCCGCGACACGCCGAATGTCGACTACTACGCGACCTTCGACAATTTCCAGGTCGGCGTGCTGCAGGCGCAGTCGATCGTCGACAAGCTCGGCCTGAAGGACGGCAAGGGCCCGTTCAACATCGAGCTGTTCGGCGGCTCGCCGGACGACAACAACGCCTACTTCTTCTACAACGGCTCGATGTCGGTGCTGCAGCCGTACATCGACTCGGGCAAGCTCAAGGTTGCGTCCGGCCAGATGGGCATGGACAAGGTCGCGACCCTGCGCTGGGACGGCGCCACCGCCCAGGCCCGCATGGACAACCTGCTCAGTGCCTATTACGGCAACAAGCGTGTCGACGCGGTGCTGTCGCCCTATGACGGCCTCTCGATCGGCATCATCTCGTCGCTGAAGGGCGTCGGCTATGGCAGCGGCAACCAGCCGATGCCGATCATCTCAGGCCAGGACGCCGAGGTGCCGTCGGTCAAGGCGATCCTGCGCGGCGACCAGTACTCGACGATCTTCAAGGACACCCGCGACCTCGCCAAGGTGACCGCCGATATGGTCGATGCCGTGCTCAACGGCAAGCAGGTGCAGGTCAACGACACCAAGACCTACAACAACGGCGTCAAGGTCGTTCCCGCCTATCTGCTCAAGCCGGTCGTGGTCGACAAGAGCAATTGGGAGAAGGTCCTGATCGAGGGCGGCTACTACAAGAAGTCGCAGGTCGAGTGATCACCGGTGGCCGGCGAGCGCGGTCATGCGCTCGCCGGCCACTCCAAGACGGCTCAAGTTGCGGGATACAGAGCGATGACGGCAATCCTCGAAATGCGCGGCGTCAGCAAGAGCTTCGTGGGCGTGCAGGCGCTCCGCGACGTCAGCTTCACGGTCGAGGCGGGTGAGATCCACGCTTTGGTCGGCGAGAACGGCGCCGGCAAGTCGACCCTGATGAAGGTGCTCAGCGGCGTCTATCCCTATGGCCGTTACGAGGGCCAGATCATCTTCGAGGGCGAGGAGCGGCGCTTCCGCGACATCAACGATTCCGAGGCGCTCGGCATCATCATCATCCACCAGGAGCTCGCGCTGATCCCGCTGATGTCGATCGCCGAGAACATCTTCCTGTCGCATGCGCCGCAGCGCTTTGGCGTCATCGATCGCGACGAGGTCTACCGGCGCACCCAGCAATTGCTGGCCCAGGTCGGCCTGAAGGAATCGCCGGATACACTGATCACTGATCTCGGTGTCGGCAAGCAGCAGCTCGTGGAGATCGCCAAGGCGCTGTCCAAGCGCGTCAAGCTCTTGATCCTGGACGAGCCGACGGCGAGCCTGAACGAGGCCGACAGCCAGGCGCTGCTCGACCGCCTCGTCGCCTTCCGCGAGCAGGGCATCTCCTCGATCCTGATCACGCACAAGCTCAACGAGGTCGCCCGCGTCGCCGACCGCATCACGGTGCTGCGCGACGGGCGCAGCGTCGACAGCATCGACTGCCGCGCCGAGCCGGTCCTGGAGGACCGCATCATCAAGAGCATGGTCAATCGCGACATGGCGCACCGCTTCCCGGAGCGGCAACCCAAGATCGGCGAGCCCGTGTTCACGGTCGAGAACTGGTCGGTCTACCACCCGCAGCATACCGATCGGCAGGTGATCAAGAACGTCGACTTCCAGGTCCGCCGCGGCGAGATCGTCGGCATCGCCGGCCTGATGGGGGCGGGGCGCACCGAATTCGCCATGAGCCTGTTCGGCCGCTCCTGGGGCATCAACATCACCGGCCGCGCCCGGCTCGAAGGCCACGACGTCCATCTCACCAGCGTCCCGGCGGCGATCGATGCCGGCCTCGCCTATGTCACCGAAGACCGCAAGCAGCTCGGCCTGATCCTGGCCGACGACGTCCGCAAGAACATCACCCTGGCGTCTCTCTCCCAGGTCGCGCCGAAGGGCGTGATCGACGACATCGCCGAGCTCAAGGCGGCGTCCGGTTACCGCGGCCGGATGCGGATCCGCTGCTCGGACGTCTACCAGGAGGCCGGCCAGCTCTCCGGCGGCAACCAGCAGAAGGTCGTGCTGTCGAAATGGCTGATGACAGATCCCAAGGTCTTGATCCTGGACGAGCCGACGCGCGGCATCGACGTTGGCGCAAAGTACGAGATTTACTGTATCATCCAGGAGCTCGCTGATGCCGGCCGGGGTGTGGTGGTGATCTCCTCGGAGATGCCGGAGCTGCTCGGGATCTGCGACCGCATCTGCGTGATGAATGACGGCGCCTTCGTCGGCGAGTTCGCCGGGCCGGAGGCGACGCAGGAAAAGATCATGCGCGCCATCATGCGCAACGAAACCATCAAGAACCAGGAGACGGCCGCGTAAGCGGCCGGGAGGACGCCAGCAATGACCGACAAGACGGTTTCGCTCCCGGAGGAGAAGTCGCACAGCGGCTTCCTGAAGAACAATCTGCGCAGCTACGGCATGCTGCTGTCGCTGTTCGTGATCATGCTGTTCTTCCAGTTCATGACGGACGGCACCCTGCTGCAGCCGCTCAACCTCACCAACCTGGTGCTGCAGAACAGCTACATCGTCATCATGGCGCTGGGCATGCTGCTGGTGATCGTCACCGGGCACATCGACCTGTCGGTCGGCTCGGTCGCGGGCTTCGTCGGCGCGGTCGCCGCCGTGCTGATGGTGCGCTATCACGTCGACTTCCCGCTCGCGATCATTGCCTGCCTGATCGTCGGCGCCGCGATCGGCGCCGCGCAGGGCTATTGGGTGGCCTATTTCGGCATTCCCTCCTTCATCGTGACCCTGGCGGGCATGCTGGTGTTCAAGGGGCTGGCGCTGGCGCTGCTGCAGGGGCAGTCGGTCGGGCCGTTCCCGGGCACGTTCCAGAAGCTGTCGTCCGGCTTCATCCCTGAGTTCATGCCGAGCGCGGCGCACCTCTATCCGACGTCGCTCGCGATCGGCGCGGTGCTGACGCTCATCCTGGTCTATGCCAGCGTCAAGGGCCGCGCGCGCGAGGTGGAGCACGGCATCGAGGTCGAGCCGTTCGGATTCTTCGCTGCCAAGAACGTCGTGCTGGCCGGCGCATTGATGTATTTCACCTACCTGATCGCCTCGCATCGCGGCCTGCCCAACGTGCTGGTCATCATGACCGCGCTGATCGCGCTCTACGGCTTCATGACCCGCCGCACCGTGGTCGGCCGGCAGATCTATGCGGTCGGCGGCAACGCCAAGGCCGCCAAGCTGTCCGGCATCAAGACCGAGCGGCTGGTGTTCATGACCTTCGTCAACATGGGTGTGCTGGCGGCACTGGCCGGCCTGATCTTTGCCGCGCGTCTCAACACGGCGACGCCGAAGGCCGGTCTCGGCTTTGAGCTCGACGTCATCGCGGCGTGCTTCATCGGTGGCGCCTCGGCCTATGGCGGCGTGGGGCGGGTCGGCGGCGCTGTCATCGGCGCCATGATCATGGGCGTGATGAACAACGGCATGTCCATCCTCGGCATCGGCATCGACTATCAGCAGGTCATCAAGGGCCTGGTGCTGCTCGGCGCCGTCTGCATCGACGTCTACAACCAGCGCCGTTGAGCGCTATACGCCGCACATTCTCTGACAGAGCCCCTTAGCCGAGGCTCTTCGGCATCCGCAATCGTCATTCCGGGCGCGCGTCGCGCGAGCCCGGAATCCATCTGTCCTCATGCTCCCCGGTGAAGTGGATTCCGGGCTCGCCCTGCGGGCGCCCCGGAATGACGAGGTCGAGTCCGGTTGCCGACCTACACCACGTGGAAATTCGACACGCTGTCATTGGCGAGCTGGGCGACGAGCTGCAGCTCCCAGTCGATATAGGCCTGCATCGCTTCCGCCGCGTTGTCGGTGCCCTCATAGGGACGCTTGTAGACGTCGTCGGCAGGCGATATCCATGCGTGCCGCTCCGTGTCCAACGCATACCCGGCAGCGACCCACGCCCGCGTACCGCCCGAGAGAACGCGGAGTTCGCGGTGTGTCACAGCGCGTGCATCGGCCAGCGCGAAAGCCGCCTCGGCGCCGTCGTCGCTGGTCAGCACGAGCGGAACGTTGCCCGGCAGCTTGGCGAGATCGTCGGCAAAGCGCGACGCGAGCACGAAATGTGCGCGCGGAATGTGCCCGGCCTTGTAGCCCGGACTGCGTGTGAGATCGACGACGGTCCACGCCGCGGGATCGGCCGCGAGTTGCTCGGCGCTGATGGTCGCTTCGCCAAGTTGCGGCAGCAGCGGTCGGCGTGCAGGGCGGATTTCGGTTTCGGTCGCTGCAACGACATCCGGTCCCACGACCGCCACGTCCCAGCCCATCTGCTTCAGCCACGACGCTGTCATGCGCGCGCGCACGCCGTCGTCGTCGAACAGCACCAGACGGGCGCCGCGGACGCCGACCCATTCGTCGATCGCCTGCACGAGCTGGCCGCCCGGCGCCGACGCGAAGCCGGCTGGATGCGAGCTGGCATATTCCTCGGGCGTGCGAACGTCGAGGCAATACAGCGTGCGCGTCCCGGCCTCGGCCTGATGGCGCGCGAAGGTCGCGGCATCCAGCACGCCGACGCCGACGCGCTCGGCCCAGGCCTTGGCATCAGCCAGCGCGGTCGCGTAGCTCGCCGCTGGCCGCTCCAGCATGCGCGCGGTCCTGCCGCGTTCGACCTGATGGCCGGCCAGCGTCCAGCCGATCGTGCCGTTGCGCAGCGCATAGATCCTGTTCGGCAGCCCGGCATTGATCAGCGACTGCGTGCCGATGATCGAGCGCGTGCGCCCGGCGCAGTTGACGATGATCGTGGTGTCGGGCGACGGCGCGATCTCGCGTGCCCGGAACGCCAGCTCGCCGCCGGGGACGCTGACCCCGCGCGGAATGCTCATGGTGCGGTATTCCTCGAAGCGGCGGGCATCGAGCACGACCAGGTTCGACTCGCGCTCGATCAGGGCCTTGGCTTCGTCGGCCGACAGCGACGGCGTGTGCCTGATCGCCTCGACCAGTTCGCCGAACGCCTTGCTCGGCACGTTGACGTCGCGGAACACCTCGCCATGGCGCGCATAGCCGGACAGTCCGCCATCGAGGACCGACACGTCAGTGTAGCCCAGCGCCCGGATGCGCGGCACCGCGCGCGCGGCATAGCCTTCGTCATCGTCATAGACGACGACAGGCACGTTTAGCCGCGGCACGAGATCGAGGATGCGCAGCTCGATCTGCGACAGCGGCAGCGACACCGCGAAGAACGGGTGCGACAGCGAATAGGGGCCTTCCTCGCGGACGTCGAGCAGCGCCACCTCCTCGCCGGCGCGCCAGCGCCGCCGCAACTCGGTCGGAGCCATCAGGCGCGGCTGATCAGATGAATTCGGGAACAGGCGAGAAGGCGTCGGCGATGTCATTCGGGAGTCCGCAGGTGAGCTCCGCCGCGGCTTCCGGAACCGTTCATGCGTCCGTGGAGCAAACCTGCGGCATGGAGCGGCAATCACGGTGCGCAGCCCGGGCCGGGGCGCATGGGATGTCGCACCTGTGTGGCGGCATGGCGGCCGTTTGTCCAGCCCGCCGCCCCTGATTGCGCTCGGCAGCAGCGCCGGTCAGACGTGCGGTCCCAGCATGGCGATGTAGAACAGGTCCTCGCTCGAGAGCCCGGCGGACCGCCGCGGAAGAACGGCGGCGTTTCGTTCGGTCGTTCTCTGCTCCGACATGCGCTCGGAACGGAAGGTGCCGAGCCAGCCTTCAAACCACGAGACGTAGCGCACGAGATCCTCCGCAACTGCTGTGGCCACTCGACTATCACGCGGCAGGACTGCCTGGACAAGGGCCGTTGAAGCCGTCGCCCCGACTTTGACAAATCATGCTCGCTGTAACGCCTCGCCGGCAAATTCCTTTCCCGCTGCGCGTTCGTCGCACAGCTCTGCTTCTCCACCGGAGGCGTGAACGTCGCCATTCCGTCCCATCAGGTCGTCATGCCAATGGGTACGGAACGCCATCCAAGAGGCGTGATCCTGGAACGCGACCTCGGCGAACCACTCGACCGTGACTGCGCCGCTCGGCCAGTAGCGTTCCTGGTCATGCCAGCACACCACCGGCCAGCGCGGATTGCGATAGGAGCGGCCGGTCTCATCATGCAGCGAGGGACGGCCGAGGTGATCGATCAGCCACGCCATCACCTCGGGCAGGAACGTCGCGGCAAACGACACGCCGTGGCGTCCGAGCCGTTGCGGCATCCGCATGACGCGCTGATCGATGATGGCGAACGCCGGCGGCACGGCGCCGACGTTGAACTGCCTGATCATCAGCAAGCGGAAGCCGCAGTCGCAGAGCTCGGCGGGAACGGCGTGGATCGCGGTCGGCTGTAGCGGAGCCGTGATGTTCATCCCAGTGCTCCCCGCGCCTGGCCGAACGTGAGGTCGATGGCGTGCTGCAACGCTGTGCGCGTCGGCACATCGCTGCGCTTCAGATAGGCGGTCAGAACGCGTGCCATCCCGTGTCTCCCGTCGGCATCTGCACACTGCTGGTCGCAGCCTTCGCAGATCGCCTTGCGTGGAGACGGACATCCGGTCCGAATCCGACGCGACGAAAATCAACAATCTCCGACATTGCTGCCGGTCAGGGAGGACACATCAAGTTTCGTGCCAGATGCGACGATCAGTGGAGGCGATGGCCGTCGGCGTCGTCTTCCGGTGTCGCGAGCTGCGCGATCGGGCTGGATTGGTGGTGGATCATCCGCCAGGCGCCGTCGATGCGCGCAAAGTGATTGGCCGCGGCGAGCGCCGCGCCATCCACCAGCTCGATGCAGAGCACGTGACCATGATCGCCGCTGACGATCGCGTGCGGATCCGCACAGACGATGTTCGGCCGGCCCGGGTTGGCGAGGATATCGCGCCAGCTGCCGATCACGGCGGCGCGGCCGACGATCGCCGGCCAGCCGGGATGAATGCAGGAGATACCGTCGCGATCGGCCCAGAGGGCGACGAGCGCCGCGAAATCACCGTCCGTGAAGGCAGCATAGAAGGCCGCATTGGCGGCCAGGATCTCGCGCTCGTCGCTCATTGTGATGAGGTGAGCCAAGCCGTTGCGAAAATCAAGCAATGTTTGGAAACGCACACGCGCGCGCCTGCAAAAACTTGCAAGCTTTTTGCAGGACCCGGTCGAGACGCGATCGCAACGCATCAGCCGAGGTCCTGCCATGCTCGAAACGGCCATTGTCGGAGGTGGATTGTGCGGAATGGCACTCGCGCGCAGCCTGCAGCAGCGCGGCAGCACGTTCGCTTTGTTCGAAGCCCGACATCGCCTGGGCGGGCGGGTGCTGTCGGCCAGGAGCAAGGGCGGGCTTGCGCTGGACCTCGGCCCGACCTGGTTCTGGCCGGACACCCAGCCGCTGCTCGCCGGCCTGGTCGCGGAGCTCGGCCTGTCCGACTTTGCCCAGCACGATGATGGCACGCATCTTCATCTGAGAGAGGCGGACAAGCCGGCCGAGCAGATCGGCGGGCCGCCGGTCCACCAGGGCGCGCGCCGGCTCTCCGGCGGCATGGCGAAATTGATCGAGGCGCTGGCACGCGATCTGCCGCAGCCCTTTATCCATCTCGGCCATGAGCTGATGCGCATCGTCGACTGCGGCACGCATGTGCGGCTGATCTTCGCCACAGCAACGGAATCGGTCGCGATCGAGGCCAGGCGCGCCGTGCTCGCGCTGCCGCCGCGGCTGCTGATCGACCACGTCGGCTTCTTTCCCGAGCTGGACGACGCGACCTTCGAGGCGATGCGTGGCGCCGAGACCTGGATGGCGGCGCAGGCCAAGGTCGTGATCGCCTACGACCAGGCGCATTGGCGCGACCAGGGCCGATCCGGCAATGCGTTCGTCAGCCACGAGCAGGCCGTGATCGGCGAGATCTTCGAGGCCTGCGATGCGGGTGGCGACCGCGCTGCGCTCGGCGGCTTCCTCGCATTCTCGCCCGATCTGCGCGCGGCCTTCAGCGTCGGGCTGCCGTTGCTGATGGACAGCCAGATGGTGCAGTTGTTCGGCTCCGCGCTGGAAGGCGGCGAGCAGCACTACCAGGACTGGGCGGCCGAGCGCTTCACCTGCAGCGCACTGGATCGCACCACGCCACGCGGCGAGCACAGCGAGATCGCCAATCCGATGCTGCGGCGGGCGCTGTGGGACGGGCGGCTGTATCTTGGCGGCGCTGAAACCGCAAGCCACGCGGCCGGCTATCTCGAAGGCGCGCTGAACGCCGCCAGGCGCATCGAGCGCGCGATCGCCCGGGGCATCGGCGAGACCGCCGTGCCGCGCGCGGTCGCCGCGACCGGCGACGGGCTGTCGGGCAACGCCGCGAGCCTCGCCTGGTTCGGCGCCTGGGTCGCCGCGCAGCGTGACGCCGCGTTCGACGACTATCGGCAGCGGCTCAATCGCGGCCTCGCCGCGCAGCAGCGCGAGCAACTGACCCAGCTCGCTCTTCTCGGAGCCACCGAGCAGGTGTTCGCTGCGGCGCTGCAGGTGCTGGACGCACTGACCTTCGACATGCGCGACGTTGCCGTCGAGCGCGGACGCTCCGTCCTGATGCCGGAGATCCAGAAGCCGTTTCGCGATGTCATGCAGTCGCTGCTCGACGATGCCATAGCCTTCAACCGCACCTCCTGCGCGCTGTCGAACTTTCCGTTCGAGCACAAGCCGTCGAAGGATTATGTGCAGACGATCCTGCGCGACATCGCCGCCGCCTGGCAGGAATTCTCGCTCGCCGCGAACCGTCTGCTGCTGGCGAAGGCGGACGCGGCGATGCGCCCGCCGACGAGAGTGCCGTCGTGAGTGGGGCGGCATCGAGATGCGAACCATGAAGCTGCAGATCGAACGTCCGACCATCGAGGCGATGGCGGCGGCCTTTCCGCACCTCGCCTCGCTGAAGGAGCAGTTGCGCTTCGGCGACAGGGTCGAGGTCGACGTGGCGCAGCTCGCGACCGCCGAGCTCGACTTCCTGCGCGACAGCTACCAGAAGGCCGGTCCCGAATGGCACGCCCGTGCGGCGCAGATCGCGACCCTGCAGCGCGCCTTTGCCGATTCCGGCGCCCGCTTCGCCGAGCACGAGCTGGAATCGGTGCTGCCGGCGATTGCGCGCTACCTGATCTCGGGCGCCATCCGCGGCTGGATGTTCACCGCCAACGTCGCCAGCCGTCCGTTGCCCTATGTCGTGACGCGGCTCGACTACACGGCGCCGTCGAACGACGAGGCCGGCCGTGTCTTCATCGAGCTCAAGGCCAATGCCAAGGGCGCGATCACCACGTCCACCTTGCGCATCTCCGCCGGCGACATCGTCGGCAGGACGGTCGCCGAGATCTTCGCCGCCAAGGGCTTCCTCAAGGAGACGCCCGAGCTGATATCCGCCTACGATGAGACGGCCGAGCGGTACTTCGCCTGGCGCGGCCGCTATGGCGCGCAGTTCTCCGGCCGCGGCATCGGCTTCTTCGCCGATGATCCGAACTCCTCGCATCGCGACATGGACTGGTCGCGCAAGGACGTGATCGTGCTGTCGTCGGGCGGCGGCAGCGCGCGCCTCGTCAACGACGAGGGCGTTCTCACCGAGCGGGCGCTGACGCTCGAGGTCACCGGCGACATTCTCGGGCAGTACCTGCGCAAGGCCGCCAAGAGCAATCTCTATGATGCCGAGCAGGAGGTCGCGGACTCCAGGGCGGCGATCCCGAAGGGCCTCTTCTGCAAGATCCCCGTCCATCCCTACATGCTGATGTTCCATCTCGACCTGCACCATTATCTCTGGGTGCACGCCGACGACATGGTGCCTTACGCCTATCAGCCCGAGCTCAAGCAGAAGCTGGTGCTGCCGGAGGAGCAGACCGACCTGATCGACATTCTCACGGCCGAGATGGACCTGCTGATGGACGACATCGTCGCCGGCAAGTCGGGCGGCACTACGGTGCTGTGCGCAGGCCCGCCCGGGGTCGGCAAGACGCTGACGGCGGAGGTCTACGCCGAGATCATCGGCCGGCCGCTCTATCGCGTGCATTCCGGCCAGCTCGGGCTGAACGTCGCGGCAATGGAGGGCGCGCTGAAGGATGCGCTGACCCGGGCGCAGCGCTGGGGCGCGGTCATGCTGATCGACGAGGCCGACGTCTACATCAAGCGGCGCGAGGACGACATGACGATGAATGCCGTCGTCGGCGTGTTCCTGCGCGTGCTGGAATATTTCAATGGGCTGTTGTTCCTCACGACGAACCGCATCGACGACATCGACGAAGCCATCGTGTCGCGCTGCATTGCGTTGATCAAGTTCCAGGCGCCGGACGCCGCAGCGCGCGGCCGGATCTGGCGGGTGATGTGCGA
Organism: Bradyrhizobium sp. HKCCYLRH2060; assembly: GCF_051168135.1. Taxonomy (NCBI): domain Bacteria; kingdom Pseudomonadati; phylum Pseudomonadota; class Alphaproteobacteria; order Hyphomicrobiales; family Nitrobacteraceae; genus Bradyrhizobium; species Bradyrhizobium sp. HKCCYLRH2060. The sequence goes on from NZ_JBNPUK010000026.1 coordinate 42,884, forward strand.
GCAGTTCGGCTTGAAGATCGATGCCGGCCTGGTGGAGCCGCTGGTGGAGACGTTCCCGGGTGCCTCCGGCCGCGACATCAAGGGGCTGGCCAAGCTGGTCGCCAAATACTGCCACCACAAGGGCGTCCGTCCGACCATCGAGGTCTTCCGCCGCTGCGCCATCTTCCGCGGCATCGATCTCGGAGACCACGCGCTGCTGCCGGAAGCCGCGGAGTAGTCACGGCGTCGTCGTCTTCCCCAGCGTCGCCGGATTGTAGCCTTCCTCGCGCAGCACCCGCTGCACGACCGGCCGCGCCAGCATCCGCCGGTAGTGCGCGAGCAGGTTGGCCGGCAGCGCAATGCCGGTCTTGTCGGCCCAGAACGCGACGTAGAACAGGATCGGATCCGCCACGGAGAATTCGCCGCCGAGATAGGGCCGCGTGCCGAGCATCTTGTCGAGCACTGCGAAGCCTTTCACGACGATGTTGCGGCCGAGCGCGCGCACGGACTCCTGGTCGGCCTCGTTGCGGCTGAAGGTCGGCGTCGCAAAAATGCGCGCGAAGCCGTGGCCATGCACGGTACCGGCAATGTAGCTCATGGCTTCGAGCAGCCGCGTTTCGGTCTCGATATCCGAAGGCCATAATCCGGCGCGTGGCCGCGAGCGGCCGAGCCAATAGGCGATCGCCGGCACTTCCGTCAGCACACTGCCGTCGCTGCGCACCAGCGCCGGAATCGTCGATTTCGGGTTGATGGCCACATAATCGGGTTTGAAATTGTCTCCGGCCGGGAGATTGACGATATGGGCCTCGAACACCTCCTCGAGCTCTTCGAGGATGATGTGGATGCCGGTCGAGCACGATCCCGGCGTCATATACAACTTCATCGTGGCCATCATTGTCTCCAAGCCGACATCGCGCGCGCAGGCGGCATGCTTCATGCAAGGATCGGGACAGATCGAGAGTGACGCGCCGAGGCCCGCCAGTTCGGGCCGCTGCCGTCAGGTTTGCGACAGGAGACTCTTCACGGTTCCGCAGCTCCGTCGCCTCGTTGAGGGAGCGTCGCGCATGACGGAACGTGAGCCGGAAGTCTTCGTCATCTGTCCGACGACGAGCATCGCGCCGGGTGAAGCCAGGGCGTTCAGCCTGTCGCGGATCGGCGACAATGGCGAGGCGCGGCCGTTTCCGATCGTGATCATCCATACCGTGTCCGGCGGCTTCGTCGGTTATGTCAACAGCTGCCCGCACGAAGGCAAATGGCTGAACATCGGCAGCGGCCAATTCTTCAACGCGGAGCGCACGATGCTGCGCTGTGGCCGCCATGGCGCGATCTTCGAGATCGACACCGGATTGTGTACCAGCGGTGATTGCGAGGGCCAGAGCCTGGAGCCGATCGCGCTCGCGGTCATCGACGGCGAGGTCTGCCTGTGCGGCGTCGCGCTGGTGGAGGATACGAGCTTTCCCGATCCGTTCGACGATCTCGACGAGACCATGGAGATCATGATCCATCCCGAGTGAGGCATTCTTCCATCCGCCCGTCATTGCGTGGAGCGGGGGTGACGAAGCAATCCAGGGCCGCGCGCGTGGTCGTGGATTGCTTCGCTGCGCTCGCAACGACGTCGTCACGGTGATGGGGGCTCAGAACCCATCCGCCTTCGCGCCCCACGGATGACTTCCGGGCACCAGCGGCGCCTTGATGCCGGCTTTCTCGACATCGGCCGTCGTCTTGAAGAAGGTCGCCTCGTGCACCAGCGTGCCGTTCTTGGTCGTCACCGCGACATAGCGTGCGACCGTGTCGATGTCGCACAGATAGCCGCCGCCGGGATCGGCGGCGCTGCGCAGATTGCCGTCCCAGTCCACGAAGAAGCCGTCACTCGACATCTCGAACTCCATCTCGTCGTTGATTCAGGTTTCGGGTTGATCGGCGACCAGTTGCGCATAGGCGCGCTCCACGATCGCCCGGCATTGCAGCAGGCGCTGATGCTCGGCCTTGCCGATGCTTATCGTCTCATCGCCGGAGTCGGCTGCGGTCGTCGCCGCCTGCAGCGCATCGAACAGGGCCTTCTCGAGCTGATAGATGCGCTCGCTGGCGCGCTCCAGATAGGGAATGGGATTGGCGCGGACATTGGCCTCGTGCAGCGCATCGAGGCTGAGCAGCGTGCGAAACCGGCGTTCGACCTGGCGCTGCTGCATGCCGAAATCGTGCTCGATGACGCTCATGGCCGGGCCTCGGGCGCGGCCGCCTTCGACGCCGCCGCTTTGGCGGCGCGGCGCAGCAAGGTGAGGCATTCGAGCGAGGCGGCCATGTCGAGCGCGGAAAAGCCGTCCAGCGTCTCGGTGCTGATGTCCGCGCCCTTGGCCAGCAGATGCGCGACCATTTCGGCCTTGCCGGAGGACGACGCATACATCAGCGCGGTGGCACCATTGTCGTTGCTGTTGTCGAGATCGATGCCGGCCTCGACCAGCGCGTCGATGGCGGCGAGATGCCGGCCGACGCAGGCGAGCCACACTGCGTTGTTGCCGTCGGCGTTCCTGGCGGTGACGTCGGCGCCGGCAGCGAGCAGCTCGCGGATGACGGCGACGTTGCCGAGATGTGCCGCCTTCATCAGCGGCGTGGTGCGATTGGCGATGATGGCGTCGACGTCGTCGGCGGGAAAGCCCTCGGCGGCGAGCCACGCCGCCAGGGCCGGACCGACGTTCGCCGCGTCGCTCCGCGCGGGATAACGCTGGCGCCACGCCTCATAGCCGCCGTCGAGGCTATAGATCTCCGCGAAGCCGAAATCGGAGAAGGTCTGCGCATACTCCTGGCTGGCATTGCCGTGATAGCAGTAGATCAGGATCGGCGTGCGCTTGGTCGTGCCGGCGATGATTTCGGAGAGATTGCGCTGGGTGAGATGCCGCGCGCCGGGCAAATGCGCAGTGTCGAACGAGGCGGGGTCGCGGACGTCGAAGCGCAGCACGTCGTCGCGCTGCAGCAGCTCGGCCGCGTGGTCGACGTCGATGCGCTGGAACGGAATGCGCGGTCTCATCGCAGGTCTCCCGCTTCGTTGCGTGTGCGGCCCGGATAGGCGGCCAGTGTCGTGATGCGGTCATCGGTCAGGGCACGGCCGACGGTGAAGTGGTAGAGCGTCTGGAAATCGGCTGCGACGACGCCGAGCATCTCGTGCACGGAGTCGTCGAAGAAGCAGCCGATGCCGGTGCCGCGCAGGCCCGCCGCTTCGGCTTCAAGGTAGAGTACGTGGCCGATCAGGCCGGCCTCCCAATGCAGTTGCCGATAGCGCCACGGATGGTCGCTCACGGCAGGCGTGAACTCGGCGAGTATCGCCATCGCAAAGCAGCTATCGCCCGCGATCGCCTGGTGACAGCTCGCGGTGCGGATCACGCCGCGGCTGTCGGTCGGCAGCAGCCGGAACAACGGCAGATGGTCGGCTGCGCGCTCGACGTGCTGCCAGTCGAAGTCGGGACGCAGCGCGCGCCGCAGGCTGCTCTCCGCCTCGCCGTTGCGCGGTAGCGCATAGAGCCCGGGCGTGAGGCCGTCGACGCGGTGGACGAACAGCAGCGGATGCAGCCGTGGCGCGAATGGCCAGGCGGTCCATGGCGGCGCGGCGCGCGGCAGCAGCGCGTCGAGAAGGTGAAGGAACGCTGCGAGGTCCATCGTGAATCTGGCGTCGAAGCGCTGCGCGCTGCGCCGGCCGAGAATGAGCTCGGCCGCGCGCGCCCGTGATCGCCGCGGCAGCGGCGGGCACTGCGACGGAACGGAGACCGCATCCTGCGCCGCACCGGCCGTGGCCGTGCTCACCTCGGGAATGACGGGCCAGCGATAGAGCGGATGGCGATCGAGCCGGTTCGCCTGGCCCTTCCAACTGTCGTCGATCTTGGCCGGCGATGGCAGGGCGGTCGGCGGCCGAGAGCGCGCATCGCGCGGCACGATCGCGAGCAGCACATCGGCGTCCTCGGTCTCGACGCCGGCGAAATCATCCGCGCGATCGAGTCCCATCAGTGCTGCGAGTTGCGCGCTGTCGATGCCGTCGATCACGTGCGCGCTCCAGCCCAGCGCAGCGGCGGCGTAACTGACGGCGCCGATCGCATGTCCGAGGTCGAGCTGGCAGTAGCGGAACGCACGCTCGCCATATTTCCACGCCTCGCGCCAATGGATCGAGGACAGCGCGAGCCACAGTCGCGGCTCGCCGGGTGATGTCGTGCCGCGACGGCAACGTTGCTCAAGCGCGTGATCGCGGCTGACATAGTGGTGAAGACCGTCGCTGAGCCCCGGCACGTTCTCCGCGATGACATAGGCCTCGGTCGGATGCAGATTGCCGCTGGAGGGATTGCAGCGCAGCGCCCAGCGATCCGGGCCAAGCTCCTTCCATGCGGCCAGCCCGAACGACAGTTCGAGCAGCAGCGCGACGCGGTCGATCGTCAACGGCTGGACCGGCGCCGTGGCGTCGCAGGCCTCGGCGAAGCTCACGGCGAGACGGTCCGAGGTCAGCGGCAGATGCAGCCGAGGGCTGCCGGCGAACTCGCGGAACGGATTCGGCTGCGCGTCCCAGTCCAGCGTCTCGGGTCCCGCCGCATAGCGCTTGAGACTGTGCTTGGTGCGGGCGTGATAGGCCAACGCGATGTCGGCGGCGGCTGGGACGTCCGCCGTGCCGGACGATGACACGGACATGCTTCCTCACAAGGCGCGACCTGCGCGGTCGCGCATGTTGGACGGTCGCTCGGTAACGGCGTCGGGCGGAGCAAGAACCGTTCCGAACGGCCGCAACTGCCTCCGCATCGTCATTTTGGAATGCGCCGGTCGGGCGCGGGCTCGGAGCTCATCGCCACGGCCGGTGGATCTGGAATCCGAGCGCCTCGCTGCGCATCGTCTCGGAGTGACGCGACGGGAGAGCGTGTCCGATTCCGAACAGCGCGACCGGAACTGTGGGCTTCTCGACATTTCAATGCCGGTGCGCGCCGGCCGATGCGCTGGCGTCGATCAGCACGGTGACCTTGGCCGCGATCGACAGCCACGCCCGATGCGCGGCGAGCTTGTGGCCGAGCTTGAAGCTGTCGGCCATGCGGGCCGCGAACGCCGGCCCCTCGGTCCCGTGCTGTTGGGCGATGATCCACGCGGTCTGCCACAGATCGGTCTCGCTGGTCACGGCGGATGCCTGCTAGAGATCGAGCACCAGCCGGTCGCCCTTGGCGCGCGACACGCACGGCAGGAAATAGCCCTCGGCGCGCTGGGCCGCGGAGAGGCGCTTGTCGCGATGATCGATCTCGCCGTCGATCACCCGTGTCTTGCAGGTGCCGCACATCCCTTGCTCGCAGGAGGTCGCGATCTTGACGCCGTTCTCCTCGAGAAAGGCGGTGACGGTCTTGTCGCCGGAGATCTTGAAGGTCGCGCCGGTGCTCTTGATGGTGACGTCGAACACCTTGTCGAGCAGCGCGGCCGCCGCCTTGGCGGTGAACCGCTCGACATGGATGCGCTCCTCGGCAAAGCCCTTCTGCCTGGCGAGCGCGATGATCGGATCCATCCACCAGTCGACGCCGCAGATGAACAGTTGCGTGTCGTCGGGCCGGTCGGCCAGCAGCTCGGCGGCCTTCAGCAACTGATTGTCCTCGCTGGATTCCTTGTAGTATCTGGTGTCTTCGGCGAAACGCGACGCCTCGATGGTGCCGCGGAACGAGTCCGGCGACATCAGCGCGAACACGTAGTGCAGCTCGAACGGGATGGTCTTGGCCTTCAGCGTGTCGGCGATCGACAGGATCGGCGTCACGCCGATGCCACGCGCCACGAGCAAGGCGCGCTTGGTGTCCTTGGGGATCTTGAAGCGGTTGCGCGGGCGGCTGACCTGCAGCCGGTCGCCCTCGTTGATGTCGAGATGCAGCGCCTTGGAGCCGCCGCGGCTGTTGCCGTCCTTCCACACGCCGATGCAGTAGCGGTTGCGCTCTGAGGCGCTGTTCAGCAGTGAATATTGCCGCGTCAGTCCATTCGGCAATGTGACGTCGATATGGCTGCCGGGGGTGAAGCCCGGCAGCGGCTGATCGTCCGCCGGAACGAGCTCGAACGAGGCCATGTTGTGCGCCTCGATGGCCTTCTTGGCCACGACGACCGTGTGCAGGCTGTCGGACATCTGACAACTCCATCTTGCGAGCCGGCTCATGAGAAACCGATGCAAGGGCGAGGCCAAACCGCGTTCGCCGCGGAGCGCGGCGGCTTTTCCGCTTGTGCTCGCTGCAGATTGGATGTATCAGCGTCGCCCGTTTCAACCCCGACGGTGTTCAACGCGAGAGGCCATCAGCCATGTCGAATCCACTGTGCGCGACACGATCCGTGCCGACGCCCGCAGTGCGTCCGGCTGATAGTTTCTCGATCATGTTGAACGACAATGGCAAAGTCATCGATTGCACGACGGCAGGAGGCCGAGCGCGCGCGAGTTGAAGCCTATGAGCTGACGCTGCGCCGTGCGGCACGGCCGACGCGGCCGCCGCCGGATCTGCACAACGCGATCCGCGAGGCGGGGCGTGGCTTCGAAGCCGACATCATCCGGGATCCCGAGAGCTGGAAGCCGCAGCTCAAGACGCGCGATGCCGCGCGCCTGCGGCTGGCGGCGGCGCGGCATCTGTTCGCGCGCTATCCCGTGCCTTCGCATCTGGAGCAGATCTGGATCGAGGCGTCGGGGCTCGGCCACGACGAGATCGTCCGTCGCAAGCGCTGGTACATCGCGGCAGCCGGTGGCGGCTCGCTGTACAAGGCTGGCGCGTCGGCGTTCCTGTCGCGAAAGGAGGTTCACGGCTTCCTCCATCCTTTCGGGCAGGTCGGCTTCGACGAGGCGATCTGGCAGGCGATCGCGCGGTCCTACACGGGCGATCCGGCGATCGTGTCGCGGATCACCCGGTCCCGGATCGCGCGGACGCCGCGCGGCGAGCACGCGTTCTGGCGCGAGGCGGCGCAGTTCTTCTGCGCGCAGCCGACCACCGTCGAGGAGATCGACGATCTCTGCGACTACATCGCCGACCGTCGCCGGCGCGAGCGGGCGTTCAGCCTCAAGGGCCGCTCGCTCGCGGCGCTGCGCCGGCTGGCGCGGGAATGGCACCGCGATCTCGCGGTGATCGCCCGCATCGAGGCGGCGCGCCGGCGTGCCGAGATGGCGCGTCACCGTTCGGCAGCGCAGGCGGCGGAGCTTGCGGCGCATTGGCCGGGCGCGCAACTCGCGGACTGGTCGTGGAGTCCGTCGGCCAAGGCCTTCGCCAAGCGTGACGAATATGTGATCACGCAGCTGCGGACCGCGGAGGACCTCGTCGCGGAGTCCAGGGCCATGCGTCACTGCGTGTCGAGCTACGCGACGAGGTGCATCGCCGGCCATTCCTCGATCTGGTCGCTGCGGCATCGCCATGGCGGCGCGGCGCAGCGGCTGCTGACGATCGAGCTCGATCGGCAGCGTCGCGCGGTGCAGGTGCGTGGCTTCGCCAACCGCGTGGCTCACGCCGGTGAGCGCAAGGTGCTGGAGCGCTGGGCCAAGGCGCGCGGCATCGACCTGCCGAAGACATGATCTGCGTCGCCCGTTCCGGGCGGCGCAGGTCGTGCGCGCCAGTCAATGTGCGTCGATCGCATCCGCCTTGGCGCCGCCGGCGACGGAATAGCGCATCGGCACCTTGCGGGTCTTGAGGAACGCCTCCAGGGTCTCGCCGCGGAAGGCTGCGTAGACCTCCGGGTTGGAGACGCCGATCACCGCGGCCATCTTCTCCAGCACGAAGAAGCTGACGCCCCGCCTGATCATCTCGATCCAGCGGCGGTTCTTGATGAGCTCGCGCTCCTCGCCCGTGAGCTCGTACTCGTCCGCGAGCGCGTCGAATTCCTCAACAAATCTCTTGCGATGCGCGGGGATCACGAGCCGGTGCAGGAAGTCGTTGATGCGGAAATTGGCCTGGCTGCGGCCATGCGTGAACGGATAGGTGCCAGCCAGCGTCTCGGCGCCCGCGAGCTCGTGTCCGATATGCGCGCGATAGGCCGCGACCTCCTGCGGATCCGGCGTGCCGCCGAGATCCTCGAACACCAGGGTCGCGATGTTGGTCACCGACGGCGTGTAGGTCTGCCTGTGCACGAGCCTCACCTTGTCCGACAGCGCACCACGCATGATCAGCCACATGATCACCTCGGCGCCTTCCATGCCCCCCTTGACCGCATAATCGGCGATCCGCATCGCCGTGAGCCGCTCCGGGTCCTTTTCCAGCAGATCGAGGAATTCGTTGTCCCAGTCCTCGTTGAGAAAGCCGGCACGCTCGCCATGCACCTGGTGCGACAGCCCGCCGGTGGCGAAGATGGCGACTTTCAGATCCTCCGGATAGCTCTCGATCGCCTTGCGCAGCGTCTTGCCCAGCTTCCACATCCGCTTCGCATTGGGGATCGGCAGCTGCAGCACGCCGACCTGAAGCGGCACCACGCGGCCCGGCCACGGGCCGCTGGCATCGCCCATCATCGACAGCGGCGACAGCAGGCCGTGATCGACCGGCTTGCCCTGGAAGAACGACATGTCGAACTCGTCGGCGACCATCGCCATCGCAATGTGCTGCGACAGGCCGAGATGCCCCTTCGCCGGCGGCACGTCGCGCGGTCCGCCGCCCTCGTCGGCCGCGACATAGCGGTCGTCGATGCCGAGCGCGAACGCCGAGTAGTGATCGAAGAAGAACGAGGTGATGTGATCATTGTAGATCATGAACAGGACGTCGATGTCCTTCTGCTTCACCCAATCGCGTACGACCGCGAAGCCGTCGAAGATCGGCTTCCAGGCCGGGTCGTTCTGCTTGTTGGTGTCGAGTGCGAAGCCGATGGTGGGCGAGTGCGATGCGCCGATGCCGCCGATGATCCGGGCCATGTGTCCCTCCGCGAAATGGGCCGCGGCTGACTGTTACCCGCGGCCGCGCCGGGGCCGACCTTACGAAGTTTCCCCTGCTAGACAATCATGCTAATGTGCACGGATCGTTTCTCTTGACGAACGAGAGCCCTAGGATGAAATGGCGGATCGAGGACATTCCGGTGTTCCATGCGGTGGTGGCGACCGGCGGCATGACCGGTGCCGCGCGGTCGCTGGGCATGCCGAAATCCTCGGTCAGCAAATCGGTCGCCCGGCTCGAGCAGGACCTCGGCATCCGGCTGTTCGACCGCAACTCGCGGCGCGTCCGGGTGACCCGCGAGGGCGAGCTGTTCTTCCAGCAATGTCAGAAGATCCTGGACCAGGTCTCGGAGGCCGACGCGGTCATGACCGGGCTCTCCGGCGTCCCCAGCGGCCGGCTCTCGGTGGCGCTGCCGCCGGCGTTCTGCGAGGAGATCCTGGCGCCGCAGCTCGCCGAATTCCACCGCCGCTATCCCCGGATCGAGCTCGACGTCGAGGCGACGACGCGCGCGATCGACATGCTGGCCGACCGCTTCGACATCGCGGTCGTGGTCGGCGTGCAGGAGAATTCCGAGCTGGCGCAAAAGGTGCTGATCGGCGGCCGCCTGATCTGGGTGACCAGCCCCGCTTATCTCGCCGCGCACGACATCGGCGAGGACGTCCGCGCGCTTGAGCGCCATCTCATGATCTGCGAGCGCCGCTACGGCGACCGCACCCTGGTGATCAAGCAGCATGGTCATCTCGTCCGCTTCGACGTCGGGGCGCATGTCGCCCGCATCAACAATCCGCTGGCGGTGCGCCGCGCCGTCGCCCACGGCGCCGGCATTTCCTTTCTGCCGGAGCACTATTGCGTCGAGCTGCTCGGCGAGGGCCGGCTCGTCGAGATCGGCAGGGGGGTCGTGTTCGACACCCGCGCCGCGCAGCTCACCGCGATCTTTCCGAGCCGCAAGCTGATCTCCTCGCGCGCCCGCGCCTTCCTCGATTTTCTCGAGGAGATCTGCAGCCCGTCCGCGCGCGGTTGAGCGGGCTGCTGCCAAAACGTCACATGACAGGCCCCGGAAAGAGGTCTAAGACGCGCGGCTCTTGAGTTGACCTCTTACGAGAGCCGCCATGAATCTGCGCCAGCAATGGGAAGATCAGGCCGCCCAGTGGCTCGCCTGGGCGAGGGCGCCGGGCCATGACAGCTTCTGGCGCCATCATCGCGAGCAGTTCACCAGCCTGCTGCCGGGGCCGGGTGCGCTGACGCTCGACATCGGCTGCGGCGAGGGCCGGTTGTCGCGTCATCTCAACGCCTCGGGGCACAGGGTGATCGGCATCGACGCTTCGCCCTCGCTGATCGCGGCGGCGCGCGCCGCCGATCCCGCCATCTCCGTCGTGCGCGCCGATGCGGCATCGCTGCCGCTGGCCGATGCCTGCGCCGATCTCGCGATCGCCTTCATGTCGCTGCAGGACGTCGATGCGATGCCGGCCGCAGTGCGCGAGGCGGCGCGAGTGCTGAGGCCCGGCGGCCGGCTGTGCATGGCGATCGTCCATCCGCTCAATTCGGCCGGCCGCTTCGCCAGCCTGGCGCCGGACGCGCCGTTCGTGATCCAGGGGAGCTACCTGGACTCCTTCAACTACAGCGATCCGATGGAGCGCGACGGCTTCAGCATCATCTTTCACAGCGCGCATCGTCCTCTGCAGCGCTATTTTGCGGCGTTGGAGGAGGCGGGCTTCCTGATCGAGGCGCTGCGCGAGCCGTCGATCCCCGAAGCGGCGATCACCCGCGACAGCAGCCGGCGCTGGCTGCGCGTGCCGCTGTTCCTCCATCTGCGCTGCCTGCGCCCGTAGGGCCGGAACGCCGCGACGGGCTCCGGCTTCGCGCGGGCGTCACCCGCGCCGGGCCGCCTCGATTGCTGCGACGTCGATCTTCTTCATCGTCATCATCGCGCCGAAGACGCGCTTGGCGGTGGCGCCGCCTTCGGTCATCGCATCGGTGAGCGCGCGCGGCGTGATCTGCCAGGAGATGCCCCATTTGTCCTTGCACCAGCCGCACTGGCTTTCCTGGCCGCCATTGCCGACGATGGCAGTCCAATAGCGGTCCGTCTCCGCCTGATCATCGGTGGCGATCTGGAACGAGAAGGATTCGTTGTGGGTGAACGCAGGTCCGCCATTGAGGCCGAGACAGGGGATGCCGCAGACGGTGAATTCCACCGTGAGCACGTCGCCAGCCTTGCCGGAAGGGTAGTCACCCGGCGCGCGATGGACTGCCGTCACTTTGCTGTCCGGAAACAGCTCGGCATAGAAGCGCGCGGCGGCCTCTGCGTCCTTGTCGAACCACAGACAGATCGTGTTCTTGGGCTTTGCCATGGCAGGGCTTCCTTCCATTTCAGTGCAGGCCGCGCGCTGGTTCACGACGCGGCGCTCGGGGTTGTGATCGCGCCGGCTCGTCGCGATCCGGCTTGATCCAAGGACGCAGCCGCCGGCCGCGATCCGACATCATGATCTGCCTTGGACGAACTTTTTGTGGCCGGCCTGCGCGGCGGATTCTTCATCACGCAGCAGTTGTAGCCGGGGTGCGGCCCTGTCGTGTAGGCTCGCGGGGGGATCGACCGGTGAGTGGGGGTGGTGAGATGAAAGTCACGCGTGCCGCGCGCCGGGGTGTGTTCACCCTGCTGGCATTGGTGGTCCTCAGCGGCCACCGCGCCGAAGCCGCGTTCGACTACGCCCGCTACAAGGAGGCCGGTCTCGACGACCTTCTGGCGCTGCCGCGCCCGGCCAAGGGTGTCGACATCAAGACGGGTGCGCCGTTCAAGCTCGAGGTCATCCTCGCGAGTGCCGGGGGTCCATGTCAGACGGGGTTCTTGAAGAAGTCGATGGCGATGTCGGGCTTCGACCAGGTCGAGAAGCTCGGCGTCTCGAATTGCATCACGGTGCGTTCATCCAAGGGGCGGGAGCTCAAGGTTTTCGTGCAGGACATCGTTTATGGCTTCCTGCCGCGCGAGGTGAAGGTCGGCGGCAAGCTGACGCTCTATGCCGTCCACATCTACACCTCCGCCGAGGGACCCGGACTGCTGGTCAACGAATTCCAGACGGTGCAGCCAGCCGCGCCGGCTCAGCAGCAGCCGTCCGAAGCCGGAATGGCCTCGTGCGGCTGCTGGTCGCTGCGCGATCATCCCGGTATCGATGTCGACGCCGGGACGGAGGGGGCACCGATCGGGGTGATGGAGGATGGCGTCGTGGTCAAGGTGGAGGCGGCCGATCAGGCGCCCGCTGACCTGCCGCTTGTCGGCGGCTGCGGGCGCTACGTCGTGCTCAAGCACAGCTATCCGAACGGCGCTGTCCTCTTCACCCGTTATGCCCATCTCGGTCGTCTGGTCGATGGCAAAGGCGAGATGCCGGCCGTCGGCGCGCGCTTCAAGCGCGGCGAGAAGATCGCCGAGGCCGGCCCCGGCAAGATCATGCATTTCGAGTTGCGGCCCGTTGCGCAAGGCAACGCGACGGTGGATTCCGGGTGGACTAAGCAATACGACGGGATTGCCGACATGGAGTGGTCACGCTACGAGCCGGTGGATCCGAGGAAGTTCGATCCCGACGCCTTTGGCGGTCTGGGCAAGCGTGGGAAGTAGGCGTCGACATGGTGAAGACTGGGGGCCGCATTCAAGCGGTGCTTGTGGGGATCGCCGCGGCGATGCTGACCGGGTGGCTCTCGCCATCGGCGCATGCACAATCGGCGCCGCGACCGGCGTCGCCGCCGCCGGCACGTCCGGCCCCCTCACCACCGGCGCCAGCCGTTCCTGCCGATCTGAAGGACCTGCGCGGCGAATGGAAGCGCGCCGGCGCCGGCTTCGGCTGCGTCGTGACCCCGCCGCGCGAGCTGTCACAGGAGCTGTTGCTCGCAGTCATGGCGCGCGCCTGCATGCGGCTGGGCCCGCTGGTAGTCGGCGACGGTGCTGACACGGCGACCGCTGCGCTCGGGCAGCCCCACCGCACCTTGAAGCAGGCGCAGGACAAGGTCGCCTGGATCTACTTCGTCGGCCAGCGCGAGCACTATCCTTATTTCGTGGTCACCGTGGCCGCCGATAAGATCGTCGCGCTGCAGGTCACCGGCGACGGCACCACGACGGCTCCGGGCTACGAGCTCAGCAGCGTCGGTCTCGGCGCCCCCACCGACGATCTGGTGAAGGTGTTCGGCCAGCCCAACCATTTCGAGCCGAGCGAATTGAAGGGCGTCGAGCTCTGGACCTATCCGCCGCATGCGTTCTCCTTCGAGCTCAAGGGCGGACGGGTGATGTCGATCCGTGTTGGGAAGTCGTGATCCGGCTCCACTGATTGCGCAGCGAAGCCGGATTTGCGCATCGCGGTACGCTAGCCGCCGGGCGACTTTGGCGGTTCCGCGCCGCCGTGAGCGGCCTGCTCGGCGCCATGGGATGACGGCGGAACAGCCTCTGACGCTGCCGGCGCCTGATCCGTCTTGGTGCCTGAGGTCTCGGCCTTCTTAACGTTGTCATCAGGGTTCTTGGCGTCTGCGCCCTTGTTGTCCGAACTCTTATTGTTCGAGCTGTTGTCGTTCGAGCTCTTGGCGTCCGGCGCCTTGTCCGGTTTCGGCGGCTCGATCAATGCCGCGCGCGTGGCCGGCACGACCGGCGCGGCGGCGTCGGCGTTGACATGGAAGAGATAGTCCTCCGCCGACCGCGTGAACAGATAGCCCCCACCGGCGTCCTTCTTGTAGCGATAGGTCAGCGCGCTTCCATCGGTCCGCTTCAGCGTGACGGTGACGTCGGGCGCATCCGTCTGCGCCAGCGCCGCCTTGCCCTTGCCGCGCACGTTATCGAAGGGGGGATGCGCCATCGCGCTGACCAGGGCGTCGATCTTGTCGGGCCGCGGCTTCTCGTCCTTGCCGAGCCCCGCCAGCGTGAACTTGCCGTCCTTGCCATCGATGGTGACGTCGCCGACATTGACGCTGGCGATCTTGTCGCGCGGCGTGTCCAGCATGTCGTGCTGCATCCAGGCGCTGGGCTCCGCGCCGATGTCGTAGGTCGCCAGCTCGACGGCAAAGACCGGAGAGGCATCGCCGGCCCGCACATGCACCTGGCGATACGCCGGCGAGGTCCCGACCAGGAGCGCACCGACCCGGCTGCCGCCGCTCGTCAGCACCACGCGGCGCTCATGAACCTTTTCGGTGACCTTGAAGCGCTCGGCTGCGGCCTCGGTCTTCGCGATCGGCCAGCCCTTCTTCAGGCCGGCGATGCGGTCGAGCAGGCCATTGACCTTCGTCGTGTCGGCGGGAAAGTCGGCCAAGGCGGGGATCACCCATTTGCCGTCCTTGCGCGCGAGGGTGACGGTGTGGCCGGCATCGTCGTCGATCGCGACCTGATCGACCTTGGCCGGCGCGAACGCGACCAGCGGCTCCTTGGCGTCGAACGCGGCATGATCGGAACGGTTGACCGCGAAGGTGAGAGCCAGCGCGAGCTGGCCACCCAGCAGCGCCGTGAGCAGGATGGGAAGCCCTTTCATGTCCGCGCCTCCGCGATGCCGAGCATGTTGAGATATCTCCGTTGGGCGCCGAGCCGCAGCGCGCGGCGCACGATGTAGACGAGGGCGAGCCCTGCGAGCGCGAGCGCATAGTTCAGGTATTCCCAGAACATCTGGCCGCCGCTCTGCATCGGGGCGAGCGTGCGCGAGAACTGGCCGCCGCGGCTGCGCAGCGCCAGCAGCCCGCGGTCCTCCAGCGACCAGTCGACCAGGTTCTGTGCGAAGTCGAGCGGCGCCAGATACTGCGTGCGGTCGACGCTGGAGGCGAGCTGCAGCACGTCGTCCGACAGGAAAGTGCCCGAGCCGATCACGATCAGCCGCGCGCTTTCGGGCGAGCGGGAGATCACGCCGGTGATGCTGGGCTTGGCGTCGGCAGCCGCCGTCTTCGCCGCGTCATCGGGCTTTGCATCAGCCTTTGCGTCGGGTTTGGGCTCAGCAGCGTCCTTGGCGAGAGGCGACGGCTTGCCGGCGAAGAACGACGTGAACTCACCCTCCATCATGGCCCCGATCAGCTGGCGCCCCTGCTTGTCTGCAGGAGGGAAGCCGGTGTCGGGATGCGCCTTGAAGTCCGGCACGACGTTGGTCGTCTTGGCGGTCCATGAATGCGGCGAGCTCTGGATCAGATCGACGATCTTTCGCTTCTTGCCGACCTTGTCGGCGTCGATCGTCAATGGCGAGGCCCAGGACAGCGTCAGCTGCTGGGTGCCGGCCGAGGGTGCCGCGCCCTGCGCCAGCCCGTCGCTGCGGATGTCGGCGAAGAACGGGTAGTCCATCAGCCGGATCTGCCGCACCTTGATGCCGCCGCCGACGTCGCGCTCGCTCGGGATCGGGAACGAGGCGTTCTGGCGGTCGAGCACCATGCTGTCGCCGACCTTCACGCCCTGGAACGCCAGCCAGTCCTCCAGGCCGGACGGCGTCTTGGTCACGTCGAGATTGCCGCGCAGCGACGGCTGATAGGGCGAGGTGGCGACGATCACCGTGCCCCCCTTCATCAGGAACTGATCGACGGCGAACAGCTGCTTCTGATCGAGCTGCTGCGGCGAGGCGACGAACAGGATGTCGGCGCGTTCGGGAACGCGTCCATCCTTCAGCTGGGTGGCGTCGACGAGCGTGTTCTCCTGCAGCTTCTGCTGCAGCAGATCGAACGACGGCCCACTGCTGCCGGGGATGCCGAGCTGCGGCATCGGCTGCTGCGCCGGCGGGGTGTACAGCGCGACGGTGCGCAGCGCGCCGGGCGTGAAGCGCTTCAGCTCGGCGTCGATGTTGCGCTTCAAGCCGTCCTTGTCGAGCTGCTCCGGCAGCTGGATCTGCTCGGTCTTGTCGCCGCTCTTCAGGATCAAATGGAACCAGAAGCGTTTCGGGTTGAGCAGGCCGACCGAAAGCGGCTCGAGGCCGTATTCGTCCTGCAGGGTCTTGGCGATCTGTCCGCCATCGGCGTCGGGATCGACGATCTTCGCGTCAAGCTTGCCCGGCGTCTTGCTCTGGTAGTCCTTGATCAGCTCCTGCAGCGCGGTCTTCAGCTTGGCGAGCGGCTCGGGCAGGTTCTTGGCCGAGATATAGGCCTCGAGCGTCACCGGCTGCGGCAGGCCGGCCAGAACGTCGCCGGAGCCGCGATAGCCGTTCAGCACCTTCTTGATCGCGCGCGTGATCGTATACTCGGGATTGCGCAGATTGACGTCGAGCTCGCTGTCGCCGTCACCGCGCTCCTTGACCTCGATGAGATCGCGGAAACCGAGCGTCGTGTACTCATCGCCATATTTGACGAGGATGTTGAAGTAGGAGTTGGTCACCGACGCCTGATACTTGCTCGAGGTCTGGAACGGCACCGGCTGGATGCCGTACTGCTTGTTGGCTTCCGCCTCGAGCGCGGCGTTCTGCATCGGGTCGACGAACTCGACCCGGACCTTGCCTTGTCCTGCGATCTCGTACTCCTTCAGGAGATCGCGCAGCCGCGGCACCAGCGGCGCCAGCAGCGGGTGGGTCTGAGCGCTGAAATAGCCGCGGATCAGCAGCGGCTCCTGCAGCTGGCCGAGATAGCTCTTTGTCTCGTCCGAGATCGAGTAGATGTGTCCCGCGGTGAGATCGGCCCGTGCGGCCGGGAGCTGGCCGAGCCACAGGTTGACGGCGACGAGATTGGCCACCGTGAGCGCGGCCACCATGCGCCAGCGCCGGTGCTGCGGCGCGCGGCCCTGCGACGACCAGCGCAGGCTCTCCAGCACATAGAGATTGAGCACCAGGAAGACGCCGAAAATGCTGAGATAGTAATAGAGGTCGCGCAGGTCGATGACGCCGCGGGCGATCGACTCGAAGCGCGACCCGGCCCCGAGCTGGCGCAGCAGTTCGCCGCCTTCGTTGCCGGTCAGCGAGGTCAGCGTGTTGGAGCCGAGCAGATAGAACGCGCCGCAGATCAGGGTGGAGACGATCAGGCTGATGACCTGGTTGTCTGAGCGGGCGCTGACGAACAGGCCAATCGAGATGTAGGCGGAGGCGAGGGCCAGCGCGGCGAGATAGCCGCCGGCCACCGGTCCCCAGTCGAGCCGGCCGATCATGGAGACCGTGATCGGGAGCGGCAGCGTCAGCGCCAGCGCGATCGCGACCAAAGCGAGGCAGGCGAGGAACTTGCCGAGCACCAGCTGCAGCGGCGCGACCGGCGATGTCAGCAGGAACTCCAGCGTGCCGGCGCGCCGCTCCTCGCTCCACATCCGCATCGTGATGGCCGACACGATGAAGATCATCAGCACCGGCATCCATTCGAACAGCGGCCGGACGTCGGCGATGTTGCGGGCGAAGAAGCGGTCGACCCAGAAGAACAGGAACAGGGTGACGGCGAGGAACGCGGCCATGAAGATGAAGGCCGCGGGCGAGGCGAAGAAGACGGCCAGCTCCTTGCGAGCGATACGAAGAACGTTATGCATGCAGGGCCTCCGGGGTCGGCGCGCCGGCGCCGGTGATGTCGGCAAACAGGGTTTCGAGATCGCGCTGTTCGGGATGCAGGGCGAACAGATCGAGCTTGTTGTCGGTGATGACGCGGGCGACGGCCGGCGCCACGGCGCTCGCCGCGTGGCCATTGAGGTTGAGGGCATAGGCATGGCCGGGCTCGGCCGCCGTCAGCCGCTCCACGCTCTTCACGAGCCCAATCCCCGTGACCAGCCGCTCGACCAGGTCGGGCGGCCCGCTGGTGACGAGACGCAGCCGGCCGGGACCGCCGAGATCGCTCATCCTTGTGTCGAGCGCCAGCCGGCCGCGGTTGATCACCAGCACGCGCTCGCACACGGCGCGCACCTCCTGCAGGATATGGGTCGACAGGATCACGGTGGCTGTCTTCGCGAGATCCCGGATCAATCCCCGCATCTGCGCGATCTGCGACGGATCGAGGCCGTTGGTCGGCTCGTCGAGGATCACGATCTTCGGCTTGTGCAGGATCGCCTGTGCGACGCCGGTGCGCTGCCGGTAGCCGCGCGACAGGCTCGCGATCGGCGCGGTGGCCTTTTCCGCAAGGCCGGTCGCGGCGATGGCATCGCGCAGCGCCTGCGCCCGGGCGCCCGGCGGGATTCCTCTCAGCTCCGCCGCGTAGTCGAGGAATTCGACCACTGTCATCTCGGGATACAGCGGACAATTCTCGGACAGGTAGCCGATCAGTGCCTGCGCCTGCCGGCGCTGCCTGCCGATGTCGTGGCCATGAATGGTCGCCGTGCCGGCGGTCGGCTCGAGATAGCCCGTCAGCATTTTCATGATGGTGGTCTTGCCGGCGCCATTGTGCCCGAGCAGGCCGACGATCTCGCCGTCGCCGACCTCAAAGGAGACGTCGTCGACGGCGGTGAATGACCCGTATTGGCGGGTCAGGTGTTCGGCGGAGATCATGTGACGTGTCGCTCCTGAGTTGGCCGTCGCGGCGCCGGATCCTGATCGACATGCAGGATCAATCACCGGCGGCACGCGCGTCGGATGCAGCTGAGAGGATCGGGCCGACCGAACCGGTGGTCGTCGGCATGGAAGCTGAGAGATCGGCGCGCCGAGCGCAGCGGTTCAGAGCGGCCCGGCCTATGCGATGGGGGGAGTCATCATCCGGAAGAGCACATCGTGCGACGAAGCCTTGTGCAACACCTTGGGAGGTCGTGAAGCGTTTGTTTCCCGCCGTTCTGTTGGTTGCGGCTAACTAATCGAACGCGATCGGATGAATCAAGCGGGGGCAGCCGCCCTGGATCGATCACGACCGGTCAATTGGATGTGAGCGGGCAAGGGCGAAAGCTCGCGTTGCAGCCGCAGCCTGCCATGCTCCTCGCATCCCTGCGGGCCGCGCATGGGGCTGTCCGGTCCCTCGCGGACGCCGAGGGCATCTGGCGGTGATCGCCCTGCGCCAAATAAATGAGATTGCGCTTTTTCAGAAATCGTGCTTATATGCGGGCAACCCGCCTCGAGCAGAGGGACGTACGCGTCGTCACGAACGTTGAGGTGGGCTGCGATGGACGTGACGGCTGCGCGCGACGAGCGCGGTTGGCACGGACGGCGAAGTCGTGTGGTCCTGGCCTCTCGACGCTGAGGTCTGCGCAACGCGCCAAAGGCGCGTTGTCGCAAAATGGGGGCAAGAAAGCCGATCCCCAGGGAGAGCACGAAGGACACCGTAAAACTATCGCGCGGGGAAGGCCGGGTCTGTCCGGCTGTACCTGTGGTACCTGCCGCCTGCATTCTTTTGAGCAGGCGGGCCACGGGCCTCAGCCGAGGTCCGGCCTTCCTCGCGCCCTCTCGTTGTTCAGAGGGGCATGACGAATGCATCACTCGGGCGCTGCGCGCCGCGGGGAGCACGCGCTCGCCTCACATTCGGTGTCGTCCCGGACAAGCGCGCCACGCGCGCGCCGATCCAGGACCCACCCCAGGGAGACGTTCGAGGCATGATGGCCGACCGATCTCGCCTCACCCCGAGGGCCGGTGGTTCTGGGTCCCGGCTCAAGGCCGGGACGACACCGAATTTGTCGCACGCACCGGGCAGCCATGATCAGCCGTGCCTTTGCAGCGCACTCCCGATCCCGTATCCAGCAGCAACAACGCAAAGAGGAAACCACCATGACCAAGACCGCCGCCGAGATCGAGGACGACCGCCAGATTCGCGAGCTGTTGCAGAACTGGGCGATCTGGCGCGATGCGGGCGATTGGGAGCGCTTCCGCACGGTGTGGCATCCGGATGGGCGGATGATGGCGACGTGGACGCAGGGCACCGGCGACGAGTTCATCGAGATCAGCAAGGCGGCCTGGGCCAAGGGCGTCAACATCCTGCACTTCCTCGGCGGCATCTCGGTCGATCTCGCCGGTCATCGCGCGATCTCCCAGACCAAGATGACGATCTCGCAGCGGGCCGAGGTCGAGGGCGTCGTCTGCGACGTGCTGTGCACCGGCCGCTTCTACGACTTCCTCGAGAAGCGCGCGGGCAAATGGGGCATCGTGCTGCGCCAGCCGATCTACGAGAAGGACCGCATGGACCCGGTGACGCCCGGCGCGGTGCCGGCGCTGGACCGTGCGCTGCTGGAGCAGTTTCCCGTGGGGTATCGGCATCTCGCTTATCTGCAGACGCGCATCGGCTACACGGTGAAGCGCGACATGCCCGGGCTGAAGGGGCCGGAGGTCGAAGCGCTCTATGCGCGCGGCGCCGCGTGGCTTCGGGGCGAGGGGCTGTGATCGTCGACCCCTGCCTCGCCGGA
Organism: Bradyrhizobium sp. HKCCYLRH2060; assembly: GCF_051168135.1. Classification (NCBI taxonomy): domain Bacteria; kingdom Pseudomonadati; phylum Pseudomonadota; class Alphaproteobacteria; order Hyphomicrobiales; family Nitrobacteraceae; genus Bradyrhizobium; species Bradyrhizobium sp. HKCCYLRH2060. The sequence continues at coordinate 62,945 of NZ_JBNPUK010000026.1, forward strand.
GCCGCGCTCCGAACGGGACCAGCTCTCGCCGTGAGGGGCTGATCCGGCGGATCTCTGGTGCCGTTACAGAGCGGGTGACTGTGGCTCGGAGTGCGTAGCGAGGAATCAGCGCAAGTACCTGAATCAGAAAGGATTGTCTGTCAGCCTTGTTCCTTGGAGCGGAACCGTCGCGCGGGTGTTGTATACAGGATCGGCAGTTTTTGCCGAAAGAAGGCGGAACTTGCGTCTCATCCTTTGCTTGCTGTATACAATGCTCAGTTGGAAGTATACCGACACGAGGACACGCCATGGCCGCTTCTTTTCCGATGAATGCATGGTACGCCGCGGCCTGGGACGCCGAGGTCAAGCAGGCCCTGCTGCCGCGGACGATCTGCGGCAAGCACGTCGTGATGTACCGCAAGGCCGATGGCACCATCGCCGCGCTCGAAGATGCCTGCTGGCACCGGCTGGTGCCGCTGTCCAAGGGCCGGCTGGAAGGCGACACCGTCGTTTGCGGCTATCATGGCCTGAAATTCAGCCCGCAGGGCCGCTGCACCTTCATGCCGTCGCAGGAGACCATCAATCCCTCGGCCTGCGTACGTGCCTATCCGGCGGTCGAACGGCATCGGTTCATCTGGCTGTGGATGGGCGATCCGGCGCTGGCCGATCCCGCTATTATTCCCGACATGCACTGGAATCACGATCCGGCCTGGGCCGGCGACGGCAAGACCATCCACGTCAAATGCGACTACCGGCTGGTGGTCGACAATCTGATGGATCTCACGCACGAGACCTTCGTGCACGGCTCGTCGATCGGCAACGACGCGGTGGCCGAAGCGCCGTTCGACGTCACCCATGGCGAGCGCACCGCCACCGTGACGCGCTGGATGCGCGGCATCGAGCCGCCCCCATTCTGGGCGAAGCAGCTCGGCAAGCCGGGCCTGGTGGACCGCTGGCAGATCATCCGCTTCGAGGCGCCGTGCACGGTGACGATCGACGTCGGCGTCGCGCCGACCGGGACGGGCGCGCCGGAGGGTGACCGCTCGCAGGGCGTCAACGGCATGGTGCTCAACACCATCACGCCGGAGACCGACACGACCTGCCATTATTTCTGGGCGTTCGCCCGCAACTACCAGCTCACCGAGCAGCGGCTGACGACCGAGATCCGCGAGGGTGTGTCGGGCATCTTCCGCGAGGACGAACTGATCCTGGAAGCGCAGCAGCGCGCGATGGACGAGAATCCGGGGCGCGTGTTCTACAATCTCAACATCGATGCAGGCGCAATGTGGGCACGGCGGATCATCGATCGGATGATCGCGCGCGAAACGCCGCTGCGTGAAGCCGCGGAGTAGAATGGAATGGCCGAGCGTGACAGCGAGCGTTCGATCTCGCAGACCGTCCGAGCGCAGCTCACCTTGCGCGACCTGATCCTCACCGGCGGCTTGCGCCCCGGTGAGCGCATATCCGAGCTGCAGGCGGTCGAGGCCGCCGGCGTCTCCCGCACGCCGGTGCGCATGGCGCTGGTCCGGCTCGAGGAGGAGGGGCTGCTGGAGGCGATTCCGTCCGGCGGCTTCATGGTGAAATCGTTCTCCGAGCGCGACGTGCTCGACTCCATCGAGGTGCGCGGCACGATGGAAGGACTGGCGGCGCGGCTCGCCGCCGAGCGCGGCGTGTCCGTGCGCGACACCGAGCCGATGCGCGAATGCCTCGCCCAGATCGACGAACTGATCGCGCCCGCCGAGCTCTCCTTCGACGGCTTCTCGGCCTATGTGGCGCTGAATGCGCGCTTTCATGCCTTGCTGGCCGAGTTGTCGCGCAGTCCGCCGGTGATCCGCCAGGTCGACCGCGCCAGCGCGCTGCCGTTCGCCTCGCCGAGCGGATTCGTGATGGCGCAATCGGCGCTGCCGGAGGCGCGCCACATCCTGGTGGTCGCGCAGGAGCATCACCGCATCGTCATCGATGCGATCGAGAACCGCGAGGGCGCCCGCGCCGAGAGCATCATGCGTGAGCATGCCCGGCTGGCCGCCCGCAACCTGCGGCTGGCCGTGAAGGCGCGTGGTCCGATGGACCTGGTGCCGGCGGCGGTGCTGATCAAGACGCAGATCAACGGCTGAGGAGGCGATCATGCGTTTCCAGGACAATTGGTCGCCTGCGACCCTGGTCTCGACACGCGACCTTGCGCCGGGCATCCGCGAATTCATCCTGCGGCCCGACGGCTATGTCTGCGCGCCCTATGCGGTCGGCAGCCACATCAAGGTCGGCGTCCTCGCCGCCGGCCAGCCCGATGTCCGCTCCTACTCGCTGGTCGGCGAGGCGGACCCGCGGGGCTACCGGATCGCCGTGCGCTTCGCCGAGGATTCCCGCGGCGGATCGCGCTATCTGTGGTCGCTGCAGCCCGGCGCGCGGCTGGACGTGGCGAGCCCGACCTCGCTGCTGCAGGTCGATTGGCAGTATCAGCATTATTGTCTGGTCGCCGGCGGCATCGGCATCACGCCGCTGGTCGGGGCGGCGCATGCGCTGCTGCGCAAGACGCCGAGCGTCTCGCTGCATTACGCGGTGCGATCCCGCGGTGATGCGGCCTACCTCGATGAGCTCTCGGCGCTGCTCGGCGACCGTCTCGCGGTGTATGCCGCGGACCAGTCGCAGCGGCTCGACCTGACCGATCTTTTTTCGAGTCTGCCGTCCGGAGCAGCCGTGCTGTTCTGCGGACCGATGCGGATGCTGGATGCCGCGCGCAGCGCGTGGGCGGCGTGCGGCCGCGCGCCGGCCGATCTCAGCTATGAGACGTTCGGATCGAGCGGCCGGCTGTCGACCGAGCCATTCAAGGTCCGGCTGCGCGACAGCGGCGAGGAGATCGTGGTGCCGCGCGACCGCTCGATGCTCGACGTGCTCAATGCCGCCGGCCACGAGGTCATGGCGGATTGCCGGCGCGGCGAGTGCGGCGTCTGCGCGGTTGACGTCGTCGAAGTCGAGGGCGAGATCGATCATCGCGACGTGTTCTTCAGCGCCGAGCAGAAGCACGAGAGCCGCAAGCTTTGCGCCTGCGTTTCCCGCGCCCACGGCGTGGTCACGATCGATACGCTGGAGCGGGCCGACGCGCTGTGAGCGCACTGCCGGCTATTTGTCGGCGAGCAGGTTGACCGGCGTCGCCGACGGCGGCTTGCCTGAGGACTTCCGGCCGCTCTGCTCGGCTGCGACGGCGGCGCGTGCGGCCTTCAGGCGTGCATCGGTCTCCTTGTCGGCCAATAGCGCGTCGGTGAGGTTCGCTTCGGCGGTGTACGCCGCCTCGGCCGCGGCCTTGGCCGCCGCGATGTTGGCAGCGGTGGGATTGGCCTTTGCCACCGCCTCCGCCGCGTCGCGGTCGGAAATGGCCTTCTCGTTGGCCGCCAGCGCGGCATCGAGATTGGCGTCGGCGACCGTCTCGGCCGCATCGGCAGCCGCCAGCGTCGCCGCGGCCGGACTGAGCGGCGGCCGGGGGCGCAATGGTTTCGCTGCCGCCTGCGGCTTGACGGCCTGGGCCTGCGGCGGGAACGCGGGCCGAGAGGGTGGTGGCAGTGCCGTTGGCTGCTGGATGGGAGGCGGCTGGAGCGATGGCATGGTCGGCACGAGCCCGATCGGCACCATCCGCGCAAACGAGCTGCGCGCGTCGCGCATCAGGCCGCCCATGATATCGTCGAGCGGGTCGGCCATCGCGGTCCCGCTCACCGCTGCGCCGGCAAGCATGCCGATCGCGGCGGCGACGTTCCTCGTCGTGATGCAGACGGCCATCGGAGCCTCCCTCGCGACGACATCGGGCCAGCCGACCCCCCGGCGCTCACCGCCTGCCTTATTCCGGAAATGGGTTTGCAGGGTGGCGCCATCGTGGAGCGCCGCGCCCGACATGCGCCGCATCTGCCACATTGGGCTGTCAGGCGAGTTCCTCGCGCACCCGCGCCGCCGCCGCGCACATCGCCTTCAATTTCCCGAAGGCGGTCGCGCGCGGCAGATATTTCATGCCACAGTCGGGCGCCACGACCAGCCGCTCCGGCGCCACCACTTTCAGGCCGTTGCGGATGCGCTCGGCCACGACAGCGATCGGCTCGATCTCGGGATCGCCGAGATCGAGGACGCCGAGCACGATGGTCTTGGTCGAGAGATCTCTGAGAACGCCGAGGTCGAGCCGCGGCTGCGCCGCCTCGATCGCGATCTGCGCGGCGTGGCAATCGGCAAGCTCGGCCAGGAACGCATATCCGCTCGGCTTGCTGGCGCCCGGCACGATGGCGGCATAACCGAAGCAGACGTGAACGATGGTGGGCACCGTAATATGATCCAGAGCCCGGTTGATCGCCTTGACGGCATAGCGCCGCGCCGCCTGCGGATTGTTGCGGACCCAGGGCTCGTCGAGCTGGATGACGTCGGCGCCGGCGCGTTGCAGGTCGCGGGCCTCGGCATTGACGACCTCGGCGAAAGCCATCGCGAGCGCCTCGTCGTCGCCGTAGAAGTCGTCCTGGGCCTGCTGGCTCAATGTGAACGGCCCGGGCAGGGTGATCTTGGCGGCACGCCGGGTGTTACGGCGGAGGAACTCCATGTCGCGCAGCTCGACCGGCTGCGTCCGCCGGATCGGACCGACGACGCGCGGCACTGGCGTCTTGATCCCGGACGGCGAGATGATGATGGCGGGATTGTCGGCATCGACGCCGTCGAGCGCGGTCGCGAACCGGTTGGAGTAGCTTTCGCGCCGGATCTCGCCATCCGACACGATGTCGATCCCCGCCTGTTCCATGTCGTGGATCGCGACGATGGTCGCGTCGTCCTGGGCGTCGTCGAGCAGCGGCCGGGGAATGCGCCACATGCCCTGCATGCGAATGCGAGGAACGGATTTCGAGAGCATTGCGCGATCGACCAGCCAATCCGGCTGCGGGTAGCTTCCGACCACGGTGGTCGGGAGGAGATGTCGAGGCATATTCACGCAATGGCCCTCCCGCGGGTCCGACTCAACCTTGGGTACGATGGCAGACGATAATTCGGTGTCAGAATGCAACCTAGCGTTTTGTTCGTCTTCGGATCGTCATGGAAATAATTCGTATTTTCTGCAGTTTATCAGTTCAACATTCGTCACGAGGCGGCATCACCGATGCAACACATCCTGACTCTCAACTCCGGCTCATCCTCGATCAAATTCGCCTTGTTCGAGGAAGATGCCGTCCTTGTCGAGACCGTGCATGGCCAGATCGAGGGGCTTGGCCGTAACGCGCCGCATCTCGAAGCAAAGCTGAGGGGCGCTCCGCTGGCCGATGAACGCCTGGATGCAGCGAGCGCCGCCGATCACGAAGCGGCTCTCGGCGTCGTGCTCGAGGTCCTGCAGCGCGCCATCGGCCGCACCGAAGTCGACGCCGTCGGTCACCGCGTCGTTCATGGCGGGCTCGCATTCACGCGGCCGATCGTCGTCAATGACGATGTTCTGAATGATCTGCAAAAGCTCATTCCGCTGGCGCCGCTGCACCAGCCTCACAATCTCTCTGGTGTCCGCGCCGCCCATCGCGCCTTTCCTGGCGCCATGCAGGTCGCATGTTTCGATACCGCGTTCCATCGCTCGCACCCCTGGGTTAACGACACCTACGCCTTGCCGCGCGAGTTCTACGATCAGGGCGTCCGCCGCTACGGCTTTCACGGCCTGTCCTATGAATACGTCGTGTCGCGATTGAAGGAGATCGCTCCGCTCGACGAGAAGGGCCGGGTGGTCGTGATGCATCTCGGCAACGGCGCCTCGATGTGTGCGATCCGGGATGGGCAGAGCATCGGTTCGTCGATGGGCTTCACGGCACTCGACGGTCTGCCGATGGGCACGCGCTGCGGTCAGCTCGACCCTGGCGTCGTTCTCTATCTGCTTGAGGAGAAGCGCATGACGGCCGAGGCGGTCACCGATCTCCTCTACAATCACTCGGGCCTCAAGGGATTGTCGGGGTTGTCGCAGGACATGCGCGAACTGGAGGCCGCCGGCACGCCGGAGGCGCGGCAGGCGATCGACTACTTCGTCGACCGCATCAGGCGCGAGCTCGGCGCCATGGCCGCGATCCTCTCTGGCATCGACGCGGTGGTGTTCTGCGGCGGGATCGGCGAGCATGCATGGCGCATTCGCGAGCGCGTCTGCCAAGGATTCGAGTGGCTCGGGATCGCGTTGGACGAAAGCCGCAACCGCGCGAGCCATTCCTTGATCTCTTCGGACCAGTCGCGGGTGCGTGTGCGGGTGGTCAATACCGATGAAGAGATGATGATCGCACGGCACGCCGCGCGGCTGCTGAAGCAGTCATGACTGAGATGGCCGACCAGACCTGCTGATTTGCCGCTTGCATGCGCCGGCTTTTGGTATCATCGAAGATGAAACAACAACAAGGCCGGTGGGGAAGCGATGGAAGGCAGCGCAGCGTTGCGTGAGACGGACCTGGAGTTCGACTATATCGTGGTCGGTGCCGGCTCGGCCGGGTGCGTTCTCGCCAACAGGCTCAGCAGTGACGGCAAGCACACGGTGCTGCTGCTCGAGGCCGGTCCGAAGGACACCAACATCTGGATCCACGTTCCGCTCGGCTACGGCAAGCTGTTCAAGGAAAAGACCGTCAACTGGATGTACCAGACCGAGCCGGAGCCGGGGCTCGACGGCCGCTCGGTGTTTCAGCCGCGCGGCAAGGTGCTCGGCGGCTCCAGCTCGATCAACGGCCTGCTCTATGTGCGCGGTCAGCACGAGGACTACGACCGCTGGCGGCAGCGCGGCAATGTCGGCTGGGGCTATGACGACGTGCTGCCCTATTTCAAGCGGGCGGAAAATCAGTCCCGCGGCGCCGACGACTATCATGGCATCGACGGCCCGCTGCCGGTGTCCGACTGGCGGCACGAGGACCCCTTGTCTGAAGCCTTCGTGAAGGCGGCGGTCGAGGCCGGGTTGCCCTTCAATGGCGACTTCAATGGTGCGAGCCAGGAGGGCGCGGGGTTCTTCCAGACGACGACCCGGCGCGGCCGTCGCGCCAGCACCGCGGCCTCCTACCTGCGGCCGGCGCTCGGTCGCAGCAACCTGCACGTCGAGACCGACGCGCTGGCCCAGCGGATCGTGTTCGAGGGACGCCGGGCCGGCGGCGTCACGTTCAGCCAGTGCGGCCGGATGCGGACGGCCCGCGCCCGCAGGGAGATCCTGGTGTCGAGCGGCGCCTACAACTCGCCGCAACTGCTGCAGCTGTCCGGGGTCGGTCCGGCCGAGCTGTTGAAGCAGCATGGTCTCGACGTGGTCCTCGATGCGCCCGGTGTCGGGAGTGACCTGCAGGACCATCTGCAGGTGCGTATCGTGATGCGCTGCAGCCAGCGCATCACGCTCAACGACATCGTCAACAATCCGGTGCGCAAGGTGCTGGCTGGCGCACGCTATGCGGCCTTCCGCAACGGTCCGCTGACGATCGCGGCGGGGACGGCCGGCGCATTCTTCAAGACCGATCCGCGGCTTGCGAGCCCGGACATCCAGATCCACTTCATCCCCTTCTCGACCGACAAGATGGGCGAGAAGCTGCACACCTTCTCCGGCTTCACCGCCTCGGTCTGCCAGCTCAGGCCCGAAAGCCGTGGTTCGCTGCGGATCAGGAGCGCGGATCCGGCGGTGCCGCCGGAAATCCGCATCAATTATCTCGCCAGTGAAACCGACCGGCGGGCCAACGTCGATGGCCTCCGGATCCTGCGGAAAATCCTGGCGGCCCCGGCCTTGAGGCCGTATGTCTCGGATGAAGCCTATCCGGGGTCCAAGATCGTGAGCGATGACGACATCCTGGCCTATTGCCGGCAGACCGGCAGCACGATCTATCATCCGACCTCGACCTGCCGGATGGGGGCCGACGCTGCCGCCGTGGTCGATCAGCGCCTGCGGGTACGCGGCATCGACGGCCTGCGCGTGGTCGATGCCTCGATCATGCCGGACCTGGTTTCGGGCAACACCAACGCGCCGGTCATCATGATCGCGGAGAAGGCCTCCGACATGATCTTGCAGGACGCGCGCTGACGCAGGAATGAGTTCGTGACACGTTTCCGGATCGGCACCCGCAAGAGCACGATGGCCTTGGCGCAGACGGAGGAGATCGCCCGCCGGCTGCAGGCCGCGATTCCGTCGCTCGACATCGAGATCGTCAAGTTCGAGACGACGGGCGATTCCGACCAGACCAGCAAGCTGCTCACCCATGGCGGCAAGGGCGGGGCGTTCGTCGCCGAGATCCGCCGTGCCATGCTGGATGGCAGGCTGCATGCAGCAATGCACTCGCTGAAGGACATGCCGGGCAACGAGGAAACGCCGGGGCTGGTGGTTGCGGCGCTGCTGTCGCGCGATCCGCCGGGCGACGTGCTGGTGCTGCGGCGGGGGCTGTCGCTGGACGAATTCCGCAACGATGGCGGCCGGGGCTTCAAGATCGGCACCAATGCCGTGCGCCGGGCCGCCTATGCGCGACGACTGTTTCCGCAGGCCGAGCTGATCCATTTTCGCGGCGCGGCCGATACCCGCATCCGCAAGCTCGACAATGGCGAGCTGCAGAAGCTGCCGGACGGCGGCGCCGTGGGGCCGGCTGATGCGCTGATCATGGCGCGCTCCGGGCTGGAACGGGTCGGCCTGTCCGACCGGGCCTCCTACGACTTCCCGGTCGCCGACATGCTGCCGGCGGTCGGGCAGGGCATCGTCGCCGTCGAGTGCCCGGCCTCCGACTGGGACACGCGGCGCATCCTGGCGACCATCGACGATGCGGCGGCGCGGACCTGCGCCGACGCCGAGCGCGAGGTGCTGTGGGTGCTCAACGGTCACTGCAACTCGCCGATCGCTGGCTTTTCGACCATCGACGGCGGTCAGCTGACGCTGACCGCCTCTGTTCTCGACGAGGATGGCGGCCGCTTCATCGAGGCGCAGCGCTCGGCGCCGGCGGATCGTCCGCGCGAGCTCGGCCGGGCGGTCGGGCTCGAGCTGCTTGCCAACGGCGCGGCGGAGCTGATCGAGCGCAGCCGGCCGCGCTAGCAAGTCATCCCTTGTAGGCGCGGACCCGCGCCAGCATCTGCTCCACATGGGCGATCGGGGTTTCCGGCAGGATGCCGTGGCCGAGGTTGAAGATGTGGCGGCCGCCGGAATAGCTCGCCAGCACGTCGTCGACCGCCTGGTCGAGCGCCGCGCCGCCGGTGATCAGTGCCAGCGGATCGAGATTGCCCTGCACCGCGACCTTGCTCTGCACCTTCTCGCGCACGAGGCCCGGCTCCGCGGTCCAGTCGATGCTGACGGCATCGATTCCGGTTTCGGCGACATAGCCGGGCAGCAATGCACCGGCCCCGCGCGGAAAACCGATGATCTTCGCATCCGGACGTACCTTGCGGACGCCCTCAACGATGCGCCGTGTCGGCGCGACGGACCAGCGCGCGAACTCGCGCGGCGACAGCACGCCGGCCCAGGTGTCGAAGATCTGCAGCGCGTCGGCGCCGGCCTCCAGCTGCTTCAGGAGATAGGCGATCGAGCTGTCGACCAGCGCATCGATGATTCTGCCGAACGCATCGGGATGCCGATAGGCGAGCAGCCGCGCTGGCGCCTGATCAGGCGTGCCTTGGCCTGCGACCATGTAGGTCGCGACCGTCCATGGGGCGCCGCAGAAGCCGATCAGCGCGGTGCTCCGCGGCAGCTCGGCCCGCACCCGGCGCAGCGCCTCGAACACCGCTTCCAGCTTCGACAAATCGGCCTTCGCCGACAGCGTCGCGATCTTGTCCGGCGTATCGAGCGGGTCCAGCCGCGGGCCTTCGCCGATTTCGAAGCGGACGCTGCGGCCGAGCGCGTGCGGGATCACCAGAATGTCGGAAAAGATGATCGCCGCATCGAAGCCGAAGCGCCGGATCGGCTGCAGCGTGACTTCGGCCGCGAGTTCGGGATTGAAGCAGAGGTCGAGAAAGCCGCCGGCCTTGGCGCGGACCTCGCGGTACTCCGGCAAATAGCGGCCGGCCTGCCGCATCATCCAGATCGGGGGCACGCTCTGCCGCCGTCCGGCCAGCACGTCGATGAAGGGCTTGTTCACGGCAGTCTCACTCACGCTGGGGCTCCGCAACTTTCGGGAACAGTTTACCGTCCGTGATACATGCCCACGCGGTTCCGGCCAAGGTGATATCGACGCGGAAGCGGCGGGAGATACGAGCGTCATTGCGGTCGCCGGCCGCCACATCTCGCGGAACACGTCTTTCGCCACTGCGTTGTCGTTCCACAGGGAGATTGACCATGGCTGAGAAATTCAATCCTGCGCCCCACGACAAGCACGCGGTCGATCCGCGCGAGGCCGCGCGTCTCGATCGTGAGACGGCCACGCAACTCGACAAGGGACTGATGGATACGTTCCCGGCATCGGATCCGGTGAGCCTGCAACAGCCCTCGACGACCCGAGCGAAGGACGACGACGTCGACCACGATCCGGCGCATGCGTCATCGTTGTGGGACAAGGTGCGATCGGTGTTCGCCCGTTGAACTAACAAGCGGGACGCCGCTTGCGACCGCGGATTTCTCGGTGTGGCTCCGTATTTGTACGGGAGCAGCCGTAGTCTTACGGGCCGCTGAGGACACCTTCGGAGCAGCCGCATTTCAGAGTTAAATAAGATGTCCATGGGAACCTCGGCGCGTCCGGAGAGTTCCGCGGAATGGACGTTGGTGCGACCAGAGTTGATCGAGGCCGCCTGCCCATGTGGGCGGCTGGCGTGCTTGCGCTCGTGTCGGTCGCCATTCTCGCTTTCAGCATCTGGGGCGAATGGACCTCCCGCCAGGCGGAGGTGCGAAATGCCGAAACCGATCTCAGCAATCTCGCTCATTCGCTCACCCAGCACGTCGAGGACACATTCGAGCTTGCGGATTCGCTGTTGCGCGGCGTCGTCGCCGCCCTCGAAACCGATGACGGCAAGCCCGGCGCGATCACCCGACTGCAGACGATCCTGAAGGCGAGGAAGCCCAATCTCGGGCGCATCCGCGGCATCTTCGCGTATGGCGAAAACGGCGACTGGCTCGCGACCACCGAGGACGTCACGCTCACCAACTACAACAATGCCGATCGCGACTACTTCGCGCACCACAGGGTTTCCGCCGATCGTTCGCTGCTGATCGGTCGCCCGGTGCAGAGCAGGGCTGGCGGCCAGTGGGTCATCACCCTGTCGCGGCGCTGGAATCACGCGGATGGCCGGTTCGGCGGCGTCGTGCTGGCAACCATCGACGTTGCCTATTTTGCTCAGTTCTACCGTCAGTTTGCCGTCGGTCGTCAGGGCACGATCAGCCTGATGAGCCGGGACGGAGCCGTCCTCGCCGACAATGCGGAGCCCGACGCTCAGACGGTTGGGCGCGCCATCCTCGAAGCGATTCCCTATCATCCTGCGTCGGGGACGCTGCATTTCCGGCGGCTCGGCGAAACGTCCGACCGCATCGGGTTCTATCAGCACGCGCAGCGCTATCCGTTCCTCATTCTGGTGACGCGCACGGAGGCGGAGGTCCTGGCCGAATGGAAGCGTGATGCGCTCATTCGGCTCACGGTGCTGGTCTGTCTGGTCGCGCTCGTCATTGCGATCGGCATCTTCCTCGCGAAGCAGTTGCTGCAGCGCCAGCAGCTCGCCGCGGCGCTGGCCGCCAAGGAAGAAAACTTCCGGCTGCTCGCCGAAGGCTCCAGCGACATCGTGACGCGGATCGAGCTGGACGAATGCATCGGCTACGTTTCGCCCTCGACCATGCGCGTGCTGGGCTGGCATCCGTCGCAGCTCCTGGGCAAGCGCGCGCTCTCCGGCGTGCATCCGCTCGATCGCCCGCAGTTGCAGGAGATCCTCGATCAGCTCAGGCGAGGGGCCGTCGACGAAGCCCGTGCCACCTATCGCATGCGCCGCCGCGACAAGTCGGAGATCTGGGTCGAGGCCACGATCCGCGCCACCCGTCAGCCGGATGGTGCGCTCGACGGCTTCGTCGCGGTCACCCGCGACGTGACCCAGCAGAAGACGCTGCAGGGCCGGCTCGAGACACTGGCCATCGAGGACGGCCTCACCGGGCTCGCCAACCGCCGCCGGTTCGACGAGCGGCTGCTGGAGGAGTGGGGCAGGGCCTACCGCGACAAGACCTCGCTGGCGCTGCTGATGATCGACATCGACCACTTCAAGGCCTTCAACGACGCCTATGGCCATCCGGCCGGCGACGAGTGCTTGCACACCGTGGCCGGCATTCTCGCCGACGAGGCGCAGCGCAGCTCGGATCTGGCCGCCCGCTACGGCGGCGAGGAGTTCGCCATCCTGCTGCCGAACACCGATGCCGGGGGCTGCGCCAGGCTCGGCGAGCGGATCAGGCGGGCACTGCACGAGGCCCGCATCGTCCACGATCACAACCCGGCGGGAATCGTCACCGCGAGCATCGGCGGTGCGGTGTGCCGGCCGGGCTTCGAACGCTCCGCCGGCCCGGCCTCGCTGATCGAGGCGGCCGACCGCGCGCTCTATGCCGCGAAGGACGCCGGCCGCGACCGCCTGATCATGGCCGGCGAGGTGGTCGACCTGCCCGCCGGCAAGGCGCCGGCGACCGTCCCGGCGTGAGATCGCCGCCTGCTCAGTAGTGCGGCGGCGGCTCATTGCGCGGCCCCTCGGTATTGCCTTGCGCCTCCTCGAGCCGCTCCACCAGCAGGGCGACCTGTCGCTTCAGCGCATCGATCTCGCGCCACTGCGCGGTGATGGTCTGGTTCAGCGTCTCGATCGTGTCGTCCTGAAACGTCAGGCGCATCTCCAGCGTGTCGATCCGATCGCCGAGCTGCGCGTTGGATTGCTCAGAGCTGTTCATCGCGTGCGCCCTCCGGAACGGCCTTGATCGTGGCCTCGCTGTGCTCCCGCAGCCCGTGACCGAGCGCCACCCGTTCGTCGAACACGAAACAGCCGCCGCGCCAGCGGCTCTCGGATTCCGGGGTCTCCTCGAGATATTTCAGGATGCCCCCCTTGAGGTGGTAGACCTCGGAAAAGCCGCGCGCCAGCAGCAGCGCGCTCGCCTTCTCGCAGCGGATGCCGCCGGTGCAGAACATCGCGATCCGCTTGTGCCTGGCAGGATCGAGCGCGCGTGCGGCAAAATCCTTGAACTGCCCGAAGCTCTGCAGGCCCGGATCGATTGCGCCCTCGAACGTGCCCATCGCCACCTCGAACGCATTGCGGGTGTCGAGCACGACGGTATCGGGCGCTGCGATCAGCGCGTTCCAATCGGCGGGACTGACATAGGTCCCGACCTGGCGGGTCGGATCGGCGGCGGGATCGCCGAGCGTCACGATCTCCCGCTTCAGCCGCACCTTGAGGCGCCGGAACGGCATGGCGGTGGCGCGCGAGTATTTCAGCTCCAGATTGTCCAGCCGGCCGGCGAACAGCATTCCGTCGCGAAACTCGCCGACGAGGGCGGCAATTGCCGGCTCGGTCCCGGCCACGGTGCCGTTGATGCCCTCCTCGGCCAGCAGGACGCTGCCCTTGATGCCGCGTTCGGCGCAAAAGGCGTGGAGCGGCGCACGCAGGTCGCGAAAATCCGGCAGGGCGACGAACTGATAGAAGGCGGCGACGGCGAGGGGCATGCGGCCGTTTACCAGCAGAGCTGACCATAGAAAAGCTGGTATCCCCGGGCATTGCCGAGCCCGGAAGGAATGTGCGATGTAGCCGGCCAGCACTGGTATTCCAACCACCACACGATCACGCAGCGAGCAACGATGAGAAGCTTCCATTTCCCCGGCAGGTCGACGGTCCACGCCCAGAACGGAATGATCGCGACATCGCACCCGCAGGCGGCGCTGGCCGGGATCGAGGTGCTGCGGGCCGGCGGCACCGCGGCCGATGCGGCGGTGGCAGCCTGCGCCCTGCTCGGAGTGATCGAGCCGCAATCGACCGGTATCGGCGGCGACTGCTTCGCCCTGGTCCAGCCCAGGGGCGAGGGCCGGATCATGGCCTATAACGGCTCGGGCCGGGCGCCTGCCGCCGCGACCGTGGACTGGTACCTTGAGCGCAAGATCCATTCGGTGCCGCTGACTTCCGCCCACGCCGTCTCCGTGCCCGGTGCCATCGATGCCTGGGCGCGCATCCTGCACGACCATGGCCGGCTCGGCCTCGACCGGCTGCTGCAGCCGGCGATCCGCGCCGCCGAGGACGGCTACGTGGTGGCGCCGCGGGTGGCCTTTGACTGGAACAACCAGTTCGAGAAGCTCAAGAACGGCACCAACACCGCGCGCTACTTCCTGCCGCGCGGCAAGGCGGCGGCGGTCGGCGACGTGATCCGCCAGCCGGAGCTGGCGCAGACGCTGCGCGTGATCGCCAAGGAGGGGGCGAAGGGCTTCTACACCGGCGCGGTCGCCGAGGACATGGTGCAGACGCTGCGCGGCATCGGCGGCCTGCACACCCTGGAGGACTTCGCCAATCACCAGACCGAGGTGACCTCGCCGATCGGCACCACCTACAAGGATCACGACGTCTGGCAGTGCCCGCCGAACGGCCCGGGCATCACCATGCTGGTGATGCTCAACATTCTTTCCCGCTTCGACCTCACGCGGATCGATCCGCTCAGCGTCGAGCGCTTCCACCTCGAGGCCGAGGCCGCGCGCATCGCCTACATGATGCGCGAGCAGCATATCGGCGACCCCGCGCACATGACCACCGAGGTCGCGAGCATCCTCGCCAAGGAGTTCGCCGACGAGTACATCTCGCAGATCAGCCTCGACAAGCTGCTCGATCTGCCGAACGTCGCGCCGCCGATGAATCCGGAGACGGTCTACATCACCGTCGTCGACCGCGACCGCAACGTCTGCTCCTTCATCAACTCGATCGCGCATTCGTTCGGCTCGGCCATCGTCTCCAACGAGACCGGCGTGCTGCTGCAGAACCGCGCCGGCGGCTTCCGCATCCAGCCCGGTCATCCGAACTGCATCGGTCCGGGCAAGCGTCCGCTGCACACCATCATCCCGGCGCTCGCCACCAAGGCCGGCCGCGCCCAGATGTCGTTCGGCGTGATGGGCGGCCAGTATCAGCCGGTCGGCCAGACCCACGTGCTGACCAACATCCTCGATTATGGCTGCGACGTGCAGGAAGCGATCGATATGGCGCGCGGCCTGCATTACGAGGGCGTCTATCAGCTCGAGGACGGCGTGCCGGCCGATGTCGTCGAAGGCTTGCAGAAGATCGGTCACAAGACCACCAAGGTGGTGTCGCCGCTCGGCGGCGGCCAGGCGATCTGGATCGACTGGGACAAGGGCACGCTCACCGGCGGCTCCGACCCGCGCAAGGACGGCTGCGCGCTGGGATATTGAGGCGGGCGCGTTCTCGCGGACTATCTCACCATCACTGCGCTTGGGCCCTGTCGTGTCCACACATTCCGCTGTCGTCCCGGCCTTGAGCCGGGACCCATACCCCCAGGGAGCGGTTTGAGGCAGGCTGGCAATTGGCTTTTTGCCCATCACGTCTGCTGCGGCGTATGGGTCCCGGATCGGCGCCGCGACGCGCTGGCGCGTCACGGCTTGTCCGGGACGACAGCGGTGGGTTTGGCAGATTTACAATTCAAACAGCCATCGAGTTGAAGACATGAGGACGTGATCTCGCGGCGAGACTCGCCCGAGGCCTGCACTTGGTCGTCCCTCGCAATCATGCAGAGGGCGCAGGGAATGCCGGGTGAGGGCCTCACCCATGGCCCGCCTGCGAAAAGAATGCAGGCGGCAGGTACCACAGGCAAAGCCGAACACTCCGGCATTCCCCGCGCGACGGTCTTCACGCTTATACGCAGTCTCCCTGGTGCGCCGGGCTTGTTGGCCACCATGCCGCGACGATGCTTGCGCATCGCGCGGGTGACACCAGCGTCGGGGTGTCAGGACGCTGCGACTTCACGTCCGCAAGATATCGTTCGTCCGCATCCTCGTCGAAGAGAATGCTGCGATCTCTCGCGGCCATCGCACCCCGCCTCGCGTGTCGTGACGATCGCGCGCTACGCCCCTCTGCGGTGAGGCGGGATGCGCGGAGATAATCATGATTTCCGATTATTGGCAATAGGATTATTTTTTTCGGAAGCAGATGCCGGGCTGGTCAGCCGCTCCCGCTTGGGCTAAACCGCGGCTCCCGTGAACGAGCAGAGGCGGTCTGGAGCATGCGGCGTCCGATGAACAGAAGAGTTGCGCTGATGATGGCGGCATCGGCCGCGGCCGGTGGCGTGCTGGGCTCCCGCGCGGTCTCGGCACAGACCAGTTCCGCCCAACCGACAGGAAAGACCATGACCACTCCCTCCGGACTGCAGATCATCGACACCAAGGAAGGCACCGGCGCGACGCCGACGCGCGGTCAGACCTGCGTGATGCATTATACGGGCTGGCTCTATGAGAACGGTCAGAAGGGCAAGAAATTCGACTCGTCTGTGGATCGCAACGAGCCGTTCGAATTCCCGATCGGCATGAAGCGCGTGATCGCCGGCTGGGACGAGGGCGTCGCCACCATGAAGGTCGGCGGCAAGCGCACGCTGATCATTCCGCCCGAGCTCGGCTATGGCGCACGCGGTGCCGGCGGCGTGATTCCGCCGAACGCGACCTTGATGTTCGACGTCGAACTGCTGGGCGTGAAGTAGGTCTGGGCGAGTGACGGCGGTTCGGTCAGCAAGCGTGCTGTGCGATACAGCGTCCTCTCCCCCAAGGCGAAGCGGAGCTTCGCCAGGGTGGGAGAGGACATCACCGGCCCATCCGCGAACGCTATAGGGTGAGGGGTATCCTTCGGCGAGCGATGCTCGGGGAGAGATACCCCCATTGGCGCTAACTTACCAAATTAACGCTTGGTATTCTCGTTTTCTTGGCGGCTCTCGGAGATG
>NZ_JBNPUK010000027.1:0-53910 GCF_051168135.1 Bradyrhizobium sp. HKCCYLRH2060
AACATTCAACGCCATCTCCGAGAGCCGCCAAGAAAACGAGAATACCAAGCGTTAATTTGGTAAGTTAGCGCCAATGGAGATACCCCTCACCCAAACGAGTATGCGGAGAGGCTATACATGCCCTCTCCCACAAGGGGAGAGGGCACTATATCACACAGCTCGACTTGTCGAGCCAATCGTCGCCAGCACTATGCGCTCATGTAGCAAGCTTATCCAGCCGCCTGCCGCGCCGCAGGCTTGCGCTCCACCGGGTGGATGTCGATGCCGCGCAGCCTTCCCAGCCGCAGCACATCCATCGCGACGGTGCGGCCGATGCGATCGCGGTCGAGCACGCGGATCAGGTCGTCGACGCCGTTGATGTCGGCGCCGTCGAGGCTGATCACGACATCGCCCGGCAGCAGGCCGGCACGCGCCGCCGGGCCATCCGGCTCGATCTGCATCAAGAGCGCGCCCATCTTGTTCTCGACGCCGGCGAGCAGCGCGTGACGCCGCGGCACCGGCGCGGTCTGCCCGGAGACGCCGATATAGGCGCGGCGGACATAGCCGTGGCGGATGATTTCCGACAGCACGAACTGCGCGGTGTTGCTCGCGACCGCAAAGCAGATGCCTTGCGCCCCCTGGATGATGGCGGTGTTGATGCCGATCACCTCCGCGGCCGAGGACACCAGCGCCCCGCCGGAATTGCCGGGGTTGAGCGCCGCATCGGTCTGGATGACGTCCTCGATCATCCGGCCCGAGACCGAGCGAATCGAGCGCCCCAGCGCCGACACCACGCCGGCCGTCACGGTCGATTCGAAGCCGAGCGGGTTGCCGATCGCGACCACGAGCTGGCCGCGCCGCAGGCTCTTGGAGTTGCCGAGCGCGGCGTAGCGCAGGTCGCGCGCGTGATTGGCGCGCAGCAAAGCGAGATCGGTGTCGGGATCGACGCCCAGCACCTGCGCATCGGTGACGACGCCCTCGACGTCGCGCAGCCGGATGGCCTTCGACGAGCCGACCACATGGCTGTTGGTCAGCACCAGCCCGTCGGGCGAGATCACGATGCCCGAGCCGAGGCCGCCGCGCTCGGCGCGGGAGCCGGCTTTGGGGCCAGTCTCGACACGCACGACCGCAGGGCCGACGCGCTCGGTGACGTCGATGACTGCATCGGAATAGGCGTCGAGCAGCGCCCGGTCATCGGCCGGGGCAGCAGACGACGCTTGCGCCGGCGACAGCGCGTCGCCGGCGAGATCGGAGGTAAAGTCCAACATGGCAAGATTTCCTTCGGCCGCTCAGATGGGTAGCAGCCTGCCCCGGCGCAAGGTGGCGGTCTGTCCCGTTCGCAAGGCGGGCGAGCTGATCCGCACTTGCGGCCGTCGTTCGAGACGCCCGCCTCCGGCAGGCTCCCCAGGACGAGGACCGGCTGCGCGGCAATATCTCAAACCCTCATGGTGAGAAGCGCCGCACGCCAAAATGAGCCAAGCAGTCGGTCCAGATGGCGGTGCGTCTCGAACCATGAGGCCGAGACGCCGGATCCCAAGCCGCACTTGCCGTGACTCACGAGCGATGTGATAGGACTGGACGCGGATATTTGATGCAATTGATTGCGGGAGAAAACATGCGGCTGCGAGACCGGCTGTTGTCGTTGTGTGAGGCCATTGTGCTGGGAGCCGGCATGACCGGCGCATCGCTGGCGGCGAGCGCCACGGTGCGCAGCGGCGACACGATCCAGCTCGGCGACACTGTGTTCCGGCTCGACGGCATCGATGCGCCGGAGGTCGACCAGCTCTGCATCGACGATCACGCCGATTCCTGGAGCTGCGGCGTCGAGGCGCGCGAGCAGCTCGGCAAGCTGATCGGCGGGCGCTCGGTGCGCTGCGACGATCTCGGTCCCGACAAGCCGCTCAAGACCCGCAGGATCGGCCTCTGCACCATCGACGGCGACAAGGTCAGCCTCAACCAACAGGTCGCGCGCGCGGGCTACGCCATGAGCGCGGATCCGGCGATCAAGTATCGCGCCAAGGACGATGTCGCCGCGGCCAAGGAGGCGGTGCGCGGGCTGTGGAAGGGATGCTTCGTCGCGCCCTCAGAGTTCCGCGCCGACAAGAAGGACGGCGCCCTGCTCGGCGCCGCCTGCCGCGCCGACCGCGACCGCGAGATCCGTGCGGTGCTGTTCCCGGACGCGCCGAGCGCGCCGCCGGGCTGCAGCATCAAGGGCAAGTTCGCGGTGCGCGCCCGCGTGACCGGCAACATCGGCATCTACCATCTGCAGGGCTGCCCGAGCTATCCCGCGACCACCGAGCCCGACCGCTGGTTCTGCTCGGAGGACGACGCACGCGCCGCCGGCTTCCGCCGTGCGTTCAACTGCCGCGCACCGAAGAAGTGAGGACGGCCCGCTCGTGCTTCTCAATGCCGCATCAGCTGGTCCATCAGCGGCTGACGCGCCAGATCGTGCCGTTGCCGTCTTCGGAGATGAGCAGGCTGCCGTCGCGCGCCACGGTGACGCCGACCGGCCGCCCCCAGACCTCGCGATCGTTGACGACGAATCCGGTGACGAAATCCTCGTATTCGCCGGTGGGCGCGCCGTCCTTGAGCCTGATCCGGATCACCTTGTAGCCGGTGCGCTTCGACCGGTTCCACGAGCCGTGCTCGGCGGCGAAGGCATCGCCGCGATACTCCGGCGGAAACAGATTGCCGTCGTAGAACGTCAGACCGAGCGAGGCCGAATGCGGCTGCAGCAGCACGTCGGGCACGGTGATCCTGCCCTTCAGGTCGGGGCGCTCGCCGGCATGGCGCGGGTCGGGGTTGTCGCCGATGTAGTACCAGGGCCAGCCATAGAAGCCGCCCTCCTTCACCCGCGTGACGTAGTCCGGCACCAGATCGTCGCCGAGCCCGTCGCGTTCGTTGGTCGAGCACCACGGCACTCCGGTCGCGGGCTGGAGGGCGAGGCCGACGCAGTTGCGGATGCCGGTGGCGAACAGGCTGCGGTTCTGACCGTCGGGATCGAACGCCAGCACGCCGGCGCGGTCGGCCTCCCCGCCCCAGGCCGCGCCGAGCGGGTGCGCCTTGATCCAGGCACTGATTCCGCCGGCCGGCTCTCCCAGCGCTTCGCCGACATTGCCGGCGGAGCCGACCGACACCAGCATGCGCTTGTCGTCCCTGGTGAAGACGATATCGCGCGTCGAATGGCCGTAGCCGGCCGGCAGATCGGCGATCGTCTGGGCCGCGGCCGACGCCTTCATGTCGCCAGCCCGATAGGGAAAGCGCATGACGCGCTCGGTGCTTGCGACATAGACCCATTGCGGATCGCGACTCGGATAGAACGCGATGCCGAAGGGATGGCCGAGACGGTCGGCAAAGATCTCGCTGGAGGCGACCTTGCTGCCGTCCTCGCTCGGGCGCAGCACGCGGACGCGCCCGGCCCGGGTCTCGGCGACGAAGATGTCGCCATTCGGCGCGGTGCGGAGGATGCGCGGCCCGTTCAGCCCCTCGGCGAACAGCGCGACCTTGAAACCGTCGACGACCTTCGGCACGGCGGAGGCCGGTCGTTGCACCACGCGGGACACGTTCGCGGCGGACGCCGTCGCCCCCGGCTTGGGCAGGTCTTCAGGGCGGATCAGCCTGATCGTGCCCGGTGCATCACCCTGCCAGCTGCCGAACGCGTCCTTGCCTTTCAGCACAGCAGGTTCGGCTGCGGCGGCGGTCGCCGCCAACGCGCTCAAGGTCGCCACGACAGCCGTGCTCATCAGTCTCGTCATGCAGTCCTCGCGCGTCTCGAACGGCCGGCAGTCTACCCCGATCGAGGACCGGCGATCACGTGTCGCCGCGATGGGACGCGATCACGACAGCGCCCCGAGCACACCGCGCGTCGCCTGGTCGATCTCCTCGACATAGCGGCGGCGCGCGAAGGACTCGGTCAGGAAGCCGATCACCTTGCGGCTGTTCTCCGATTCCAGCACCGCCAGCTCTTCCGCGCCGGAATCGTCGAAGATCTTCATCGCCGTCTTGACGTTCATTTCGGGCAACAGCGCGACCTCGAAATATTTGGCGAGCTCGACCACCTGAATCTCGTCGGCGATGGAGTCCAGTTCGCCCGAGAACAAATCGGGCAAGGAGACCAGCCCGCAATAATCGTCGCTGTTGTTCACCACCACCACGGCCTGGCGCGTGCCCAGCGCGAACTCGCGCCGGCAGGCCGCGATGCTGGTCGTGGTCGGCACCTTGGCGACGTCGGAGCGCATCAGCCGCTCGACCGTGAGGTTGCGCAGCCAGCCGACGTCGTTGGCGCTGCGGATGGTCTCGCCGCGCAGATGCAGGCGCCAGGTCGAAAACGAGTGGCCGAACAGGACGCGGACGCACACCGACGTCACGATGCAGGCGCCGAGCACGACGGCCGTGACGTCGACGCTGCGGGTCATTTCCAGCACCAGGAACGACATCGTCAGCGGCCCGCCGACGATGGCGACACCGAGCGTCGCCATGCCGGTGAGCATCGCCACCAGCGGGTCGATCGCGAGCCCGAGGCCGGCCAGCGCGAGCAGTCCCGCAAACAGCTTGCCGAGCAGGCTGCCGACGAACAGCGAGGCGAAGAACAGACCGCCGCGGAAGCCCGAGGCCAGCGAGATCAGGCAGGCGGCGAGCTTGAGCACGATGATGGTGGCGATCATGCCGACCGCCATCTCGCGATGCAGATCGAGCAGCATCGCGCCGTGGCCAGCCGCCAGCACCTGCGGCGTCACGATCGCCATGGCGCCGACACAGACCCCGCCGATCACCGGGCGCAGCCAGACCGGGATGCGGACGAACAGCCGCTCGACCGCCGGCGAGGCGCGCATCACCACGATGCCGATGCCGGCGACGAGGAGCGCCAGCACGAACAGCGCGATGTATTGCTCGAAGCCGACCGCGCCGACCTTGGCGATCTCCAGCGAATACGGCGCGCCGGCGAGATATTGCGAGGTCAGCGCACCTGCCAGCGACGCCGCCAGAATCGGCGCCGCGCTGCCCACGGAGTAGACGCCGACGATCAGCTCACAGGCATAGAACGCGCCGGTGATCGGCGCGCCGAAGGCGGCCGCAATGGCGGCCGCCGCACCGCAGCCGAGGATGAGGCGCAGATCGTTGCGGCGGAGTGTGAGATACTGCCCGAGCAGCGAGGCGACGCCGGCGCCGATCTGGGTGTAGCCGGCCTCGAGGCCGACCGAGGCGCCGGAGCCGTTGGAGACCAGGGTCTGGCCGCTCACCACGATGCTGTCGCGCATCGACAGCCGTCCGCCGCGCAGCGCATTGGCCTCGACGGGGTCGACCGCGGCCGCGATCTTCCAGCGCCGCCGCAGCCATTCCATGACGCCGAGCGCCAGGCCGCCGCAGGCGGGCGCGATCAGGGCGACCGCCGGGTTGACCGAGGTATGAGCGCTGAGCCGGACATCGATCGGAATGCCATAGATGACCACATGCGCGACCTGCGCGATCAGGCTCATCACCGTCACGATCGCACCGGTCGCGACGCCGATCACCAGCGCCAGCGGTATCAGGTAGAACTCGTTGCTGCGCAGCAGGGCCCGCAGCCGCGTGACCACCCGGTTCGAAGCCTTGCGATCGATGATATGCGACAGCGTCGACAGCACGGAGAGCCATTTCTTCTACGATGAGGCCTCGCCGTGGCAATAACCTGTCGCAACTAGCGGAACAAGCGCGAATTCCTGTCCAGTCGAAACGTGGTTGACCGGTCCGGAAAGTGGAACCGCCGCGGCCCGCGCGATCCTACGCCTCCGCGCGGCACCGCTGAGGTCACAAGCAGCCCAAGTTTAAAACGACGGCGCCCGCCACGGGAGACTCCGCAACGGGCGCGTGCAACTCAAATCGAGGAGATCGACCGTTCAGACCCGCTCGATGATGATCGCGGGTGCCATGCCACCGGCCGCGCACATCGTGACCAGACCGCGCTTGAGATCGCGCCGCTCGAGTTCGTCGAGCAGCGTCCCGATCAGGATGGAGCCGGTGGCGCCGATCGGATGTCCGAGCGCGATCGAGCCGCCGTTCACATTGACCTTGGCGCGATCGAGCTTGAGGTCGCGGATGTACTTCTCGGCGACGACGGCGAACGCCTCGTTGATCTCGAACAGGTCGATGTCATCAAGCTTGAGCCCGGCCTTGGCCAGCACCTTGCGCGTCGCCGGCACCGGGGCGTTCAGCATCAGGGTCGGGTCGTCGCCCATGTTGGCCATCGCCACGACGCGTGCCCGCGGCTTCAGACCATGAGCCTTGGCATAAGACGGCGACGCCAGCAGGATCGCTGCCGCACCGTCGACCACGCCCGAGGAGTTGCCGGCGTGATGGACGAAGTCGATCTCGAGGTCGGGATAGCGCTGCAGGATCAGGTTGCGATAGGTCGTGCCCTTCTCGTCAAGCGCGTAGTCGGCGATCGCCGGAAACGCCGGCTTCAGCCCGGCGAGCGCCTCCGCCGTGGTCTGCGGCCTGGGATATTCTTCGTGGTCGAGCGCGAGGCTGCCGTCCTCGCGACGTACCGGCACCAGGCTCTTCTTGAAGTGGCCGGCAGCGATCGCCGCCGCCGCGCGCTTCTGGCTCTCCAGCCCGAGCGCGTCGACATCGGCGCGGGTGATGCCTTCCATGGTGGCGATGGCGTCGGCACAGACGCCCTGGTGCGACTGCGGGTGCAGCGCGCGCAGATGCAGATTGCCGGCATCCATCATCAGCGGCCCCTCGCCGCGCCGGCCCTCCATCGACATCATCTCGCAGCCGCCGGCGACGACGAGATCCTCCTGCCCTGCCATGATCGAGGCGGCGGCGATGTTGACGCTGGTGATGCCGGAGCCGCAGAAGCGGTCGAGCGTGACGCCGGAGGCGCGGATGTCGTAGCCGGCATCGAGCGCCGACATGCGGCCGAGGTCGCCGCTCTGCGGGCCGCGCTGCGACGAGCAGCCCCAGATGATGTCGTCGACATCGCCGGTGTCGATGCCGGTGCGCTCGGCCAGCGCACGCAGCACGGTGGCGCCGAGATGCTGCGGATGCAGCCCGGCGAGCGCGCCCTTGCCGGCCTTGCCGATACCGCGCGGCGTCCTGCAGGCATCGATGATGAGCGCGTCGACCATGGTGTTTCCTTTGCCCGATGTTGCTGTGCGCTGACAGCGCGCAGCGTCTCGGCGGCCGCACGCTCTCTTTGTTGTCGCATAGCACTGCGCATGCGGTCTTCACAACGGCGCTTGAAGCTGCCGGCGCATGACCAAAACGCACGCCATGGCGTTGATGCAACTCACCTTTCCGTAGCACGAACAATTCCGCGGATCGGCGCGCTCACGCGGCCTTCTCGCAGACTGGTTGAAGAGCAGCCGATCTCGCCCAGCCGCGCTGCAACGCAGCTCGAACGGAGGGTCTCGGCAACATTGGCAGTTGGACTGCAGAGCATTGTCCAAGCAAGCGAACTGTCCGTTCACCCAATGCTTCTTGTCGTGCCGCAGAGGCTGCAAGATCCTCGATCGGGAACGACCGGGATCACAGCGATCCGCCGGCTCCGGATCCGGAGCACTCATGATCACGACGCCACGTTGAAATGTCGCCTGACCTCGCCATTGTGGCGTGACGATAGCAAACACGAACGATGCCGGCGCCTGGCAAGCGACGCCTGCCGTGACCGCGGCCATCCCGAGGAGGACGCTCTGATGTTGAGACGAGACCTGCTGGCCACCATGGCCGGACTGGGAGCGGCGAGCGTGCTCGGCGCGGTCCCCGCGCAACTCTCCGCCGAAGAGGCCAAGATCCCCAACATCGCCGGGCCGGATCCGGCACCGAAGACCCCAAGCTTCAGGGTGCCACCGGGCAGCGTCGATACCCACACCCATATCTTCGGACCGGCCGCGACCTATCCGTTCTCGCCCACCCGCCCCTACACGCCGCCCGACGCATCGCTGGAGATGTTCCGGGCGCTGCACGCCAAGATCGGCGTCGAGCGCGCCGTCATCGTCAACGCCACCGTCCACGGCACCGACAATCGGGTCGTGACCGATGCGATCGCGCAGAGCAACGGCAACTACAAGGGCGTCGCCAACATCAATGCGGCGATGTCCGATGCCGACCTCGCGGCGCTCGGCAAGGCCGGCATCTGCGCCTGCCGGTTCGCCTTCCTCCGCCGCCTCGGCGGCGTCGGCGACATGAACGTCTTCCGCAGCCTGGTGGACCGCGTCGCGGCGATCGGCTGGCACGTCGACATTTATCTCGAGGCCGGAACGATCCAGGAATTCGTGCCGATCCTGAAGGCGCTGCCGGTCACCTATGTGATCGACCACATGGGCACGATCAGCGCCGCCAAGGGGATCGACGATGCCGGGTTCAAGGCGCTGCTCGACCTGCAGGCGAGCGACGACAAGTGCTGGATCAAGATCACCGGTCCCGAGCGCGCTTCGGCCTCCGGCCCCCCATTCCACGACGCGGTCCCGTTCGCCCGCAAGCTGATCGACAACGCGCCGGATCGCGTCATCTGGGGCACCGACTGGCCGCATCCGAACGTCAAGATCATGCCCAATGACGGCGATCTGGTCGATCTGATCCCACTCTACGCCCCGGATCCGGCCATGCAGCGAAAGCTGCTTGTCAGCAATCCCGAACGGCTGTTCAAGTTCGAGCCCAAGAGCTGAGTCACCGCCAGCTGCGACTTCGAACCTTTCAGCGACAGGACCGATCATGACCGCCACGACCCTCACCGCCGACAGCAAGCCAGGCGCCCGCCGAGGCTGGTGGAAGGAGCTTTGGGTCCAGGTCATGATCGCGATGGCAGCGGGCATCCTGCTCGGTGCCATCAAGCCGGATCTCGGCGCCCAGATGCAGCCGCTCGGCGACGCCTTCATCAAGGCGATCCGGATGCTGATCGCGCCGATCATCTTCTGCACGGTGGTCAACGGCATCGCCCACATGGCCGACATGGCCAAGGTCGGCCGCGTCGCGATCAAGGCGCTGATCTATTTCGAGGCCATCACGACGCTGGCGCTGATCATCGGCTTGACCGCGGTGAACCTGTTTCAACCCGGCGTCGGCATGAACGTCGACCCGGCGACGATCAACTCCGCAACGATCGAGCCCTATGTCAAGCAGACCGCTGCGGTCGGCTTCGTGCCGTTCCTGCTCAACATCATCCCGCAGACCTTCGTTGGCGCCTTTGCCGAGGGCAATATCCTGCAGGTGCTGTTCATCTCGGTGATGTCAGGCTTTGCGCTGATCTGGCTCGGCGATCGCGCCAAGCCGGTGACGGACGTGATCGAGGTCGCCGGGCAGATGATCTTCGGCGTCGTCCGGATCGTGATGTGGGCAGCGCCGCTCGGCGCCTTCGGGGCAATCGCCTTCACCGTCGGCAAGTTCGGCATCGGCTCGCTCGCCAAGCTCGGCCTGCTGCTCGGCAGCTTCTACCTGACCTGCCTGATCTTCATCGCCGCCGTGCTCGGACCGATCGCCGCCTTCACCGGCTTCAGCCTGTGGAAGCTGATCCGCTACCTCAGGGACGAGGTGCTGGTCTGCATCGCCACCACGTCATCGGAGACCGTGCTGCCGCGCATGCTGGCGAAGCTCGAAGCCGCCGGCTGCGAACGCAGCATCGTCGGTCTCGTCATCCCCACCGGCTATTCGTTCAATCTCGACGGCACCTGCCTCTACCTCGCCACCGCCGCGGTGTTCCTGGCGCAGGCGACCAACACGCATCTCGACGTCAGTCACCAGATCGGGCTGCTGCTGATCCTGCTGGTGACATCGAAGGGCGCAGCCGGCATCGCGGGCGCCGCTTTCGTCGTGCTGGCCGCAACGCTGGCCGCGACCGGAACGATTCCGGTCGCCAGTGTCGCCTTGGTGCTCGGCATTCACCGGCTGATGTCGCAGGGGCTGACGCCGACGAACCTGATAGGTAACGCGGTCGCCACCATCGTCATCGCGAGGTGGGAGAATGGCTTGGACGCGACGCGCCTGCGCGAGGTGCTCGATGGCGTCATGACGGCATCTGATGCAAATTGAAATCATTGAAGCAGACGTGAAGCGAGTCTCGCCGCATTGACGCCGATCAAACGGCGCATGACCTAAAATTAATAGTTGTCTTCTTTCGTCTCGCTGCTGTGCTCAGCTAATGAAGCGCAGCGGACGACGTGTCGATATCCCCGCGTCGTCCAGCAAGAACGATCAGAAACGTTCACGGAGCAAGCGCCTGAGGACCACCGGTCCCGCATGACACCGTGCGCGAGACGATCAATCGGAGACGATCATGAACAAGCAGCTTCTGCTCAAACTTCACCGTTGGATCAGCCTCGTCTTCGCGCTGCCATTGCTTGTCATCATCGTGACCGGGATGATCCTCTCCTTCGAGCCGATGGCGCAGGTCGCCGCCGTCAAGCCGCACAGCGTCGATCCGGCGCGCGTGGTCGCGCTGATCAAGCAGTACGATCCCGACGGCAAGGCACGCGGCCTGTCAATCGACGCCTCCATGCAGCACCTGACCTTGCAGGGGGCGCCAGGCACCGAGGTCGACATGACGACCGGCGCCGCGGTCGAGAGGCCGGCGATGGCCAGCGTCTTCTCGTGGGCGCGCAGGACCCACGAGCATCTGATCGGAATCCCCGGCCTCACCCTGATCTCGACCGTCGCCATGGTCGGCATCATGATCATCGGCATCCTGATGGGACTGCCGCGGCTACGCAACACGCTGTCCGGCTGGCACAAGGGCACGGCCTGGTTCACGCTGCCGCTGATTTTGCTCAGCCCGCTCACCGGACTCTGCCTCGAGCTCGGCCTCACCTTCGCAGGCAGCGCGCCGCCCGCAGCGGCCAAGCGCATCTCACTGCCTGAGGCCGTCAGCATCGTCTCCAGGGACCACGACCTGTCGTCGGTGAACTCGATCGGCAATCGCGGCGGGCGGATGATGGCGAGGATCATCGAGGACGATGAGCTCAGGGCCTATGCGGTCACGTCCGACGGGCTCTCCGCATTGCCGCGCAACTGGCCGCGCCTGCTGCACGAAGGCAACTGGTCGCTGATCGGCAGCGCGGCCAACGTGCTGATCTCGGTCGCGCTGTTCGCGCTGCTGGTCACCGGCGTGCTGATCTGGACGCAGCGCCGGCTCCGGCGTCCGAGCCGCGCGCGCAGCGGGCCGTCGAAGCCGGTGGTCGCATCCTCGATGCCGTCCTGACGACCGCGATCATCGCGTGGAGCCGGCTCGCTCTGCGGGCCGGCTCAGTTACGACCTTGCGCGCGATCTGCGCGCTGCTTCGCGACAACATGGGCTCGGCAGCAGAGCTCTCCCGATCATTATGACGAGCGACGTCGGCCCCCGCCAATACGGGACGAGCAGCGGCGTTCTCGGGGTTCGTCGCAGAACTGTCATGCGCGAGTCCGGCGCAGGCGGGCACCGACGCCGCGCGGACGGTGCCCGAGACGTCAAGGTGTGAGCAAGCCCGTCCTGTCATCAACGTGATTTGACCAGATCGGTACCGCCACGCATCGTCAGCAGCAGAAAACGAAACGGTTTAGTTTCATGTCTGATGATGTCCAGTTGTTTCGCGCCTGTTCGGAGCTGGTCCGGAGATGCAGCGCGTCGCCCTTGCGGCTCGGCCTGCTCGGTTGCAGCATGCTGCTCGCGTCCTGCGCGGTCGGCCCGGACTTCATGTCTCCCGACGCGCCGGCCGCAACCGGTTATGTGGCCAAACGTCGGCTCGCCGCGACCGCCAACGCCTCGACACCGGGCGGCAATGTGCAGAGCTTCGCGCCCGGAGGCGATCTGCCCGGCACTTGGTGGGCGCTGTTTCATTCCCGGCAGATCAACGCCTTCGTCGAGGAGGCGATTCGCAACCACCCGGACATCGAGGCCGCACAATTGGCGTTGCGTGCTGCGCGCGAGAACGCTCTGTCGCAGCAGGGCGCGCTGTTTCCGCAGCTGAGCGCGAGCGGGTCGGCCGAGCGTACGCAGGCCTCCAGCACGCAGCAGGGACAATGGCCTGGCCAGACGTCGCTCTACACGCTCTACGGTAGCTCCGTCAGCGTCAGCTACGCGCTCGACCTATGGGGCGGTACGCGGCGTCAGGTCGAGGCGCTGCAGGCCCAGGCCGACTACCAGGGGTTCAAGATGGAGGCGACGTATCTCGCGCTGACCGCCAATGTGGTGACCGCCGCGATCACCGACGCCTCGCTGCGCGACCAGATCGCGGCGACCGAGGAGATCATCAAGGCCGAGACCGATCAGCTCGGCCGCATCCAGCGTCAGTTCGACGTCGGCGCGATCTCCAAATCCGACGTGCTGGCGCAGGAGGCGACGCTGGCGCAGGCCAAGGCGACCCTGGCGCCGCTGCAGAAGCAGCTGGCTCAGCAGCGCAACCAGTTGATGGCCTATCTCGGCCGGCTTCCCAGCCAGGACCGCGGCGAGCACGTGACGCTCGCGGCGCTGAAGCTGCCGCGCAAGCTGCCGGTCTCGCTGCCCTCTTCGCTCGTCCGGCAGCGTCCCGACATCCGTCAGGCCGAGGCGACCTTGCACCAGGCGACCGCGACCGTCGGCGTCGGGATCGCCAACCTGCTGCCGCAGGTGACACTGTCCGGCAGCTACGGCGCGAGCGGGCCGGAGCGGCTGTTCTCGCCGACGACGCTGGTATGGGATGCCGCCTCGAGCGTCAGCCAGAAGCTGATCGACGGCGGCACGCTGTACCACACCAAGGAGGCCGACGTCGCGACGTTCGAGCAGGACCTGTCGCTCTATAAGAGCACGGTCATCACGGCGTTCCAGAACGTCGCGGATTCGCTGCGCGCCATCCAGTACGACGCCGAGGCGCTGAAGGCGCAGGCCGCCGCCGAGAAGGCCACGGCCGACAGCCTTGCGATGTCGGTCGAGCAGTTCAAGACCGGCGCCGTTCCCTACGCCAACGTCATCACCGCGCAGCAATCCTATCTCAACGCCCGGGTCTCCCGCATCAAGTCGCAGGCCACGCGCTTCACCGACACCGCGGCGCTGTTCCAGGCGCTCGGCGGCGGCTGGTGGAATCGGCAGGACGAAACACCGGCGGCGCTGCCGCGCGCCAATCCCGGCTATTTCGCCGGTCCCAATCGTACGACCCAGGAAGCAATGTAATGAAGAAGCGCATGGTCATCATGCTGGCCGCCATGGCCGCTCTGTTCGGCGGCCTGTACGGCTTCCAGACCTTCAAGGGCATCATGATCGCCAAGGCGATCGGCGCCATGGCGAACCCGCCGCAGACGATCTCGACCACGGTCGCGGCGACCGCGCCGTGGCGCTCCAATCTCACCGCAGTCGGCTCGCTGCGCGCCGTTAACGGCGCCGATCTGTCACTGCAGGTCTCGGGCATCGTACAGAGCATCCAGTTCAATTCGGGTGATGCCGTCGAATCCGGCCAGTCCCTGCTGCAACTGGTCGCCACCGACGACGTCGCCAAGCTGCAATCGCTGCAGGCGACCGCCGAGAACAACGCCATCGTCGTCAAGCGCGACGAGGAGCAGATCAAGTTCAATGCCGTCAGCCAGGCCACGCTCGACAGCGACCGCGCCAACCTGAAGAACGCGCAGGCCCTGGTCGCGCAGCAGAAGGCGGTCGTCGAGCAGAAGACCCTGAAGGCGCCGTTCGCCGGCCGGCTCGGCATCCGCGCCGTCGATCTCGGACAATTTCTCAGCGCGGGCACCACCATCGTGACCTTGCAGAGCCTCGATCCCATCTTCGTCGACTTCTATCTGCCGCAACAATCGCTCGCCGACATCCGAATCGGCCAGGACATCACCATCGCGGTCGATGCCTTCCCTGCCGAGCGTTTCGCCGGCCAGATCTCGGCCATTAACGCCAAGGTCGATTCCACCAGCCGCAACGTCCAGGTCCGCGCCGCGCTGCACAACGCGGCGGCGCGGCTGCTGCCGGGCATGTTCGCCAAGGTCGAGATCGCGACCGGACAGCCCGAGCAGCTCGTCACCCTGCCGCTGACGGCTGTCGTCAGCAATCCCTATGGCGACCTCGTCTATGTCGTCGACGATCTCAAGGACGGCCAGGGCAGAGCGCGGCAGACCTTCGTCAAGAGCAAGCCGGCCAAGGGCGACCGGATCGCGATCACCGACGGCATCAAGCCGGGCGAGACGGTGGTGATCGCGGGCCAGATCAAGCTGCGCAACGGCAGCCCGGTGAGAATCGACAACTCGCACGTCCCGGTCGCCGAGGCCGCGCCTGACGTCGTCGATCAGTAATTCGCGAAAAGCCTCCGACCTTCAGAGCCCGCCCATGCGCTTCACAGACATCTTCATCCGTCGGCCGGTGCTGGCGCTCGTGGTCAGCGCGCTGATCCTCGTGCTCGGCCTGCGTTCGATGACGACGCTCGCCATCCTGCAATATCCGCGCACGCAGAACGCCATCGTCACGGTCAGCACGGCCTATGCCGGCGCCGATAGCGATATCATCGCCGGCTTCATCACCACGCCGCTGGAGAATGCGATCGCCCAGGCCAACGGCATCGACTACATGACGTCGACCAGCGTCACCGGCAGCAGCACCATCACGGTGAACCTGCGGCTCAACTACGATTCCGGCAAGGCGATGACCGAGATCAACGCCAAGGTGAACTCGGTGCTGAACCAGTTGCCGACCGGCACGCAGCAGCCGACCCTGACCCTGAAGGTCGGACAGACCATCGACGCGATGTATATCGGCTTCGCCAGCGACGTGCTGGCGCCGAACCAGATCACCGACTATCTGACGCGCGTGGTTCAGCCGAAGCTGCAGGCCGTCTCCGGCGTGCAGACCGCCGAATTGCTCGGCGCCAAGAAGTTCGCGCTGCGCGCCTGGCTCGATCCCGACAAGCTCGCGGCCTATGGCCTGACGGCGACCGACGTGTCCACGGCGCTGTCGGGCAACGACTACATCTCCGGGCTTGGCACCACCAAGGGCCGCCTCGTGCAGGTCGACCTCGCCGCCGCGACCAACCTGCATTCGCTGGAGCAATACCGCAACCTCGTCGTCAAGCAGGTCAATGGCGCCATCATCCGCCTGCGCGACGTCGCCAATGTCACGCTCGGCAATGACGACTACGACAGCGCGACGCGTTTCAACGGCAAGACCGCGGTCTATATCGGCGTCCAGGTGGCGCCGACCGCGAACCTGCTCGACGTCATCAACGGCGTGAAGGCGGTCTATCCGGAGCTGCAGCGGCAATTGCCGAACGGCATCACCAGCGAGATCCTCTACGACTCCACCGATTTCGTGAACTCGTCGATCGACGAGGTGATCCACACGCTGGTGGAGGCCATCGGGATCGTGATCGTCGTGGTCTTCATGTTCTTAGGCTCGTGGCGCTCGGTGCTGATCCCGGTGATCGCCATTCCGCTGTCGTTGATCGGCACCTTCGGCCTGATGCTGCTGATGGGCTTCTCCATCAACCTGCTGACCTTGCTGGCGCTGGTGCTCGCGATCGGCCTCGTCGTCGACGACGCCATCATCGTGGTCGAGAGCGTGCACCGCCTGATCGACGAGGGCGTGCCGCCGGTCGAGGCGGCGATCCAGTCGGCGCGGGCGCTGGCGAGCCCGATCATCGCGATGACCGTGGTGCTGATCGCAGTCTATGTTCCCGTCGGCTTCCAGGGCGGCCTCACCGGCGCGCTGTTCACCGAATTCGCCTTCACCCTCGCCGGCGCCGTCACCGTCTCCGCGGTGATCGCTCTGACCTTGTCGCCGATGAATTGCGCCTGGCTGCTGCGCCGGACCGAGCGCGATGCCACGACGCTGGAGGCTCGGCTGGTCCGCACCATCGACCGCGTGCTCGAACGTCTCGCCCACGGCTATCGCCGCGGGCTGGAAAGTGTGTTCGCGACCAAGCCGGTAGTGGTGGTGTTCGCGCTGCTGCTGCTCGCGATGATCCCCTGGCTCTATGTCAGCTCCACCAGCGAGCTCGCGCCGGACGAGGATCAGGGCATCGTATTGTCGCTGACGAATTCCGCGCCCTCGGCCACGCTCGAGCAGCGCCAGTTCTACGGCCAGCAGCTGTACGGCCTGATCGCGCAGCGGCCGGAGACACGCACCGTATTCCAGATCGACACCCCGACGCAGGCGATCGGCGGCTGGGTGCTGAAGCCGTGGGATCAGCGCAAGGCGACGACCAAGACCCTGCAGCCGGAATTCCAGCAGCTCTTGAACAGCATCGCCGGCGCCCGTTCCGTCGCTTTCCAGCCCTCGCCATTGCCGGGCAGCAACGGCCTGCCGGTCCAGTTCGTGATCGGCACCACGGGGTCCTTCAACGAGCTCAACGACGTGTCGCGCGATTTCATGACCAAGGCGCTGGCGAGCGGCAGATTCATCTTCCTCGACAGCGACCTGAAGATCGACAAGCCGCAGACCACCGTGGTGTTCGACCGCGACAAGGCCGCCGATCTCGGCCTCAAGATGAGCGATCTCGGCGGCGCGCTCGCGACCATGCTGGGCGGCAACTATCTCGACTATTTCAGCCTGGAGGGCCGCTCCTACAAGGTGATCCCGCAGGTCCGGCAGAACGATCGCCTCACCGACACGCAGCTGCTCGACTATTCGATCCGCACCAGCGGCAACGCCATGGTGCCGCTTTCGACGGTGGCCCGGCTCGAGCGCAAGACGATCCCCGAGTCGCTCAACCACTTCCAGCAGATCAACGCGGCGACCATCTCCGGCGTGGCGATGCCGGGCATCGCGATGGGTGACGCGCTCGCCACCCTGAAGGAGATCGCGACGTCGCTGCCATCGGGCTACTCGATCGACTATGGCGGCGCGTCGCGGCAGCTCGAGCAGGAGTCCGGCGGTTTCGTCACGACCTTCGTGTTCGCGCTGATCATCATCTTCCTGGCGCTCGCCGCGCTGTTCAACAGCTTCGTCGATCCGGTCATCATCCTGGTGTCGGTGCCGATGTCGCTGGCGGGCGCGCTGATCTTCATCAGCCTCGGCATCGGCGGCGCCAGCATCAACATCTACACCCAGGTCGGCCTCGTCACCTTGATGGGCCTCGTCAGCAAGCACGGCATCCTGATGGTGGAGGTCGCCAACGAGCTGCGCGAACACGGCAAGGACCGCACCGAGGCCATCATCGCGGCGGCCACCGTCCGCCTGCGCCCGATCCTGATGACCACGGCGGCGATGGTGCTCGGCGTGATCCCGCTGATCGCCGCGAGCGGCGCCGGCGCGGTGTCGCGCTTCAACATGGGGCTGGTGATCGCCACCGGGCTCGCCATCGGCACCCTGTTCACGCTGTTCGTGGTCCCCGTCGCCTATGCGCTGATCGCCCATCGGGGTACGGCGCACGAGACGCCGGCCCAGGCTGCCGGGGCGACAGCCGCTCCTTAAACGGCTTACAAAACAACGAAATATCAGAAGCTTAGGCGAAGACCCGACAATCGAGCAGCCCGGCATTGACAAACGATATACGTAAACGATATATCGTTTGTACGAACGGGAGATCATATCGTATGAGACATCATCATTGGAAATTCGGACCTTCTCGCCGCGACGACGAAGAGCGCGGTTGGGCGCAACGCGGACGGCATGAGCGGCATGGCTTCGGCGAGACCTGCGAGGACATCCGGCTCAGCGGGCGCGGCCCCGGATTCGGCCGCCATCGCGGTCCCGGCCTGTTCGAACGGGACGGTCGCCGTGGCGGGCGCGAGGAATTCGGACGTGGCGGCGGGCGCTTCTTCGGCCCCGGCGACCTGCGCAGCCTGCTGCTGTGGCTGATCGGCGAGAAGCCGCGCCATGGCTACGAGCTGATCAAGGCGGTCGAGCAGCTGGTCGGCGGCGCCTATTCGCCGAGCCCGGGCTCGGTCTATCCGATCCTCAGCCTCCTCGAGGACATGGGCCAGATCGAAGCCGCCTCAAGCGAGGGTGGCAAGAAGCTGTTCGCGATCACCGACGCCGGACGCCAGGCGCTGAAGGACGACGAGGCGGCGATCGAAGGTCTGCTCAGCCGGCTGCGCATCATGGCCCGCACCATGGGCGGCATGCGCCCGCCCGAGCAGGTGCTGCAGACGGTGCAGACGCTGAAGATGGCGCTCAAGATGCACCGGCAGGGTTGGAGCGAGGACGAGGCCAAGCGTGTCAGCGACATCCTCACCCGGGCCATCGCCGAGATCCAGGGCGATGACGACGGCGCGGCGAGCTGACATCAACATCAGCCAGAAGCGGAGGCGTAGCAGCCGGAATTGATATCCGTGCTTGCGCCGTGCAGACGGTGCGCTCCCTCTCCCCGTTCTTCACGGGGAGAGGGGCAGCCACGCGGGAAGCGTCGGTTGAGAAACCATACTCCCCTCATCCAAAACATCTGCTGTCGTCCCGGCCTTTAGCCAAGACTGCTAACATCGGGTCGCGATGAGACAGGCGACTGATAGCGACGTTCCTCGATAGCATCCGCGGTATGGGTCCCGGCGTTCGCCGGGACGACACCGTTGATGCGGCCTAGTCGAGCCAAACACACTGCTGTCGTCCCGGCCTTGCGCCGGGACCCATACCGCGTGATGGTCATTGGCGGAACGGCTCTCGGTCATCACCGTCCGCACCAGGATCCCGCAAGAGCCGCTACACCGGCTCCAGCACCATCAGTCCCGTCGCCGTGTTGGAGATCGGGATGTGATAGTTGGAATGCTCCTTGCGGACCTTCTCCGGCAAGGTGCCGCGCGCCACCATCCAGTTCAGCAGCTCGACGCCCTGGGTGCCCGACAGCTCGACCAGCTCGGTGGTCGAATACTTCGTCGCCCACGAGGGATCGTCGACCATGCTGGCCATGAACTTCTCATCGAAATCCTTGTTGATGAAGCCGGCCCGCTCGCCGTCGAGCTGGTGCGACAGGCCGCCGGTGCCCATCACGACGACGCGCTCATCCCCAGGCCAGGATTCGATCGCCCGCGCCAGCGCCTGACCGAGCTTGTAGCAGCGTGCAGCCGATGGCAGCGGCGCCTGCACCGTGTTGACGACGACCGGCACCACCCGCACCGGCCATTTCTGATCCGGCCAGCACAGCGCCATCGGCAGGGTGAAGGCGTGATCGACCGCCATCTCCTGGCAGGTCGTGAGGTCGAAATCCTCCTTCACCAGATGCTCGATCAGGTGCCACGACAATTCGCTGTCGCCCTTGAACGGCGCGGTCTGCGGAATGCCCCAGCCCTCGTCGGCATTGCTGTAGCTGTCGGCCGCGCCGACCGCGAAGGTCGGCATCTTGTCAAGGAAGAAGTTGAGGCCATGGTCGTTGTAGACGAGCACGACGACATCCGGCTTCACCCTGGCGAGCCATTCGCGCACATGCGGGAAGCCGTCGAAGAACGGTTTCCAATACGGATCCTGTTGCAGGCCCTTGGCGATTGCGCCGCCAATGGCCGGAACGTGGGAGGTGGTGATGCAGCCGACGATCTTTGCCATGACGATTACCCCCTCGCCGCCAGAAGCTTGGCCTTGAACTGCTCTTTCGTCAGGCCGGTCTGCTGCGCGCCGATGTCCTGCATGTCGAGCCCGAAGATGCCGGCAAACTTGGCGAGGTAATAGGCGTTGCCGCCGGCCTCGATCAGCTCCAGCACGTTGCGGTTCTTGATCGCCGCGCGCTGCTGGGCATTGAGGCCATATTTGGCGCAATAGCCGTCCTCGTCGGCGACGAAGGCCTTGCGGTTGGCGGCATCGTTGAACGAGTAGCACATCTTGTTGAGCGCGTAGCCTTTGCGCGCCTGCTCGCCGTCGAAGATGGTGGTGCCGGGCACGGGCTGCCGGGCTGACGTGGCGGACATCGTCGCCTCCCCTGTTCGTGTTACGACGACCACGCTTGATCTGGATCAAACGCGGCGCCGGTTCGTGCCGCCAGTATCGCCGACAGACATCCCCGATAAAGGCCGCGCGGCCGATCTGATCCATGAGCCAATTCGATCATTTGGACCTCGACGGCCACCTGCTGCAGCTGCTGCTCGCCGTCATCGAGGAAGGCTCGGTGACGCGCGCCGCGCAGCGGCTCGGCGTCACGCAGTCGGCCGTCAGCCATCTGCTCGACAAGCTGCGCGCGATCACTGGCGATCCGCTGTTCGTGAAGTCCGGCCGCGGCATCGTGCCGACCGCGCATGCGCAGCTCCTGGCGCTGCGCGCCCGCGCTCTGCTCGACGATCTCCGGAGCTTCTCGCACACCGCGGCGTTCGAGCCGGCGAAAATCTCCACGCAGGTGACGATCGCGGCCAATGATCTGCAGCGCGACCTGCTGCTGCCGTCCCTGCTCCGCTACGCCCGCGCGCAGGCGCCGGGCCTCAGCCTGCGGGTGATCCCTTCAGGCGCACCGACGCCGGAGATGCTGCGCGAAGAGCACTGTCAGCTCATCATCACGCCGCGCCCGCCCGAGGGCAGCGACATCCTGCAGAAGCGGCTGTTCGAGGACACCTATCGCGTGTTCTACGATTCGAGCCAGCGCGAGCCGCCGGAAAGCCTGGAAGACTATCTCGCCAGCGACCATGTCACCGTGCTGTACGAGCCGCGACGCCGGCTCGACATTGACGAGGTCCTCGCCGAGCGCGGCATCGTCCGGCGCTTCGCGGCGCAGGTGCCCGGCTTCGGCGGCATCGGGCCGTTCCTGCGCGGCAGCCGCATGATCGCGACCCTGCCGAGCCTGCTGCGCGCCTACATGCTGCGCGGCCTCGCCATCGCGCCGGTGCCGGTCCCCTGCCCGGCGATGCCGATGTACATGGTCTGGCACCTGCGCCACCACGAGGATCCGATGCACCGCTGGCTGCGCCAGCAGCTCGAGATCGTGGTCGCGCCGAGCCTCGCCGCTGCGGCCGAGCACATGCCCATCATGGCGTGACTCATCCCGAGAGGTGAGCGGCCCTCACCCCGGCGTATGGCACACCGCCTCGATGTTGTTGCCGTCGGCGTCGCGCACGAACGCGCCGTAATAGTTCTCGTGATAATGCGGCCGCAGCCCGGGTGCCCCGTTGTCGCGTCCGCCTGCCGCGATCGCCGCCCGATAGAACGCATCGACCGTGGCGCGATCCTTGGCGTGGAACGCGACATGCGTCGAGGTCGCGGCCGTCCCGCCGGTGCCGATCCAGAAATCCGGACGGCCGTCGCCGAAGCCGGCGTGATCACCGTGGCCGCCGGTCTGCGCGTCGGTGATCTCCATCATCAGGACGTAGCCGAGCGGCGCCAGCGCCGCCGCATAGAACGCCTTGGCGCGGGCAAAGTCGGAAACGGGGAAGCCGACGTGGTCGAGCATGGCGATCCTCATCGATGATGACGGCCGAATGCTAGCTCCGCCGGCAGGACGGCGCAACGATGCACGCGGCACGCTCACATCGCGAGGATGCGCCGCGCCGTCCGTTGCCCACTCGCCAGCGCCGCCTCGACCGTTCCCATGTCGCGGCCGCGATACAACGCCTCGCCGGAGATCAGCACCCGTCCGCCATCCCGGCGCGAAAGCGTATCCTGCGCCTCGCGCGAGGTCAGCGTCGCGTAGGAATAGGCGCCGCGCGCGAACGGATCCTTCGCCCAATCCGTGACATGCGACGCGACGAGCTGCCGCTTCAGGGAGCCCACGGGCCGTGAGAAGATGTCCGCGAGCGCCGAAAGCCCTCTTTCGATCAGCGCGTCCTCGTCGCACGCAGCGAAGGCAGCGGCCGGCGGCCCGGCGAGCCAGCCGGTCAGCACCGCGTCATCGTTCGGATGCTGCGTCCACCACACCGGCACGTCGGCATCGGACAGCACGAACAGCATGTCCGAAAGATCCTCGGTCCGGGCCTCGCGCCACCACCGCCGCTCGAAGCGCAGCAGCAGCTTGATGACGTTGCCGAAGCCGATGGTTTCGGCGGCGGCCAATTGCGGACGCATGGAAGGCGGCAGCGCGATGGTTCGCAGCAGCGGCAGCGGCACGGTCAGGATGACGCGATCGCCGCGCTGCGCGCGGCCGTCGGCGCAGCGCACGACGACACCATCATCGGCGCTCTCCACCGCGCGCACCACCGCCTCGAGCTGCATCGCCACGCCATGCGCCCGGCACTCCGCCAGGAGATGATCGAGCAGCGCCGCGTAGCCGCCGACGATGCGCGCCTGAGCGCCGCGCTCGCCGCCCATCCATTCGTCGCGCAGCGCGAACACGCTGGCACGGGCGGGATCGGCCGCGTCATAGCCCTGCACCATCCCGAGCACGGATTTGCGCAGGGCGGCGAACTCCGCGCCGGCGAAATGCCGGTCGAGCAGCGCCGTCACGGTCATGTCCTCGGCGAGCTGCCGCGCCACGCGGTGCAACTGGCGCATCTGCCGATCGGCGGGATCCTCGCGCGAGAACGCGCCATCCGCCACGTACCAGCGCGTGCCATCGACCGGCGTTGAGGCCAGCCCCGCCTCCGCCATCAGCGAATGGGTGACCGGCGCCTCGCCATGGATGAATTCCGCGCCGGCGTCCGCGCGATATCCGAACCTGCTCGCGGGCAGCAGATGGATGCGTCCGCCGCAGCGGTCACGCGCTTCCAGCAGCGTCACCCGCTGGCCGGCGCGGGCCAGCTCGCGCGCCGCCATCAGGCCTGCGGCACCGGCACCGACGATGATGATGTGCATTGGCCGCTCAGCCATGACTTGCCTGGGCCGGCATGGCCGAGCCGTTGGTGATCTTGTAGCGCAGCCACAGCGCGCCGCCCTCCAGCGCCGTGCTGCTTTCGAGCGTCATCGCCGTGATCGGCGCGCGCATGCCGGACTCGGCTTCCGTCGAATCGAACACGCTGGGCGCCCCCTTGGCGCCATCCACCGCCGGACACAGAACGAGGTTGAACTCGTCGACCAGACCGGCGCGCAGGAACGCGCCGTTGGCGCCGCCGCCGCCTTCGAGCAGCAGCCGTTTCACGCCGAGCTCCTGCGCGACGATGTCGAGCACGCGCGAAAGATCGAGCTTCGCCTGCCCAGCGAAAACATAGGACACGCCCTCGCCGCGCAGGCCCGCGAGATGCGCATCCGATACGGCCTCGGTCAGCACGACGACGATCGGATCGCCGCCGATGTCGGAGCGGCCCCAGCAGATCTTGCCATGGGGATCGAGCACGATGCCGTAGGCCTTGGCACCGCGTCGCGCGATCCAATGGGTGCGCGGGAAGCGCTCGGTGGTCTCGGCGGGATAGGCCGAGCCCTTGGCGAATTCCTGGCCGGTGACGCGGCCGATCAGCCAGGCGTCGCCGCCGAGCTGGTCATGCACCTGCTCGAACAGATCGCCCGATCCCTTCGGACGCCAGCGGCTCGGCAACGTGCGGCCGTCGACGCTCGACGCCATCAGGCAGATGACTTCCGGTTTCATGCATCCTCCTTGTCGCCGCCAAACGGGGGTCACCGAATATCGGTGCGGCGGCGTTGTCAACGAAGCGGCGTGCGTTTCGTTCGATCGCGGCCACGCCGCTCGCCTGCGGCGTCGTTGTTATGGCGCACATTCCTGCGCTAGTTTCGGCTGCAAACGGAGCCAATCATGGACGCTGCGGCGCGCAGACGGGACGCCATCGGTTTGCGCGGGGCAGCCCTGCTGGCTGCAGCGCTTGCCGGCCTCGCGCTCTGCGTCGCCGGACTCTGGCGCCTCGAAGCCGAGCGCATGGGCATCTCGATCACCCCGCTGCAGGCGGGCTCCACTCCCGTCACCGTCTATCGGCGCGACGGAGCGGCTGCGTCGCCCGTCGTCGTCATTGCCCACGGCTTTGCGGGCTCGCGCCAATTCATGGAGGCCTGTGCGCTGACCTTGGCGCGCGCCGGCTATGTCGCGGTCTCGTTCGATTTCGAGGGGCATGGCCGCAATCCGACGCCGATGTCGGGCGACGTCACCCGCATCGACGGCACGACGAGGAAGCTGATGAGCGAGATCGGCCGCGTCACCGACGCCGCGCTGTCCCTGCCGGGCAATGACGGCCGGGTGGCCCTGCTCGGGCACTCGATGGCTTCCGACATCATCGTACGCCAGGCCCTGGCCGACCCACGGATCAGGGCAACGGTGGCGATCTCGATGTTTTCCGAGGCCGTCACGCCGAGCGCGCCGCGCAATCTGCTGATCATCACCGGCGAATGGGAGACGGCCCTGCGCAGGGACGCGCTGCGTAACCTCCGGCTCGCCGATCCCGCCGCGCGCGAGGGCGACACCGTGGGCGATCCCGCGGACAACGGCGGACGCCGCGCCGTCGTCGCGCCCGGAGTCGAACACGTGAGCGTGCTGTATTCGACGACCGCGCCGCGCGAGGCGCGCGACTGGCTGGATCGCG
The DNA here is from genome assembly GCF_051168135.1 of Bradyrhizobium sp. HKCCYLRH2060. NCBI lineage: Bacteria > Pseudomonadati > Pseudomonadota > Alphaproteobacteria > Hyphomicrobiales > Nitrobacteraceae > Bradyrhizobium > Bradyrhizobium sp. HKCCYLRH2060. The sequence continues at coordinate 24,199 of NZ_JBNPUK010000027.1, forward strand.
TGTTCGGGCGCACCAGCAGCGGGCCGGTGGCGGCGACCGGCGGCCCGATCGCGCTGCTGCTGGCCGGCATCGTACTGTTGGCCTGGCCGTTGGCCGCGCTGCTGCCGAAGGGCGATGCGCCGCCGCCTTCGATTCCGCCGCGTCAGCTTGCGATCGCCACGCTCGTGCCCGCGGCAGTCACTCCGGTCGTGCTGCGATTCGTCGACACGCATTTCCTGCCCGTGCTCGTCGCCGACTACCTCGCCGTTCATCTCTTCGTATACGGCGCGCTGTCGCTGTCGCTGCTGCGCATGCAGGGTGTTCGCTTCGGCCGCGTGGCCCGGCTCGCGGCGCTGGTGCTGGCCGCCTATGGCATCTTCGGTTTCGGTGGCGCGCTCGACCGCTACGTCGCCTCGTTCATGCCGATCGCCGCCCGCCTGCCGATCATCGCGGCGATCGCCGTGGGCGCAGTGCCATGCATGCTGGCCGACAGCATCGCCAACCAGGGCGGGCACGCCGCGCTGTGGCGCACGGTGTGGATCCGGACCGCGTTGCTGGCCTCGCTCGGCGGCGCGGTCGCGCTCGATTTCAGGCGGCTGTTCTTCCTGCTCATCATCGTCCCGGTGATCGTGCTGTTCTTCGTCGTGTTCGGACTGATCGGCGGCTGCGTCGGCCGCCGGACCGGCTCGCCGATGGCAGAGGGCATCGGTCTCGGCCTGATCCTGGCGTGGTCGCTCGGAGTGTCGTTTCCGATGTTCCTGCCGGGCTAGCGCTCCGGTTTCCCCGGTGCACGAAGGGGCTGCATCATGATACCAATGACGGACAGGGAGCACTCATGGCGAAACACCGCATCTACACGACGAGCTTCGCGAGCGTGTACCGGCTCTACGTCGCGAAGGGGGAAAAGAAAGGACGAACCAAGGCCGAGGTCGATCGGATCATCTGCTGGCTGACGGGCTACGATCAGAAACAGCTCGACGCCGAGGTGGACCGACAGACGGACTTCGAGACCTTCTTTACGCGGGCGCCGGCCATGAATCCGGCGCGCTCCCTGATCAAGGGCGTGGTCTGCGGCGTCCGCGTGGAGGACGTCGAGGAGCCGACGATGCGCGAGATCCGCTACCTGGACAAGCTGGTCGATGAGCTGGCGCGCGGAAAGGCGATGGACAAGATCCTGCGCACGCCGTGAGCGCCAAGCGCGCGGCGGCGGTCGTGCAAACCCAGGCCTCAGTCCTGCTCCTGCCCCGGCGCCTGCCGCAGCATGAAATGCCCGAATGCGGTGGCAATCGGCTTCGCATCATCGTCCTGCCAGGCGCGGGCCTCGAAGGCGACGACGCGGCGGCCCTGCTTGACGATCGACGCCGACGCGATGCTGTCGAGCGCGCGCCCCGAACGGAGATAGTTGATGGTGAGGCCGATCGGCTTCGGCGGCGCCGACGCGCCGAGCTCGCGCATCACGGTGATGATCGCCGCGGTTTCGAGGAATGCGCCGGTCATGCCGCCGTGGATCGCCGGCAACACGGGATTGCCGATGATCTGCTGCGAGAACGGCATCATCAGCGTCTCGTTCTCGGCGAGACGAATGCCGAGACAGCGCGCGAACGGACTGGTGGCGAACGGCCCCGTCGGATCCTCAGGCGCCTCGAGCGGTGGCGGCGCGCCGGTGAACGCCGGGCGATCGGTCAGCATGTTGGTGCGGTTGGCGCCGATCATGAAACAGGCCGTCGCGGTCGCGACCGGTTCGCTTTCTTCCTCCTGATAGGCGGTGGCGCGCACGAAGGCGATCGAGCGCGTGACGCGGAAGCACACGGCATGCGCCTTGATGTCGAGCCCGGGGGTCGCCGGCTTCTGATAGTCGATGCGCAGGTCGAGCGTGGCGATCGCCCGGCTGCCGTCGAGCGCGAGCTGCACCGCCATGCCGCAGCTCTCGTCGAGCATGGCGGTGACGACACCGCCATGGATGACGCCGGTCTCGCTGTCGCCGACGAACACGGGACGATAAGGCAGGGTCGACCAGGCCTCGCCGGGCGCGAAGCGGTCCATCCTGAGCCCGCTGATATGGCCATAGACCGAGCGGCGATTCCTGATGGCCCCGGCGAGCGCGTCGAATGCCGGCGGTGCGGCGGTGGGCGGAATGTGGGACATGCGCGATTTAGAGCATGATCGCACGGAGGCACGAAGTCTTTTTCCGGCACATCTGCCTTGTGTGCGAACGATCCGCCCCGGACCACCGCTGCTCCCGCCTCTGCACCGTTCTGCACCGCCGACCACGTTCACGACGCGCGCCGCGAGACCGACGTGCAGCAGCGCGCACCGCACGGCCTTGCAGCTCGGCGCCGGGACCGCATTCCGCAAAACTACGTGGATGAAATGTTCCACCGGCGCGGCGCGCTTAGAACATTGGCAACCTTAATATGATCATAATTGTCTCCATCAAATCCCGGAGACCCCGTCGATGCGCAGATCCACCAAGACGCCGGACGCCCCGCCGAGCAGCGGCACGGCCTCTCTACGAATTGTCCTGAGCCTGGCGCTCGTTGCCAGCGCCGGCGCGATGTGGTGGAGCAGCGGCGGCGCCAACAGCTTCTCCTTCGGTAACGGAGCGCCTTCGCTCGAGACCCGCGTCGCCACGCTGACATCGGAGCTGGCGCAGCTCAAGGCCGAGACCGCCCAGTTGCGCGACCGCCAGAGCGACACCTCCGGCGAGCTCATGCAATTGCGCGCCAGCCTCACCACGACCGAGACCGGCCTGGCCACTCTGCGCACCGCCGCCGACGAGACCGAGGCGCGCCGCCGCGATACGGCCGACAAGATCGAGTCCGATCTCGCGCTGCTGAAGCGCCAGGCGGTCCGCCTCCGCGGCGCCCAGGACGATGCGGCGACCGAGCTGAGCGGGCTGCGCACCGCCGCCGCGAACAGTGACATGTCCATCGAGCAGCTCCGGACTTCCACCGGCGAGATGCGTCAGCAGTTGGCGCGCATCGAGACCGCGCGCGAAGCGACCAGCTCGATCTCCCGCAGGCCACACCGTGTCAGGCGCGTCGCGCGCGCGACCGAGGCGCAGCACGAGCCGCAGCCGTTCCTGATGCAATGGCCCGGCGTCCTCCCCGCGGGCCGCAACTGATTTGAAGTGCCAACCGGCCTGACCCGCGAATCGCGGTCAGGCATCAGCCCGGCTGGTCACCACCAGCCCGGCTGCACCGGCCGGTAGTAGGTCGGAGGCGGCCCGCGACGACGCGGAGCCGCGACGGGCTGGCCATCCCAGCTGCGCTGGAAGAAGCTGCCGAAGCCGTCGTCATATTCGTCCCCGCTGGCGACGACATCGGCATTGGTCGTCGGCCGCCGCGTGATGAAGCCGCCCTGCGGCTGGTTGCTCAGCACCGCCACGAACTCGGTCCGGTAGTTGGTCTCGCTCGACAGCGGCTCGTCCGAGACGATGATCGAGGAGCGCGGCACCGCCGTCGGCGCGATGCGGTCGAGCACGTCCTTCGGAATGGTGATGCGGTCGAGCGCGTCCTTGGCGGTGTCGCCGTCGTCGATGGTCACCGCCGTCCAGCGCAGCCCCGCGCCGTCCTGCGCCACCGCGGTGAACACATGCGTTCCGATCGGCCGTTCGGGATCACGGATGGTCACCGGGGCCTCGATCGAGGTGTCGAACACCTCGCCGCCGCCATCGGGGGCCGGCTTGTGCGTGTTGCGCCTGACATAGAGCATCTGCGTCGACCGGCTGATATAGACCGAGACCGGCTCGGTCGCGAGCCTGGCGTCGGTCGCGGCCTTGCTCGTCTCGGTCTTCCTGGCCGCCGCCGCCTTGGCGGCGTCCTTGGTCGAGGTCGCCGCTGCGAGCTTCACGGTCGCGTCCGACTTCGCGGCCTCGAGCTGCGCTGCCGCGTCGGTCGCCTTGGCGGCGGCCTTCTGCTTCGCATCCTCGGCCAGCGTCCTGGCCTGATCGGTCTTGGCGGCAGCCAGCTTCCTGTCGGCGAATTTGAGCTCGGCCTCGGCGCGTGCCTTGGCCTGCTCCAGCTTGCGCAAGGACGTCTTCAGCGCCTTGGCCTCGCGCTCGGCCGCGGCGGCCGCCGCCTTGGCCTCGTCGGCGCTCTTGGCGGCGTCCTCGGCTTCGTGGCCAAGCGTCGCGGCCCGCGACGGCACCGCGGCGAGCGCCTGCGCATTCGGTACGAACAAGGCGGGATGGGAGAACTCGACCGGCGCCGGGTCACCCGGCGCGATGATCACCCGCATGCCGATCCACGTCCGGTCGAACAGCTTCTCGGCAAAACCATAGGGCATGCGGACGCAGCCATGCGAGGCGGCATAGCCGGGCAGCGGCCCGCCGTGCAGCGCCACACCATTCCAGGTGATGCGCTGCATGTTCGGCATCCAGGCATCGTCGTAGAGCGTCGAGTGGTGGTCCTTGTCCTTCTCGATGATGGCGAACACGCCGGCCGGCGTCTCGCGGCCGGAGACGCCGGTCGAGACCGGCGCGCGCCAGATCCAGCCATCGGCGTCGTAGAACGTCACCTTCTGCGCCTTGATGGACACGATCGCCATGATCGGATCGCCATGCGCGCGCGGCGCCGTCGCCTCGGTCACCGGCGCCGGACGCGCCTGCCGTGCACCGGCCTCGGATCCGGCCAGCGCCAGCACGGTGGCAGCCGCGAGAGTCGTCAGGAGCGCTCCCCGACGCCGCATCGCTGCAAGGTTCTGAGCCGCCGTGGATCGTGTCACCATGCTGTTTCCCGAATCGTCATTGCTGTTCCGCCGGCGCGATCGGCGCAGGACGATCTATACGCTCGATCATGTCTTGGGGTGAAGTGAGGCGAAGGCGCGTCCTGATGTCATCGACATTCCGCTCGCCGCAATTGGGGCAGGATCGGGCAACGAATCGGACTCAAGACGCGCCCTTCCGTCGCACGCCCCCAAGACCCGCATTCCACCACCCCACCGGTTGCCCATCGCTTAACGCCGAACAGGGCGATCGGGTCCGTGGCTCGGCCTGGAGAACCGCGAGGCGCAGGCGCCGCGAGATCAATCTGAAATCCGCTTCTCGAAGAACAAGTCCGGATAGGGGTCGTCGTTGAAGCGGTCGATCTCGGTCCAGCCGGTGCGGCGATAGAGCTGCATGGCCTCGGCGAGCGCGCTGTTGGTGTCGAGGCGAAGAAGGCTGATCGAGAGCTTGCGGGCAGCCGCTTCGGCCGCATCCATCAGGCGGCGGCCGAGGCCGAGGCCGCGCGCGGCGGGCGCGACCCAGAGCCGCTTGATCTCGGCGGCATCGCCGCCGCTGCCCTTCAGCCCGACGCAGCCGAGCGGCAGGCCGTCCGACAACGCGACGAAGAAGGCGCCGCGCGGCGCCATCATGTCCAAGGCGTCGGGATCGCGCGACAGCGAAACATCGAAGCCGCGCTCGAAACGGCGTGACAGCTCGGCGTAGTATTCGCCGAGGCAGTAGCGCGCCTGCTCGCTCCTGGGATCGGTCTCCTCGATGGTGATGCGGCTACGCCCGAGCGCGGCCGCGACCATGTCCATCGCGGCAAGCAACGCCTGGGGCTGGCCATGGCGCGCCAGCATCGATTCCGCCTGGGCATTGGAGAGAGTCTCATAGGCGTCGAATTCGCGCCGGCCGGCGGCCGTGAGCCTGGCGACGCGGCGGCGCGCGTCGTCGGGATGCGGCCGGGTCGTTACCAGCCCCTCCTCCTCCAGGCCGCGCAGCAGCCGGCTCATCAGCCCGGAATCGAGCGCGAGATAGTCGCGCAGCTCGGCCACGTCGCTGCGGCCATGGCCGATCGCGTTGAGCACGCGGGCCGCGCCGAGCGGCCGACCGCGCCCGAGAAACGAGGTATCGAGCGCGCCGACCTCCGAGGTGACGGCGCGGTTGAAGCGGCGGACGCGGGAGACGGGGTCGAGCATGATATCTGACTTAAGTCAGATATCTCGCGATGTCAACGCGGAGACAATCACGCCGCCCTCAAACAAAAAAGGGCGGCCCAGCCGCCGGCCGAGGCCGGATGCCGGACCGCCAGGTTTTCCCCGGGAGGAACTCAGTTCAGAAGCTTGGCGACGTTGTCCTTGGTGACGAGGTCGAGGCCGGTGTAGATCACCTCCGGCACCTTCTCGCCCTTCTTGATCGCGAGCAGCGTGTCCATCGCCTTCTCGCCCATCTCGAACGGACGCTGGCCGGTCAGCGCGTTGGAATAGCCGTCGCGCAGCAGCTCGAGCTGCATCTTCAGCGTATCGGCAACGACCAGCGTCAGCTTGCCGGCGTCGATGTCCTTCTTGTTCTTGTTGACGAAGGCCTTGTAGCCTTCGGGTGCGAACATCGGCCAGCCGCCGATCGGCACGATGGCGCCGAGATCGGGCGTCGCGGTGCGCAGGTCGGCCATCTGCTGCACGGCGAGCGCGGGATCGTCGTTGCAGAAGGTCGGCGAACCGGCCACTTCCGTCCACTTCGAGCCCTTCAGCGCCTCGCGCACGCCGTCGACACGCTCGGCGAGGTTCTTGGCGCCGGGACCGCCGGAGACGATGGCGTACTTGCCGCCGTCAGGCCGGAGCTCCCGCAGCTGCTTGCCGAGCGCGAGGCCGAAGTCCTTGTTGTTGGTGCCGATATAGGCGAGGCGCTTGGAGCCCGGCGCATCGGCGTCGAAAGTGATGACGGGAATGCCGGCGGCGGTCGCCGCCTCGATCGATTTCGTCATCGATGGAACGTCGGCGACCGAGATGGCGAGGCCGTCGACCTTCTGGGTGATGAAGTCCTGGATGATCTGCGCCTGCGTGGCCGGCTCGTGCTCGACCGGGCCCTTGTAGATGCACTCGACATTGCCGAGCTCCTTGGCGCGCTTCAAACAGCCGTCGCGCGCGACGTCGAAGAACGGGTTGTTCATCGCCTTCGGCACGATGGCGAAGCGGTACTTGGTCTCGGCCTGCGCCGGGGCCAGCATGATCGCGAGCGACGCGACCGCAAAGAGCAGCTTCTTCATGGGTTCCCTCCTCCATGTCTATCCCTGATGATTGTCTGTTCCGGGTGAGGATAGACGTGATTGTCATCCCGGCCAGTCTTCGTCACAGCAGGCGGGCGCGGATGCGGTCGACCAGCACGGCGGCGATGATGATCACGCCGACCAGGGTCTGCTGCCAGTAGGAGTTGACCTGCGCCAGCACCAGCCCGTTCCGGATCACCTCGAGCAGGACGCAGCCGACGATGGCGCCGAGCGGGCCGCCGAGGCCGCCGGCGAGGTTGGCGCCGCCGATCACGGCCGCCGCGATCACGTTGAGCTCGTAGGACGTTGCCATGTTGGCAGGCGCCGAGCCGAGCCAGCCGGAGATGATGATGCCCTGCAGGCCGGCGGCCAGCGCGCCGATCACATAGACCTCGATCTTCACGCGGGGCACGGAGACGCCGGTGAGCTCCGCGGCCTTCTCGTTGCCGCCGATCGCGAACACGTGGCGGCCGAACGCGGTGTGGTGCAGCACCAGCGCCATCACCAGCGCCAGCGCCATCAGATAGATGAAGGGCGCCGGCACGCCGTACACGTCACCCTGCGTCAGCGCGTAGAAATAATCGGCGTCCGGCCCGCCGGGGAAGCTGCCCTTGCCGTTCGAGATCACGTAGCTCAGGCCGCGCACGATCGAGAGCATGCCGAGCGTGGTCACGAACGGCGACAGCCCGAGCAAGGCGATGCAGACGCCGTTGATGAGGCCGACGACCAGCGAGACCGCAAGGCCGGCCAACACCGAGACGATCAGGATCAGGCCGGGCACGTTGGCGACCACGGTCTTGCCGTCCGCGGCGAGATGCACGAACAGCGAGGACAGCGGCATGCCCGGCGTCGACAGCGTCGTCATCACCATCGAGGTGATCATCGCCGCGAAGCACATCATCGAGCCGACCGACAGGTCGATGCCGCCGGTGATGATCACGAAGGTGATGCCGAGCGTCGCGATGGCGATGAAGGAGAAGTTCTTGGCGACGTTCTGCAGATTGCCTTCGGTCAGGAAATAGGGACTGGCGAAGCTCATCACGATGATGAGGGCGATGAGCGCCAGCGTGACGTAGGCCGTCTGCGAGGCGAACACGCCGCGATGCCACCATCTGATGGCGCCGACATTGGTGAAGGTGACGTCGGTGCCGGCGGAGCTGGTCTCGGATGGAACGGACATCACGCCGCCTCCTTGGCGCCGGTGATCAGCGCGGTCACTTCCTCGGGGCTGGTCTCGCCGACCGGCTTGTCGGCCTTCTTCTCGCCGCGGCGCATCACCACGACGCGATCGCAGACCGCGAAGATGTCGGGCATGCGGTGCGAGATCAGGATCACCGCGATGCCCTGCTCCTTCAGGCGATGGATCAGGCTCAGCACCTGCTCGACCTGACGCACCGAGATCGCCGCGGTCGGCTCGTCCATCATCACCAGCTTGGCGTTCGACAGCCGCGTGCGCGCGATCGCCACCGCCTGGCGCTGGCCGCCCGACATGTCCTTGACGAGATCGTGCGGCCGCGTCTCGGAGCGCAGCTCGCGGAACAGCTCCAGCGCGCGCGCCTCCATGCCCTTGTGGTCGAGCAGCACGAGGGGACCGAAATTGCGTTTCAGCTCGCGGCCGAGAAACACGTTGGCGGCGGCGGTGAGATTGTTGGCGAGCGCGAGGTCCTGGTACACGACCTCGATGCCGACGCTGCGCGAATCCATCGGGCGATGGAAATGCACCTCGCGGCCGCCGAAATGGATGGCGCCCTGGCTCGGCGGAAAGTTGCCGGCGATGATGCGCACCAGGGTGGACTTGCCGGCGCCGTTGTCGCCCATCAGGCCGACGACCTCGCCGGCGCCGATTGTCAGATCCACGCCCTGCAGCGCGCGGATCGCGCCGAACTGCTTGCCGAGGCCCTTCAGCTCCAGCACCGGCTGCGCGGCGGTGCTCATCGCGGCGCGCCCAGCCTCGTTCGTGGACATGCGCAGGCTGCTGTCGTCAGACATAGCGGTTCACCACGCTTTCGAGATATTCCTGCCGGCCGGAGCGCGGCTGCGGATCGAGGCCGGTGTCGGCGGCGCGGTCGGCGAGTTCGGCAAGCGAGCGGCGGCCGGCGAGGATCGCCTGCCCCTCCTCGCCGTCCCAGCCGGCGTAGCGGGCTGCGAGCGGCGCCGTCAGCGCACTGTCGGTCAGCATCTCGTCGGCCGCGATCAGCGCCCGCGCGCAGGCGTCCATCGAGCCGACATGGGCGTGCAGCAGATCATCCGGATCGATCGACTGCCGCCGGATCTTGGCATCGAAGTTCAGCCCGCCGGTGGTGAAGCCGCCGGCCTTGAGCATGTCGTGGAACACCAGCGCCAGCTCCGGCACGTTCATCGCGAACTGGTCGGTGTCCCAGCCCAAGAGATCGTCGCCGCGGTTGATGTCGAGCGAGCCGAACACGCCGAGCGCCTGCGCCAGTGCGATCTCGTGCTGGAACGAATGGCCGGCGAGGATGGCGTGGTTCTGCTCGATGTTGAGCTTGACGTCGTCGAGCAGGTCATAGCGCTGCAGGAAGCCGTAGCAGGTGGCGACATCGAAATCATACTGGTGCTTGGTCGGCTCCTTCGGCTTCGGCTCGATCAGCAGCGGTCCCTTGAAGCCGATCTTGTGCTTGTGCTCGACCACGAGCGAGACGAAGCGGCCTAGCTGGTCGAGCTCGCGCTTCATGTCGGTGTTGAGCAGGGTCTCGTAGCCCTCGCGGCCGCCCCACAGCACGTAGTTGGCGCCGCCGAGGCGGTGCGTCAGCTCGAGCGCGGCGCGCACCTGCCCGGCGGCATAGGCGAAGACATCGGGATCCGGATTGGTCGCGGCGCCCGCCATGTAGCGGCGGTGCGAGAACAGATTGGCCGTGCCCCATAGCAGCCGTACCTTGGCAGACGCCATCTTCTGCTCGAACAGGTCGCCGATCGCATTGAGATTGGCGACCGACTCCTTCAGCGTCGCGCCTTCCGGCGCCGCGTCGACGTCGTGGAAGGTGAAGAACGGCACGTCGAGCAGCCGGAACAAGTCGAACGCGACATCGGCCTTGGCGCGCGCCATCGCCAGCGCATCGTCGCCATGCTGCCACGGCCGCAGGAAGGTCTCGCCGCCGAACGGATCGCTGCCCGGCCAGCAGAACGAATGCCAGTAGCAGACCGCGAAGCGCAGATGATCCTCCATCCGCTTGCCCCGGATGACACGGTCCTTGTCGTACCAGCGGAACGACAGCGGGCTGCGTGACTCGGGCCCGACATAGCTGACGGTCGCGCCGGTCTGGAAGAAGGGAGCCTGGACGTTCACGAGATGCACTCCTTGAGAGCGGGATAGAGCTTGCGCCATTGCGCGTAGGCGTCGTCGTAGGCGGCGCGCTGCGGCGCGCGGGGTTCGAAACTCTGCAGCCGCTGTGGCTTGCGGCAGACATCGGCCGGGGCTTCGCCGGTCGCGGCCAGACGGCCGAGCCTGGACGCACCGATGGCGGCGCCGACCTCGCCCTCCTCGACGCGATGCACGGTGACGCCGAGCACGTCGGCCATGATCTGCGCCCACAACAAAGAGCGCGAGCCGCCGCCGACGAGATCGAGCTCTGTGATCGGCTGCGCGCTGCGCGCGAGCGCGGCGAACATGTCGCGTGAGGCGAACGCCACGCCCTCCAGCACCGCCTGCACGAGATCAGCGCGGCCGGCGGCGCTGCGCAGCCCGACCAGGGCGCCGGCGGCATGGGCATCGTTGTGCGGCGTGCGCTCGCCGTCGAGATAAGGCAGGAACTGCACCGGGCTCGGACGTTCGACGCTGATACCGAGCGGCGCCAGCAGCGCGGCTTCCGGCGTCTCGAGAATGCGCGCCAGCCACGCCAGCGAGGCCGCGGCCGACAGCATCACGCCCATCTGATGCCAGAGACCGCCGAGCGCATGGCAGAACGCATGCACGGCCGCTTCCGGCACCGGCGCGAAGCGGTCGGTCACCCGGAACAGCACGCCCGATGTGCCGAGCGACAGGAATGCATCGCCGGGCGTGATGGCGCCGAGCCCGATCGCGCTCGCCGCGTTGTCGCCGGCGCCGCCCGCGATCACGACGTCAGCGCCCATGCCCCAGCGCCGCGCCAGCTCGGGCGACAACACGGCGCTGCGCTCATTGCCCTCGACCAGGCGCGGCATGTGATCGAGACCGAGCCCGGTTGCCGCCAGCAGTTTCTCCGACCAGCGCCGCGCGCCGACGTCGAGCCACAGGGTGCCCGCCGCATCCGACATGTCCTCGACCATCTCGCCGGACAGCCGATAGCGCACATAGGCCTTCGGCAGCAGCACTTTCGCGACCTCGGCAAATATCCTCGGCTCGTGCTTCGCCACCCAGACGAGCTTCGGCGCGGTGAAGCCGGGCATCGCGAGGTTGCCGGCGATCGCATGCAGTTCGGGGCAGCGGCGTTCGAGCTCGGCGCATTCGGCTTGCGAGCGGCCGTCATTCCACAGGATTGCCGGCCGCAGCGGCCGACCGGTGCGGTTCAGCAAGGTCGCGCCGTGCATCTGGCCGGACAGGCCGATGCCGCTGACGGCAGCGGTCTCGCGCGGACGCGCCCGCGCGAGATCATCGACCGCGCCGATGACGGCCTCGACCCAGTGATCCGGGTTCTGCTCGGACCACAGCGGCTGCGGATGCGACAGCGCCAGCGGACGCCCGGCGCTTGCGATCAGCGCGCCCGCCTCGTCCTCCAGCACGGCCTTCACGCCGGATGTGCCGACATCCAGTCCGAGAAACACGACTCCACTCCTCCCACCGACCGCCAGGCGCTTCGGCGATCTGCTGTCGCCTCGAAACCAGCACCTCGGTCTTTCTCGTTCCGTACGCAAACGACCGCGTCACCGCGGCCGCCCGCTCACGGCAGATTGTCCCGCATCACGATGTCGATGCGGATCGTCTCCTGTTCGCTCAGGATCGGCTCGCCGCGCGCCAGCGCCAGCAGCACGCGCACCGCGGAGCGCGCCTCGTGGCCCGGGTTCTGCGAAATCGCCGCATCCATCACGCCGTTCAACAGCAGCTTGCGCGTCAGTGCCGTCACGTCGTGGCCGACGAACACGATGTCGTCGGCCCGCCCCGACTCGGTCAGCGCCTTGGCGACGCCGGCCGTGCCGGCGCCGACATTGTAGAGCCCGACGATGTCGCGATGCTCGGCCAGCAGCTTGCGCATGAGGTGCTCTGAGCGATCGTCCACGTCATGCCCCTCAGCGACCGGCAAAACCTCAAGTTGCCGAAACTCCGCCGCCAGAACCTGGCCGAAGCCGAAGATGCGTTCGGCATGATCGCGCAGGCCTTGCGAGCCGGCCATGATCGCGACCCGCCCCGCCTTGCCGCCGGCGAAGCGTCCGACCAGCGCGCCCGCGGTGCGACCAGCGGCGATGTTGTCGATGCCGACATAATGATGACGCCGCGACGATGGCACGTCCGACACCAGCGTCACCACCTTGGCGCCGGACTCGACGAGATCGTTGATCGCCGCGCGCACGCCCGGATGATCGAGCGCCACCACCGCGACCCCGTCGATCTGACCGACGAGCTGCTCGAGCTTCGCGGCCAGCACGGCGGCATCGAACACGTCGGTCGTGACGACATCGACCGTGAGCCGGCGCGCGGCCATCCAGCTCGCCAGATCGCCGAGATGCGCCTGAATCTGCTGCATGAAGGGATTGATGCCGGACGGCATCACGAAGGCAAAGCGCCGCGCGCGGGCACGGGCGAGCTCGGAGGCCGCCGCATGCGGCTGGAACGCGCTACGCGCCATGGCGTCCTTGACGCGTCGCACCGTGTCCGGGCGCACGCCCGGCCGGTTGTGCAGCACGCGGTCGACGGTGGCGAGGCTCACACCCGCCTGTCGCGCAATGTCCCGCAATGTCAGCGGCGCGTTCATGGTCCTCCCCTTTGGGTTGAGGACCATAACGCGGTTTTTGAGGTGCGCAACTCATTTTTGAGGGGCGGCCCGCCCGGCCGCGCCTGGAAGCCCCGAGGGAGCTAGACGAAAGCGACCTCGATCCGCTTGTCGGACCGCGCCGTCATGCGACAGGCGCGTGAGAAGCCGTCGCTGGCGATCGCGAGCTTGAAGTGCTCCGGCAACTCCGCCGTCGAGATCACGTCCAGTGCAGCCGCGTGTTCGGACAGTGCACGGACCGTGCAGTCGAACGTCGACCGTCCGGCGTTGAACGCGATCTGTCCCGCCTTGAACACGCGGCGCAGCGCGGGCGCGATCGAGGGCGACGCCTCCACCCAGGCGATGACCTGATTGCGGCCGTTGTTCTTGGCGGAGTACATCGCCATGTCCGCCCGCTCCTGCATGGCATCGAAGCTCAGACGGGAAGTCAGATCCGCGGCGCCGAAGCTGGCGGTGACCCTGATCGGTCCGCATGGCGTGTCGATCGACAGGCCGGCAGCCGCCGACCGCATCTTCTCCAGCACCGCCAGCCCGTCGTGCAGGCCCGTATGCGGCAGCAGGATGCCGAACTCCTCGCCCCCGAGACGGCCGATGACGTCGGAGCTCCGCAGCACCGACCGCCAGGTCTCGACCAGCCTGGACAGAACGAGATCGCCGACGGCATGGCCGTAAGTGTCGTTCACCGATTTGAAGTGATCGATGTCGACCATCGCATATGTCAGCTTGTGGCCGTGACGCTCGGCCAGCGCCCGCAACCGCTCGCCTTCGTTGTGAAAGGCGCGGCGCGACAGCGCGCCGGTGAGAGCGTCGCGCATGCTCAGCTTGCGCAGCATCAGCTCGTCGACGGCGATCGCGGCGAGATCCTTCAGCATGTCGACATCGTGCGCACTGAACTCGCGCGGCGCCGTGTCCATCGCGCATAGCGTGCCGACGTTCACGCCGGAGATGCGCAGCTGCGCACCGGCGTAGAATCGAATGAAGGGCTTGCCATGAACGAGCACGTTGTCCGCGAACCGCGCATCCTGGTGCGTGTCGGGGATGATCAGCGGCTCGCTTTCCTGAATGGCATAGTTGCACAGCGCGGGCCGCCGCTCGCCCTCACGGTCGGCCATCCCTGTGGCCGCCTTGAACCATTGGCGATGGCCGTCGATGAGGGTGAGTGTCGACATCGGGACGCCAAAGACCTTCCGGCACAGGCCGGTGAGACGGTCGAAGGCGAGCTCGCTGGGTGTATCAAGGATGTCGAGTTCGGCAAGGGCTTCCAGGCGGCGGGCATCGTCGTGGTGGTGGGCTGACATCGGCAACTCCTCGCCGACAGCTTCTCGCGGAGGGACTTAACGCCGGATTTAGGAGGAGAATGAGCAAATTCCTAACAGGAAGCACGACGTCCGGCGGGGGAACCGCCCGAGGGCCGACCTGCCTGCCATCGGCCGGCCAGCCGCCGCCATCTTCCGATAAAAATAATCATCTTGCCATTTATCCGAATTCGTGATTATCTCCCGCCATCCCGCCTCAACGAGAGGGGCGTTGCGCGCGATCGTCACGACACGCGAGGCGGGGATGCGGTGGCCGCGAGAGATCGCAGCAGGCTCGTTGAGAGCGGGCGGACGAACGATCGCTTGCGGACGTGAAGTCGCAGCGGCCTGACACCCCGAAGCTGGTGTTAACCCGCGACGAAGCTTTGCTTCGCGTGGGGATGGTGGCCAACAAGCCCGGCGCACCAGGGCGACTGCGTATAAGCGTGAGACTGCCGCGCAGGGAATGCCGGTTGATCGGCTGCACCTGTGGTACCTGCCGCCTGCATTTTTTTCGCAGGCGGGCCATGGGTGAGGCCTTCACCCGGCATTCCCTGCGCCCTCTCATTTTAGAGGGACACGTTGATCGCAGACCTCGGGCGTAACGAGCCGCGAGAACGAGATATCATGTCTCTCTTGCCTGCTTCGCTGTTTGAGCCGTGAATACCGCCCCGCCCAAAGCCGTCGTCCCGGACAAGCCGCGACGCGCAAAGCGCGGCACGGCGCCGATCCGCGATCCATACGCCGCCGCAGCCGACGTGAATGGCACAAAGCCAGTGGCCAGCCTGCCTCAAACCGCTCCCGGCGGGTATGGGTCCCGGCTCAAGGCCGGGACGACAGCGGATTTTGCCGATGCGCTTGCGCCACAATCAACGCAGGCGAAGCACGGAGCGCGGGCATCACTCAGAACGGCAGTCCGACATAGTTCTCCGCCAGCGACCGCTGCGCGGCCTCGGACGAGAACAGATAGGCGAGCTCGGTGTCCTGAAGTCTGTCGTCGTAGGACAGCCGGTCGGGGAAGCGATGCAGCAGCGTCGTCATCCACCACGAGAAGCGCTGCGCCTTCCAGATCCGCGCCAGCGCGCGCTTGGAGTAGCCGTCGATGCCGGTGTCGTCGCCCTTTTTGTAATGGTCGAGCAGCGCATGATAGAGATAGTAGATGTCGGACGCCGCCGAGTTCAGCCCGCGCGCGCCGGTCGGCGGCACGATGTGGGCGGCGTCGCCGGCCAGGAACAGCCGGCCGTAGCGCATCGGCTCGGCGACGAAGCTGCGCAGCGGCGCGATGCTCTTCTCGATCGACGGGCCAGTGATCAGCTTGGCCGCGATCTCATTGGGCAGACGGCGCTTCAGCTCCTCCCAGAACGCATCGTCGCCCCAGTCCTCGACCTTGTCGGTGAGCGGCACCTGGACGTAATAGCGGCTCAGCACCTGGGAGCGCAGCGAGCACAGCGCGAAGCCGCGCTCGTGCTTGGCATAGATCAGCTCCGGCGACACCGGCTTGGTGCGCGACAGCACGCCGAGCCAGCCGAACGGATACACCCGCTCATACTCCGTGAGCTTGTCCTGCGGGATGGACTTGCGGCTGACGCCATGAAAGCCGTCGGCGCCGATGATGTAGTCGCAGTCGACGCGGATCACCTCCTCGCCGCTGCGATAGGTGACGTAGGGCTTGTCGGAGGCGATGTCGTGCGGCGTGACATCGGCCGCGTTGTGCACGACCTTGCCGCCGAGCTTGTCGCGGGCCTCGTAGAGATCGCGCGTCAGCTCGGTCTGGCCGTAGACCATCACCGAGTTGCCGCCGGAATATTTGTGCAGGTCGACGCGGTCGAGCTTGCCGTCATGGGCGATGTAGAAGCCGTGATGGATTTCGCCCTCGCGATCCATGCGCTCGCCGCACTGCGCCTCGCGCATCAGCTCGGCAAAGCCGTGCTCGAGCACGCCGGCACGGATGCGCGACAGCACGTAGTCGCGGCTGGATTTCTCCAGGATGATCGTATCGATGCCCTGCAGATGCAGGAGCTGCGACAGCATCAGCCCCGACGGGCCTCCGCCGATGATGCAGACTTGGACTTTCATGGGCGTGTTCTCCCGGATTCGCAGACGCAGGTTTGTTGGGTATGCTTTGCAGTCGCGGATTTTAGCAAGGAATGCGCAGGATCACTTGGATGGACGCGGCATTCTCTTGTACTTTTCCAACACCATGCCGCGACGCAAAACGAATGCGGCGGCGGTATCGGGCGGCGCCGGTCAGCCGGCCGGCGGCGCCGCGCCGTCTCCGACACCCATTGCGCGCCGATAGTCGCGCGGGCTCGCGCCGGTGTGGCGCTTGAAGAAGCGGCAGAAATAGGCCGGGTCCTTGAAACCGAGCTCGAACGCCAGCTTCGACACCGGCGCTGCAATATAGGTCAGCCGACGACAGGCCTCACGGGCCAGACGCGCATGCACGATATCGAGCGCGGACTGGCCGGTCTCGGCCCGCGTCAACCGATTGAGCCGCTCCGGCGTCATGCCGAGCTCGTCGGCGTAGCGCGCCACCGACCAGTGATCGCGGTGATGCGCCTCGACCAGCACGATGAAGCGGGTGAACAGATCCGCGTGCCCGCTGCCGCGCCGCCCGCCTTGCGACTGCCGCGCGCTCTGCTGCGCCAGCCGCCACACGATCGAGCGCCCGAGCCAGTGCGGCACCGGCGAGGCCGCGGAATCGGCTGCGGCGAACTCGCCGGCGAGGTCGACGAACAGCGTGCCGATCCGGCCCGTCGCAACGGCTTGCGGCTCCAGATGCAGGATTTGCGGCGTTGCAAACAGGTCGCGCAGCGCCTCGCCGGTCGCCGGCACGTCGCCCTCCACCACCGCCCGCGGATTGAAGGTCAGCACGTAGCCGTCGGTCTCGCGCGAGAAGCGGAAGGCATGGACCACGCCGGGCGGAATGATCACCGCCACCGGGCCGGTGCAGCGCTCGCGGCTTTCGTCCAAGGCGATCTCGGCCGGGCCGGAGGCGACCCAGAGGATCTGATGCAGGCCCTGGTGCGTATGCGCCTCGATTTCCCAGCGATACAGCTTGCTGCGCACCTGGATCGGCTCGACATGCAGCATGTCCGGCTGCGCGGCGGAGGCTTCGCCGTACAGCGCGAAGGCCGGGATCGACGGCTTGGTGCGAAAGCGGGGCATGAGCGAGAGCTAACCCCGAATGTCGGAAAAGTACAAGTCTTGACCGGCTTTCGTGTCTCACGCCGCGGCCACGGCTCGGCTAGATCAGTGAAAAGAACAACAACGACCACACTCAATGGAGAGGAGGCCCGACATGTTCACGTTCGACCCGTATTCGCCGGCGGTCGATGCCGACCCGTTCCCGTTCTACAAGACGCTGCGCGACGAGCACCCCTGCTTCTGGAGCCAGCAAGCCCAGATGTGGATCCTGTCGCGCTATGCCGACGTGGCAGCGGCGGGCACGAACTGGCAGACCTATTCGTCGGCTAAGGGCAACCTGATGACCGAGCTGCCGAACCGCGCCGGCGCGACGCTCGGCACCACCGATCCGCCGCGCCATGACCGGCTGCGTGGCCTCGTCCAGCATGCCTTCATGAAGCGCAATCTGGAGAGCCTGTCAGGCCCGATCCGCGACATCGCGCGCGACTGCGCCGAGGCGCTGCGCGGCCAGGACCGGTTCGACTTTATCGAGGCGTTCTCCTCGAAATTCACCGTGCGCGTGCTGTTCGCCGCGCTCGGCCTGCCGCTCGGCGACGAGCAGACGGTGCGCGACAAGGCGGTGCTCATGGTGCAGAGCGATCCGGTGAGCCGCGCCAAGGGACCGCAGCACATCGCAGCCTACAACTGGATGCAGGACTATGCGGCCGGCATCATCGCGGAGCGCCGCGCGCGGCCGCAGAACGATCTGATCTCGCATTTCAGCATGGCCGAGATCGACGGCGACAAGCTCGACGAGCGCGAGGTGCTGCTGACGACGACCACGCTGATCATGGCCGGCATCGAGTCTCTCGGCGGCTTCATGACGATGCTGGCGTACAATCTCGCCGATCACGACGACGCCCGCCGCGCGGTCGTCGCCAATCCCGATCTGCTGGCGGACGCCGTCGAGGAGTCGCTGCGCTTCAACACCTCGGCGCAGCGTTTCCGCCGCTGCCTGCAGAAGGATCTCACCCTGCACGGCCAGACCATGCGCGAGGGCGATTTCGTCTGCCTCGCCTACGGCTCCGCCAATCGCGACGAGCGGCAGTTTCCCAATCCCGACGTCTACGACATCACGCGCAAGCCGCGCGGCCACCTCGGCTTCGGCGGCGGCGTGCATGCCTGCCTGGGATCGGCGATCGCGCGCATGGCGATCAGGATCGCGTTCGACGAGCTGCACAAGGTCGTGCCGGACTATCGCCGCACCCAGGAGCAGCTGCCCTGGATGCCGTCATCGACCTTCCGCAGCCCGATGTACCTGGAGCTGACGGCTCATTAGTCGGTCGCAAGGACGGGATGGCGGGCTCGAGCACGCACCTCGCGGACGGTACGCTCCCTCGCCCCGCTTGCGCGGGGCGAGGGAGGCGCCAACCGGTTTACCAGAGCTCAAACCAGCGCGCCGAGATCCGCCGCGCTGAAGCCCTTCAGGCCCGCCTTGTCGCCGGACTTGATCTTGGCGACCCATTCGGCATCGCTGATCAGCGCGCGGCCGACCGCGATGAGGTCGAACTCCTCCTTGGCCATGCGCTCCAGCAGCGCATCGAGATCGGCTGTCGTCGACGGCTTGCCGGCGAACGCCGAGAAGAACTCGTCGGACAGGCCGACCGAGCCGACGCTGATGGTCGCGGCGCCCGTGATCTTCTTGGCCCAGCCGGCGAAGTTCAGGCCCTTCTCGCCGTCGACGTCCGGGAATTCCGGCTCCCAGAAACGGCGCTGCGAGCAGTGCAGGATGTCGACGCCGGCCGCGACCAGCGGCTGCAGCCAGTCGGCCATCAGCGCCGGCGTCTCGGCGAGGCGCGCCGCATAGTCCTGCTGCTTCCACTGGCTGACGCGCAGGATGATCGGAAAATCCGGCCCCACCGCCTTGCGGATCGCGGCGACGATTTCGCCGGCGAAGCGCGAGCGCTCCTTGATGCTGGCGCCGCCATAGCGATCCTCGCGCTGGTTGGTGCCGGACCAGAAGAACTCGTCGATCAGATAGCCGTGGGCGCCGTGGATCTCGACGGTGTCGAAGCCCGTGCGCTTGGCGTCGGCCGCGGCCTGCGCGAATGCGGCGACGGTGTCGGCGATGTCGTTCTCGGTCATCGCGTTGCCGCGCGGCTTGCCAGGCGCAACCAGCCCGGACGGGCTCTCGACCGGCGCATCAGGCTCCCAGCGGCTCATGCCCTTGGTCGAGCCGGTGTGCCATATCTGTGGCGCGATGCGGCCGCCGGCCGCGTGCACGGCGCTCGCCACGCTCCGCCAGCCGGCCAGGGCTGCGTCACCGTGGAAGAAGGGAATATTGGGCTCGTTGCGCGAGGCCGGGCGGTTGACGACAGTGCCCTCGGTCAGGATCAGCCCCACGCCGCCTTCGGCGCGGCGACGGTAATAAGCGGCATTGGCCTCGCCGGGAACGCCATTCGGCGCCGCGTTGCGGGTCATCGGCGCCATGACGATGCGGTTCTTCAGCTCCAGCGACTTCAGGCGAAACGGACGAAACAGCACGCTGGTATCGAGGTCGGACATTCAGAGGGCTCCATTGCGTTCGGAACCGCTCCAGTATACTTCGTAAACCTGAAGTCAATCAGGCACCCGAAGTCGCTCAGGTATATCAGAGGAAACCGCGTCGTGACCGTCGCGTCGACATCAGAGACCGCCCCGCTCCGCTGCAAGCCGCAGCACTTCTCGTCGGAGTGCCCGAGCCGGGTGCTGATCGACCAGATCGCCGACAAATGGTCGATGATGGTGCTGGCCGTGCTGGACGGCGGGCCGTTGCGCTTCAACGCGGTCAAGAAGCAGCTCGAGGGCGTCACCCAGAAGGCGCTGACGCAATGCCTGCGCCGGCTCGAGCGCAACGGCCTCGTCGCGCGGGAGGTAATCGCGGACTCGCCCGTTGCCGTCCAGTACGAGATCACGCCGCTCGGCCGGACCCTGCAGCCGCCATTCCGCGCGCTCTACGCCTGGACCATCGCCAAGATGCCCGAGGTCGAGCAGGCGCGTCAGGCGTTCGACGAGCGCCGCGGCCGCTGATCGGCGGCGGTCGCAGACCGCTACTGAAAGGCGACTTCGGCGAAGCTGCGCAGCTTGCGCGAATGCAGCCGCTCCGACTCCTGGTGCTTCAGCAGTTCCAGCGCCTTCAGCCCGATCTGGAGATGCTGGCCGACGCGCTGCCGGTAGAAGTCGCCGGCCATGCCGGCGAGCTTGATCTCGCCATGCAGCGGCTTGTCGGAGACGCAGAGCAAGGTGCCGTAGGGCACGCGGAAGCGATAGCCGTTGGCGGCGATGGCGGCGGACTCCATGTCGAGCGCGACGGCGCGCGACTGCGACAAGCGGCGGATCACCCCAGGGCCGGAGATCTCCCAATTGCGGTTATCGACGCTGGCCACCGTGCCGGTCCGCATCACCCGCTTCAGCTCAAAGCCGGAATAGCCGGTCACCGTCTCCACGGCCTCTTCGAGCGCGACCTGCACCTCGGCCAGCGCGGGGATCGGCACCCAGGGCGGCAGCTCCTGGTCGAGCACGTGGTCCTCGCGGACGTAGCCGTGCGCGAGGACGTAGTCGCCGAGCCGCTGAGTGTTGCGCAGTCCCGCGCAGTGGCCGACCATCAGCCAGGCATGCGGCCGCAGCACCGCAATGTGGTCAGTGACGTTGCGCGCATTCGACGGGCCGGTTCCGATGTTGATCAGCGTGATCCCCTGATGGCCCGGCTCGACCAGATGAAGCGCCGGCATCTGTGGCGTGCGCGACGGCGAGGAGCCCGTGGTGCCGCCGCCGAGCCGCGCGGTTCGCGTGATCACATTGCCCGGCTCGACGAAGGCCTCGGCTGCCCCCTGCCCGGCCGCCAGCTGCTGGCGGCCCCAATCGGCGAAGGCGTCGACATAGAACTGATAGTTCGTGAAGATCACGAAATTCTGGAAATGGTCCGGGTCGGTCCCGGTGTAGTGATAGAGCCGACGCAGCGAGTAGTCGACGCGCGCGGCGCGGAACAGCGAGAGCGGCTCCGGCATGCCGGGCTTCAGCTCGAGCGTGCCGTCGGCGATCGCATCGTCCATGGTCGCGAGATCCGGAGCGTCGAACACGTCGCGCAGCGAGCGCGTCACCAACGGGCTCTCGTGGTGCGGAAGCGCCGTCTCGATGTTGATGTCGCGGCGATAGGCGAAATGCACCGGGATCGGCTCGGCCGACTCGCCGATCTCGACCGGCATGCCGTGGTTCTCCACCAGCAGACGGATCTGCTCGGTGAGATACGAACGGAACAGGTCTGGCCGCGTCACGCTGGTCTCGTGCACGCCGGGCCCTGCGACGAAGCCATAGGCCAGACGCGAGTCGAGCCGGGCATGACTTGCGGTCGTCAGCCGCACGAAGGGATAGGTGGCGCGGATCCGTGTCGCCGGCACGACGCCGTTGGCATAGGCCTCGAAATGGCCGCGCAGGAACGCCGTGTTGCGCTCGTAGATCTCCTCGAGCCGGGCCACCGCGGCGGCCGCGTCGGTGAAGCTTTCGGTCGGGAACGGTTGCGGCGATTGCACGGTCAAGGGCGGCCTCATCTTGCTGAAGCCGATGGTAAGCGAAGCCGCCATACGAGTGCAACGCTCGTCGGCGGATCTTCCAGGCGCCGCCGAGGGTCCCCTCCCCGCGCGCCGAGACGCGAGGAGGGAATCGGCTCAGCCCTTCGCGAGCTGCGCGTCGAGGTCGTGCAGCACCTGGTAGCAGGGCAGCACCTGGGCAACGGACGCGTTGGGCTCGCGGCCCTCGCGGATCGCGGCGAAGAACTCGCGGTCCTGCAGCTCGATGCCGTTCATGGAGACATCGACCTTGGAGACGTCGATCTTCTCCTCCTTGCCGTTCACCAGATCGTCGTAGCGCGCGATGTAGGTGCCGGTGTCGCCGATGTAGCGGAAGAAGGTGCCGAGCGGGCCGTCATTGTTGAACGACAGCGACAAGGTGCAGATTGCGCCATTGGCGGCCTTGAGCTGGATCGACATGTCCATGGCAATGCCCAAGGTCGGATGGATCGGCCCCTGGATCGCATTGGCCTTCACGATCGGCGAGCCCGCCTGGTAGGCGAACAGGTCGACGGTGTGCGCGGCGTGGTGCCACAGCAGATGGTCCGTCCAGCTGCGCGGCTGGCCCAGCGCATTCATATTGGTGCGGCGGAAGAAGTAGGTCTGCACATCCATCTGCTGGATGTGAAATTCGCCGGCCTTGATCTTCTTGTGCACGAACTGGTGGCTCGGATTGAAGCGGCGGGTGTGACCGCACATCGCAACCAAGCCGGTCTCCTTCTGCAGCTCGACGACCTGCTGTGCGTCCTTCAAGGAGTCCGCGAGCGGAATCTCGACCTGCACGTGCTTGCCGGCCTTGAGGCAGTCGATCGCCTGCGCCGCATGCATCTGGGTCGGCGTGCAGAGAATGACGGCGTCGACCTCCGGCAGCTTGAGGCTGTCGGCGAGCTCAGTCGCGACGTGCTTGATGCCGTATTTGTCGGCGACTTCCTTGGTCTGGTCGAAGCGGCGGCCGACCAGCGACACCACCTCGACGCCGTCGATGTTCTTGATGCCGTCGAGATGCTTGATGCCGAAGGCGCCGGCGCCGGCGAGCGCGACCTTGATCGTCTTGGCCATTTAGTTGTTCTCCAGGATGAGATGGCCGACCGCGGTGTTGCTGGCCGGCACATGATAGAAGCGGTGGCGCACGGTCGGCGCGTTGCCCTTCTTGGTCTCGTTGACGTCGCTCATGGCGCCGCGCGCGATCAGCCACATCACGAGCTCGATGCCCTCGCTGCCGGCCTCGCGGACGTAGTCGATGTGCGGCACCTTGGACAGGCCTTCGGGATCGCTGATCAGCTTGTCCAGGAACATGTTGTCCCATTCCCGGTTGATCAGGCCGGCGCGCGGGCCCTGCAGCTGATGGCTCATGCCGCCGGTGCCCCAGATCTGCACGTTGAGCGGCTCGTCATAGCTCTCGATCGCCTTGCGGATCGCCTTGCCCAGCATGAAGCAGCGGCGGCCCGACGGCACCGGATATTGCACGACGTTGACGGCGAACGGGATCACCGGACACGGCCAGGCATCGACCTGGCCGAACACGAGGCTAAGCGGCACGGTCAGGCCGTGGTCGACATCCATCTTGTTGACGATGGTGAGGTCGAAATCGTCCTGGATCACCGACTGCGCGATATGCGCGGCGAGCTTCGGATGCCCGATCACCTTGGGCACCGGGCGCGGGCCCCAGCCCTCGTCGGCCGGCTGATACTCGGCCGCAGTGCCGATCGCGAACGTGGGAATCATGTCCAGGCTGAAGGCGGTCGCGTGGTCGTTGAAGACCAGGAACACGACATCAGGCTTCTGCTCCTTCTCCCACTGCTTCGCGAAGTCGTAGCCAGCGAACACCGGCTTCCAATAGTCCTCGCCGGTCTTGCCGAGGTCGAGAGCTGCGCCGATCGCCGGCACGTGCGAGGTGAAAACGCTTGCGGAGATTTTTGCCATTTACTTCTTCTCCCCGGTGTAGCGGTTGCCCTCAACCGAGCGGCCGCCCTTGATCATCATCTCGCGATACTGGTCTTCAGTCATGCCGGTCATGCTGCCGGCCATTTGCTGAAAGCTCTTGCCGTCGGTCGCGCCGATCTTGGCGAGGAAGTAGATGTTGCCACCAAGCGCAATGCAGCGGTTGAGGTCGCGGTCGAGCACGGCCTGCTTCTGCTCCTCGCTCATCGGCCATTCGTCGAGATAGGCGCGCTCGTTGGCCTTGAAGCGGGCGCGGTTCTCCGCCTTCATCAGCGACATGCAGAACTGGTTGAGGTGATAGCCCATCCGCGACATGTCCGCGTCGAAGATGGTCGTGCCGGGAACGTCGGTATAGGGTTTGTCGAGCGACATCGCTTCCCTCCTTCAGGATTCTTCGGGCCAGTACAGCCGCATCGGATTGTCGACCAGGAGCTTCTGCTGCAGCTCCGCGGTGACGGCGATGTGGGGAATGAAGTCGACCAGCAGGCCGTCATCGGGCATGTGGTCCTTGAGGTTCGGGTGCGGCCAGTCGGTGCCCCACAGCACGCGATCCGGGAAAGTCTCGACGATGCGCTTCGCAAACGGCACCACGTCGCGATAGGCGTTCTGCTCGCCGTTCAGCGCTGGCGGTCCCTTGACCGAGAGACGCTCCGGGCAGCTCACCTTGGACCAGACGTTGGAATGCTCGCGCATGAACTTCACGAACAGCTCGAACTCCGGGCCATCGACCGGCTTGGTCACGTCAGGACGACCCATGTGGTCGACGACGACGGTGGTCGGCAGCGACGTGAAGAAGTCCCACAGCTCGGGCAGGTCGACGGCTTCGAAATAGATCACGACGTGCCAGCCGAGCTTGTTGATGCGGTTGGCGATCTCGATCAACTCGTCCTTCGGCGTGAAGTCGACCAGGCGCTTGACGAAGTTGAAGCGGACGCCGCGCACGCCGGCGTCGTGCATCGCCTGCAACTCGGCGTCGGTGACGCTGCGCTTGACGGTGGCGACACCGCGCGCCTTGCCGTTCGAATGCGCCAGCGCATCGACCATCGCGCGGTTGTCGGCACCGTGGCAGGTCGCCTGCACCACGACGTTGCGGGCGAAGCCGAGATGGTCGCGCAGCGCGTAGAGCTGCTGCTTGGAGGCGTCGCAGGGCGTGTACTTGCGCTCGGGCGCATAGGGGAATTCGGCGCCAGGGCCGAACACGTGGCAATGCGCGTCGACGCTGCCGGCCGGCACCTTGAAGCGCGGCTTCGACGGGCCGTCGTACCAGTCGAGCCATCCCGGGGTCTTCTGGAACTCCATGAGGTTCCCTACTCCTTGGACTTGATCTTGTTAATGATACGATCGGCCTCGGTGCGCCAATCCGGGCTGCGCGCGAACTCCTTGGTGCCGCGCGTGCCGAACAGGCCGTCATCGGCGAGATCGGCGACCCAGGCCTGGCGCTCGGCGGTGCCGTCCGCCGACCACGGCGTCAGCCCGATGTCGCGTACGGTCTCGGCCACCTCCCTCACCTCCTCGGCGCGGCGGCGGCCATGCTCGATGACCCGCTGAAAGAAATAGGCGCCCTGCTTCTCCCAGTCGATCCCGGGAAAGGTCTCCTTCAGCGAGGCCAGCACCGCGTCCTCGACGCCATAGGCACGGGCGGTGGTGAAGCTCTCGATCACCATCGCCTCCAGGCCCTTGATCATGATGCTGCGGCACATCTTTGTGGCCGAGGCCACGCCGAGCTTGTCGCTGGCGGGCTTGGCGGCAAAGCCGAGATCGTTGAGCAGCGGCGCCAACTCGCGCGCACCGGCACCGCCGAGCAGCAGCGGCACCTTGATGCGATAGGGCGGCACCGAGGTCATCACCGCGCCTTCGACATAGCGGCCGCCGGCGCCGTCGATCAACGCGGCCGCGCGCTGCTTGGCGCCGGGCGAAGCCGAGTTGAAGTCGAGGAACCACGCGCCTGGCTTGATCTTCGGAGCGCAGGCTTCCGCCACCGCCACGTCCTGGCTGGCGGTCACTGCCGAGACGATGAAGTCGGCCTGCGCCGCCAGTTCGGCATGCGAGGCCGCGAGCGTCACGCCGATGCCGTCGGCATGGCTGCGCATGGCGTCGCCGCGGCTGTCGGCAAGCTTCACATCATAGGCCGAGACGCGCACGCCATCCTTGCGCAGATCCTCGGCGAGGATCTTGCCGACCTCGCCGTAGCCGATCAGCCCGACATGCCATCGGTTCGAGGGATTTGGGTTCGACGCCGCCGTCATCGCTTAGTCAATGTACTTGAGCCCGGCCTTCGCCAGCGGCTCGCGCATCTTGTACATGTCGAGGCCGAGCACGCCCGACGCCAGCTTCTCGCGCTTGTCGGCCTCGTTGGCCTCGCGCGCCGCGGCCGCATCCGCCGCCTGATGTGCGACCGCGGCCGGCACCACGACGATGCCATCAACATCGGCGACGATCACGTCGCCCGGATTGACCGCGGCGCCGGCGCAGACGATCGGGATGTTGACCGAGCCGAGCGTGGCCTTGACCGTGCCGCGCGCGGAGATCGCGCGCGAGAACACCGGGAACTGCATGTCGGTGAGATCGGCGACGTCACGGACGCCGCCGTCGATGACGAGGCCCTGCGCGCCGCGGGCGCGGAAGCTGGTCGCCAGGAGATCGCCGAAGAAGCCGTCGGTATTCTCGACCGTGCAGGCCGCGACGACGACGTCGCCGGGCTGGATCTGCTCGGCCGCGACATGCAGCATCCAGTTGTCGCCGGGCTGCAGCAGCACGGTGACGGCCGTGCCGCACATCTTGGCGGTCGGATAGATCGGGCGCATGTAGCATTGCATCAGGCCGACGCGGCCCATCGCCTCGTGGATGGTGGCGACGCCGAACTTCGACAGCTTCTCCACCGCCGCCTTGTCGGCGCGGTTGATCTTCGTCTTGACGATGCCGAGATTGTTCATGGGGGTGCTCATATCGCCTGCCCTTTAGATTACTTGCCCTTGGCCTTCAACGCGGCGTCGAGACGCGGGAACACGCGCCGCGCATTGCCTTCGTAGATCTGGTGGCGCTGCTCGGGGGTCAGCTTGGCGGCCTCGATGTAGCGCTTGGTGTCGTCGTAGTAGAAGCCGGTCTCCGGATCGATGCCGCGGACGGCGCCGATCATTTCCGACGCGAACAGGATGTTGTCGATCGGGATCACGCCGGTCAGGAGGTCGATGCCCGGCTGGTGATAGACGCAGGTGTCGAAGAAGATGTTGTTGAGCAGATGGTCCTTCAACAGCGGCTTCTTCAGCTCCTGGGCGAGGCCGCGGAACCGGCCCCAGTGATACGGCACCGCGCCGCCGCCATGCGGGATCAGGAACTTCAGGGTCGGGAAGTCCTTGAACAGGTCCGACGTCAGGCACTGCATGAACGCGGTGGTGTCGGCGTTGAGATAATGCGCGCCGGTGGTGTGGAAGCAGGCATTGCAGCTGGTCGAGACGTGGATCATCGCGGGGATGTCGAGCTCGACCATCTTCTCGTAGATCGGATACCAGTGCCGGTCCGACAGCGGCGGCGAGGTCCAGTGGCCGCCGGACGGGTCCGGGTTCAAATTGATGCCGACGAAGCCGTACTCCTTGATGCACTTCTCGAGCTCGGGAATGCAGGTCTTGGGGTCCACGCCCGGCGACTGCGGCAGCATGGCGACGCCGATGAAATTGTCCGGGAACAGCTTGCTGACGCGGTAGCAGAGCTCGTTGCAGATCCCAGCCCAGGTCGAGGACACCTGGAAGTCGCCGATATGGTGGGCCATGAAGCTCGCGCGCGGCGAGAACACGGTGAGGTCGCTGCCGCGCTCCTTCATCTTCTTGAGCTGGTTGCTCTCGATGCTCTCGCGCAGCTCGTCGTCGCTGATCGAAAGCTCCGACGCCTTGGGCATGACGGAGGGATCCTTGATGCCCGCGATCTGCCGGTTGCGCCACTCTTCGAGCGCCTTCGGAGCCGTCGTGTAATGGCCGTGCACGTCGATGATCACGTCAGTCTCTCCCTCAGATTGTCTCGCGAGCCAGCTAGCGCCTTCAATGCGCCGCCACGGGGGCGCCGACATCCTTGCCGCTGGCGCGGCCTCCCGGTCCCACGACCTGCTTTACCACAAGGGCGAGCGCCGCGATCAAGCCGGGAACTGCGATCACGGTGAAAATCTCGCTGAAGGTCAGGTGCCGCGCGGTCAATTCGGCGACCAGGAACGACCCGGCGATACCGCCGAAGCGACCGATGCCCATCATCCAGGCGACACCGGTGGCGCGGCCCTGGGTCGGATAGAACGCCGCGGCCAGCGCCGGCAGCGACGACTGCGCCGTGTTCATGACCACGCCGGCGACGAACACGATCACCACCAGGAAGCCCATGTTGCCGGCCGCCTGCCCAATCAGGAAGATCGTGACCGCCGTCAGCGCATAGCCGACCGCGACGATGCGGTTGGCGTTGAAGCGGTCCATCAGCAGGCCGAAGAACACCGCCCCGACTCCGCCGAGCGGGAACAGCGCCGAGATCAAGGTCGCGGTCTGCGGGTTCAGCCCGACATCCTTGAACAGGATCGGCATCCAGTTGATCAGCGAATAGAAGATCACCAGGCCCATGAAATAGGTGACCCACAGCATCAGCGAGCCCACACGCAGCACCGGCGACAGCACCATGCCGATGCCGGTGGCATTGACGCGCCGGGTGGTCTCGGCATGCTCCGGCTCCAGCATCACGAACTGGCCGACTTCGGAGGCCGCCGCCGAGACCCTGCGCATGACCTTACGGACGCGCTCGACACTGGCGCCTCGCGACAACAGGTAATGCACCGATTCCGGCAGGATCGCGATCAGCAGCACCGTCAGCACCAGCGGGGTGACGCCGCCGAGCACCAGCACGCTGCGCCAGCCCCATTGCGGGATCATCCACGCCGCGAGAAAGCCGCCGCATGCCGCGCCCAGCGGAAAGCCGCAGAACATCAAATTGGTCATGGTCGCGCGCAGCCGGCCCGGGCAGTACTCGCTGAGCAGGGTCACGGCATTCGGCATGGCGGCACCGAGGCCGATGCCGGTGACGCAGCGGAGCACGGTGAGCTCGGTGAGGTTGCTCGCGAACGCCGAGGCAAGACAGGCGATGCCGAAGATCAGCACGGAGCCGACCAGCACCAGCTTGCGGCCGAGACGATCGGCGATAGGCCCCGCGAACAGCGCCCCGCCGGCAAGGCCGAACAGCGCCGCGCTCAGCACCGGTCCCAGCGCCGACTTCTCGATGCCCCACTCCTTCAGGAGCGACGGCGCGATGAAGCCGATCGCCGCGGTGTCGAAGCCGTCGAGCAGCACGATGACGAAGCCGAGCGCGAAGATCAGCCACTGGAAGCCGGAAAACGGGTGGTCGTCGAGAAAGGCCTGGACGTCGACACGGGCGGTCGTTGGCATCGCTTCTGCTTCCTTGGGGTGCTGTTCTGGCGCATCAACCGAGGTCCGCAGACGCCCGTTCCTCGCGTGGTCGGGTCTTGCAGCTTCGGCAGCTTGACAGGCTATGTGACGGACAGGGACAGCGCGCACCAGCGCCCGGGGGCTTCTATCAGCTATTCCGAAACGGCATAAGATATCACATGAGCCATGCTGAATTTAGAATGGGTCTGGAGAGGCCGCCACAGCCGCTTGGGCGCAACGTCGAGGCTCACACCTCCACCTCCCCAGGCGACGCTGCTACACTTGAAGATCGGAGCTTTGCGCTCGCGTGTCTCCAAGTCGTCAGGGCCGGGCTTGTCCCGGCCATCGACGTTGGTCGGCATCCTGGGAATGACGTGGATGCCCGGGACGAGCCCACGGCTGTCCGGTTCAGACAGACTGGACATGGTGCATGGCGTGGATTCTTCTGCGGTCTTGAGCATCGCCAA
>NZ_JBNPUK010000028.1:0-35711 GCF_051168135.1 Bradyrhizobium sp. HKCCYLRH2060
ATTTGGCGATGCTCAAGACCGCAGAAGAATCCACGCCATGCACCATGTCCAGTCTGTCTGAACCGGACAGCCGTGGGACGGGCCCGGGAATGACGAGAATTCCCTTGGCAGTCTCGACGCCGCGCAAGGGCAGGCGGTGATATAGATTGGGACGGTTTCCAGAGTTTCGCCTCAGCCGATGACCTCTCCTATCGTCGTCCCTTCGTCTGGTCCGCGCCGTGTCTTCATGCTCGGCGCGACGGGAACGATCGGCCGCGCCACCGTGCGTGCGCTGGTCGCGCGGGGGCATGAGGTGGTCTGCTTCGTCCGTCCGCGCCAGGACGCCGTGCGGGTCCAGGGCGCCACCGTCAGAACGGGCGACGTCACCGATCCCGTCTCGCTCGCGCGCGAGGGCTTTCGCGGTGAGCATTTCGACGCCGTGGTGTCCTGCATGGCATCGCGGACCGGCGTGCCGCGCGATGCCTGGGCGGTCGACCACCAGGCTCATGTGAACGTGCTGAAGGCCGGCCGCAATGCAGGCGTGACGCACTTCGTGATGCTGTCTGCCATCTGCGTGCAGAAGCCGCTGCTGGCGTTTCAGCAGGCCAAGCTGGCGTTCGAAGCGCATTTGATGGAGCAGGGCCTGACCCATTCGATCGTTCGTCCCACCGCGTTCTTCAAGTCGCTGTCGGGGCAGGTCGAACGAGTCAAGCAGGGCAGGCCGTATCTCGTGTTCGGCGATGGCCGTCTCACCGCGTGCAAGCCGATCAGCGACGCCGATCTTGGCGACTACTTGGCCGGCTGCCTCGATGACGAGAGCTGCTGGAATCGCGTGCTGCCGATCGGCGGCCCCGGACCGGCCATCACGCCGCTGGAGCAGGGCGAGCATCTGTTCGCGCTGCTCGGACGCAAGCCGCACATCCGCCACGTCCCGGTGGCGCTGCTCGACGTCGTCATCCGCGGGCTCGATCTTGCCGGTCGGGTCGTGCCGTCGCTCGCCGACAAGGCGGAGCTCGCCCGCATCGGCCGCTACTACGCCACCGAATCCATGCTGGTGCTCGACCCCGCCACCGGCCGCTACGACGCCGACGCCACGCCGTCGACGGGTTCGGAGAGGCTGTTCGACTACTACGCCAGGCTGATCCGCGGCGAGGCCACCGCCGAGCGCGGCGACCACGCGGTGTTCTGAAATCCCCAGCGCGCTGTTGAGCATTCCACCCTCTCCATCGTCAAGCCCGGGCATGACGAGTAACTCAATAGCTCGCCCCTCGGCGGTCTCCTTATGCGCGGCGTCATTGCGAGGAGCGCAAGCGACGGAGCAATCCAGAGTCGCATGCCCAGCCCTGGATTGCTTCCGCCGTCGCCCTTCGGGCTTTGGCGGACACGTCGCCTCGCTCGCAATGACGATGGTGAGAGCTGTGTTTGGGACGATGAGACTTGTGCTGAAGGCGGTGAGACATGCGGTCACCCCCTCGCGGCGCGGTTCGCGTCCGAGTCTTGCCCTTCGTCCTGCCCTCTCCGAAGAGAGGGCACGGGGAATGCCGGGCGCTGGCCGCACCCATGGCCCGCCTGCGGAAAAAAATGCAGGCGGCAGGAACCACAGGTTCAGCCGAGAACACCCGGCATTCCCCGCGCGATGGTTTGACGGCTGCTTCGCGTTCTCCCCGGTGCTCCGGGCTTTCTGGCCACCGTTGCCCGCGCGGCGCGTGAGCGCCAACGCAAGCGTGACACCAGCGTCGGGGTGTCAGGACCACGCGACTTGACCGTGCGCATCGATGCCGTTCGTCGGCGCGGAAAACCACGCTGCGACACCAACACGCCCACCGCATCCCGCCTCAACGTTCGTGACGACCGCGAAGCGCCCCTCTTGTGAGACGGGACGGCGCGCGTATAACATGATTTCTGATGAAGCGAAACAAAAATCTTGCAATTCGAAAACAAAGCGAGGAGCGCTACGTAAAGTCGGTAGGGCGGATTAGCGAAGCGTAATCCGCCGCGCCAGCAGCAGCGGCATTGTAACAGCGGGTCGCTTGAGCGTGGTTGTGACCGGGGGCCGGATCGCTGATGAAGAGCGTGTCCTTCAATAGCAGTTGGCCGTGTCAGCGGCGGATTACGCTTCGCTAATCCGCCCTACGAACTGCCACCCAGGCCGTCATGGCTGGGCCGTCTGAAGTCAAGACGGAGGAGCTATCGCGAGAGCGACGATCGCGTCAGCCCTCGACCACACACGGCACGCTCGCAAACCCGCGAAATCTGACCCGCCCCCCACGCACCGCCTCGCCGTCCAGCTGATAGTTCGGAAACCGCGCCAGAAACCGCGAGATCGCCACCGCGCCCTCCAGTCTGGCCAGCGCCATCCCGGCGCATTGATGCGCGCCGGTGGCGAAGGCGAGGTGGCGGTTGGCGAGGCGGGTGATGTCGAAGCGTTCGGGGTCGTCGAACTGGGCGGGGTCGCGGTTGGCGGCGCCGATGCACAGCGTGACCGATGTTCCGGGCGCCAAGGCGACGCCGCCGAGCTCGACCGCCTCGGTCGTCATCCGGTTGCCGAGCTGGTTGGAGCTCTCGTAGCGCAGGATCTCCTCGACCGCGGTGCGGATCAGGCCGGGCGCCTCGATCAGCCTCTGCCGCTCGGCCGGATGCTGGCACAGCAGCACCAGGCCGTTGCCGATCAGATTGGTCGTGGTCTCGTGGCCGGCATTGAGCAGGAAGATGCAGTTGTGCAGCAGCTCCGTCTCGCTCAGCCGCTCGCCGTCGGCCTCGCCCTGGATCAGCCGCGTCAGCACGTCGCGTTCGGGATTGCCGGGGGCGGCGCGGCGGCGTGCGACCAGGGTCTCGAGATAGGTCAGCATGTCGCCGACGGCCTGGTTGCCGCGTGACAACTGCTCCGGCGTCAGCACCGGCTCCAGCGCGCCGAGGATGGCGAGAGACCAGTCGCGCAGCGGCGCGCGCTCGTCATGCGGCACGCCGAGCAGGTTGCCGATCACCTCGATCGGAATCGCGGCGGCGAAATCCTCGATCAGCTCGAATCTGTCCTTGGTCGCGATCCGGTCGAGCAGCCCGTCGACCAGCGCGATCAGCGCAGGCTCCATCTCGGCGATCGCGCGCGGCGACAGCGCGCCCATGATCAGGCGGCGCACCCGTGTGTGCGCCGGAGGATCGTTGAAGACGAGGCTCGTCGTGTGATGCTCGTACAGCAGCGAGTTGCCGTATTTCGGCGCGAACTCGCGCTTCTTGTCCGACGAGAACGTCCTGGTTGCCTTGTAGGCGGTGACCAGATCGTCGTAGCGGGTGAGGAAATAGGAGCCGTTGCGCATGCGCTTGACCGGGGCGTGCCGGCGCAGCGCGCGATAGGTCGGGTAGGGATCGGCGTAGAACTCCGGCGTCAGGCTCTCGAGATCGAACTGGCTGGCGAGCGCTGCGTCGTCGGTCATGTCTGGTCCTCCCGGCCGATTCTTGTTGTTGTCGCGGTGACCGTCGCATGGCGCGCGGCGGAAGAAAATGCGCCCGCGGCGGTGGTCCCGCGCGGTATTGCACCCATCGATGGAGCGGTGCCGCAGATCCGCCGCTTTGAGAGGTATAGAATTGCCTTTGGCGCCCGTGAAATCCCACCTGTAATTTCAGGGACTTGGCCGCCGACCCTGCTGCGCCGCGGCATCTTTCTTGACATCAATCAAGTGAGTATTTACTCACGGCCGATGTCCACTTTGCGCATGACAAGCGATCTCCGGAGGCAGCTGATCCTCGGTGCAGCCAAGCGCTGCTTCGCGCGTCATGGCTATGCCGGCACCACGACCAAGAGCGTGGCCGCGGCGGCGGCGATCTCCGAAGCGCTGCTGTTCAAACATTTCCCCTCCAAGGCGGCGCTCTATGCGGAGATCCTCACCGAGGAGTGCGAGACCGATCCGGATTTCGAGGTGCTGCTCAGTCAGGAACCTTCGACCGCGACGCTGGTCATGATGATGGCCGGGATGGTCCGGCATTTCCTCGGGATCGCCGACGGCCCCAATGAGGAAGAAGAGCAGCGGCTGCGGCTGATGGCGTCGAGTCATCTCGACGATGGCGAATTCGCAAGGCTGCTGTATACGAAGATCGATGATCTGATCGGCGCCAAGTTCGTTAACTCCTTGGAAAGCGCCATTGCGTGTGGTGATGCCGTGCGTCTCGTGGCTGCGCCCCGTGACCTGTTCTGGTTCGCGCACCACACCGTATTGATGGCGGCCTTGACGCGGCTTCCATCCGTTCCGTGTGTGCCGTATGGAACTGCTGCGAGCCTGGAGCGCCAGCTCAGCGAATTCATTCTCCGCGGCATCGGCCTGACCGATGCCGCCATTGCGTGCCACCTCGATCACGAATTGTCGCAACCTCCGGCCCGGCCGGCGACGGCAGAAAGTGCATGACATGAACATTGCGACGGAACCCAAGCTCTCCGGAAAGCCGGTCGACGACAAGCCGCGCAAGCGCACCCGCCCGGTGCTGTGGTTCATCGTCGTGGGCGCGCTGCTCGCGGCGCTGGTCGGCGGCTTCGTGTGGTTCAACATGTTCCGCGACAAGATGATCGCGCAGTTCTTCGCCAACATGAAGCCACCGCCGCTCAACGTCAGCGTCGCGACGGCGAGTTCGGAGACGGTGCCGAACCTGTTGACCGCAGTCGGCGATCTCGCCGCCGTGCATCAGGTCAACGTCACCTCCGACGCCTCGGGCCGCATCACCGACATCATGTTCACGCCGGGCACGACGGTGAAGCAGGGCACACCGCTGGTGCAGCTCTATGATGCGCCGGAGCAGGGCGACCTCGCCAACTACAAGGCCCAGGTCACCGTGGCGCAATTGTCGCTCGACCGAGCCAAGCAATTGGCCTCGCGCCAGTTCGGCCCGCAGGCGACCGTCGACCAGGCCCAGGCCGCCTACGACCAGGCCCAGGCCGGCGTCGCCAAGACCGAAGCGCTGATCGCGCAGAAGCTCGTGCGCGCGCCGTTCGACGGCGACCTCGGCGTCCGCAAGGTCGAAGTCGGCCAGTATCTGTCCGCCGGATCGCAGATCGTGTCGCTGACCGATCTGTCGCAGCTCTGGGTCAACTTCACCGTGACCGAAAAGGACAGCGGTCAGCTCAAGGTCGGACAGACCGTGCGCGTCGGCGTCGATGCCTATCCGGGCAAGACGTTCGAGGGCAAGATCACCACGATCGAGCCGCAGATCGCGACCGACACCCGCAACATCCGGGTGCAGGCGACGATCGCCAATCCGGAGCGCATCCTCAGGCCCGGCATGTTCGCGACCACCACGGTCGTACTGCCGGACAAGCCGCCGGTGCTGACGGTGCCGGAGACCGCGGTCGACTACACGCTCTATGGCGACTCGGTGTTCGTCATCAACGAGAAGAAGACCGATGACGGCAAGACCGCGCTGACGGCCGACCGCATCTATGTGCAGACCGGCGACCGCATCAACGGCCGCGCGGTGATCCTCAAGGGCCTCAAGGAAGGCGATCGCGTCGTCGCCGTCGGCCAGCTCAAGATTCAGTCCGGCGCCGCGGTCGCGATCTCCACCGATCCGCTGCCGCCGGTCCCGGCGAAGCCGCCGCGCTACTGAGCGACCTCTGAGCCAATGCCGGGCCGCCTGATCGTGGCGGCCCGTCCGGACCTCATCTGACCTCTGCTGACGGGATTGCCGCGATGCGTTTCACCGATATCTTCATCAAGCGCCCGGTGCTGTCGGTCGTGGTCAGCCTGCTCATTCTGCTGCTCGGCCTGCGCGCCGCCTTCGTGCTGCCGATCCGGCAATATCCGAAGCTGTCGAACACGGTCGTCAACGTCACGACGGTCTATCCCGGCGCGTCCGCCGACCTGATGCAGGGCTTCATCACCACCCCGCTGGAGCAGGCGGTCGCCTCCGCCGAGGGCGTCGACTACATCACCTCGTCCTCGGTGCAGGGCACCAGCACGATCCAGGTGTTCATCAAGCTGAATTTCGATCCGAACCAGGCGCTCACCGAGGTGCTCGCCAAGGTCAATTCGGTCCGCTACCTGATCCCGAAGGAATCCAACGACCCGATCGTCACCAAGACGACGGGCCAGACGACCTCGGTGATGTATCTCGGCTTCTCCAGCGAGGAGCTGTCGGGCTCGGCGATATCCGACTACCTGACGCGCGTGGTCCAGCCGGTGCTGTCGACGGTCGACGGCGTCGCCGCGGCGAACATTCTCGGCGGCCAGACCTTTGCGATGCGGATCTGGCTCAACCCCGAGAAGATGGCCGGCCGCAACGTGTCGCCGACCGACGTCGCGGCAGCGATCGCGGCCAACAACTTCCAGTCCGCGGCCGGACAGGCCAAGGGCTACTTCATCGTCTCCAACGTCACGACCAATACCGGCCTGACCGACGTCAACCAGTTCAAGCGGATGATCGTCAAGGCCAAGGACGGCGGCTTCGTTCGCATGGAGGATATCGCGACCGTCGAGCTCGCGGCGCAGAGCACCGACGCCAGCGTCGCCTTCAACGGCGAGCGCGCCATCTTCATCGGCGTCGATGCGACGCCACAGGGCAACCCGCTCAACATCGTCAGGGGTGTGCGCGCGCTGTTCCCGGACCTCGAGCGCAACCTGCCGCCGTCGATGAAGATGAAGGTGGCCTACGATTCCACCAAGTTCATCCAGTCGTCGATCGACGAGGTCGAGCACACGCTCGGCGAGGCCGTGCTGATCGTCATCGTGGTCATCTTCCTGTTCCTGGCCTCGCTGCGCTCGGTCATCATCCCCGTCGTGACGATCCCGCTGTCGCTGATCGGCGTCTGCACGATGATGCTGGCGCTCGGCTTCAGCATCAACCTGCTGACCCTGCTGGCGATGGTTCTGGCGATCGGCCTCGTCGTGGACGACGCCATCGTCGTGGTGGAGAACATCCACCGCCATCTGGAGGAGGGCAAGGCACCCGTGCAGGCTGCGCTGCAGGGCGCCCGCGAGATCGTCGGCCCCGTCATCTCGATGACGATCACCCTGGCCGCGGTGTATGCCCCCATCGGCTTCCTCGGCGGTCTCACCGGCTCGCTGTTCCGCGAATTCGCCTTCACGCTCGCCGGCTCGGTCATCGTCTCCGGCGTGATCGCCCTGACCCTGTCGCCGATGATGTGCTCGGTGCTGCTGCGCAGCGCCGAGGAGGGCCGCTTCGCGCGGCTCGTCAACCGGGTGTTCGGCGCGATGACGCGCTGGTACGGCCGCCAGCTCGACCGCTCACTCGACTACCGGCCGGTGACGGCGCTGTTCGCGCTGACGATCCTCGGCCTCGTCGGCTTCCTCTACATGCACACCGCCAAGGAGCTGGCGCCGGAGGAGGATCAGGGCATCGTGTTCTCGATCACCAAGGCGCCGAAATACGCCAATATCGACTACATCAACTTCTACACCGACAAGGTCGACAAGGCGTTCCAGAAATTCCCCGAGACCGATCTGCGCTTCGTCCTGAACGGCATCCAGGGCCCGCAGGGCGGCTTCGCCGGCATGCTGCTCAAGCCGTGGGACGAGCGCACGCGCTCCTCGATCAAGCTGAAGCCGCTGGTGCAGGCGGAGCTGTCGAAGATCGAGGGCATCAACGCCTTCGCCTTCAACCTGCCGGCGCTGCCGGGCGGCCCCGGCGGCCTGCCGGTGCAGATGGTGATCAGCTCGACCAGCGGCTTCCAGGCGGTCTACGAGCAGATGGCCAAGCTGAAGGACGCCGCGCGCAAGAGCGGCATGTTCATCGTCTCCGACAGCGACCTCGATTTCAATCAGCCGGTGGTCAAGGTCTCGATCGATCGCAGCAAGGCGAGCGATCTCGGCATCAACATGCAGTCGATCGGCAACACCCTGGCCGTGCTGCTCGGCGGCAACTACATCAACCGCTTCAACCTCGAGGGCCGCTCCTATCAGGTGATTCCGCAGGTGCCGCGCGACAAGCGGATCTCGCCGGAATCGCTGTCCGGCTACTATGTCGCGACCTCGGCCGGCCAGCAGGTGCCGCTGTCGACCGTCGTCAGCATCGAGACAGCGACCGACCCGAACTCGCTGACGCATTTCAACCAGCTCAACTCGGCGACCTTCTCCGCCGTGCCGATGCCGGGCGTCACCGTGGGGCAGGCGGTCGACTTCCTGGAGAAGCAGGCCAAGAACCTGCCGTCCGGCTTCAGCCACGACTATCTCGCCGACGCCCGTCAATACGTCCAGGAGGGCAATCAGCTCGCCATCACCTTCGGCTTCGCGCTGATCATCATCTTCCTGGTGCTGGCGGCGCAGTTCGAGAGCCTCAGGGATCCGCTGGTGATCATGATCAGCGTGCCCATGGCGATCGTCGGCGCGCTGATTCCGCTGTTCTTCGGCCTCGCGACCATGAACATCTACACCCAGGTCGGCCTGCTGACCCTGGTCGGCCTGATCACCAAGCACGGCATCCTGATGGTGGAGTTCGCCAACGAGCTGCAGCTCAACGAGGGGATGGACCGCCGCACCGCCATCGAGACGTCCGCGCGCATCCGCCTGCGGCCGATCCTGATGACCACGGCGGCGATGGTCACCGGCCTGATCCCGCTCCTGACCGCGACCGGCGCCGGAGCCGCCAGCCGCTTCTCGATCGGCCTCGTCGTCGTCGCCGGCATGTCGATCGGCACGCTGTTCACGCTGTTCGTGCTGCCGGCCGTCTACACCGTCATCGCCACCAACCACCAGGCCGCCGCCAAGTCGCAGCGCGCCCGGCAGATCGCGCAGTTCGACGCCGAGACCGATCATGCGCTGAAGGCGACGTGACGAGGGCGCCTGGTCTCACGACATCGACGGCGGCTGCCCTGGCAGCCGCCGTTTTGTTTTGACCGGTCTCTCGACACCCCTCGCTGTCGTCCCGGCGAACGCCGGGACGACACTGGAGGGTGTTGCGCTAGCGAGGGCCTACTCCTCCTGCTGCGGATCGAGCGCGTCGCGCAGGCCGTCGCCGAGGAGGTTGAGGGACAGCACCACCAGGAAGATCGCGAGCCCCGGCCAGATCGCCATCCAGGGGGCATTGGTGAGGAAGCGCTGGGCAGCGTTGAGCATGCTGCCCCAGGACGGGGCCGGCGGCTGCTGGCCCAGACCTAAGAATGACAGCGCGGCTTCGGCGATGATGGCGGCGGCGACCGACAGCGTCGCCTGCACCAGCAGCGCCGGCATGATGTTGGGCAGGATGTGCCTGACCGCGATCTGCAGGTCGGTATCGCCGACGCTGCGGGCGGCCTCGACATATTCCTCGACCTTGACGCTCAGCACCTCGCCGCGGGTCAGCCGGACGAAGATCGGCGTCGCCGAGATGCCAATCGCGATCATCGCATTGCCGAGGCTCGGGCCCAGAAACGCCGCCAGCGCGATCGCCAGGATCAGGAACGGGCAGGCCAGCATCGCGTCGGTGATGCGGCTGATCAGGGCATCGATGAAGCCGCCGCGATAGCCTGCGGTCATGCCGATGGGGACGCCGATCGCCAGCGCGATGGCGACCGAGATCGCGCCGGCCAGCAGCGAGGCGCGCGCGCCGTAGATGACGCGGGCGAGCACGTCGCGGCCGAGATCGTCGGTGCCGAACCAATGCGCGGCGGAGGGCGCCTTGCGCACGAGCGCCCAGCTCGTCTTGATGGGATCGTAGGGCGCCACCAGCGGCGCTGATACGGCGAGCAGGATGAAGGCCGTGATCAGGCCGAGCCCGACCATTGCGCCTTTGCGCTTTACCAGCCGGCGCCAGGTGCGCTGCATCGGCCGTTCGAGCGGGGCGAGGGCGCGCGCGCCTGATGGAGCTGACAGCGTCGTCTCGGCCATGTCAGCTCCTCAAGCGCGGATTGACGAGGACATAAGCGAGATCGGCGATCAGGTTCAGCATGATGTAGACGGTGGCGGTGACCAGCACGACGCCCTGCACGACGGCGTAGTCGCGGTTGAACACGGCGTCGACGATCAGCTTGCCGAAGCCGGGGATCGAGAAGATCTGCTCGGTCAGCACGGCGCCGGACAACAGCGTCCCGAGCTCGAGCGCGCCGAGCGTGATGACCGGCGTCAGGGCGTTGCGCAGCGCGTGGCGCAGGATGACCTGGCGCTCGGAGATGCCCTTGGCGCGCGCGGTGCGGATGTAGTCGCTGCCCAGGACCTGCAGCATCGCGCTGCGGGTGTGGCGCATCAGGATCGCGGCGATGGCGTTGCCGAGCACGAAGGCCGGCATGATGGTGGCGGCGAGGCTGGCGCGCCAGTCCTCGGCGGGCGAGACGTAGCCGGAGGCGGGGAGCCAGCCGAGCTGGATCGAGAACAGGAAGATCAGCATGATGCCGAGCCAGAAGTTCGGCGTCGAGATGCCCCACAGTGCAAACAGGTTGGCGGCATAGTCCCAGGCCGTCCCGCGCTTCACGGCGGAAACGATGCCGGCGGGAATGCCGATCAGGAACGCGATCACGATCGCCATCGCCGCGAGCTGCAGGGTCACGGGCAGCTTCTGCAGGATGAGATCGCGCACCGGCATCTTGATGCGCAGCGACTCGCCGAAATCGCCCGAGAGCACGCCCTTGATCCAGTAGCCGTACTGAACGGGCAGGGGCTGGTCGAGGCGATACTGCTTGCGGATCTGCTCGATGACAGCGGGATCGCGCTCCTCGCCGGCCATCACGAGCGCGGGATCGCCGGGCAGCAACTGCTGCAGCGAGAAGATCAGGATCGAGACGAAGATCAAGGTCGGGATAATCTGGGCGATGCGGCGGGCGAGGAAGGTCAGCATGGGCCGGACCTCGCGGCGCAATGATCATACTCGCGATGAGAGGCCGGTCGCGCCCCCAGCGTTCCCTCCCCCCTTGTGGGGGAGGGCCAGGGAGGGGGGTGCCCCAAGCGAGATCGGAGTGCGTGGCACCCCCCTCCCCAACCCTCCCCCACAAGGGGGGAGGGAGCGGAGTGAGTGCGGGGCGCCGGCTGCGCGTCCCAACGACCAGGTGCCACCTGACCGCTCACTTCAGCTTCAGCCCGACCACCCTCACCAGGCCGTCCGGCATCTGCTTGTAGCCCTCCAGCTTCTTGGTGTGCGCGATCAGGATACGGCGGTGATAGAGGTAGAGGATCGGCTCGTCCTCGATCTCGAGCTTGGTCAGCTTCTCGTAGAGCGCCTTGCGCTGGGCCATGTCGGTGACGAGGCGGGCGTCGTCGAGCGCCTTGTCGGCCTCCGGATTCTCCCACGCGCTGTAGTTCTGGGGCGCGTTCTTCTTCATGAACACATAACTGTTGCCGTCGGGATCGATCCGGCCGCTCCATGACAGCATGAACGCCTGGTAGTCGCCGGCCTCGGCCTGCTTCAGCGAGGTCGCGAACTCGGTGACCCTGATCTTCATGTCGAAGCCGGCCTCGGCGGCCATCGACTGCACCACCTGGGCGACCGCCTCGGTCTCGGCGCCCTTCGGCACCATGAAATCGACCGCGACAGGCGTCGTCACGCCGGCCTCCTTCAGCAGCGCCTTTGCCTTCTCGACATCGCGGGCACGCACCGGGAAGGCCTTCTGATAATAGGGATGCGAGGGATTGACCCATTGGTTGCCCGGCATGAACTCGCCGTTGAAGACCACCTGGTTGAGCGCCTCTCGGTCGATCGCAAGATCGAGCGCCTGGCGCACCTTCGCTGACTGGCTGAGCGGACCCTTGGCCTTGTCCTTGCCGATGTTGAGCGTGATGCCCTGGTAGCCGAGCTCGATCGCAGTCGACAGCGCGAGCCTGGAATCGGCGCGGACATCCTTGATATCGGTCGCGAGCACGCGCTCGATCAGGTCGAGGGCACCCGACTTCAGGTTCGCCAGCCGCACCGTGGCATCGACGATGGGCTGGTAGACGATCCTGTCGATGAAGACGTTGTCCTTGTTCCAGTAGTCGGCGAACTTCTCGAACACGATCTTGTCCTGCTGGACGCGCTCGACGAACTTGTACGGACCGGCGCAGACCGGATGCAGGCCGAACTTGTCGCCGGCCTCCCTGGCGGCCTTCGGCGACACCATCATGCCGGCGCGGTCGGTGAGCTGGGCGATCAGCGGCGAGAACGGCGCTTTCAACACCAGCTTGATCGTCAGGGGATCGACGACGTCGACATGATCGAGCGAGGCCAGCTCAGGCTTGCGGAACGAGCCGGGAAAGGTCAGGTGGCGGTCGAGCGAGAATTTGGCGGCCTCGGCGTCGAACGGCTCGCCGTCGTGAAACTTCACGCCGGGCCGCAGCTTGATGGTGACCTCCTTGCCGTCGGCGGAGGTCTGCTGCGACAGCGCCAGCTGCGGCACGATGTTGAGCTTCTCGTCGATGTCGAACAGCTTGTCGCAGGTGGCGGCGAACACGATGCGCCCGACATAGGTGCGGGCCATGGTCGGATCGAGAACGTCGGGGTCCTCGGCAAGGCCGATGCGCAGGGTGGTCTGCGCCTGCGCGGCCGGCCCCCAGGAGGCCACGACAACGGCCGCGACGGCGGCCAAGCACCAGTTCCTCATCATCCGATGTCCCCTACGAAAATGCAGCCTGCGTTTTTGCACTATCCATACCAACCCCGGTCACGCGCCGTCCTTCCGGCTCGGTCATGTCTGGCTCGCGAGCGCCGCGGCGATGCCGGCATCGATCGTGGCGCGATCCGTAATCCCCGCCGGATTGTCGCGCGTCGGCATGAACTGCCGGAACACCGCCCAATGCCTGCGGCTGACGCCTTCCAGGCGTGCGAGCTCGGTGAGCGGATCGGCGTGATCGTCGACACGCAGATCGAGCTCGGACCATTCCTCCTTGCCGTGGACCAGGAGGGCGGCGGACTGTTTGCCGCGCTTGTCACCGCCGGCCGCCTCGCCGGCCTTCATGGCCGCGATCAGACGCTCCGCAAAGGGCAGGGCGCCATGAGCGAGAAACGCGTTCGCGGTTTCGTTCAGCACCTGCGGGCCGGCCAGCATGTTGCCGGCAATCGAAAAGCCTCGGCCTTCGAGATGGCCGCACCAGTCGATGCAGTCGCGGCCGGTGTGGGCGGCAATCTGGCCGTTGTGATCGAGGATGTGGAGCTGGCGGCTCTCGCGGCCGGGATCGGCCGACGTCAGCAGTTGCACGATCTCGCGCGGATGGCGGCCATCGCGGAGCAGCGTCACGCCGTCGATGCCGTAATAGGGATTGACCAGCGCCTGTGTCGCGATGCCGCCGTGGCCGGCGACGATGAAGGGCACGCGCGCGCCGACGGCGAAGAAGCGGGTGGCGACGGCGACGCCGATCCGGCCGGTGAGATCGTCCTTGGCAATGATCGACCAGGTCATCGTCGCGTTGCTCTCTTATCGTCCGGCGGCGTAACCCTGCATGCCCCGCGGATTGGCGGCGGCGCGGCGGCGGCGGCCGACACGTGATGCGGCCGTGAGCCGGCCCTCCGACCAGTCGGGGCCGACCTCGACGACATGGCCGCGGCGGCGCAGCTCCTCGACGGTCGCCTTGGGCACGCGGTTTTCGACCACGAGCACGCCGGGGCGTGCGGTGCGCGGCCAGAACGAGATCGGGAAGTGCTCGGAGTGCCACGCCGGGGCGTCGATCGCTTCCTGCAGGTTCATGCCGGCATGGACGTGGCGCAGGAAGAACTGCGTGTTCCACTGGTCCTGCTGATCGCCGCCGGGCGAGCCCCAGGCCACATAAGGCTCGCCGTCGCGCAGCGCCATGGTCGGCGACAGCGTCGTGCGCGGCCGCTTGCCCGGCACCAGCGCCGCGGGATGATCCTCCTCCAGCCAGAACATCTGCGCGCGCGTGCCCAGGCAGAAGCCGAGCTCGGGGATGACCGGCGAGGATTGCAGCCAGCCGCCGGACGGCGTCGCCGAGATCATGTTGCCTTGGGAATCGATGATGTCGAAATGCACGGTGTCGCCGCGCACCTCGCCGAAGCGGCCGACGGTCGGCTCGCCCGAGCCCATCGCTCCGACGGCCTCGCGGTGGCCTTGCGCCTCGCGCAGCTTGACCTTGGCGCCGTAGCCGTCGAGCGTGCCGGGCCGCAGCTCGAGCGAGGCCTTGTCGGTGATCAGCTTGCGGCGCTCGTCGTTGTAGGCATCGGACAGCAGCGTTTCGATCGGGATGTCGGCGAAAACAGGATCGCCGTAGAACGCCTCGCGATCGGCGAAGGCCAGCTTCGCGGCTTCGATCTGCCAATGAATGAAATCGGGGCCGGTCGGATCGAGGCCGTCGAGCGCAAAGCCCTTGAGCAGCGCGAGCTGCTGCAGTAGCACCGGGCCCTGGCTCCAGACGCCGGCCTTGCACACGGTGTAGCGGCCGTACTCATAGGTCAGCGGCGCCTCGATCGTCGGCTGCCAGCGCGCCATGTCGTCGGCCGTCAGCACGCCCTTGTGACGCGCGCCCGAGACGTCCATGACCTCCTGCGTCCGGCAGAAACGGTCGATCGCCTCGGCCACGAAGCCCTGCGACCAGGCCTTGCGCGCGCGCTCGATCTGGGCATCGCGATCAGCACCAGCGCTCTCGCCTTCACTCAGGATGCGCGCGTAGGTTTCCGCGAGCTGCGGATTCGTGAACAGCGTGCCCGGCCTCGGCACCTCGCCATTGGGCAGATAGAGCGCGGCCGAGGTCGGCCAATGTGTCTTGAACAGTTGCTCGACGGTCTGGATGGTCGCCGAGACGCGCTCGACCAGCGGATAGCCGTCGCGCGCGTAGGAGATCGCCGGCTCCAGCACGTCGCGCAGCCGCATCGTGCCGTAGTCGCGCAAGAGCAGCATCCAGGATTCGAACGTGCCGGGAACGCAGGCCGCCAAGAGGCCCGTGCCGGGCACCATGTCCAGGCCCTCGCGCTTGTAGTGCGCGATGGTGGCGCCTGCGGGCGCCGGGCCCTGGCCGCAGATCACCTCGGTGCGTCCGCGCCTGACGTCGTGCAGGATGATCGGCACGTCGCCGCCCGGGCCGTTCAGATGCGGCTCGACCACCTGCAAGGTGAAGGCCGCCGCGACGCCAGCGTCGAAGGCGTTGCCGCCGCGCTCCAGCATCGCCATGCCCACCGCGGTGGCGAGCCAGTGCGTGGAGGTGACGACGCCGAAGGTGCCGTCGATCTCGGGGCGGGTCGTGAAGGGATCGGGATTGATGAAGCTCATGGCGGACTTTGCCTATCCTACACAGTCGCCGTCATTGCGAGCGAAGCGATCCAGGGCTGCGCTTGGCGCCCTGGATTGCTTCG
The DNA here is from genome assembly GCF_051168135.1 of Bradyrhizobium sp. HKCCYLRH2060. Lineage (NCBI taxonomy): Bacteria > Pseudomonadati > Pseudomonadota > Alphaproteobacteria > Hyphomicrobiales > Nitrobacteraceae > Bradyrhizobium > Bradyrhizobium sp. HKCCYLRH2060. The sequence continues at coordinate 15,157 of NZ_JBNPUK010000028.1, forward strand.
TTGCTTCGCTCCTCGCAATGACGACTTCATTCGAAATCGATCTCGCCGGTTCACGCGACTGATGCCGTTACAACGACCTTATCGGTCGGCTGGTTCACCGCATGGCACGCGACGCCTCCGATCAGCTCCGGTGCCTTCTGCCGGCACAGATCGAACGCCAGGGGACAGCGGGGGTTGAAGGTGCATCCCGCAGGCGGGTTGATCGGGTTCGGGATCTCGCCCTTGACCGGAATGCGCTGGCGGCCGGACATCGACAGGTCTGGGACGGCGCCGAGCAGCATCTTGGTGTAGGGCATGCGCGGATCGTTGAAGAGGGTGCGGCCGTCGGCGATCTCGACGATGCGGCCGAGATACATCACGCCGATGCGGCTCGCCATGTGACGCACGACCGCGAGATTGTGGCTGATGAACAGATAGGTCAGGCCGAACTTGTCCTGCAGATCGCGCATCAGATTGAGGATCTGCGCCTGTACGGAGACGTCGAGCGCCGAGGTCGGCTCGTCGCAGACGATGAACTCGGCCTCGGAGGCGAGCGCGCGCGCGATCGCGATGCGCTGGCGCTGGCCGCCGGAGAATTCGTGCGGGAATTTCTGGCCGTCGTCGGGATGCAGGCCGACCAGGGTCAGGAGCTCGCCGACACGGTCCTTGATCTGGCGTTCGCCCTCGATGATGTCGAAGGCACGGATCGGCTCGGCGATGATGCTGTCGACCCGGAAGCGCGGGTTGAGGCTGGCGTAGGGATCCTGGAACACCATCTGGATGCGCCGGCGCAGCTTGCGCCGCACCTGCGCCTGGCGCGCTTCGCTCATCGACACGCCGTCGATGATGACCTCGCCCGACGTCGGCGCCAGCAGCCCGACCACCATGCGCGCGACCGTGGTCTTGCCCGAGCCGGATTCGCCCACCAGCGCGAAGGTCTCGCCCTTCCTGATGCCGAAGCTGACGCCATCGACCGCCTTCAGGAATTCCTGCGGCTGGCGCTCGATCACGCGGTTGAGCCAGGGTTTCGAGACGTCGAACACCCGGCGCAGATCCCTGACCTCGACGAAGTCGCTCATGCCGCGGTCTCCGTCGCGCGATCATACAGATGACAGGCGACCGCCTGCGTGCCCTGGCGCAGCGGCTCCGGCCGGTCGACGCGGCAGCGGTCGAAGGCTGCGCTGCAGCGCGGATTGAACGAGCAGCCTGGCGGGATCGCCGACAGCCGCGGCATGGAGCCTGGGATCTGCACCAGCCGCTTCTCCTCGCCTGCGAGCGTCGGGATCGCCCCCATCAGGCCCTTGGCGTAGGGGTGCAGCGGGTTCTGGATCACCTCCTGCACCGGGCCGATCTCGGCGACGCGGCCGGCATACATCACCGCGACGCGGTCGCAGGTCTCGGCTATGACGCCCATGTCGTGGGTCACCAGCATCACGGCGGTGCCATGGTCGCGGCCGAGCCGCTTGATCAGCGAGATGATCTGCGCCTGCACGGAGACGTCGAGCGCGGTGGTCGGCTCGTCGGCGATGATCAGCTCGGGCTCGGCGCACAGCGCGAGTGCGATCACGACGCGCTGGCGCATGCCGCCGGAGAATTCGTGCGGATAGCCGTCGATGCGCTTCTCGGGCGCGGGAATGCCCACCTCGGCGAGCAGGTCGATGGCGCGCTTGCGCGCCTGCTGGTCGGTGAGGTTGGTGTGGGTCTTGATGGTCTCGATGATCTGGTCGCCGACACGATACAGCGGATTGAGCGAGGTCAGCGGATCCTGGAAGATCATGCCGATGCGCTTGCCGCGCACCTTGCGCATCTCCTCCGGCGGCAGGTTGTCGATGCGCAGCCCGGAGAGCTGAATCTCGCCGCCGGAGATGCGGCCCGGAGGATCGATCAGGCCGATCACGGCAAGGCCGGTGACGGATTTGCCGGCGCCGGATTCGCCGACGACGCCGAGCACCTCGCCCTTGGCGATGTCGTAGGAGACGCCGTCGATCGCGCGCAGGGTGCCGCGCCGGGTCGCAAACTCGACCTGCAGATTGCGCACGGACAGAACGGGGGCGGTCATGAGCTCGAGCCTCGGAAGGACGCAATCACGCGGGTCATCGCAGTTTCGGGTTGAGGGCGTCGCGCAGCCAGTCGCCGAGCAGGTTGATCGCGAGGATCAGCCCGGCGAGCGCGATGCCGGGGAAGGCGACGATCCACCATTCGCCGGCGAACAGATAGTTGTTGCCGATCCGGATCAGGGTGCCGAGCGAGGGCATCGTCTCCGGCATGCCCGAGCCGAGGAACGACAGGGTCGCCTCGGTGATGATCGCCAGCGCCAGGTTGATGGTGGCGATCACCAGCACGGGACCGGTGGTGTTGGGGAGCACGTGGCGCAGCATGATGACGGGCGCGGGCAGGCCGATCAGTTGTGCCGCCGCGACGTAGTCCTTGTTCTTCTCGACGAGGACCGAGCTGCGCACCGTGCGCGCATACTGCACCCAGAAGGAGAGGCCGATCGCCAGCACGAGCACGACCAGCATGCTGAGCCAGTCCAGCCGGTTGCCGGACACCGACTTGGCGATGCCGTTGACCAGCAGCGCAATCAGGATCGGCGGAAAGGTGAGCTGGACGTCGGCGATGCGCATGATCACGGTGTCGACCCGGCCGCCGAAATAGCCCGCGATCAGCCCGAGGCCGATGCCGAGCGCGCCGGAAAAGGCGACGCCGAGAATGCCGACCAGGAGCGAGATGCGCAGGCCGTAGAGGATGGCGGAGAGCACGTCACGGCCCTGCTCGTCGGTGCCGAGCAGGAACGGGCTCTGCCCGTCGGCGGTCCACAGCGGCGAGATGCGCGAGTTCAGGAGCTGCAACTGGGCCGGGTCGAACGGGTTCTGCGGCGACAGCAGCGGCGCGAAGATCGCAAGCAGGAAGAACAGCAGCGTGATCACGGCCGCGGCGACCGTCAGCTTGGAGCGGCGGAACGAGTAGAACAGGTCGCTCGCAAACGCACGCTTCAGCCAGCCGTCGGCGGCGCGCGGCGTCTCGACTGGCGTGGGGTGGGGGAGGGCTGCGTCGCTCATGATCAGGCCGGACGGCTGATGGTCGCGCGCAGGCGCGGATCGACCACGGTGTAGAGGATATCAACCACGAGATTGATGGTGACGAAGATCAGCGACACCATCATCAGGTAGGCCGCCATGATCGGGATATCGACGTTCTGCACGGCCTGCACGAACAGCAGGCCCATGCCCGGCCACTGGAACACCTGCTCGGTGATGATCGAGAACGCGATCACCGAGCCGAATTGCAGACCGACCACGGTGATGACCGGCACCAGGGTGTTGCGCAGCGCGTGGCCGAAATGGATCGCGCGCGTGGTCAGCCCGCGGGCGCGGGCGAAGCGGATGTAGTCGGTGCGCAGCACCTCGAGCATCTCGGCGCGGACCAGCCGCATGATCAGGGTCATCTGGAACAGGCCGAGCGTGATCGAGGGCATGATCAATGCCTTCCAGCCGGAGACGGTGAACAGGCCCGATGTCCACCAGCCCAGCCTGACGGTATCGCCGCGGCCGAACGACGGCAGCCATCCCAGCGTGACCGAGAACAGATAGATCAGCAGGATGCCGATCAGGAAGGTCGGCAGGGAGATGCCGATCAGCGACAGCATCTGGAACAGCTTGGCGAGCAGGGAGTCGCGGTGCAGCGCCGAGAACACGCCCATCAGGATGCCGAAGACCAGCGCCAGGATCGTCGCGCAGACCGCCAGTTCCAGTGTGGCGGGCATGCGCTCCTTGAGCAGATCGGAGACCGGCTGCCGGAACTGATAGGAGACGCCGAACTTGAACTGCGCCGCGTCGAACAGATAGCGTCCGAACTGCACGATGAAGGGATCGTCGAGCCCGAGCGACTCGCGGATGCTGGCCCGTTCCGCGGCCGACGCATCGATCGGCACGATTTGGCTCACCGGATCTCCGGCGAATCGGAACATGGCGAACGCGATGATTCCGACGGCGATCATGACGCCGATGGCCTGAATTGCTCGGCGAAGCGCGAAGGCGAGCATCTGATCCTTTCAGGTCCTTCGAGATGCGGCGGCGCGTAGCACCTGCCGCGGGAAATGAAAAGTCCCGAAAAGCAGTTCTGCTTTCCGGGACTCGTCGTCGCGTGAGGACTACTCGGTCTTGGTGGCGAGGAACAGCAGCACGGCGTTGTCGGCGCGCAGCGGAATCTTCACCTTCTTCGACACGCCCCAGGCCACCGCCTGCTGATGCAGCGGGATGTAGCCGTAATCCTTGATGCCGATCTCGAACGCCTGCTTGATCAGTTGATTGCGCTTGGCGGTATCGGTCTCGACCAGGACCTTGTCGGTCAGGGCGTCGAACTCCTTGTTGCAGTAATTGCCGAGATTGGCCTCGCCCCGGGTCGGGTCCTTGGCATCGTCACGGCAGCCCATGATGTCGTGCATCACGTTGTGCGCGTCCATCGAGGAGGGCGTCCAGCCGAGCAGGAAGAACGAGGTGTTGTAGCCGCCGGGCTTCAGCACCTTGGCGAAGTACTGCGCCTTGGGCTGGGCGTTCAGGTTCACCTTGACCCCGATGCGGGCGAGCATGCCGACCACGGCCTGGCAGATCGCGGCGTCGTTGACGTAGCGGTCGTTCGGGCAGTCCATGCCGACCTCGAAGCCGTCGGGATAGCCGGCCTCGGTCAGGAGCTTCTTGGCCGCGTCCGGATCGTATTTCGGCCGGGTGAAGTCCTTCGACAGCGCATAGAGCTGCGGGGCGATCATCAGCGCCGACGGCGTCGACAGGCCGCGCATGACGCGGGTCTTGATCAGCTCGACGTCGATCGCCTTGTAGAAGGCCTCGCGGACGCGGATGTCCTTGAACGGGTTCTTGCCCTTGACGTTCGAGTACAACAGCTCGTCGCGCGTCTCGTCCATGCCGAGGAAGATCGTGCGCAGCTCCGGTCCCTTCAGGACCTGGGCGTTCGGGCTGGAATCGACGCGGCCGATATCCTGCACCGGGACCGGCTCGATGATGTCGACCTCGCCCGACAGCAGCGCGGCGACGCGCGTGGCGTCGGAGGCGATGGTGGTGAACACGATCTCCTTCAGATTGTGCTCGGGCTTGCCCCACCAGTTCGGATTGACCTTGAACACGGTCTTCACACCGGGCTGATGGCTCTCGATGATGAAGGGGCCGGTGCCGTTCTCATGCAGCGCGGCGTAGCTCGGCGTGGTTGCCGACACCGGCGTTGGCGCGACCGAGTTGTTGTCCTCGCACCACTTCTTGCTCATGATGTACCACGTATCCCATTGCGAGATCAGGATGGGATTGGGAGCATCGAGCTTCACGTCGACGGTGTAGTCGTCGACCTTGATGAATTTTGCGTCCGGCGGAACGTTGGAGAGGAAGTTGGAGCCGGTGGCGCGGACGCGATCGGCGGAGAAGATCACGTCGTCGGCGGTGAAGGGTTCGCCATTGTGGAACTTGACGCCCTTGCGCAGATGGAAGCGCCAGCGGGTCGGCTCGGGCGTTTCCCAGCTCTCGGCCAGCGCGGGGATGATCTTCAGATCCTTGTCGCGCGCGGTCAGCCCCTCATAGACGTGAGCATGGTGCGCAATCGTGGTCGATTCCTTGAAGGTGTAGGGATCGAGCGATTTCAGGGTGCCCTGGTTGGCATAGCGCAGGGTCTGGGCCGAGGCCGGCATGACGGCGAGGCCGAATGCGACCGCTGCCGCGATGAGCAGGGATTTGCGTCCCGACATATGTCCAAATTCTCCGCGTTTGACGCTTGGTTTTTCGGCAGGCGCGATTATGTCCGGCCTGCTTTGCTTCGAAGTTCGTGTTGTCTGCAGCGCCTCTTGCACGAACTTCAAGAAGCAACAAGACGCCGGGCGATATGCTTGCAAGTCTGATGCCGCGCCGGAATGAACTGATCCCGTTGGCTCTGGCCTGGCGGTGCGCCGTACGACCCGCGGCAGATCGATCCGAATATGTTGCCAGAGTTCAGCGGCGGCACACAAGTGCAGTTTGTTTAAGCCTAAACGATATGGTTATCCCCCGCGGCCGCTGTGCAGCGCACGCGACAGGCGGCGTCCGGGATGGGGCTGAGGGCCGCCGGATTGACCATGTCCCGGGAATTGCGCACCTGCAGCAACGCGCCGCTTGCTAGAGGGGGGCCGGCGCGGTGATACTGGACATCCCTGCCGCGAGTCCGGGATGGGCGTTCCTTGTGAAGGGAGCCCGGTCCGGGGCTGGCGTCGGGATGGTTCGAACAGCGGAGCGGACATGAAAGTCAATATCGAGATCGATTGCACACCGCTCGAAGCGCGGCAGTTTTTCGGACTTCCCGATGTCGGTCCGATGCAGGCCGCGGTCATGGACCGGCTGCAGAACCAGATGACGAGCAACATCGACAAGCTCACGCCCGAAGCCATCATGCAGAGCTGGTTCACGTTCGATCCTCGCCTGGCCGAACGGTTTCAGGACCTGATGCTGACCATGACAGGCCTCGGCGGCAGCCGTTCGAGCGACAAGAAGTCGGCCTGACGAGGCAAACGGCTGCTCGGATTTCGCTCGCGCGGAACTCCGAGGAGAAGCGGCGTGACGTCACGGCATGGAGCAGGCTCCACGCCGGAGCCGAAGACCGGTCGAAAAAGGCCGGCTGAACAGCTTCAGGGGAGGAGGCATGACCGATCCGTCTTGGATGCCGGCGCTGCAGTTCGCGACGACCAATGGCATTCGCATGGGCTATTACGAGGCGGGCCCCGTCAGCGACAGGCCGCCGATGATCCTCTGTCACGGCTGGCCGGAGCTGGCCTTCTCCTGGCGGCACCAGATCAAGGCGCTGGCCGAGGCTGGCATCCGCGTCATCGCACCCGACCAGCGCGGCTATGGCGCGACCGACCGGCCGGAGCCGGTCGAGGCCTATGACCTCGAGCATCTCACCGCCGACCTCGTCGGTCTGCTCGATCATCTCAACATCGACAAGGCGATCTTCGTTGGTCACGATTGGGGCGGCTTCGTCGTCTGGCAGATGCCGCTGCGCTACCCCGACCGCGTCGCGGGCGTGGTCGGCATCAACACGCCGCATCTGCCGCGCGCGCCTGCCGATCCCATCGCCATCATGCGCAAGCGGTTCGGCGACATGATGTACATCGTGCAGTTCCAGGATCCCGCACGCGAGCCGGACCGCATCTTCGGCAGCCGCGTCGGGGAGACCTTCGATGCGTTCATGCGCAAGCCGCTGCCGCGCAGCGATGCGCCGCCGACGGAGCCGCCGGCCGGCGGGATCGCAGCGTCGCCGTCGCTCAATCTGGCGTTCCCGCAGATGATCGCGGCCTATGACGCCGCCAAGGACACGCGGCAGCCGATCCTGTCGGAGGCCGAGAAGCAGGTGTTCGTCGACACCTTCACGCGCACCGGCTTCACCGGCGGCATCAACTGGTATCGCAACATGACGCGCAACTGGCAGCGCGCCGAAGGGCTCGACCATACGGTGCGCGTGCCGTCGCTGATGATCATGGCGGAGAACGACGCCGTGCTGCCGCCCTCGGCCACGGACGGCATGGAGAAGCTTGTCCCGGACCTGGAGAAATATCTCGTCCGCGACAGCGGCCACTGGACGCAGCAGGAGCAGCCGGAGGAGGTGAGCGCCAAGCTGATCGAATGGCGGCGGCGGAGGTTTGGGTAGGGGCTTCCGGCGGTTCGTTTGAAGAACGGCTGAGACACAGACTCGCGTCGCGTGACGCAATAGCGACCCTCAGCAACATGTGTCGTCCCGGACAAGCCTGTCGACGCAACGCGTCGGCAGGCGCCGATCCGGGACCCATAACCACGGGCCCGGATGGCTGAAGCGGGCTGGAGCCACAGCCCGTCGCCATCACCAAAGCCGGTGGTTATGGGTCCCGGCGTTCGCCGGGACGACAGCTCGTTTCCGGGCGGCGGCGGTGACCACCGACTGCCATTCTACGCCGCCTGCGCATTCGCGCCGTGCGCGTGCTCGGTGATGGCGTCGATGATCTGCGGCCACATCGGCCGCGGGGTGGCGTGACCCATGCCGTCGATCATCAGGAGCTTGGCATTCGGAATCGACTCCGCGGTGTCCTTGCCGGCGGTGGGATGAACCAGCGGGTCGACCTTGCCGTGGATCACGAGTGTCGGCGCGGTCACCAGATGCAGCCGCGGCTTGCGGCTGCCGGAGGCCAGGATCGCGCGCAACTGACGTCCGACGCCGGCGGGATTGATGCCGCGCGCGAAGCAGCGTTCGGCGAGCGCCACGTCACTTGCCTCGTCCTCGGGGAAGGAGCCGACGCGCAGCGCCTTCCAGGTCCTCTGGAAGCGCCTGATGTACTCGTCCTTGGTCTTCGGCGGCGGCGCCATCAGCAGCATCGCGACCTCGCGCGTCGGCGGCGGGATGCGCGGATTGCCGGTCGTCGACATGATCGATGTCAGCGAGCGCACGCGATGCGGAAAGGAGATCGCGATCTCCTGCGCGATCATGCCGCCCATCGACGCGCCGACCAGATGCGCCGACTTGATGTCGAGTGCGTCCATCAGGCCGACCGTGTCCTTGGCCATGTCGAGCAGCTTGTAGGGCGCGGCGACGGGAATGTTGAAGAAGCGCAGCTTGAGCAGCTCGAACGGCGTCAGGCGGCGTCCGCCATGCAGCTTGCTCGACTGGCCGATGTCGCGGTTGTCGAAGCGGATCACGCGAAAGCCGCAGCTTGCGAGCTGTTCGCAGAACTCATCGTACCAGATGATCATCTGCCCGCCGAGGCCCATGATCAGCACGAGAGGAGGGGCCGCCGGGTCGCCGAAGATCTCGTAGCAGATGTCGATACCGTTGGCGCGCACGGTCTGCGGCGGCTGATGAGCATTTGCAGTCACGATGATCCCTCGTTCAAGGCCAACAGGCCATCTATGGCATGGTTCCGCCGACAGAGAGAAGCGGCCCCATGATCCTCCCGCATCGCAGCGATGACGTGCTATGATAGGTTGTGTTGAGTCTCCGCGTGGCCTGAAGGAGCGTGCCGATGGTGAACAAGTCCGGCGATCCGATCGCATTCTGGCAGCAGATGGTCGGTGAGATGCAGAAGAGCTTCACGGCCTTCACGCGATTGCGCCCGCTGGGCGCGGCCCGCTCATCCTCCGACGATCCTGCAACTGGTTCTGGAAACGGACAGAAGCCCATGGCCGATCTGATGGAAAACTACTTCGCCGGCATGAACGTGCCGAGCCGCGGTCAACTGACTGCGCTCAACGAGCGGCTGGCGTCGATCGAAGGCGAACTGGCGGAGACGCGGGCGCTGTTGAAGGAGCTGCTGGGCGCCGCGAAGGTGCCGCTGCCGGCATCGAAACCGCCGGTGGATCTCGCTCCCCAGTTGAATGAGATCAAGAGCTTGCTCGACGCGCTTCTCGCCGCATCCAAGGCGCAGCCGGTTGCGCCGGCACCGGTCGACGTCACGCCTGAGCTCAACGAGATCAAGGCCTTGCTCAACGAGCTTGTTGCCACATCCAAAGCGCCGCCCCCCGGAACGAAGCCTGCCATCGATGCCACGCCCCAGTTGAGCGAGATCAAGGCGCTGCTCGACCAGATTCTGAAGGCGGCGCAGCCGTCCGGTCCTGCCCCGATGGCGTCCATCGAGGCGCAGCTGCGCGAGATCCGGGAGGTGCTCGACAGGGTGATGAAACCGTCGCCGCCGGCGGAACCAGAACCCGGGGCGGTCGAGACCGCGCCGGGAACGGCCGAGCCGGTCCGGCCCGGAAAGTCTCGCAACAAGAAGCATGGGGGCGGCCCTGATCGAGGCTCGCGCCAAGGCAATGATGCGCCGTCGGGCACTTGAGCGGGGACGGCCTTTCCCCCATCCTCCCTGGATGGTGCATTGCAACATTTTTGTTGCGATGCACTATTTGTGCTGGTATAGCTGAGTCACTCCGGTTTCATAAGGGACGGAGCGAGCCATAGCTCAGAAGCATTGAGGATGGAGACAGCCATGACCACCGAGACCAATACCGTGTTCGACACCGTCAAGGATGCCTTTGCGCCGGTGACCGACGCGTTCAAGAACCTGCAGACGATGGAAGTGCCGGAGTCCGCGCGGGAGTTCGTCAAGAAGACCGCGTCGACCGCCAAGGAGCGCGCTGCGGAGGCCCTCGCTGGCTCCGAGAAGGTGACGTCGGCGATCGAAACCGCCGTGTTCGACGGCGTGACCGAGGCCGGCAAGATCAGCCGCAACATCCAGCAGGCGCTGTATCAGGACACCGAAGCGTTCTTCGACGGCCTGGACAAGCTGGCGTCCGCCAAGTCGATCAGCGAAGCCGTTCAGATCCAGGGTGAGCTGGCCCGCGCCCGTGGCGAGGCGCTCGTCGCCCGCGCCAAGTCGACCAGCGAGTATGTCGGCAAGCTCGTCACCGAGGGTGCCAAGCTCGCCCAGGAGAACATGGCCAAGGCCTACAACAAGACCGCCTGATCGCCTCGCGCGTCCGTCGATCCATCTGCAAGGCCCGCTCCATGCGGGCCTTTTCTTTTGCGATCGGGCGAAACCGGCTAAAGCCTGCACCATGCCGCAGCCGCTGTCCCGCATCGTCCATGAGCTCAAGAGCGAGCCGTCGCGCACGGGCTCGCTGATCATCACCGTGTTCGGCGACGCCATCGTGCCGCGCGGCGGCAGCGTCTGGCTCGGCAGTCTGCTGGCCTTCTTCGAAGGGCTCGCGATCGACGGCAGCGTGGTGCGCACCGCGATGTCGCGGCTGACGGCGGAAGGCTGGTTCGAGCGGACGAAGAGCGGCCGCAACAGCTTCTATCGCCTGACCCGGCGCGGCGAGCAGACCTTTGCCGGCGCCACCCGCCACATCTACGATTCGCCGCCGGCGGAATGGAACGGCAGCTTCGAACTGCTGCTCATCGGCAGCGCTGATGACCGCGAGCAGGCGCGGATCGCGCTGCGCGACGCCGGCTTCGGCAGCCCGCTGCCGGGCGTGTTCGTGGCGCCCTCGAGCATCGCCGTGCCGGACGCGGTGGAGGGGGCGGTCCGCCTGCAGGCCTCCGCAGGCTCGGATATGGCGCGGCGGTTGGTCGCCGAGAGCTGGGCACTGGAGCGGACTGCGGAAGCCTATCGCAAGTTCAGCGCCTCCTTTGCGCCGCTCAAGGCCAGCATCGAACGCGGCGAGCCGCTGTCCGACGGCCAGGCCTTCACCGCCCGGATCCTGCTGATCCATCACTACCGCCGCATCGTGCTGCGCGATCCCTTGCTGCCGGCCGAGCTGCTGCCTGGGAACTGGCCGGGACGACAAGCACGTGTGCTCTGCGGCGACATCTACCGGCTGCTGCTGCCGGGTTCCGAGCGATGGCTCGACGCTCACGCGACCAATGAAGAGGGGCCTTTGCCTGCGGCCGGCGCGACGCTGCTGCGGCGGTTCGCCGATGCTCATGAGGTGGGCTGATATATTACAGAATTCGATTGCACGGATAAAATCTCGTTATATATTGGCGGCAACCAAGTCCTGGGAGGACGCCGCCGCATGTACACGCAGGCGCTCAATTCGCCCGAGGAGGGCAGCTTCGCCGAGGATGCCGGACGCGCCTCGCGCTTTCAGGCGCGCATCGATGCCGAGGAGCGCATCGAGCCGAACGACTGGATGCCGTCGGCCTATCGCAAGACGCTGGTCCGGCAGATTTCCCAGCACGCCCATTCCGAGATCGTCGGCATGCTGCCCGAGGGCAACTGGATCACGCGCGCGCCGAGCCTGCGCCGCAAGGCGGCGTTGCTCGCCAAGGTCCAGGACGAATGCGGCCATGGGCTGTATCTCTACGCCGCGGCCGAGACGCTTGGCGCCTCGCGCGAGGAACTGGTTGACGCGATGCTGGCCGGCAAGGCCAAGTACTCCTCGATCTTCAACTACCCGACCTTGACCTGGGCGGATATCGGCGTGATCGGCTGGCTGGTCGATGGCGCCGCGATCATGAACCAGATCCCGCTGTGCCGCTGCTCCTACGGTCCCTATGCGCGCGCGATGATCCGCGTCTGCAAGGAGGAATCGTTCCACCAGCGCCAGGGCTACGAGATCATGCTCACGCTCTGCCGCGGCACGCCCGAGCAGAAGGCGATGGCGCAGGATGCGTTGAACAGATGGTGGTGGCCGGTGCTGATGATGTTCGGCCCGCCGGATCAGGCCAGCCAGCACAGCGACGCCTCGACGAAGTGGAAGATCAAGCGCTTCTCCAATGACGAGCTGCGCCAGAAGTTCATCGATGCCACCGTGCCGCAGGCGCAATATCTCGGCCTGACGATTCCCGATCCAGCGATGACGCAGGACGAGCAGGGCCACTGGCAGCACGGTCCGATCGACTGGAACGAGTTCAAGCAGGTGCTGGCCGGCAACGGCCCGTGCAACCGCGACCGTATGGCGGCGCGCCGCAAGGCGCATGCCGACGGCGCGTGGGTGCGCGAAGCCGCGGCCGCCTACGCCGAGAAGCGCGCGCAGCGCCTGATGGCGCAGGCCGCCGAATAGACAAGGGAGAGCGAGATGGCGACACCGAACACGCCGTTGTGGGAGGTCTTCATCCGCAGCCGCAACGGGCTCGCGCACAAGCATTGCGGCTCGCTGCATGCGCCGGACGCGACCATGGCGCTGCAGGCCGCGCGCGACCTCTACACCCGGCGCGGCGAGGGCCTGTCGATCTGGGTGGTGCCGTCGAGCGCCATCACCGCGTCCGATCCCGCCGACAAGGGCATGATGTTCGAGCCGGCGGAAACGAAGATCTATCGGCATCCGACCTTTTATGAAGTGCCCGAGGAAGTCGGACATATGTAGGTGCAACTCCTCATGGTGAGGAGGCGCGCAGCGCCGTCTCGAACCATGAGGCCCGATACGGCTCCTGGCCCATCCTCGAGACGCCCGCCTGCGGCGGGCTCCTGGAGGAGGTCAAATGCGTGGCTTCAGAGGCGAAACGTCATGACCGCCCCCTCGATCAATGTCTCCGAAACGCCGCTGGTGCTCTACACCTTGCGCCGCGCCGATGATGCGCTGATCCTCGGTCATCGCCTCTCCGAATGGTGCGGCCACGCGCCCATGCTCGAAGAGGACATGGCGCTGTCCAACATGGCGCTCGACCTGATCGGCCAGGCGCGCGAGCTCTATGGCTACGCGGCAAAGGTCGAGGGCCGCGACAATGACGAGGATAAGCTCGCTTATCTCCGGGACGTCAGGCAGTACCGCAACCTGCTGCTGGTCGAGCGTCCGAATGGCGATTTCGCGCACACGATGGTGCGGCAGCTGCTCTACGCGGCTTTCGCCGATCTGTATTGGCGCGGCATGATGGGCTCGACCGATGCGACGCTCGCCGCCATCGCGGCCAAGTCGGAGAAGGAATCCGCCTATCATCTGCGCCATGCCAGCGAGTGGGTGATCCGGCTCGGGGACGGCACCGACGAGAGCCACGCCCGCGCGCAGGCCGCGATCGACGATCTCTGGGCGTACACCGGCGAGATGTTCAGCGTCGACGACTCCGAGCGCGGACTGATCGATGCCGGCATCGCGATCGACCCGACGATGCTGCGGCCGGAATGGCTGTCGATCGTCTGGCATGTCGCGCGCGAGGCGACCCTCGTGCTGCCTGAGAACGACTGGATGCAGCAGGGCGGCCGCGACGGCCGCCACAGCGAGCATCTCGGCCATCTCCTGAGCGAGCTGCAATACATGCAGCGCAGCTTCCCCGGTGCGACGTGGTAGTCGCCGACACCAGTCCTGCCGAACTCCGCCAGCGCGCCTGGGAGGCGGCGGCGTCGGTGGCCGATCCGGAAATCCCGGTGCTGACGATCGACGATCTCGGCGTGCTGCGCGAGGTCGAGGTGGTCGGGGAACGGGTGGAGGTCGCGATCACGCCGACCTATTCCGGCTGCCCGGCGATGAACATGATCGCGCTGGAGATCGAGCTCGCGCTGGAGCGCGCCGGCTTCCGCGAGGCCAGCGTGCGCATTGTGCTGTCGCCGGCCTGGACCACGGACTGGATGAGCGAGGAAGGGCGACGCAAGCTGCGGGAGTACGGCATCGCGCCGCCGCCGCCGTCGAGTGGCCGGCGCGCGCTGTTTGGTGTGGCCGAGGTGGCGTGTCCGCAATGCGGGTCTGATGACACCGAGCAACTCGCCGAGTTCGGCTCGACCTCGTGCAAGGCGTTGTGGCGCTGCAGATCGTGCCGCGAGCCGTTCGATTACTTCAAGTGTCACTGATGCTAAAGCCGTCATCGCGAGCGCAGCGACGCGATCCAGGGCCACGCCCGGAGCCCTGGATTGCTTCGTCGCTTCGTTCCTCGCAATGACGTGAGGATGGGTTCGATGTCGACAACGCCGCGCTTTCACCGTCTCGCCATCCGTGACCTGCGCCGGGAGGCACCGGATGCGGTGTCGCTGACGTTTGCCATTCCAAACGAACTCGCGGACGACTATCGCTTCGCGCCCGGACAGTATCTCACACTGAAGACGACGCTCGGCGGCGAGGAAGTCCGGCGCTCTTATTCGATCTGCTCCGGCCCCGATGACAACGAGATCCGCATCGCCGTGAAGCGCGTCGATGGCGGCGCGTTCTCGAGCTTCGTCACCGACGAATTGAAGCGCGGCGACGAGATCGACGTGATGACGCCGACCGGACGTTTTGGCGTGGCGCTGGATCCTGCGGCGGCGCGCACCCATGTCGGATTTGCCGCTGGCTCGGGCATCACGCCGATCCTGTCGATCGTGAAGGCCGTGCTGGCGCGCGAGCCGGACAGCCGCTTCTTCCTGTTCTACGGCAACCGCACGACCGCCGGCATGCTGTTCCGCGAGCAATTGGAGGAGCTGAAGGATCGCTTCCTCGACCGCTTCTCGGTGTTCCACGTCATCTCCGGCGAGGAGCAGGATCTTCCGATCCTGCACGGTCGTCTCGACAGCGAAAAGGTGCGTATGCTCTTGCGCTCGCTGGTGCCGGCGGAGACGGTCGACCACGTTTTCATCTGCGGTCCGACCGGGATGAGCGAGGACATCGAGGCTGCCTGCCACATCCTCGGCATTGCCGACGAGCGCATCCACGTCGAGCGCTTCGTCTCCGGTGCGGGCGGCAAGCCGCGGCCGAGAGCTGTCGTGCCCGATACGGCGCCGCCCAAGGCGGTCGCCGCCCTGATCATCGACGGCAAGCGCCGCGAGGTCCCGGTCGCCGACGGCGAGGCCATCCTCGACGCCGCACTCCGCGCCGGCGTCGACCTGCCATTCGCCTGCAAGGGCGGCATGTGCTCCACCTGCCGCGCCAAGCTGGTCGAAGGCAAGGCCGAGATGGAGCTGAACTACTCGCTGGAGCCGTGGGAGCTCAAGGCCGGATTCGTGCTGACGTGCCAGGCCAAGCCGGTGACGGAGCGGGTGGTGGTGGATTACGATCATATGTGAGATGGCGATGTATGGAGCGGGACTCGTCGTTCGAGATGCGCCTTCGGCGCTCCTCACCATGAGGGGTGACAGCGCGGCGCACTCCCCAACTACCCCACCGGCCGCTTGTCCTTGATCCGTTTCGCCTTGCCGGCCGAGCGCTCCAGCGTGTCTGGTGCCACCACCTTCACCTTGGCGGTCAGGCCGATCGTGTTCTTGATGTGGATCGAGATCCGCTCGGCGTGCGCGCCGAGGCCGGTCTCGTCCCAGTGCTCCGGGCGCGACTCCGCGTAGATCGTCAGCTCGTCCATGCGGCCTTCGCGGGTCAGCTCCAGCATGAAATGGCCGCCGCACCATTCGGTCGACAGCAGGATCTCCTCGATCTGCGACGGAAACAGATTCACGCCGCGCAGGATGATCATGTCGTCGGAACGGCCCGTGACCTTCTCCATGCGGCGCATGCCCGGCCGCGCGGTGCCCGGCAGCAGTCGCGTCAGATCGCGGGTGCGATAGCGGATGACGGGAAAGGCCTCCTTGGTCAACGAGGTGAACACCAGCTCGCCGATCTCGCCGTCGGGCAGCACCTTGCCGGTGTCGGGATCGACGATCTCCGGATAGAAATGATCCTCCCAGATGTGCAGCCCGTCCTTGGTCTCCAGGCATTCCTGCGCCACACCCGGACCGATCACCTCGGACAGGCCGTAGATGTCGGTGGCGTCCATCGCGAACGCATCCTCGATCTCGGCGCGCATCGCATTGGTCCATGGCTCGGCGCCGAAGATGCCGATCTTGAGCGAGCTCTGCCGCGGGTCGAGCCCCTGGCGCTTGAACTCGTCGAGGATGGCCAGCATGTAGCTCGGCGTCACCGTGATGATGTCGGGCCTGAAATCATTGATCAACTGCACCTGCCGCTCGGTCATGCCGCCGGAGATCGGCACCACCGTGCAGCCGAGCTGCTCGGCGCCGTAATGGACGCCGAGACCGCCGGTGAACAGGCCGTAACCATAGGCATTGTGGATGATCATGCCGCTGCGGCCGCCGGCAGCGCGGATCGAGCGCGCCATGACGGTGGACCAGGTCGCGATATCGTTGCGGGTATAGCCGACCACGATCGGCTTGCCCGTCGTGCCCGACGAGGCATGCACCCGCACCAGTTGCTCGCGCGGCACGGCGAACATGTTGAACGGGTAATTGTCGCGCAGGTCCGTCTTGACCGTGAACGGAAACTTGGCGAGGTCGGCGAGCTCGCGGAAGTCGGAGGGATGCACGCCAGCCTTGTCGAAGGTGCGACGGTAATGGGCGACGTTGTCATAGGCGTGCGTCAGCGACCAGGCGAGGCGCTTGGTCTGCAGCGCCATGATTTGGTCGCGCGAGGCGCGCTCGGTGTCGTCCATCTCGGGTACGTAGCTGCCGGCCGGTTGAGGTTTGCTCGATGTCATCGTGTCAGTCCTCCGGCGGAGCCGTGGGGGTCGGCACCAGCGTGCCGCCGATGCTGCGGGAATGGCCGCGAAACTCCGCGATCACGGTGTCTTCAGCGGTGACGCGAACGTCGTAGATGCCGGAGCGGCCGCTGCGCGACACCTCGCTGGCGCGGGCGGTCAGCACATCGCCGAGCTTGCCCGGCCGGATGAAGCTGATACTGCCCTGGGCCGCCACGGTGCGGTCATTGTGGGAGTTGCAGGCGAACGCGAACGCGGAATCGGCCAGCGTGAAGATGAAGCCGCCATGGGCGATGCCGTGGCCATTGACCATGTGCGGCTGGATGGTCATGCGCAGCGTCGCGCAGCCCGGGCCGATTTCGATGATCTGCATGCCCAGGCCCTGGCTGGCGCGATCGTCCTGCCACATGGCGTCGGCGCAAGCGCGGGCGAGCGCGTCGGGGGAGAGCGGGGCCGCGCCACTCACCGGCGAGCCCCCGGCGGCGAACAGGCCAAGATCGGCGCATGAGGATGCGCTGGTGACACCACGGCATTCTCTCCCGTTGATGCTTGTTGGAACAAGCATTCTGAACTAGTTAAGCTCGATATCGTGGCGAATAATCCGCGCGCGTCAAGCGAAAGCGGTGCTTGCGCAGCCCGCGTGCCGCCGCCTCTTTTCCGCAACCAGAAGGACTCCTGCGCGTGCCGGAAGCTGCTGATGTCGCCGTCGTAACCGGTCTCGGGATCGGCCTGGTCTATGGCGTGGTGGGGCTGCTCAGCGGCTTCTGCATGATGAGCAGCCTGCGCGGCTGGTGGGCCGACGGCGACAGCCGCCTGGTGCGAAGTTACGCCCTGGCGATGGGCATCGCCATCATCGCCACACAGCTGCTCGCGGCCAACGGCGCCGTCGATCTCGGCAAGTCGATCTATCTGCAGCCGACCTTCTCGGTGCCGCTGATGTTCGCCGGCGGTGTCCTGTTCGGCTACGGCATGGTGCTCGCCAATGGCTGCGGCTCGCGCGCGCTGGTGCTGCTCGGCCGCGGCAATCTGCGCTCCTTCGTTGTCGTGACGGTGCTGGCGATCGCCGCCGAGATGACCTTGAAGGGCCTGATCGCGCCGCTGCGCATCGCGCTGATGCAGGGCTCGCAGACCACGGCGACCGCGACGTCGCTGCCGGCCGTGCTCTCGGTCGGTGGCCTGCATGGTGCAGCGGCGCGGCTGCTGCCGGCGCTCGCGCTCGGCGGCGCGCTGATCGTCTTCGCCTTTGCGCATGCGCCCTTCCGGCGCGCGCCCGGCCAGATGCTCGCGGGCCTCATCGTCGGCCTGCTGATCGCAGCCGGCTGGTTCGCGACCGGCTATCTCGGCGCGGACGATTTCAACCCCGTGCCGGTGGCGTCCCTGACCTTCGTCGCGCCGATCGCCGATGCCCTGCAATACATCATGCTGTCGACCGGCTCGACCGCGAATTTCGGCATCGCCACCGTGGCCGGGGTGCTCGCCGGCAGCCTCGTTACCGCCGTGGCGACGCGCCGCTTCAAGCTCGAGGGCTTTCATTCGCCGCAGCATATGCTGCGCTCGGCGGGCGGCGCCGCGCTGATGGGCATCGGCGGCGTGATGGCGCTGGGCTGCTCGGTCGGGCAGGGGCTCACGGGACTGTCGACCCTGGCGCTGCCCTCGTTCGTCGCCATCGCCGGCATCTTCATCGGCACGGCGGCCGGCCTGCGCGGAGCGTTGCGCGTCAGGCCGCTGAAGATCGAGCCGCAGGCGGCGCGTTGATCACTCCGCCGCGCGCGTGACGATGCGGATCTCCGACGTCAGCGTCCGGTGCACCGGGCATTTGTCGGCGATCTCCATCAGCTTCCTGCGCTGCTCCTCATCGAGCGCGCCGTCGAGGTGGATCTCGCGGTCGAGCTGATCGATCAGCCCGACCTTGGTCTCGCATTCCGCGCAATCTTCCGCATGGATCTTGCTGTGGCGCAGGGTGACCGTGATGCGGTCGAGCGGCAGGGATTTGCGGTCGGCATAGAGCCGCATCGTCATCGAGGTGCAGGCGCCGAGCGCCGCGAGCAGCAGGTCGTAGGGGCCCGGGCCGGTATCCTGGCCGCCGACGGAGAGCGGCTCGTCAGCGGTGAGATGATGCGGGCCGAGCGCGATGGCCTGCTGCAGCTTGCTCGACCTGGTCTCGCGCACGACCACGTCGCGCGGGCCATCCGCGGGCGCCGGCTCGGCGGCCTCCGGCGCGACGTAGCGGCCGGCCCAGCTCGCGATCACCTCGGCGATGTAGGCGGCGTCCTCCTTCCCGCTGATGAGATGATCGGCGTGATCGAGCGAGATGAAGCTCTTGGGATGCCTGGCGGCGACGAAGATCTTCGTTGCGTTGTCGATACCGACGGTGTCGTCGAGGGGCGAGTGCATCACCAGCAGCGCCTTGTGCAGATGCTTGATCTTGTCGAGCAGGCGCTGCTCGGCGATGTCGTCGAGGAAGGAGCTGCTGATCCGGAACGGGCGCCCCGCGAGCGAGACCTCGGCCGAGCCGTCGCGGCGGATCGCCTCGAGTCGGTCCTTGAACAGCGCCGTCACATGGGCCGGATCCGACGGCGCCGCGATCGTCACCACCGCCTTCGCATCGGGGATGTCGCCGGCCGCGGCCAGCACGGCGGCGCCGCCGAGGCTGTGGCCGATCAGGATGGCCGGCGCCTGCCGCGTTTCACGCAGATGATTGGCGGCGCGGACGAGGTCGGCGACGTTGGAGGAGAACGTCGTGTTGGCGAAGTCGCCTTCGCTGGAGCCGAGGCCGGTGAAGTCGAACCGCAGCACGGCGATGCCATGCGCCGTCAGCGCCATGGCGATGCGCCGCGCGGCGTGGGTGTCCTTGCCGCAGGAGAAGCAATGCGCGAACAGCGCGTAAGCGCGCGGCGCGCCGCCGGGCAGATCGAGCGCGGCAGAAAGCTTGTCGCCGCTGGCGCCTTCAAACTGGAAACGTTCGGTTGGCATGATGTGGTCCCCATTTGTTGCGTCTTCACGGCCGCTCGAGGCGACGACACCGCATCGTCTCACATCGTCATACAACAGATATGGCCATACGCGCAGACATGATGGCGCATTCTCGCGGCCCGCACGGCCCGAGCTTTGCGGCTATTCGCCCTCTTGAAACGAGAGGGCGCAGGGAAGGCCGGGAGCCTGCCGCCCCCATGGCCCGCCTGCGGAAAAAATGCAGACGGCAGAACCACAGGTTCGGCTGAGGACATCCCGGCCTTCCCTGCGCAATGGTTGGAACGGCTTATACGCGCTCTCTCCGGGGAACGGCTGTCTTGCCCCCGTCATCGCGATGCGCGTCAACCGCACCACGACTTGACGCCAGCACCGCGGCGCCGAGACCACACGATTTCACCGTGCGCACCGGATCGTTCGTCCGCATGGACAACCATGCTGCGACCCGTTGCGCCCACCGCATCCCGCGCTCCACGTCCGTGACGATCGCGATACGCCCCTCTGCAACGAGGCGGGACGGTGGGAGTAAATAACGATTTTCAGAAATTGGCAAGGGGAATGTTTTGGGATGCGAGCTTTGGCAATAGCGGCAATACCGCCCGGGTGCCAAGGCTATCTGCGAGCGGAGTTTTGCGCTCACCTGTCTCCTCATCGTCATGGCCGGGGTTGTCCCACGGCTGTCCGGTTGAGGTTTTAGCATATACTAAGGCTCATCTGGCGGTCGTCTCGGGTGAGAGACTGTGGAGGATCGAGCAGTCCATCGATCCTCCTGCGGTGCATGAGGTTTTGCG
>NZ_JBNPUK010000029.1:0-31205 GCF_051168135.1 Bradyrhizobium sp. HKCCYLRH2060
AAAAGTGTCAACCATGTCCCCGAACAGGTGTAAGCTATGTCTCCGGGCTAAACAGCAGCGAAGCAATCCAGAGTCCTCGCGACGCCCTGGATTGTTTCGCTGCGGGTAATGACGGTGGAGGGAGCGCGCTACTACTTCCCCGTCTTGACGAACTCCGCAATCTCCCGCGTCAGCCGGTCGTCCTCGGTGTTGATCGCATACACCTCCGACATGTGGCTGTGCTGTGGCAGCATCACCGCGCGGGCGCAGCCGGACGGTCGCTTGCAGGCGGCCTGCTTGAGCAGATCGAACTGCTCGACGAAGCGCGGCGGGTCGAGCTCGGCGGAGACGATCATCAGCGGCAAGGGCGAGGCTTGCAGCCCCTGCAGCGACGAGCGCTCCTTGAAGCGCGAGGGATCGGTGCCGAAATAGGCCATCTCCTGGTCGCCAAGCGGCGTCGCGGTGAGGTCGTAGACGCCCGAGGCCATGATCGCGCCCGCAAGGCCGCCGCCGGCGACCTTGTGGAATTCGGGATGCGCCACATAGGTCGCGACGTGCACCGCGCCGGCCGAATGGCCCATCAGATAGATGCGCGCGGGATCGCCGCCGTTCTCGGCGGCGTGGGCGGCCACCCATTGCACCGCGCTGGCGACATCCTCGACGCCGGCAGGCCAGGGGAATTTCGGCGCCAGGCGGTAGGTGATGTTGACGCCGATGAAGCCGCTCTTCACCGCCCACAGCATGATGTTGTCGTAGAACGGGCCGTCCGGCGTGGTGCGCTTGTTGCCGCCGATGAAGGCGCCGCCATGCACGAAGATCAGCACCGGCCGGGGCGCGGCCGCGGCATCCGGCGTGAAGACGTCGAGCAGATTGCGTTCGGCCGTGCCGTATCTCACATCGCGCTGCACCTTGACGCCGGTGTAGGGTTCCTTGGCCTGCAGCGGCGCGTAGATCGCGGCGGTCTTCGGCGGGGCGATGACCCGGCCGATCTCGATCAGCTTCCAGGCGATGTCGTCGGGCATGGGGCTCTGCTGCGCCTGCGTGGCGGTCGTCGCCAGCGTGGCTGCCAGGATCGCCAGGCCCAGTCGCGTGAGCGTCATTCGAATTCGCTCCGATCAGTATCGATGGCCCAAGCGGCCGACTCACAAGCGGATTTATCGCGATTTCGCCGTGACTGGCAGGGGCTTTTGCGATACGCAACCTGCCATGAGCCGCCGTATCAAGCGAACCCAGACCCGATCCGATCGCCCGACCGATCGCCGCAGCGAGCGGCCGAAGGCCGAGGCCGCCCGCAGCGCAGGCGCCGCGGCCAAGCGTGAGTCTGCGAAGCGTCCCGATGCCGAGCGGCCGCGGCGCGACCGTTTTGCCGGTGACCGCGAGGCGGCACCGCGCGGCGATTTCGGGCGCGGCAAGGCCGAGCGCAGCCGTGCGCCGCGCGCCGAGGGAGAGGATCGCCGCGACAGCTTCGCCCCGCGCGAGCGGCCGCCGGCCAAGCGCGCCGGTGCCGGCAAGCCCGCGCGGTTCAGCTCGGAGCGTGCCGAGCCCAGGCCTGCGGCGCCGCCGCCGAAGAAGGTCGAGCCGGAGACGCCGCTGCTGCCGACGAAGGTGCAGACCGTGGTGGTCACGGCCGACGAGAACAACATGCGCGTCGACCGCTTCCTCGAGGCGCGCTTTCCCGGCCTGTCATTCTCGCACATCCAGCGCATCGTCCGCAAAGGCGAGCTGCGCGTCGACGGCAAGCGCGCCGACTCCAAGGATCGCCTTGAAGAAGGCCAGAGCGTGCGTATTCCGCCGCTCAAGCTGGACGCGCCGAAGGAGCGCGCCGGCCTCACCGAGGGCGAGCGCAAGACGCTGGAGAGCCTCAAGGCAATGACCTTGTACGAGGACGACGACGTGCTCGTCCTCAACAAGCCGGCCGGGCTCGCGGTGCAGGGCGGCTCCGGCATGACCCGCCACATCGACCAGATGCTGGAGGTGATGCGCGACGCCAAGGGCCAGAAGCCGCGGCTCGTGCACCGCATCGACCGCGAGACGTCCGGCTGCCTGCTGATCGCCAAGACCCGCTTCGCTGCCACGCATCTGACCGGCGCCTTCCGCAGCCGCTCGGCGCGCAAGATCTACTGGGCGCTGGTGGCGGGCGTGCCCAAGCCCAAGCAGGGCCGCATCTCCACCTATCTTGCCAAGGAGGAGAGCGAGGACGACACCATCATGCGCGTCGCCGCCCATGGCGACGAGGGCGCCAGCCACGCCGTGACCTACTACGCGGTGGTCGAGGCCTCGGCCAACAAGCTCGCCTGGGTGTCGCTGAAACCGGTGACCGGCCGCACCCATCAGCTGCGCGCGCACATGGCCCATATCGGCCATCCCATCGTCGGCGATCCCAAATATTTCAACATCGAGAACTGGGCGCTGCCCGGCGGCCTGCAGAACCGGCTGCATCTGCTGGCGCGCCGCATCGTCATCCCGCATCCGCGCGGCGGATTCATCGACGCCACCGCGCCGCTGCCGCCGCACATGCTGCAGTCGTGGAACCTGCTCGGCCTCGAGCACGACCGCTTCGACCCGATCGAGAACGCGCCGGAGGAGTGAGCGGCAGATTCAGCTCCTCTGCTCAACGAGCTGAATGCCCGCGTCATGAAGCGCCAAGAACACGTCTTCGACGTCCTCGGGCGGGCGTTCCGGACCGAAAAGGTCGTTCAGCTCGTCGAACGTGATCTCGCCGTCCGGCTCACTCAGCGCGATCGCGCGACGAATGATCTCGGCCACAGTCATGGTTATCCTCCTGAGGTGGGCCTCTATCTAAGGCGAGGAGAGTCGATCCCGCCGCGGCTCACTTCCGGAACTGCTCCAGGAATAACCGCAGCGAATCGTGCGGGGTCTCAACGTCGAGGATGACCCAGCCGTCCGGTCCCTTCACGACGATGAAGTTCAGCGTGACGCGGTGGCCCTGGTTGTCGAAGCTGGCCGCCACATAGGTCTTGTCGAACTGCTTGCGCAAGATCGAGATCGCGACCGGGCCGAGCTTCCAGCGCGGGCTCTGCACCAGGAAATCGTAGGGCTCACGCCGCGGCGCCGCCCAGGCCCCGGCGAGGCTCGGATCGAAGAACTGCCGCGCGGTCTCGGCCGTCCGCGGCAGCCCGGCGGAGAGCTCCGGCGCGCCCCGGCCGTAATGCGCATAGACGTTGCGCACCAGCGATTCCGGCGAGCGGAAGCCGGCGGCGGCCTCAACGGCGCTGCCGAGCAGGACGAGGGCGGAGAGCAGCGGACGCATCGGCAGCTCGCATTTCGGGCGGACAGGGCTTATCTACCGCGAAAACAACGGATCCCGTGTGATCATCCCGCGAGAGGGCTGGAATTCTGATGCGTGAACTGTTTGACGAGGTCGTCGGTCGGTCGCCGCTCGATCCGCAGGAATCGGCGCGCCAGGCGATGCGGACGCCGCTGCGCAAGCGCTTCTACAAGGAGGCCGGGACCGCCGCGGCCGAGGGCGGCTTCAACGTCACCCTCGATGGCCGGCCGATCCGCACGCCGTCGGGGCGCGTCGTCATCGTTCCCGCCGGGGAGCTGGCGGAGGCCGTCGCCGCCGAGTGGCAGGCCCAGGGTGAGAACATCGATCCCGCCACGATGCCGCTGACGCGGTTCGCCAACAGCGTCGTGCAGTCGGTGGTCGACCGCACCGACGCGGTGCGCGAGGACATTGCCAAATATCTCCAGTCCGACCTGCTGTTCTACCGGGCCGGTCATCCCGAGGGGCTGGTCGTGCGCGAGGCCGAGCATTGGGACCCGGTGCTGGACTGGGCGCGCGACGGCCTGGGCGCGCATTTCATCCTGTCCGAAGGCATCATGCATGTGGCCCAGCCGGAGGCTGCGGTGCAGGCCGCGCGCGCTGCGCTGCCGACCGGCCCGTGGACGGTGGCGGCCGCGCATGTCGTCACCACACTGACCGGCTCGGCGCTGCTGGCGCTGGCGCTGGTGCATGGGGTGCGCGACGCCGATCAGGTCTGGGCGGCAGCCCATGTCGACGAGGACTGGAACGTCGCGCAATGGGGCGCCGACGAGGAGGCGATGAGCCGTCGCGCCGCCAAGCAGATCGACTACCAGGCCGCCGTCCGCATCCTCCGGGCAGTCGACGCCGCGCTCTGAGGCCGGTTAACGCCGGGTTTAGGGGCACCCGCTAGGCTGTGCGCGTAACCCGAGTACGCGCATGGTCCAGAGTGTCACCCCGTCGCCTTCCGTGAGCGCCGTCCGCGGCGTCGGCAGCTCGCCGGCCGGAACCACGGTGGCGGCGGCGACCACGCTGCAGGCCGGCGCACTGGTCAGCGCCAGGGTGCAGCAGGTGCTCGCCGAGAACCTGGTCCAGGTCGCGATCGGAAACCTGTCGATGGAGCTCGCGAGCGAGCTGCCGCTGCAGGCCGGCCAGACCGTGCAGGTCGCCGTGTCGCAGACCGCGCAAGGGCTGCAGCTCGCCATCGTCGGGCAGGGCGGCAGTGCTGCCACTGGCACCACCGGCACCCCGACCCCGGCCGCCACCGTCGTCGACGTCACCGGCCGGCTGGCACCGGCGCTGCCGCCACCGCCGGATCCACTGACCGGGCTGGAGCGGCTCGCATTGTCGATCGCCAGCGAGGAGGCGGCGACCCGTCAGGGCAGCCAGGGCCAATTGTTCGCCGATCTCCAGGCCGTCGCCGACTCGCCGAACCTTCCACCGGCCTTGCGGGCCGCCGTGGCGCAGGTGCTGGCGCAGCAGACGCCGCTCTCGCCGGCGCTGACCGCGGAGGATGTGCAGACCGCCGTGCAGCAATCCGGCCTGTTCCTGGAATCCTCGCTCGCCAATGGCACTACCGGCACCGGCACGCCCGACCTGAAGGCGGCGCTGATCGTGCTGCGCCAGACGCTGGCGACGGTGCTGCAGACCGCCGAGCCCGGCATGGCGGCATCGGCGCAGCCGTCGCCCGGTGGCTCCTATGCCTCGGTGCTGTCGGAGGCCGGCCGCGCCGCCGCCGCGCAGCAACAGAGCGGCGCTCCCTCGCTGGTGCCCGACATCGAGATCGAGCTGCCGCCCCAGCCCTGGGCCACGGGAATGGGGCGGCCCGACGCCGCGTCTGCCGGCTTCACCGGCTCGGCGCTGATCGAGGCCCTGACGGGCGCCAAGGCGCAGTCGCTCACGCCCGGCACGGTGCTGGCCGTGCTGCAGGAAGCGCAGCAGCAGATTCCGCGCGCCGCGGGCCTCGTTCCCGGACGCAACGCCAACGGCCGCGCCGATATGGTCGTGCGCACCAACACCCCGCCGCCGCCGTTCCGCGGGGCTGCACCGATGCCGCAGGCCGTGGCGATGCCGACGCTCGGTCCCGACACGCCGCTGTCGGCGATCGCGCACCGGCTGCTCGACGAGACCGACCAGGCGCTGTCGCGCCAGACCCTGCTGCAGGTCGCCTCGCTGCCGGATCGCCCGGACGCCTCGACCGCGCGCACCGACCCGGCGCCGCCGCGCTGGAACTTCGAGATTCCCTTCGCCACCCCGCAGGGCACGGCCATGGCGCAGTTCGAGATCGCGCGCGACGGCGGCACGCAATCGCCGGACGCGGCCAAGCGCGTCTGGCGGGCGCGCTTCTCGCTCGACGTCGAGCCGGCCGGCCCGGTGCATGCGATGATCTCATTCAGCGCCGAGCGCACCTCCGTGCGGATGTGGGCCGAGCGTCCGGTCACCGCCGCGCGGCTGCGCGCCGGCCTTGCCGACCTCAGCCAGGCCCTCAGCCGTGCCGAGCTCTCGCCGGGCGATCTCGTGGTGCAGGACGGCGCGCCGCCGGCCGTGATGCCGCCCAGGGCCGGCCATTTCCTGGATCGCGCGCTATGAGCATCGAGGTGAAGGCCGCCAACAAGACCCAGCTCGCCGTCGCCTTGCACTACGACAAGGGCCAGGGCGCGCCGCGCGTCGTCGCCAAGGGCAAGGGCACGATCGGCGCCAAGATCATCGAGGTCGCGAAGGCGCACGACATCCCGATCGAGGAGAACGAGGTGCTGGCCGGCGCGCTCTCCAATGTCGAGCTCGGCGACGAGATCCCGGAGGAGCTCTACAAGGCCGTCGCCGAGGTGCTGGTGTTCGTGCTCAACCTGTCGCGGCCGATGCGCTGAGCGCGCCGCATTTGTGATCTCCGTCATGCGTCGGTCGTCACCGCCCTGTGGTAGGGAGGGCGAACGACGACGGAGATTTGCGATGCCCATGATGAGCCGCCGCCACGCGCTCGCCCTGATGACCGGCGCCAGCCTGTTGCCCGCGCGCGCATTTGCGCATGTCGCACCGCCACGCAACGAGATCCGCGGCGAGCTCGCCAAGCGCTTCACCGACGAGGGCACCAAGGGCACGTTCCTGGCCTACAAGGTCGAGGAATATCTCATCATCGCCAGCGATGCAGATCGCTCCGGCGAGGCGAAGCTGCCGGCCTCGACCTTCAAGATCGCGAACTCGCTGATCGCGCTGGAGACGGGCGTCGTCGAGGATCCCGACAAGGACGTGTTCAAATGGGATGGCGTCACGAGATCGATCGAGGCCTGGAACAAGGATCATACCTTGCGCAGCGCGATCGCGGTCTCCGCCGTGCCGGTCTATCAGGAGATCGCGCGCCGCATCGGTCCCGAGCGGATGCAAAAATATCTCGAGGAGCTCGACTACGGCAATCACGACATCGGCGGCGGCATCGACCAGTTCTGGCTCACCGGCGCGCTTCGCATCGATCCGGTGGAGCAGGTCGATTTCATCGATCGCCTGCGCCGTGGCGCGCTGACGGTGTCGAAGCGCAGCCAGGATCTGACGCGCGACATCATTCCGACGACCAAGGTCGGCGACGCCGTCATTCACTTCAAGTCGGGATTGCTCGGCAAGGAGCAGGGCTCACTCGGCTGGATGGTCGGCTGGGTCGACAAGGGGGATCAGCCGACCGTGTTCGCGCTCAACATGGACTGCCCGGAGCCGCGCCACGTCGAAGCCCGCATGACGTTGACCCAAGCGTGCCTGAAGGAGATCGGCGCGTTGTGAGCGTATCGTGAGGCGCGCATGCTCTCACCACCGTCATTGCGAGCGTAGCGAAGCAATCCAGTGTGGTGTGTGGGACTCTGGATTGCTTCGCTGCGCTCGCAACGACGTGGATAGAGCGGCGCGTTGCTACGCGAAGCAACGATATCGTGGCGACCTAGCGTACGTCACCGCCGCGCCAGCTCCAGGTCGACGCCCCTGATGTCCGTGCCCGCCGGGCGGATCGACACGGTCTGCCGGCGTCCCTGCGTCGTCAGCGACAGCCCGGCGGAAAACGTCTGCCCGCGCGCCTGGGCCTCGATGCGGTTGCCGACGGCGCGGCCCTCGATCGTGCCGGATGCGTTGTGGCTCGACTCGCTCCATTGTCCCGAGATCTCGCCGCCGCGATAGGCGACGTCGCTGGAGAGGTCGATGTTGTAGCTGTCGCTGGCGCAGCGGATGTTGAGCCGGAGCTGCTCGCCGGCGCCGCCGACGTCATAGGCGGCGCGGCAGCGCAGTCGCTCCTGGTTGCCGTCGGACAGGCTGATCACGCCGCCGCCGGTCCAGGAGCCCTGCAGCCCCCGGAACGGCGCGGCCGGGGCCGCATGGGCCGCGCCGCCCAGGGCGAGGGCGGTCAGCAAAGTGGGGATCGCAAGGCGAGAGGCGCGCATCATCGGGCTCCGTTTCATCGTCGAAAAGCGAGCGACAACGCAGCAAGACCCGATACGTTCGATCTGTCACCTCAAAAATTGATCCAAATCGTTCTATTTTTGCTCACGACAGCTTGAACAGTGCGCGCAGGAAATCCGTCACCGCCTGGCGCGCCGCCTCGGCCGTGGCCGGATTGCCGCCGACATGCGGATCGAACTCGACGCAGGCGTCCTGATAGGTGAAGGGCTGCTGCGTGTCGGCATTGATCAGCATCCCGCCGTCGCTCTCCTTGATGCGGCAGTTGCGCACGGTCTGCGCCTTCGGCGCGACGGCGAGCATGTTGGCGCCGAGCAGGCCGAGATCGAAGCCGTGCGGCGAGTCGGCGTATTCCGTCAGCGCGACGTCGCGGCCCGCTGCCTTCAGCCGCTCGACATAGGCCTTGCAGGTCCGCACCGGATTGTAGTCGTCCGGCCCGCCGTGAAAGATCCGGATCGGCCGCGCCACGACGTCGGTGTCGCCGAGATAGGTCGTCGAGCAGTCGGGATAGAACGGGATATAGGCGGCGAACTGCAGCCCGGAATTGTTCCAGCGCCTGTGGAAGCGCTCGAGGCTCGCATACAGCGCCGCCTGACCGCCGCGTGAAAAGCCCATCAGCACGATGCGCTCGGGATCGACGCGCGGATGCTTCGCCAGCACGTCTAGCGCACGGTAGATGTCCATGATCAGGTTCAGCCGGCCGAGCTGGGCCTGGTTGGTGCTGGTCGCGGTGATGCCGCGCCCGGTGAAGCCGTCGATCGCGAAGGTCGAGATCCCCATCGCATTGAAGGTGCGGCTCCACGCCGCGATGTTGGCGCCGACGCCGCCGGAGCCGTGCATCAGCACCACCACCGGCAGCCTGCCGCTGGCCTGCGCGACGCGCATTTCGCCGACGACGGTCACCGGCTTGCCGCCGTCGTCGCCGGAGAGGAACTGCCGATCGGATAAGGTCAGCGACGGGATCGGATACATCTCGACCCGGGCGGGCATATCCTTGGTGAAGCCCTGGGCGCTGGCGCTGCTGCCGAAGTCACCGGCCAAGGCTGTCAGCAGCATCGTCACGGCCACCGCCGCCTGTCGGCAACGGGACCCTCCAACGGCGCGGCGCGGTCGATGCGAGACGGCAACACGAGCGTCCATGGCAAGCGTCGATGAGGCAGCAACAATGTGTCGCTCCATGACCGTCCTCCTGGCTCGCCGCTTGTGGCGCGGCTTTGCAACCAAGTAGAACGAGCGATCGCGGAGCTGTCAAACAGCCGTGCGCGGCGCGCTGGCTGACAGCGGTGGACAACACCGAGCCTGGTGCGCCGCGAAACAAGGGGCGGCGGGCCTCTTTGAGACTCCGGCATCTCGGACCGCGGTGTCAGGGTCGACGAACTCCGCCGATCCGGCCGAGATGGGTGAAGCCGAAGCCGTCGGCATATTTCAGGCCGTAGCCGGCGAGCCGGTCGACGCCGACATGGGCCAGCCAGATCGTGGCGATCTCGACCACCAGTGGCTGTCCGGCCGCCAGCCCGATCGCGAGCAGGGCGGCGGGTGCCAGCGTGCTGTGGACGGCATTGTAGGCCACGGCGCCGATCCGCGGGCCGCCGAGATAGGCGGCGAAGCTGACGTCGGGCGCCAGGAACAGGGCCGCGAACAGCCACCACGAGCCGCTTTGGTGAGCGTAGAAGGCGATCGCGGCGGCCGCCAGCACCAGCCCTTCGAGCCGCAGCAGCAGGCGCAGGCCGCCCTGGACGGCGCCACGCGATGGGCCGGCAGGCTCAGTGACCAGGTCCGGTCGAGCGGCCATATCCATGATTCTGCTTCCAATTCCGAACTGTGGGAGGAGGGGCGGCATCGCCGAAAGCGGCTTTCCGGCTCCGAAATAGCCGTGATAGAAGGCCGCCAACAGTCACGACATCGGGAACGGGCGGGAAGCGCATGAAGGACATTCTGGACACCCTCGAGGAACGGCGCAAAGGCGCCAAGCTCGGTGGCGGCGAGAAGCGCATCGAGGCGCAGCATGCGCGCGGCAAGCTGACGGCGCGGGAGCGCATCGAGCTGCTGCTCGACAAGGGCTCGTTCGAGGAGTTCGACATGTTCGTCGAGCACCGCTCCACCGAGTTCGGCATGGAGAAGACCAAGGTCCCCGGCGACGGCGTCGTCACCGGCTGGGGCACCGTCAACGGCCGCAAGACCTTCGTCTTCGCCAAGGATTTCACCGTGTTCGGCGGCTCGCTGTCCGAGACCCACGCGCTGAAGATCACCAAGCTGCAGGACATGGCGATGAAGGCGCGTAGCCCCATCATCGGCCTCTATGATGCCGGCGGCGCCCGCATCCAGGAGGGCGTCGCGGCGCTCGCGGGCTATTCCTACGTGTTCCGCCGCAATGTGCTGGCCTCGGGCGTGATCCCGCA
Organism: Bradyrhizobium sp. HKCCYLRH2060; assembly: GCF_051168135.1. Lineage (NCBI taxonomy): Bacteria > Pseudomonadati > Pseudomonadota > Alphaproteobacteria > Hyphomicrobiales > Nitrobacteraceae > Bradyrhizobium > Bradyrhizobium sp. HKCCYLRH2060. The sequence goes on from NZ_JBNPUK010000029.1 coordinate 10,075, forward strand.
GATCTCCGTCATCATGGGCCCGTGCGCCGGCGGCGACGTCTATTCGCCGGCCATGACCGACTTCATCTTCATGGTGAAGAACACCAGCTACATGTTCGTCACCGGCCCCGACGTCGTGAAGACCGTCACCAACGAGGTCGTTACCGCCGAGGAGCTCGGCGGCGCCTCGGTGCACGCGACGCGCTCCTCGATTGCCGACGGCGCCTTCGACAACGACGTCGAGACGCTGCTGCAGATGCGCCGGCTGATCGACTTCCTGCCGAGCAACAACAGCGACGGCGTGCCGGAATGGCCGAGCTTCGACGACATCGAGCGCGTCGACATGTCGCTCGATACCCTGATCCCGGACAATCCGAACAAGCCCTATGACATGAAGGAGCTGATCCTGAAGGTCGTCGACGAGGGCGACTTCTTCGAGATCGCGGACGCCTTCGCCAAGAACATCGTCACCGGCTTCGGCCGCATCGCGGGCCGCACGGTCGGCTTCGTCGCCAACCAGCCGATGGTGCTGGCCGGCGTGCTCGACTCGGATGCCTCGCGCAAGGCGGCGCGCTTCGTCCGCTTCTGCGACGCCTTCAACATCCCGATCGTCACCTTCGTCGACGTTCCGGGCTTCCTGCCGGGCACCGCGCAGGAATATGGCGGCCTGATCAAGCACGGCGCCAAGCTTCTGTTCGCGTACTCGCAATGCACGGTGCCGCTGGTGACGGTGATCACTCGCAAGGCCTATGGCGGCGCCTTCGACGTCATGGCCTCGAAGGAGATCGGCGCGGACATGAACTACGCTTGGCCGACGGCGCAGATCGCGGTCATGGGCGCCAAGGGCGCCGTCGAGATCATCTTCCGCGCCGACATGGCGGACCCGGACAAGATCGCCGCGCGCACCAAGGAATATGAGGACCGCTTCCTGTCGCCGTTCATCGCCGCCGAGCGCGGCTACATCGACGACGTCATCATGCCGCACTCCACCCGCCGCCGCATTGCCCGTGCGCTTGCCATGCTCAGGGACAAGAAGATGGAGATGCCGGCGAAGAAGCACGACAATCTGCCGCTGTAGGCATCGGCTCGAGCCGTCGTCCTCGCGGGCGGCGGCGACAAAATCATTGCGAGCTGCCGCGTGGCCCTGGATTGCTTCGCTTCGCTCGCAATGACGGAGAACGCGGCGCGGGCGCCGGGCGCCGTCGCCGTCCTGCTGCGTCGGCCGGGGGATGAGAGCCCGCCGCACCCATCGTCATTGCGAGGAGCGCAGCGACGAAGCAATCCGGGGGCCTCGTGCCCGGCTCTGGGTTGCTGGTCGCATTGCGGGAATTGCGGCAATCCGGAGCCGGGTCGGGCCCTGGCGTTAAGCCTGTCGCTTAACTAACCTTTAACGATGGGTTTGCGGGAACTGGGCCGCTGGCCTAGCCTTGTCGGGTGGGTCGGAAGAGTAGGGTCGCGTATCATGGCTGACAGAACATCGGCATTTCGGAATTCAGGCGTTTTCGTCGTCTGCGCGGCGGCCGCTGCGCTGATCTTCTCGACCGAGGCCGCATCGGCCCGGTCTGGCGCCGCGGTGGCTGCCGGTCCCGTTGGACCGAGCCAGGTCGTCCGGCCGGCGCCTGGGATCAGGCCCGGCCTGCGTCATCACCATTATCGCGGCGCTCGCGCCTATCTGCCGGCCGCCGGCGCCTTCGCCTATGGCGGTTATGACGAGCCCGTGCCGCAGCAGGTCCCCGAGCACACATCGGCCGACGTGCGCTACACCTATACCTACGACGTCCCGTGGGACTGGGCCCACCGCTTTCCACCGAACGTCGTGCCGTCCGATCGCCCCTACGTATCGAGCTGCCCGATGCAGACCGTGACGGTGCCGGGACGCCGCGGCGGCGATCACACCGTCACGATCACGCGCTGCTACTGACGTCTTGAGCCAGCTCAATGCGATCGGCGTGATCGGACGCTAGACATTGTCAAATACCGACCGGCTTCGCTCGCGCGAGGTCGCGAGGTGACGAGGCCCGGACTCCTAGGCACTCCGGGCCTCGTTGATTTCTGATAGCCTCCCGCGGCAGCGCGAGTCCGCGCGGGGAGGCTCCGATGATCAGACCGGCGAATTGGATACGTATCTGGCTGGCAGTTGCGATGTCGGCTGTCGCAGCCGGAGCAGCCTTCGCCGATGAGACCGTGACGATCGGCGGCTCCCGCGTCGCGCTGATCAGGCCGGCCTCGGTGCGCGCCAGCGTGATCCTGCTGCCCGGCGGTGACGGCGCCATCCATGTCGGCGAGCGCGGCGACATTCACGGCCTGCTCGGCAACCAGCTGGTGCGCACGCGCAACGCCTATGCCGCGCGCGGGCTCGCCGTGATGGTCGCGGACACCAGCACCGATCTGAAGGCCGCGGTGGACTACATGGCCGCGATCAAGCGGCCGGTGACGGTGATCGGCACCAGCCGCGGCACGTTGCGCGCCGCGGAAGGCATCGCGCGCGGTGCCCGGCCGGATGCGTTGGTGCTGACCTCGGGCTTCCTCAGTCCGGAGTCGGGGAGCTCCTCGAACGTGATGTCGATCCTCGGCTCGCCCTCGGCCTTGCCGCGGACGCTGGTCATCCATCATACCAGCGACGCCTGCAAGTTCACGCTGCCGGCAGGCGTCGACCCGTTCATCAGATGGTCCGGCGGCCGGGCGCGCGCGAAGTGGCTGTCGGGCGGCGCGGAAGAGGGGGATCCCTGTCAGGCGCGCGGCCATCACGGCTTCAACGGGCTCGACGGGCAGGTGGTCGGCCTGGCCGCGGGGTTTCGCTGAGCTGCGGATTGCGGGTCGACTCCGGAACAACACCAACGTGGTCCGGAGGAAACTCGATGCCGTCAGCCATCTTCGTCGTGCGCGCGACCGTGCCTGATCCCGCCCGGCGCGATGCGTTCGATCGCTGGTATCGCGACGTTCATCTGCCCGACGCGATCAGGAGCTTCGGCGTGCGCAAGGCGTGGCGGGTGTGGAGTCTCGCTGATCCCAGGGTGCATCAGGCGATGTATCAGTTCGATGCCATCGCCGCGGTGGAGCGTGCGATCGGCGGCGCGAGATGAAACGCCTGACCGCCGATTTCAATCGCGACTGGCCCGACGTGACCCGGACGCGCGAGAGCTTCGTGCTGGCGGAAAGATTTCCAATTGGTTCTTGACTTGGGTGCTTGCTCATCGAGCTGCGGCAGCCATCAATTAGCGAGTGGTCGCCAAAGGCTCGCAATTGTAAGTAATCGACAATGCGCACTCAGACAATAGCCCAGCCTTGTGAGGCCGGTGCTGGATACGGAAATGATGGTCTCACGTGGTCGAGTCCAGCCAGCGAAATATTAAACCCATCTATATCTCCCTCAGGATAGCTTCAATTTCGGGTATCAAGTTTCGCCCGGGGCAGTCGGTAGGGGCATGAAGTTTGTGGATAGTGACGCTGGACGTTGGAAGATTCCAACGAACTAAGAGCCACTTCAAAAGGCCCCGCAATGCCTCTCTTTGCTCTGGGCGTACCGCTTCATGTTCGAAGTCACCCTCGACAGCAATCTGAATGTACCCTCTAGGATCGTAGCCCGTATTAGTGTCACCGGCGAACCTTACATCCCGTCCCTCAGCGATTGAGCCCCTTGCGTCGATATAGAAATGATAAGGTACATCGGGCCAGGATGGTTTTGACTTTGATGGTGAGACTCGACCCGGCGACTGCGAGAATGCCTGCAAGCCGCGCATCTTCGCTTCGATGCTCGTCGAGATGTTGCTGCGAACGCCCGTGTGATGTATAATAATACCAATGACAGTCTGGGCTGTCATTCCACCATTTGCCGATTTCGCTCGCCATTGTTCGCGCGAGATGATCTCCGGCTGCGCGCCCTGAGCTTCTGGGGTTCGGTCAGCAGAGGACCGCTCGGTACTGGTCGCGCTGCAATTCGAAAGGGTTGCAGCGAGCGCGAGTAACAAAACAAGCTGCTTCCCCATAGCCATTCCTTCGGGTCTGAAGTTCGAATGGAGCGTATTCGGGTGTTATTAGGAATACCTAGACGATGGTCAGGGCGGCCCAAGCCGACCGATCGGCACCCAAGTTAGGCGCGATTCAGCAGCTATTTTTAAAGTACGCTGTTGGATATCCGCGTTGCTTGTATCCTTGTGCGGTGCTCTGGGCTGTGTCCCTATTCAGCGGGCCGACTCCAACACAGTACCAGCCGGCGCGGAAGTTGGGATAGTAATTACGAGCATTTGTGTCGATGAGTTGTGCTTGAAGCGCACCGCTGACTCCACGGGCGACACTTAGATCTTCGGAGCAATATGCTATCGCGTAGTAACCGCACCTGCGGCCTCCTTCCGAGGGCGGGCTCGGCTGCGCAGGGCTGGGTGCTAAAGCGGCGTTGGGCGCCTGAAGCGCAGCGGGTGCTATAGCCGTTGCAGGTCGAGCACTCGAGTTGGCCCTCTCATTTTCAGAGTCGGCCCTTTCCAAGACGGCATTTGCGAAGCAAGGGCTTGAGCCACTCTTCAACTCCCATACCATCTTGGCTTGAGCATTCGTAGTAAGAATGAGGTAGTAACAGGTAAACCCAGCGCCAGAGATCTGATAGTTTGATCCGCTTTCGCCCCTTGAACTCGTGATGGAGGCCTGACCGAGATTGGGTAAGCTAGCTTCGCGTGTCTGCCCGATCTTGTTGAAGACGATGTGCGGTCCAGGCGGACTGATCGAAACCCACACGCCGTCGAACATTTGCAAGGCATCGTCGGCGAGCGCACTTGCCGAGAAAGCCAATGATACGCTGGTCACTCCGGCAACGAGAAAGACGCGAACGCGCATCGCTCACTGCTCCGCGCTAGGGAGGATCTTTCTTGAAATGCGCAGACGGGAAACACACCGATGAGCCACCTTTAAGCTCCCAGGTCATCTCGCTATTGTTGATCTTGCCGACGAAGTATTGACACGAAAAACCCTCGCCGGAGACCAGGAAGTTCGACCCGTTCTCGCCGTTTGATACCCGGATGGCCGCCTGTCCTAAGACAGGGAGGCTGGCTTCACGAGAGTTGAGGCCCACCTTGTTGAAGATGAAGTGCGGACCGGGCGGATTGACCGAAACCCAAACGCCGTTGAAAATGTCCAGCGCGTCCGCCCGAGCGTTAGCGGTTGCAAAAACAAGAAAGCACCCGAGAGCGACCAAAAAACAGCGCATTGCGCTTCCCCTTCAGGTTAATATACTAAGCTCAAAAAGCCGTATGCGCGGCATTGCCAAGGCTACAACCACTGCATTAGGATTTCCAGTGTTTTGACGAGGCCCAGACTGAGCATGGAATAAGGGCAGAGGGGGATAGTATGTTGATAGTTAGGGTATGGAAGATTGATTTCTTTTCGAAGCTTCTGGTGGCCGGCCTCTGGGCAGCCTTTTTCCTGCCTCAAGCCCAAGCGCAAACCCAAGGGCTTCTCGATGGTCGGTTGCTCGGCAACTGGCTCAAGAGTGGATCCGGAGACAATATTCGCTTTCTGTCAAATGGTGATTTGAACATTTCGTTTTCGGGGGCGGCAACCGTTTTCAACGGAGTCGGATCGGTCGAGAGGTGTGCCGATGGCGGTGCGAATATTTGCCTGGTCGGGCCGCGTTTTAGGTGCGCCTACCGGTATGCTTTTGCCGGTGAAGGACTAAATCTCTCATTCCGTACGGGTGGGCCGGACGTGGCCTGTAGAGCCGCGGCAGGCGATTACCGGCGGGTGGAGCCCTGAGCGACTGGGGCTACTTCCGATCTGAATTGTGCTCATCGAGCAGATCCGATGGGGCTTTTGATCCATTGGTCCCGCAAAACCGTCCGCTGACGGTTTGAGTGATGGCTTGAGCTATTTGCGCCTGAATTGTCTCCGTTTGAAGATTGATTTCGTCCGCTCGGTTGACGATCACGCCCGCCTCAAGGAGCAGAGCCGGATAGGGAGCGTCCTTCAGCACGGCTAACCGATCATTCAGATAGATCCCGCGCTGCCGATCAATGAGTTTTCGCCCTTCACCGGGAATCTTCATCGCATGGTGCAGCGAAGGCCGCAGTCCTTGCCTGATCAGTTCATCTGCCAAAAGCTGGGCAGCCGCTAAGCTCTCGGCAAACTTAGGAGTGAGCTCAGACAGGAAGATCGAAAAGCCGGAAAATTCGTCGCTGTAGTGGTTTGCTCGTCCGGCGAAGCTCCATTGATGGATAAACAACGGCTGAACTGAATCGTGATGAAGGGAGATAAATAGAGTTGGAGAATAGCGTTTAGCCTGGACGACTCGGTTGAGGAGCTGTTCTTGGCCTATGCCATGTACGACCAGCACGCTCACAAGGTACCCCGACCTTGCAAGTTCTAATGAAACCCTGCGAGCGAGGCTGAGGTTGAACTCAAACTCCGGCACGCCGCGCGCGCTAGTCGCTCCGGGTTGCTCAGGCGTGTGGCCGACGTCCAGCATCACCTTCACGATCGATGTGCAGTGCGGCACGGACACCGACTGTGCTGCTGCGGTGGGTATCAGGGCGATACTGCTAAGGCTGCTCGTGAGAAGCACAGTACGAAGGCAATACAATGCTCGCATGGAGGCCCTGGTCCAAAGCACCGCTTCTAATGCATTTGTCGATGGAGACCGATCCGATCCATCATACGGTTGAGTTCGAAGGAATTGTTAGCAGCCGTCACCACTGCGAAGCCGAGATAAGCAGGCTTTCAACTGGGAAATCCGCCTCGAATAGGCGCTCGCCAAGCAAGTTATATTCGTACCACAGGCATTTCGATCGTTGGACAACCAACTCTTCTCGGTTGCAGCCAATCTTGAAGAGCTTGCCGCGTCACCGTTGCTGCGAGCGTAAGCCTGAGCCGATGTATACAAAGCATCGAGATTTTGATCGAGCTGAGCTAGGCCGTCGTCTGAACAGACAGTTCTTTCCGCCTCATTCAATCGAGCGGAGCAGGAGAAGCTCGGAGAGACGGAGGGGCGAGGCGGTGGCGGAGGCGGCGGTAACGGGGCCGGCGCCGGTACTGGTACCGGGCTATCGGCTTGCTCGAAAGCAGCTGACTTGAAACAGACGTCCCCACCGCTCTTCAGCTCCCAGACCATTCTTGTCCGCTGGTTGGTGGTGAGTATCAGGTAAAAGCAGGTGAATCCTGGGCCCGAGATTCGGAAATTTGATCCGTCTTCTCCATTGGATGGACCTATCGTGGCTTGGCCAAGTATCGGCAAACTAGCCTCTCTTTGACCCAGGCTAATCATATTAAACACGACGTGCGGTCCTGGCGGATTTACTGCCACCCACACACCGTTGAAAATCTGCGTTGGGTCGCCCTGCGCCTGAGCGCCGACGGCTGAGGCCAGGAAGCTCAACGATACCAAGGTAATGGAACGACAAAACACTGTTTGCTCTGAACGTTTCTTCAATTCGGGTACTCAGTCTAATCCGCTCGCCAGCGGCTGATCAAGCTATACTCGACTGGACCGCGTCCGCTCCTCCCGAGGCCGGATCACTATCGCTGCACCATGTCCGATCCTCAAGTGTTGGTCGTCCGAACGCGTAGTTCCCCGCCTATTCAAGGGCTGCCGCGCGAGCGTCGTCCTGAATCGTAGTCGACAACATTGAACATCGGAGCTTCTGAACCTGGCTATGGCATTGAGGTGTATGGTCGTCGCAAGCGTCGCACTCGCTGCAAACCCATCGGCCGCTGCGCCGCCATCAGCCGCGCCGCTCGACGATGGCGCCGCGGTGGAGCGTGCGATCGGCGGCGCGAGATGAAACGCCTGACCGCCGATTTCAATCGCGACTGGCCCGACGTGACCCGGACGCGCGAGAGCTTCGTGCTGGCGCAGACGGTCGACGGCTGAGCTTGCGTTGCCTTCGACGACGAAGGCGTGGCGCTTCCATCACCGTACTGCGATCCGGTTCAGCTCACGTTCAGGTGATCGGCCGAATACTCCGTCATGCTCTGGCTCGTGGATCATGGAGGCGTGCGATGGAACGACGGAATTTCCTCAAGCTGGCATTGGGGCTCGGCTGTGCAGCGGCGGCCGGCGCCGTGCTTCGCACCAGCGATGCGGTCGCCGCGCCGCTCTCGCCGTCGCCGCTGAACGAAGCCGCGCCTTCAGCCAGGGATCAGCACGTCGAGCGCGCGGTCGGCTCGCAGGACGAGGCCGATCGGCTCGCGCCGGAGCAGGTGCGCTGGGGACACCACGGTCATCATCACGGACATCACGGCCACGGCCATCACTGGGGCTGGCGCCGGCGGCATTGGGGTTGGCGGCGCCGCCATTGGGGCTGGCGTCACCATCATCGGCACTGGCGCCGCCATTGGCATCGGCGCCACTCCTGGTGATCGGCCCGGCCGCCTTGCGGCCAGGCGCCGTTTCGGACTCGTGATTGCGGCACGGCAGGGATCGGCGCGATCCCTGCCGGTCGTGTCCGTTTGAACTACCTGCCGAGGAAGTCCAGCAGCAGCGCGTCGTATTTGTCCGGCGCGTCGAGGAAGACGAGGTGGCCGGCATTGGCGACCACCTCGGCGCGGGCATCGCGCATCCGGCTGGCCAGGTCCTTTGCCAGCTCGGCGTTCTGGCCCATCTTCGCTCTCAAGGCTTCCGGCGCGTTCGGCCGTCCCGGCGCGTTGTGATCGTCCGCGCCCATGATGAACAGCGTCGGCTGCGTCAGCAGCGGGATCTCGTGCACCACCGGCTCGCGGTAGATCATCTGATAGGAGCTGACGAAGCTCTTCAGCCAGCGCGGATAGTCGGCGCTTTGCTTCAGGTTGAAGCGGGCATCGATGAACGGCGTGACCTGCTCCGGCGGCAGCTTCAGCGCGTAGTTGGTCTCCAGCTGCTTGCGATAGCCGTCCGACGTCAGCCGGTCCTCGCTCTCGCTGATCTTTTCCGACGGGACCGGCGGCACGTAGGCGCGGTAGTCCTCGAGCCCGATCGGTGCGGTCAGCACGAGATGCGCGACCCGGTCGGGATAGGCGCGGGCGATGCGGACGGCCAGCATGCCGCCCATCGAATGCGCGACGATGTCGGCCTTGGCGATGCCGAGGTGATCGAGCAGCGTCATGGTGTTGCGCGCCAGCGTGTCGAAATGCAGTTCGCCCGACGGCTTGGTTGATTTGCCGAAGCCGACCTGGTCGGGCACCACGACGCGGAAGCCGGCGTCGGTCAGTGTCTTGATCACGGGCGCCCAGTAGCTCGAGGGGAAGTTGCGGCCGTGGAGCAGCAGCGCAACGCGGCCGTTCGGCTGCGCCGGCGCGACATCCATGTAGGCCATGCGCAGCTGCTCGCTGTCGTTGACCAAGGGCAGCAGGCTGACCGGGTAGGGATAGGCGAAGCCTTCGAGGTTGATGCCATAGGGCTCGCGCGGCATCTCCGCAGCGCGGGCGGCGATCGGCGCGACGGTGAGCAGGGCAGCGCAGAGCGCGGCAGCGAAACGGGACATGGAGACTCCGGGAGCGAGATGGGGTCGTCAACCGTCTCGCCGTGCCCTGCGTTCGCTCTGGCCGCAATGCACGAAGGCATTGCTGCGATAAACAGCACGTGATCGTCAGTCCTCGGCCGGACCGAACAGCGCCGCGAAATGCTTTTCGCCGGCGCGGCTGAAATTGACCACGCGACTGCCTGGAGTGGCATCGCGCGCCGCCCATTTCAGCTCGGTGAAGCGCTTCATCAACGCTGCGCCGAGCGTGCCGGCGAGATGATGCCGCCGCGCGCTCCAGTCGAGGCAGGCCTTGCAGACGGGCCGGCGCGGATGCGCCAGCATTTCCGGCGAGATCCGCAAATGCTGCGCCAGGAAATGTTTGCCGTCCTCGGTCAGCACGATCTCCTGCTTGCGCCGGCGCACCAGCTTCTGCCGGGTCATGCTATCGAGCATCTGCACGCCGAGATCGCCGGCAAGATGATCGTAGCAGATGCGCGCCCGCCGCAGCTCCGGCTCCTTCGGCCCGGTGCGCACCCGCATGTGGCCGGCGCGCGCGGCAAGGCCGGCGAGCTTCTCCAGCACGTCGGCGACGTCCGGATCGGCGAGCCGGTAGTAGCGGTGACGGCCCTGTTTTTCCGGCTCGACCAGGCCGCCGCCTTCGAGCTTGGCAAGATGCGAGCTCGCCGTCTGCGGCGTCACGCCCGCTTCCTGGGCGAGCTCGGTCGCGGTCAGCGCCCGGCCCGAGAGCAGCGCCGTCAGCATGTTGGCGCGGGCGGGATCGCCGACCAGCGCCGCCACCATCGCAATGTCCGGACCCGATTTCATAGTTCGATGCTAGCCGAAGCATTCTCGCCCCGCAAGCGGATAGTGTCGATGATACGAAACTTACCGGAGGTTGTCATGGCCATCACCGTCTTCATCCGCTATCGCATCGATCCGTTCAAGCGCGACGTGTTCGAAGCCTACGCCAGGCGCTGGCTGTCGATCATTCCCCGCTGCGGCGGCGACCTGATCGGCTATTTCATGCCTCATGAAGGCACCAACGACGTCGCCTATGGCCTGATTTCATTCGACAGTCTCGCGGCTTACGAGCGCTATCGCGCAACCTTGCGCAGCGATGGCGAGGGACGGGCGAACTTCGCACTCGCGGAGGAGCACAAACTCATTCTGGGCGAAGAACGAACATTTCTGCGCAATGTCGTGGCGGCGCCATGAGAGCGGGACTATCCTGGTGCAACGAAGAGATGCATGGGAGGATGACATGACGGTGACCAGCACGGCGGACAAGCGCGCGGCCTTTCGCAAATTGCACGAGGCCGGCTGCTTTATTTTGCCGAACCCGTTCGATGCCGGCACGGCGAAAATGCTGCAGCATCTCGGCTTCAAGGCGATCGCCTCGACCAGCGCCGGCTTCGCGTGGTCGATTGGCAAGGCCGACACCGGCACGACGCTCGACGAGATGCTCGCGCATCTAGCGGCGCTGTCAGCGGCGGTCGACATTCCCGTCAATGCCGATTTCGAGGGCGGCTTCGCCGATGCCCCCGAGGGCGTGGCCGCCAACGTCACGCGTGCGGTCGCGACCGGCGTCGCGGGTCTGTCGATCGAGGACTCCACGGGTGACAAGGATGATCCGCTCTACGAACGCGAACTGGCGGTGGCGCGCATCCGCGCCGCGCGCCAGGCGATCGATGCCAGCGGCGGCGATGTCCTGCTGACCGGCCGCTGCGAGGCTTTTCTCTGGGGCAAGCCCGACCTCGCGCTGGTGACCGAGCGTCTCACGGCCTATGCCGAGGCTGGCGCGGATTGTCTCTACGCCCCCGGGATCAAGTCGGTCGAGGAGATCATAGCGGTCGTCAAAGCGGTGGCGCCAAAGCCGGTCAACCTGCTGATCGGGGCGTCCGGTCTCTCACTCAGCCAGGCCGCCGAGCTCGGCGTGCGCCGCATCAGCGTCGGCGGTTCGCTGGCTCGGATGGCCTGGGCCGGCTTCATGCGCGCGGCCAGGGAGATGGCCGAGCAGGGCACCTTCACCGAGCTGGCAGGCGGCTATCCCGGCGGCGAGCTGAACAAGCTCTTCGGTTGAGTTGGGCCACGCATGTAGAAAAGCCGCGGACTTGCCGCGGCTTTTCCAATCCGTTCGCTACGACTGTTCAGTAGCGGTCCGTTCCGATGCCGACGCTCACGCCGGGGGCGCGGATGCCGATGCCGTCGCGGTGTTCATAGGTGCGACGCTCGATGTAGCGCTCGCGCGGCGCATAGGCGTAGGAGTCGCGGTCTTCGTGAATGATCACACGGCGCTCATGGCGCTCGCGCCAGCAATGGCCGTCCTCGTTGCAGACCATGCGGACGGTCTGGACGTCGCGCTGGGGGACGGCCGACACATCGACCGAGAGCGGCGCAGCCTGTGCTGCGGTCATCACGAGCGTGCCTGCTGCGGCCGCGAGAATGAAAGCCTTCATCACAAATCTCCTCCAATCAGTGTGGGTCAAAGTGCCGCACAGGCAATCGGCAAGCGCGCAGATCGTTCCACCTTGAAACTCGTTTGTTGGCGCCATAACGCGCGCGCCGATATCGGTCTTGCTGATGAGCGGGCGCAAAAAGGCGGCGGATGATCGCTCATCCGCCGCCCGAGTTGAGAACGGCGGCATGCCGTTCGTGGGATAGTTGACGAATTACTTCGCGTTGTTGGTGTTAGTCGGAGCCTTCGGGGCCGCCGGCGGCGGCGTGGTGCGGTCGCCCGCGGCGCCGGTGGTCACGCCGGACGAGCTGTTGCTGCTGCCATTGCTCGTCGACGCCGACTGCGAGGCGGGCGTCGTGCTCGCCTGATCGCTCCGCATCGACATGTTGTTGAGGCCGTAGAACACGGCGCCGAGCAGGATCGCGATGCCCAGGGCGTAGGCGGCAATACGGCCGGTCGAGGCGGAGCCTTCCCTCAGCTCGGGATCGGGCTGCAGCTGGCTGTCCATCCGCGCCGCGCGCTCGTACTCGGCAGCGGTCATGTCAGCACCGGCCATGCCGGGGCGCGTGGTCATGTCCGGCCGGTTGATGCCGTCGGGATAGCGTTCGTTCGGGAGCCGTTCGTTGGCCATGATGTCCTCCTTTGCGATTGTCACCCGACAACCAGCGCAGCCCCGGCTCTGTTCCGCGAAACCTTGCGAATTCCCCAGTCGATCCGTTGCGTGCCGCGCTAAGGTTCCTCGCCTACTTTGCGATTCTCTGTCCAGCTGGAGCCCCTCGATGTGGAACCTGCCGCCCGGTGACAGCGTGCTGCATCTGTTGACCTGGGTGGCGCTGGCGGCGCAGGCGATGACGGCCGCGCTCGCGGCGGGACGCCGCAGCATGGACTGGATGGGCGTCTGTTTGTTGGGGGCGATCACCGCGCTCGGCGGCGGCACCTTGCGCGACGTGCTGCTCGGCCACTATCCGCTTGCGTGGGTCGAGCGGCCGTCCCTGCTGCTGCTCACCGTGCTGGCGCCGTTCGTGACGATCGCCATGGCGCGCCTGGTTCACCGGCTGACGATGGCGTTCCTCGTTCTCGATGCCGTCGGCCTCGTCGTGTTCACGATGACCGGCTGCGACATCGCCTGGCAGATGAACGTGCCGATCGGCATCGTCATCGTCGCCGGGATGATCACCGGCTGCGCCGGCGGCGTGCTGCGCGACATCCTGTGCAATGACGTGCCATTGCTGTTTCGCGCCGAGCTCTACGCCAGCGTCTCCCTCGTCACGGGCCTGGTCTATGCGACGGGGCTGTCGCTCGGCATCGCCAGCGGATGGTGGACGGCGCTGACCTTCTCGCTCGGACTGTCGTTCCGGCTGCTCGCGATCCGCTATAAATGGAACATGCCGCGCTTCGTCTTTTCAGGTGAGGAGCGTGGCTGAACGGCGGCGGTCTTATCGCATTGCACAATTCGTTGGGGCCAGAATCGCGCCGGCCACAACGGTTCAGTCACCGTCCGCCGAGCCGCCAAAGCCATGGCGCGCATCATCCCATTTCGCGGCAGCCGCCGTTTTCGACACAAACCGCAAAAGCCGCAGCCGGCTGCCGCCACGAAATTGCGATTTCGGGTGGCTGCCCTGCGCGGACGAGATTTGTGATGCGCATTCTTCAAAAGCAGACATAAATGATTGGCAGAACGCGCGCTTCCGCCGTCCGGCGGCAGTCGCGCACCCCTGATAAAGCACGGCAAGAGGGCGGAATGGGACTCAACGAGAGCGAGATCAATCTCGACCAGAAATACACCGCAAGCTCCGGCCATATCTTCCTGACCGGCATCCAGGCGCTGGTGCGGCTGCCGATGGCCCAGATCCGGCGCGACCGCGCCGCTGGCCTCAACACCGCCGGCTTCATCTCCGGCTACCGCGGCTCGCCGCTCGGCGGCTATGACCAGCAGCTGTTCTCCGCCCGAAAACATCTCGAGCAGTACAACATCAAGTTCCAGCCGGGCGTGAACGAGGACCTGGCGGCGACCGCCGTGTGGGGCTCGCAGCAGCTCGCACTGTCGCCCGGCGGCAAGTATGACGGCGTCGTCGGCATCTGGTACGGCAAGGGCCCCGGCGTCGACCGCTGTGGTGACGTGTTCCGCCACGGCAATGCCGCGGGCTCCGCCAAGAACGGCGGCGTGCTCTGTCTCGCCGGCGACGACCACGGCGCCAAGTCCTCTACCGTGCCGCACCAGTCCGACCACGCCTTCATGTCGGCGCTGATGCCCTATCTCTATCCGTCCTCGATCCACGAGATGATCGAGATGGGCCTGCTCGGCATCGCCATGTCGCGCTACTCCGGCTGCTGGGTCGGCATGAAGGTGATCACCGAGACGGTCGAGACGACCGCGGAGATCAACCTCAACGACGAGATGACGCCGTTCGTCATCCCCACCGACTTCGAGCTGCCGCCGGGCGGCCTCAATCTGCGCTGGCCCGACGATCGCTTCGACCAGGACCGCCGGCTGCAGGACTACAAGGGCTTTGCGGCGATCGCCTTCGCCCGCGCCAACAAGGTCAACCGCATCACGATGGACAGTCCGAACGCCCGCTACGGCATCATGGCGTCCGGCAAGAGCTACGAGGACATCCGCCAGGCGCTGCGCGAGCTCGGGATCACCGAGGAGGTCGCCGCCAAGATCGGTCTCAGGCTCTACAAGATCGGCATGCCCTGGCCGCTGGAGCCGGAGGGCGTGCGCCAGTTCGCGGTCGGGCTCGAGGAGATCTTCATCGTCGAGGAGCGCCGCGAGATCGTCGAGAACCAGGTCAAGCAGGAGCTGTTCAACTGGCGCGATGACGTCCGCCCGCGCATCGTCGGCAAGATGGACGACCACGACAAGCGCTTCCTGCCGTTCGCGACCGAGCTTTCCGTCGCCTCGCTCGCGACATCGCTCACGGAACGCCTTCTCCGCCTCGACCTCAATCCCGAGATCAAGGCGATGCTGCGCGCCAAGGCCGACTGGTTCAACGGCCGCGACGCCTCGCAGATGCAGCTGGTCTCGCCGGTGGCGCGCACGCCGTATTTCTGCTCCGGCTGTCCGCACAACACCTCGACGAAAGTGCCCGAGGGCAGCCGCGCGCTCGCCGGCATCGGCTGCCACTTCATGTCGCTGTGGATGAACCGCAACACCGAGACCTTCACGCATATGGGCGGCGAGGGCGTGCCGTGGGTCGGCATCGCGCCGTTCACCAATGAGGAGCACATCTTCGCCAATCTCGGCGACGGGACCTATTTCCACTCCGGCAGCCTCGCGATCCGCCAGGCGGTCGCCTCCAAGGCCAACATCACCTACAAGATTCTCTATAACGACGCCGTCGCGATGACCGGCGGCCAGCGCCATGACGGCGATCTGTCGCCGCAGCAGATCACCTTCCAGCTGCATTCGGAAGGCATCCGCGAGATCTACCTGGTCTCGGAAAATCCGGACTCGTATCCGGCCGACAGCATCGCGCCCGGCGTCAAGCTGGCGCATCGCGATGAGCTCGACAACGTCATGAAGACGCTGCGCCAGACCAAGGGCGCCTCGGCCATCGTGTTCGTGCAGACCTGCGCCGCCGAGAAGCGCCGCCGCCGCAAGCGCGGCACGATGGAGGATCCGCAGCGCCGCGTCTTCATCAACCCGGCCGTCTGCGAAGGCTGCGGCGACTGCTCGGTGCAGTCGAACTGCATCTCGGTCGAGCCGCTGGAGACCGAACTCGGCCGCAAGCGCGTCATCAACCAGTCGTCCTGCAACAAGGACTATTCCTGCGTGAAGGGCTTCTGCCCGTCCTTCGTGACCATCGACGGCGGCAAGCCGCGCTCGCGGGCTCCGGCCGAGCTCGGCGACATCGGCGTGATGCCGGAGCCCCTGACCAAGCCGTCGCTGGAGCGGCCCTACAATGTCGCCGTCGGCGGCGTCGGCGGCACCGGTGTGCTGACCATCGGCGCGCTGCTCGGCATGGCCGCCCATATCGAGGGCAAGGCCTCGATGATCCTCGACATGTCGGGCCTCGCGCAAAAGGGCGGCGCGGTGCTCAGCCACGTCCGCCTGTCGGAGAACACCGCCGACGTGACCTGCTCGCGCATCGTCACCGGCACCGCAGATCTCGTCATCGCCGCCGACGAGGTGGTCGCGGGTGCCAAGGAGACGATCACGCTGTGCGATGCCGAGCGCACCCATGGCGTCATCAATAGCCATCTCATTCCCACCGCCGACTTCGTGCTCAACCGCGACTTCAACTTCCAGAACCGCAAGGTGACGAGCCTGCTGGAAACGGCGCTGCGCAAGGACTCGACGTTCTTCGACTTCACCAAGCCGGCAGAGGCACTGCTCGGCGACTCCATCGCCACCAACATGATGATGATGGGCTATGCCTATCAGAAGGGCCTGCTGCCGCTCTCGGCCGAGGCCATCGAGAAGGCGATCGCGATCAACGGCGTCGCGGTCAAGATGAACACCGAGGCATTCCGGCTCGGCCGCCTCGTGGTGGTCAACCCCGAGCGCGTCGCCGGCATGATGACCGGACAGGACGAGACGGTGCCGCCGAAATCGCTCGACGCGATGACGCTGGACGAGATCATCGCCCATCGCATGACCTATCTCGCGGCCTACCAGAACGCCCGGCTCGCCAAGCGCTACCGCAAGCTGGTCGACCAGGTGCGCGAGGCCGCCGACAAGGGCGGCTACGGCGAGGCACTGCCGCGCGCCGTTGCGATCAACTACGCCAAGCTGCTCGCCTACAAGGACGAGTACGAGGTGGCGCGGTTGTTCTCCGACGGCACCTTCGAGAAGCAGCTCCACGACGCCTTCGAAGGCGACTACAAGATCTCCTTCAACCTGGCGCCGCCGATCTTCAATTCCGGCCTCGATCCCCAGGGCCGGCCGAAGAAGAAGAGCTATGGCCCGGGCATGATGAAGATGTTCCGGCTGCTGGCGAGGCTGAAGGGCCTGCGCGGCACGCCGCTCGACATCTTCGGCTATTCCGCCGAGCGCAAGATGGAGCGCGACCTGATCGCCGGCTACGAAAAGGACGTCGCGACGGTGCTCAGCCTCTTGTCGCCCGCCAATGCCGACATCGCCGTCGAATTCCTGTCGCTGCCCGACAAGATCCGCGGCTACGGCCCGGTGAAGGACAAGGCCGTGCAGGACGCCAAGGCGCGCTACGCGCAACTGGCGGCCGACCTCGCCAACCCGCCGTCGGCGCCACGCCAGATGGCGGCGGAGTAGGGCCGTAGGGTGGGCAAAGCGCCGCCCCTGGCGGCGCGTGCCCACCGTCTCACCGCAAGTTCGGAACCCTACGGTTTCAACGTCATTGCGAACAGCGCAGCGACGAAGCAATCCAGAGTCCTACGGGCCGTCCTGGATTGCTTCGCTTCGCTCGCAATGACGCGGAGAGAGCCGTAGCCCGCATGAGCGAAGCGATATGCGGGACGGCTGTCCCGGGTGTCGCTGCGCTCACCCGGGTGACAGGCCTCGTTCAAATTCTGATTTGCAGATTTATATTGACGAATATCGGAAATCATGCTTTATTGCCGCCATCCCGCCTCACTCGGAAGGGGCGTTGCGCGCGATCGTCACGACACGCGGGGCGGGGAGCGATGGCCGCGATGGAGCCGCAGCGTGTCCTTGAGGGATGCGCGGACGAACGGTTCGGCGCGGACGTGAAGTCGCAGCGTGCTGGCACCCCGACGCTGGTGTCACGTTCGTGACGGCGCTGACGCGCCGCGCGGATCATGGTGGCCAACAAGCCCGGCGCACCAGGCAGACTGCGTATAAGCGTGAAGACCGTCGCGCAGGGAAGGCCGGGTGTTCTCGGCTGCACCTGTGGTACCTGCCGCCTGCATTTTTTTCGCAGGCGGGCCGCAGGCGTCAGCCGACGCCTGGCCTTCCCTGCGCCCTCCGATTCGACGAGGGCGAACAAGATCAGCATGACCCGGGCAGTGATGTCGCGGGAGTGCTGGGTCACGTGTAGTTCGATATGTGCTCGCTCGCGCCACACGATCGCTGTCGTCCCGGGCTTGACCCGGGACCCAAAACCACCGGCGGGTGTGAGAGGGCACGCGGGGCGACCATCGAGTCCAACAAGATCCGCCGGTGGTTATGGGTCCCGGGTCAAGCCCGGGACGACGGCTGAGTGAAGGGCGAGACCATGCGTCATCTCCACCGCGCGGAATATTTTCACCGCTTGCCAAGCCTCATGCGAGGGTCCAGAAAATCTCCAACCATTTGGGGACGAAACGACTGAAAGCGGAGACGGAATTGACCATCAAGGGCAAGGCCTACATTGCCGGGATCTACGAGCATCCGACCCGGCACGCACCGGACAAATCGACGGCTCAACTGCATGCCGAGGTCGCCAAGGGCGCGCTCGAGGATGCGGGGCTCAGCGCCAAAGACGTTGACGGCTATTTCTGCGCCGGCGATGCGCCGGGCGGCGCGTGGCCGATGGTCGACTATCTCGGCTTGAAGGTGCGGCACATCGATTCCACCGAGACCGGCGGCTGCTCCTATCTGATCCACGTCGGCCACGCCGCTGAGGCGATTGCCGCCGGCAAATGCTCGATCGCGCTGATCACGCTGGCCGGCAAGCCGCGCACCGGCCCGATGCCGCCGCGCGCCGCCGGCGCGGAAGCCGACTTCGAGATGGCCTATGGCGCCACCACGCACAATGCCTACGGCATGTGCGCCATGCGCCACATGCACGACTATGGCACCACGTCGGAGCAGCTCGCCTGGATCAAGGTCGCGGCCTCGCATCACGCGCAGTACAATCCGCATGCGATGCTGAAGGAGGTCGTGACGGTCGAGGACGTGATCAACTCGCCGATGATCTCCGATCCGTTGCACCGCATGGATTGCTGCGTCGTTACCGACGGCGGCGGTGCGCTGATCGTGACCACGCCGGAGATCGCCAAGAGCCTGAAGAAGCCGCTGGTGCGGCTGATCGGCCATGGCGAGGCGATGAAGGGGCCGCGCGGCGGCAAGGACCTCGATCTCACTTATTCCGCCGGTGTGTGGTCCGGCCCGCGCGCCTTCGAGGAGGCGGGCGTGACCCCGAATGATATCAAATACGCCTCGATCTATGACAGCTTCACCATCACGGTGCTGATGCAGCTCGAGGACCTCGGCTTCTGCAAGAAGGGCGAGGGCGGCAAGTTCGTCGCCGACGGCAACCTCATCTCCGGCGTCGGCAAGCTGCCGTTCAACACCGATGGCGGCGGCCTGTGCAGCAACCATCCGGTCAACCGCGGCGGCATGACCAAGGTGATCGAGGCCGTGCGCCAGCTGCGCGGCGAAGCTCATCCGAAGGTCCAGGTGCCGAATTGCGACCTCGCCATCGCCCATGGCACCGGCGGCCTGCTCGGCGTGCGCCACGCCGCCTCGACCTGCATTCTGGAGCGCGTCTGATGTCCGAAGCCAAGAAACTTCCGGCCCCCGTCACCAATCCCGAGACCAAGGCGTTCTGGGATGCCGCCGCCGAGGGCAAATTCATGATCAAGCGCTGCACGGCATGCGGCGAGGCGCATTATTTCCCGCGCTCGATCTGCCCGTTCTGCTTCTCCGACCAGACGGTGTGGGAGCAGAGCGCGGGCGAGGGCGATATCTACACGTTCTCGATCATGCGCAAGTCGCCGACCGGGCCCTATGCGATCGGCTACGTGACCTTGAAGGAGGGGCCGTCGCTGCAGACCAATTTCGTCGATTGCGATTTCGATGCGTTGAAGATCGGCCAGAAGGTGAGGGTTGTGTTCAAGCCCACCGACGGCGCCCCGCTGCCGTTCTTTACACCGGTGTAGGTGAGTGAGCACGGATGCGGCTCCACGTCATTGGGGCGAAGCGACGAAGCAATCCAGAGTCCTCGCGCAGCCCTGGATTGCTTCGCTCCGCTCGCAATGACGATGGGGCATGCATCTGCGTGCTCCAACAATGGTGTACCCTCTCCCTTTGTGGGAGAGGGTGGCGAGATCGAGCGAAGCGAGATTGAGCCGGGTGAGGGGTCTCTCTCCGCGCAGACAGTGCGGCTGTGGAGACAACCCCTCACCCGAGTGAGGTCGGAATTGATAGTTGCGCTGCCCTCTCCCACAAGGGGAGAGGGCGCAGCAATGGGCATCGGAAGACGAGCGTAGGGTGGGCTAAGGCGCGGAGCGCCGTGCCCACCGATATACAACAAGAAAGGCGGTGGGCACGCTTCGCTTTGCCCACCCTACAAAAGAACGAAGTTCGGGGAGGCGACATGCCGATCAACTACGATGAGCTGATGGCGATGAAGGCGATCGGGCAGCCCTATGCCTACGGTGATCGCGAGGTGATGCTGTACGCCTATGGCATCGGCATGGGTGCCGATCCCATGGATGAGAAGGAGCTCGCCTTCGTCAACGAGGCCACCGCCGAGCCGCGGCCGCTGAAGGTGGTGCCGACCTTTGCCTCCGTCGCGGCCTGGGGCGCCGGTCCCGGCGACATGAAGCTCAATCGCGTGCTGGTGGTCGACGGCGAGCGCGACATCACCTTTCACAAGCCGCTGGCGGTGGCCGCGAAGATCACGGCCGACTCCTCCGTGCTCGCGGTGTCCGACAAGGGCAAGGACAAGGGCGCCGTCATCCGCCATCAGACCATTCTGCGCGACGAGGGCGGCGCGCCGCTGGCGACGCTGGTCGCCTCACGCTTCGCCCGCGGCGATGGCGGCTTCGGCGGCCCGTCCGGCGGCATCCCCGACCCGCATCCGGTGCCGACCCGCGCACCGGACCGCAGCGTCGACATCTCGACACGGCCTGACCAGGCGCTGATCTACCGCCTGTGCGGGGACCGCAACCCGCTGCACTCCGATCCCGAGTTTGCCCGTCGCGCCGGTTTCCCACGGCCGATCCTGCACGGCATGTGCACCTACGGCCTCACCTGCCGCGCCGTGCTGCAGACCTATGCCGACTACGACGCCTCGGCGTTCCGCCAGCACGCCGCGCGGTTCTCGTCGCCGGTGTTCCCCGGCGAGACCGTGACGGTCGATCTCTGGAAGGATGGCGATGTGATCTCCTTCGAAGCGCGCGTGAAGTCGCGCAACGTCACGGTGATCAAGAACGGCAAGACAGTGCTGGGATGATCCTCGTGATGTGAGGCACAGCTGTTAGTTATCGTCATGCCCGGGCTTGACCCGGGCATCCATCCTCTTCTGGTGATGGATGGACGGTTCAGGAGATGGATGGCCGGGTCAAGCCCACGGCTGTCCGGTTCAGACAGACTGGACATGGTGCATGGCGTGGATTCTTCTGCGGTCTTG
>NZ_JBNPUK010000030.1:0-18407 GCF_051168135.1 Bradyrhizobium sp. HKCCYLRH2060
GCTTCACAGCGCGAAAACCATGGTGTTACCTTTGAAACATTGTCCGCCGAAGTCTTCTCGTCCGATCTCAGAACCAAGCCGAAGCTCAACCCCGAGACCCGCAAGGACTCCGCCGTCCACGTTTCTCTTTCTTCATCTTCACTTGTCAAACAGCCCGGGACCTCGGTCCCACCCTCATGTGGAGGGGTCGCCCAACCTTTTTCGACGTCGATGAGCAACCGGGTTTTACCGGTTGTGCATCACTCAACGAAAGTGAGGAGCAATATTGGCGCGAATGCTCGCCTCGGTGTGTCCCGAAGCGGCGCCGCGCTCAGTGATCGGGTTTATAGGGGGGGCCGATCGGGGTGTCAACGCCCAATGTCAACAAATCGTCGCATCGAATCATTTTTTTCCGGACAGCAGGAGAACCCCGATTTCTTGCGGACTTCGTGCCCCACTTGGGCCACAATCCTGCGACGATTTGTTAAGCATCGACCTGGGTTGATTTGGGTCCAGCGGGGACTGCCATCGATTCAAGGATGATCCAGATCAAGGAAGCGGCGAGCCCTTCGCCTGATACGGCCGAGACGACATCGAGAGATCCTGAAGAACAATAGCGGTTCGTGGAGTCCGGCTTTCGGGCCAGAGAGTCTCGAACCGACAGAAGCGCGCCATCATTCCGAGCCGTTTGTCTTGGACGTTAAGCCAACCGGCAGCTGAGTGATCTCGGTGCTGACTTTGAACTTGGGGGACGAAGGTTGAGCCATCGGACGTCACGCGGGGGGTACGGACGCGAGATCGGCATGATCGATCTCGGTCATGAGCCGCCGCTATCGGTCGATGGCTCCGAAGCCGCGGTGATCGATCGCCGCCGCGTCTCCGTGCAATGGTTCTCCGGTACGATTCTGACTGGTCTGTGCGGCGCAGCCCTCATCGGCGGCGCCGTTTTTGCGTCGCTCGATGGCGAAATGACCTTCGCGCGCATGCCGGAGCGGATGGAAAGCGCGCTGCGCGGCGCCTTCGGCGCCAACGACCGCGTCGCCACCTTGCGCAAGAGCGACCGCCTGCCCCCGCCGAGCGAAGCCGCCGCGGCGCGCAACGTGGTGCGCATCTCGACCGTGACCCGCGCGGGTTCGCGCGAGCTGATCCGGGTCCGTCCCTACGTCCGGATCTCGGGCAACCTGTCGATGGCGACCAGCGATCTGTCCGCCAAGATCCCGCCCTTCAACGCCCAGCGCCTGCTGAGCGACACCGACAACGACAAGACGGGGTCCGGCGAGGATCCGAACAATCCCGAGGCCGTCGAGCCCGACGCCGAGGTCTCATTCGTGACCAAGGATCTCGCCGCCGTGCTCCCCAAGGCGAAGATCGCGACCTCGGTGGCGCTCGACGAAATCGTCATGCGGGTCCGTGATGCGGCGAACTGGCGCGGCAACAATGGCGGCGTGCGCTACGCCTCACTTGCCAATGCCGCCGCCGACGCGGCCGGCGCGCAGGCCGTCCAAGGCGGCGACCTGAAACTGTCCTATGCCAATGACGGCACCTCGCCCGATCCTTACGCCGGCTTCGAGACCCGGGTGGTGCCGGAAAATGTCACCTTGCTGCCCAAGACCAAGGACCAGATCACCGGCGGCAATCCGCTCGGCGAGCGGGTTCACCTGGTCAAGAAGGGCGATACCGTCGCCTCGATCCTGCGCGACCAGGGCGCGACGCCCGACGAAGCCAAGGCGATCGCCGCCCAGCTCGGCCCGCGCGGCCGTGACGGCGGCCTGAAGGAAGGCGAGAAACTGCGCATCCTGATGGCGCCATCCAGCCCTGCCCCCGGCGCCCGGCTGCAGCCGTTCCGCGTCATCGTCGCCAACGACACCATGATCGAGGCGGTCGCCGCGCTTTCGGACCTCGGACGATACGTCGCCGTCGACGCGCAGAGCATGAACACGGTCACCGAGACCGCTGACAACACCAATGATGAGGAAGATGACGGCACCGGTGTCCGCCTCTATCAGAGCATCTACGAGACGGCGATGCGCAACAAGGTGCCCACGCCGGTCATCGAGGACATGATCCGCATCTACTCCTACGACGTCGATTTCCAGCGCAAGGTGCAGCCCGGGGATTCGTTCGACGTCTTCTATGCCGGCGACGACGACGACAAGCCCGGCAACAACGACAAGACCGAGGTGCTGTTCACCTCCCTGACGGTCGGCGGCGAGACCAAGAAATACTACCGGTTCCAGACCCCCGACGACAGCGTCGTCGACTATTACGACGAGACCGGCAAGAGCGCGAAGAAGTTCCTGGTGCGCAAGCCGGTCAACAACGCGATCATGCGCTCCGGCTTTGGCGGCCGCCGCCATCCAATCCTCGGCTTCGTCAAGATGCACACCGGCGTCGACTGGGCCA
This sequence comes from Bradyrhizobium sp. HKCCYLRH2060, assembly GCF_051168135.1. NCBI lineage: Bacteria > Pseudomonadati > Pseudomonadota > Alphaproteobacteria > Hyphomicrobiales > Nitrobacteraceae > Bradyrhizobium > Bradyrhizobium sp. HKCCYLRH2060. The sequence continues at coordinate 2,383 of NZ_JBNPUK010000030.1, forward strand.
CAGCCTACGGCACCCCCATTTTTGCCTCCGGCAACGGCGTGCTCGAGAAGGTCGGCCAGGAAGGCGGCTACGGCAAATATATCCGCATCAAGCACAACAACGGCTATGAGACCGCCTACGGCCACATGTCGGCCTTTGCCAAGGGCATGGAGCCCGGCAAGCGCGTGCGCCAGGGCCAGGTCATCGGTTTCGTCGGCTCGACCGGCATGTCGACCGGCCCGCACGTCCATTACGAGATCCTGGTCAACGGCCGCTTCGTCGACCCGATGCGCGTGAAGCTGCCGCGCGGCCGGTCGCTGGAAGGCCCGATCATGGCGAGCTTCGAGAAGGAGCGCGACCGCGTCGACCAGATGATGACCAGCCGCGGCCCCGGCGCGTCGCGCATCTCCGATGCCGGCCCGATCCAGGTGAATCGGTAGCCCTGCCCCTCAGCATGCTCCAAACGCAAACGGCCCGCGCTTGGCGCGGGCCGTTGCCGTTTGAGTGCTGCGGATGTTCGAGATCAGTTCAGCTTGCGCTTCGGGATCGGCGCCTCGAACGTCGCGATCTCCGCCGTACGATGCGCCTTGCCGTTGAAGGTCAGCACATTGCCTTCCGACGAGATGGCGACGTTGTCGCCATCCTTGATGTCGCCGGCGAGAATCATCTCGGCGAGCGGATCCTGCACGCTGCGCTGGATCACCCGCTTCAAGGGACGGGCACCGTAGGCCGGATCCCAGCCCTTGGCGGCGAGCCAGTCGCGCGCGTCGCCATCGAGCGACAGCGTGATCTTGCGCTCCTCCAGAAGCTTCTGGAGGCGGGAGAACTGGATCTCGACGATCCGGCCCATCTCGCTCTTCTGCAGGCGATGGAACAGGATGATCTCGTCGACGCGGTTGAGGAACTCGGGTCGGAAATGGCTCCGCACCGTGCCCATCACCAATTCGCGGACCTCGGACGTATCCTCGCCCTCCGGCTGGTTGACCAGGAACTCGGAGCCGAGATTCGACGTCATGATGATCAGCGTGTTGCGGAAGTCGACGGTGCGGCCCTGGCCGTCGGTCAGACGGCCGTCGTCGAGCACCTGAAGCAGCACGTTGAAGACATCCGGATGCGCCTTCTCGATCTCGTCGAACAGGACGACCTGGTACGGCCGGCGGCGCACGGCCTCGGTGAGCGCCCCGCCCTCGTCATAGCCGACATAGCCGGGAGGCGCGCCGATCAGCCGCGACACCGAATGCTTCTCCATGTACTCGGACATGTCGAGCCGGACCATCGCGGTCTCGTCGTTGAACAGATACTCGGCGAGCGCCTTGGTCAGCTCGGTCTTGCCGACGCCGGTGGGGCCTAAGAACATGAACGAGCCCATCGGCCGGTGCGGGTCCTGCAGGCCGGCACGCGAGCGCCGCACGGCGGTCGCGACCGCATGCACGGCCTCGAACTGGCCGACGACACGCTTGCCGAGCGAGTCCTCCATGCGCAGCAGCTTGTCCTTCTCGCCCTCGAGCATCTTGTCAACCGGCACGCCGGTCCAGCGCGAGACCACCTGCGCGATGTGGTTGGCGGTGACCGCCTCTTCCATCATCTCGCCGGCATTCTCCTTGGCCTCGATGTCGGCCAGTTGCTTCTCCAGCTCGGGGATGCGGCCATAGGCCAGCTCGCCCGCCTTCTGATACTCGCCGCGGCGCTGCGCGTTGGCGAGCTCGATCCGCAGGCCGTCCAGCTCGCTCTTGAGCTTCTGCGCGTTCGACAGCTTGTCCTTCTCGGCGCTCCATTTCGACGTCAGCGCCGCCGACTTCTCCTCGAGATCGGCGAGCTCCTTCTCCAGCGCCTGCAGCCGCGTCTTGGAGCCAAGATCGCTCTCCTTCTTCAAGGCCTCCTGCTCGATCTTGAGCCGGATGATCTCGCGGTCGAGCGAGTCCAGTTCCTCGGGCTTGCTGTCGACCTGCATCTTCAGCCGCGCCGCCGCCTCGTCCATCAGGTCGATGGCCTTGTCCGGCAGGAAGCGGTCGGTGATGTAGCGGTTCGACAAGGTCGCCGACGCCACCAGCGCGGAGTCGGTAATGCGCACGCCGTGATGCTGCTCGTATTTGTCCTTCAGGCCGCGCAGGATCGAGATGGTGTCCTCGACCGTGGGCTCGGTGACGTAGACCGGTTGGAACCTGCGCGCGAGCGCCGCGTCCTTCTCGACATGCTTCTGATATTCGTCGAGCGTGGTCGCGCCGATGCAGTGCAGCTCACCGCGGGCGAGCGCGGGCTTCAAGAGGTTCGACGCATCCATGGCACCGTCGGCCTTGCCGGCGCCGATCAGGGTGTGCATCTCGTCGATGAACAGCACGAAGGTGCCTTCAGCGGCCGTGACCTCCTGCAGCACGGATTTCAGCCGCTCCTCGAACTCGCCGCGATATTTCGCGCCCGCAATCAGTGCGCCCAGATCGAGCGACAGCAGCCGCTTGTCCTTCAGGCTCTCCGGCACGTCGCCATTGACGATGCGCAGCGCGAGGCCCTCGACGATCGCGGTCTTGCCGACGCCGGGCTCGCCGATCAGCACGGGATTGTTCTTGGTGCGCCGTGACAGCACTTGAATCGTACGGCGGATCTCCTCGTCGCGGCCGATCACCGGATCGAGCTTGCCGTCGCGCGCCGCCTGGGTCAGGTCGCGGGCATATTTCTTCAAGGCATCATAGGCGTTCTCGGCGGTCGCCGAGTCGGCCGTGCGCCCCTTGCGCAGGCTCTCGATCGCCGCGTTGAGATTCTGCGCGGTGACGCCGCCCTTGGCGAGGATGCCGCCGGTCTCGCTGTTCTTCTCCAGCGTCAGCCCGAGCAGCAGGCGCTCCACCGTGACGAAACTGTCGCCGGCCTTCTCGGCCGCCTTTTCCGCCGCGTCGAAGGCGCGCGCCAGCTCGGGCGACAGATAGATCTGCCCGGCGCCGCTGCCCGACACTTTCGGCAGCTTGCCCAGTGCGTCCTCGGTCGCCTTCAAAATCGCGCGCGAATTGCCGCCGGCGCGATCGATCAGACCGCCCGCGAGGCCTTCGCTATCGTCGAGCAGAACCTTCAGCAGATGCAGCGGCGAAAACTGCTGATGGCCGTCGCGCATCGCCAGCGATTGCGCCGATTGGATGAAGCCCCGCGCGCGCTCGGTATATTTGTCGATATTCATGATGTTTCCCTCAGCCTGCTGTGACGCCCCGAAGGCACGGCTTCAGCATCTTCATTGGGTTTCGGACCGCGCACGTTGACGTCCATCAACGCCGCAACCATTGACGTCGCCGGCTTGCGCCCGGCTTGAGTGGAAATGTGGGAAGGCGGTGCGAAAACGGAAGGGGCCGCTTCACAAATTCGTGTGCCCTGGCCGCGACCATGGGAATCTCCTATGAGGCGGCATGAGCCAGACCCCTCCCGCGCGCATCGCCGGCCTGTACCGCTATCCGGTCAAGGGCCTTACCCCGGAACCACTGCAAACGGCCCCGTTACGGGTCGGCGAAACGCTGCCGGCCGATCGCCGCTACGCGCTGGAAAACGGCCCAACCGGCTTCGATCCGGCGGCGCCGGTGTGGAAGCCGAAAACGGCGTATCTGATGCTGATGCGCAATGAGCGCTTGGCCGGGTTCAAGACGCACTTCGGCGACGCGACCAACATCCTCACCATCCGCAAGGACGGCGCGATCGTCGCCCAAGGCGACCTCGAAAGCGCCGACGGCCGCGCCGCCATCGAGGCGTTCTTCGCGCGCGAGTTTGCCGACGAGCTGCGCGGCCCGGTCAGGCTGCTGTCGGGCGGTGGCTACGCCTTTACGGATCTGGCTCGCAAGGTGGTCTCGATCATCAACCTCGCCTCGATCGCGGAGATCGAGACCTTGGTCGGCGCGACCGTGCATCCGCTGCGCTTCCGCGCCAATGTCTACGTCGCCGGCTGGCCGGCCTGGCACGAGACCTCGCTGATGGGCGAAACGCTGCGGATCGGCTCGGCGCGGCTCAAGGTCGTCAAGACCACCACCCGCTGCGCCGCCGTCAACGTCGACCCGGACACCGCCGCCCGCGACCTCGACATCCCGCCGGCGCTGATGGCCCGGCGCGGCAACAATGAATGCGGCATCTACGCCGAGGTGATCGCAGCCGGCGACATCGCGGTCGGCGACGAACTCGCGGTCGAGCAGCTGCGGCTGGTGTAGTTCGAGCACTCACCGCATCGACGGTGCGCCCCCTCTCCCGCTTGCGGGGGAGGGCCGGGGTGGGGGCGCCACACGCGAAAATCTTCGTGAGGACAGACTTCCCCGACCCGGATCGCCTCTCCGATGCGACCTCCCCCGCAAGCGGGGGAGGCGCAGAGCGCGCGAGCCGCGAGGGCTCACCTCATCAGTTCAAGTTCGAGAGCTCTCAGTTCGGCATCACATAGGCATACACGCGGCCGCGCGACACCGCGCTCTCGCGGACGCGGTTGCCGTTGTTGCCGGAGATGACGATCGGATTGCCCTGGGCATCGACGCCCGAGACCACGCCGACATGACCGCCGCCGCGGCGGCTCATCACCGCGATCGCGCCGACCTGCGGGCCGGAGACGCGCTGGCCATAGCTCGCAAACGAGCGCGCCATGTCGGAGCCGGTGCCGCGATGGCCGGTGCGCTCCAGCACCATGTTCATGAAACGGGCGCACCACAGGCTGCGCCGGCCGGTCGGATTACCGCTGCCGATGTAGCTGCGCGCCGCGGAGACGACGCTGCTGCCGCCGCCGAAGCCGCTCGACGACGCCATGCCGTCGGACGCCGTGCCCGGCATCATGACGCTGGCCTGCGCATCGGCAACGCCGCTCACCTGCACCCGCGCCACGCCGCGCTCCCAGCGCGACAGCCGGGCGACGGAACGCCGGTGGTGATGATGCCTTGCGTAGTGATGGCCGCCGTGGCTGCGGTGGGCATGATGCCCCGAGCCGTGATGCGGACGGGCCGATGCCGGTGTTGCGGTGACGGCGACGACTGCCGCACCCATGGTCAGCGCAACGATGTGAAGCGACCGGCGAAGGGTAGACACAACCATACTCAATCCTTCTGTTACTTCCCCCAGTACCCTGACTTGGCACCCCCTGGTCCTCAGCGCGGCCCCTCTGCAAGCCGCCAGCGGAGGTCCGTAAAATGTTGCGCTGTGACGAAACCATGACCATCGACGGCAAAAGCCTGGCGACGAGAGGGTGATTCCGAGTCTATGTTGCGGCGAAAACAAGGCCGTCGATCGGGACGTTGTCGCGTATCGCGCGACTCGTCATCATCAGGCACGCGACACGGGAGGAGCTGACGATGCCCCATGCAACGGCCAAAGATGGCGTTCGCCTCTATTTTGAAGAGGTCGGCGTGGGCACGCCGCTGATCTTCCTGCACGAGTTCGCCGCCGACCACACCAATTGGGAGCCGCAACTGCGCTACTTCGCGCGGCGCCACCGCTGCATCGCCTACTCCGCGCGCGGCTACACGCCCTCGGACGTGCCGGCCGCGCCCGACGCCTATAGCCACGTGCATTTCTACACCGACGCGATCGCCGTGCTCGACCACCTCGGCATCGACAGCGCCCATTTCGTCGGCCTGTCGATGGGCTCGTACTCCGCGCTGCAGGTGGCACTGAACGCACCGGATCGCATCCGCTCGATGGTGCTGGCCGGCGTCGGCTCGGGCTCCAGCCTCGAGCATCTCGAGGCCTTCCGCGCCCAGTGCCGCGCCACCGCCGAGCAGTTCGAGACACTCGGCTCGGCCGAGACCGCCAAGGTCACCCGCGAGGCCCCCGGCCGCATTCCCTTCCTCATCAAGGACCCGCGCGGCCATGCCGACTTCTACGCCGCGCTCGCCCGCCACGACGCGCGTGGCTCGGCCAACACCATGCGCGGCTTCCAGGGCAGCAGGCCATCGATCTACACCATGACGGACGCCATCCGCCGCGTTACAACCCCGGCCCTGATCATCTGCGGCGACGAGGACGACGCCTGCATCGCGCCGAGTTTGTTTCTCAAGCAGCATCTGCCGGCGTCCGGGCTAACGTTCTTCCCGAAGTCCGGACATGTGTTGAACCTGGAGGAGCCGGCGCTGTTCAACGCATCCGTCGAGCGCTTTATCGCCCTGGTCGAGGCCGGCCGCTGGGGACCGCGCGATCCAAGGTCGATGGCAGGATAAGGAGGCATGCTGCTGCTCCGACTACATCTGTCATTGCCCGCGCACTGGATCGCACGGTCAAGCCGGGCGATGACAGCGTGTTTTGCAGCAGCCACTTTGCGTCCAAACGTCCCTCAAATCGCCGCCTCCTCCAGCCGCTGCCGCAGCAGCGGCACGGCGAAGTCGACGAAGGCGCGCAGCTTCAGCGGCAGCCGGGTCTGGCCGTCATAGACGAGATGCACCGGGCGCGGCGCCGGCTCGAAGGCTTCGAGCACGAGCTGAAGTCGGCCGCAGCGGACATGATCGACGACTTGATAGGACAACGCCCGCACCAGGCCCGCTCCCGACAGGCCGGCTTCGATCGCCGCATCGATCGTGTTGACGCCGAGGCGCGCGCGGAAGCTGGCGGGGATCTCGGCGCCGTCGACTTCGAACGGCCAGGTGCCGGGCACCGACACGCTCTGGAACGAGATCACGCCGTGCCGTGCCAGATCCTCCGGCCGCGCCGGGCAGCCATTGGCGGCGAGATAATCCGGGCTGGCGCAGATGACGTGGCGGACGCTGCCGAGCCGGGTGGCGATCAAACTCGAATCCGGCAACTGGCCGATGCGCAGGGCGACGTCGACCTGGTCGTCGAGAAAGTGCGCGACACGATCGGTCATCACGAGATCGACCGCCACGTCCGGAAAGGCGCCAAGGAAGCGCGTCACCACAGGCAGCGCATGCAGCCGGCCGAACATGATCGGCGCCGTCACCACGAGATCGCCCTTGGGCTCGGAGTATTCGCCGCTGGCGACACGCTCGGCCTCGGCGACCTGTTCCAGGATCGCGCGCGCCGCTGCGACATAGGACCGACCCGCCGGCGTCAGCTCCAGGCCCTTCGCCGAGCGGATCAGAAGCGAAGCCTTCAGATGCGCTTCGAGCTCGGCCACCTTGCGGCTGACCGTCGCGAGCGGCAGCCCGAGCGTCCGGCTGGCCTTCGACAGACTCCCGGCCTCGGCTGCGGCCAACAGCACCGCCATGGCGTCCAGACGATCCAACGTATCTTTCCAAAAAATGGGAGGCCTCTTCTCGAATCTAGCGACTCGCGCCCGATTTTGGAAGGCATAGAACCAGGGCGACGGGCGGCCAACGAGTCCCGACCGCCCGAGACCAGGAGCTTCCCCATGACCACCCAGACCCGCTTCCGAACCGCGACCGTCCACGGCCGCAACGTCTTCTACCGCGAGGCCGGCGACCCGACGGCGCCGACGATCCTGCTGCTGCATGGCCTGCCGACCAGCAGCCAGATGTTCCGCGACCTGATCCCCGCGCTCGCCGATCGCTTCCATCTGGTAGCGCCCGACTACATCGGATTCGGCCATTCCGACGCGCCGTCGCGTGCAGAGTTCGACTACACCTTCGACAACCTCGCCCGGCATGTCGCGGGTCTCGTCGACGTGCTCGGGCTCGAGTCCTACATTCTCTACATGCAGGACTATGGCGGGCCGGTCGGCTTCCGCCTGTTCACGCAGCGGCCGGAGCGCGTGAGAGGCTTCATCCTCCAGAATACCAATGCCTATATGGAGGGGGTCGGCGAGGCGCCGAAGAAGGTGCTGCTGCCGTTGTGGGAGACGCGCACGCCGGAGACCGAGGCGCCCGCTCGCGAGCTGCTGAGCCTCGACGGCACCAAGTTCCAATGGCTGGTCGGCGCCAAGGATCCTGAAGCCGTCAATCCCGACAACTGGACTCTCGACCAGGCGCTGCTCGACCGTCCGGGCACGCAGGACTACCAGCTCGATCTGCTGGAGAACTACAAGACCAACGTCGCGCGCTATCCGGAGTGGCAGGCGGCCTTCCGCGCCCACAGCCCGAAGACGCTGATCGTCTGGGGCCAGCACGATCCGTTCTTCATCCCGCCCGGCGCCCGCGCCTATCTCAACGACCTCGCCGACGTAAAGCTGGTGTGGCTCGACGCGGGACACTTCGTGCTCGACGAGAACACGCCGAAGGTCGTAGCCGAGATCAAGGCGGTGTTCGCGGGCGAGAGAGCGCGCGCATCATCTGCGGCCTAATCCAACAGGGATCGTCACACCACGGAGTGCTGGCAAGCGCGACAGCCGAGGCTCGAGTCGCGCTCTCGCCCGCGCCGGTCGCTGTGTCCTCCGAGAGGCCGCGGCGTACTGGATGCCCGCTTGCGCGGGCATGACAGCCGAGGCTCCCCACCCTCCTCCGTCATCGCGAGCGCCAGCGAAGCGATCCAGGGGCCATACGGAACGGCGTCACGCGTGGCCCCTGGATTGCTTCGTCGCTTGCGCTCCTCGCAATGACGCCCGAAAGCTCCGGCGTCCTCCTACTCGCCAATGATCTTGATCAGCACGCGTTTGCGCCGCCCGCCGTCGAACTCGCCGTAGAAGATCTGCTCCCACGGGCCAAAGTCGAGCTTGGCTTGCGTGATCGCGACCACGACCTCGCGGCCCATGATCTGGCGCTTCATGTGGGCGTCGGCATTGTCCTCGCCGGTGCGGTTGTGGCGATAGCCCGCCACCGGCTCGTGCGGGGCGAGTTCCTCCAGCCATTGCTCATAGTCGTGATGCAGCCCGCTCTCGTCGTCATTGATGAAGACCGACGCCGTGATGTGCATGGCGTTGACGAGCACGAGGCCCTCGCGCACGCCGCTCTCCTTCAGCGCCGCCTCGACCTCACGCGTGATGTTGATGAAGGCCCGCCGGCCCGGCGTCTGGAACCAAAGTTCCTTGCGGAACGATCTCATCGGAACAATTCCAATCTCGTTTGCCATGGCTGCTGATACAGCATGATCGTGTCGGTCCTCGAGTGTGCCGCAGCTCACAGCGCACAGTTCCGACTTCGCCCACACTGGACACGATGGGGTGCATACTGCAAGTCACGAGGGACAGTCTCGCTCCGTCATACAATCCAAGATTGAACCGAACGTTGCGCGGACAGACTTAACTGCATTGCCGATCTCATTTCGACGATGACAACGACAGCGTGGCGGCTCGCCTTTGGGCGACGACCGTGCAGACCTGATCCGGCTGCAGCCGCTCAATCTCATCGCACGAGAAGCTCGACTTCTGCAGGCCCGGCGCCGATCGCAGCGAGTCGCCATTCAGAGGAGAGAGACAATGAGTTTGCTGCGTATCAATCTGTTTGGCGGTCTTGAAATCAGACGGGTCTCGGGCGAGCAGGTCGTCATTCCAAGCCGCAAGGCGGCAACGCTCCTGGGCTATCTCGCCCTCACCTCTCCGCACGGCATTTCACGCAGCAAGCTGGCCGCGCTCCTGTGGGAAGGCCGCTTCGGCGACAATGCGCGCGCAAACCTGCGCCAGGCGCTGTTGACGCTGCGCCGGGTGCTGCCGCAATGCGCCGACGTCATCTCGGCGGAGCGCGACGACATCCGCATCCATCCGAACGCCGTCACCACCGACGTGCAGGAGTTCGAGCTGCTGCTGCAACTCGGCGATCTGGAGACCATGGCCCGCGCCGCCGCGCTGTTCCGCGGCGAATTGCTCGACGGCATCAGCTCGACGTCCTGCGCGTTCGAGGCGTGGCTCTCCGCCGAGCGTCAACGCTTGAAGACGCGAGCGATCCGGGCGATCGCGGGTCTGCTCGACGTCGGCGGCCGGGAACATGTGGAGATCGCCACGACGTTCTCATTGCGTGTGCTGGCCGCCGATCCGCTGCAGGAGGACGTCCACCGCACCTTGATGCGCTGCTACGCGCAGCAGGGCCGCCGTGCCGACGCCCTGCGTCAATATGACTTCTGCCGCACCATCCTGCGCAAGCAGGTCGGCGCCACGCCGGAGAGCGAAACCGAATCCCTGCAGCGTGAGATCAGGCGCATGCTCCGCGTCTGACGATCGGCGCGACCTTGCTCCATGCGTTCCACACACGATCGATTTTGACGGCACTTTCACGCCCTGCTTGACACTTGCATCACGGCCACACGCGCAACATCGCCCTCGATCGACGTCGCGCAGCAACTACTCCTGATGAGGTCAAGCGGCGCGCCGCTCGAAGATCAGACAACGAGCGAGGAGACTCAACATGAGTGGCATGCAGCAGTCGACTGAAGACTATGGTCAATTGAATCCCGAAGGGATCTTCGGCTCCGTTCTCGGCAGGTTCGCCGGACAAGCGATCGGACGCCTGATCGGCGGCAAGACCGGCCGCGACTTTGGCGGCGCCATCGGCGGAATCGCCGGCGGGTTCGCGCCGTTCTCGGCCGGCCCCGGCACCGAGCAGCCGTCGGAGATGGAGCTGCAGGGCTTCTGGAGCGTACTCAAGAAGATCGGACAGGGCGTCCAGACCGGTCTCAATGTCGGCCACAACCTCGGCATCTTCAGCGCCGGTCCGCAGGCCGCACCCGCCGCCGCGCAGCCGACCGACATGGAGCTGCAGGGCTTCTGGAGCGTGCTCAAGAAGATCGGTCAGGGCGTCCAGACCGGCCTCAATGTCGGCCACAACCTCGGCATCTTCAGCGCCGGCCCGCAGGCAGCCCCCGCCGCCGCGCAGCCGACCGACATGGAGCTGCAGGGCTTCTGGAGCGTGCTCAAGAAGATCGGTCAGGGCGTCCAGACCGGTATCAATGTCGGCCACAACCTCGGCATCTTCAACGTCGATCCGCAGGCCGCGGCCGCCACGGCGCAGCCGACCGACATGGAGCTGCAGGGCTTCTGGAGCGTGCTCAAGAAGATCGGACAGGGCGTCCAGACCGGTCTCAATGTCGGCCACAACCTCGGCATCTTCAGCGCCGGTCCGCAAGCGGCCCCCGCCGCCGCGCAGCCGACCGACATGGAGCTGCAGGGCTTCTGGAGCGTGCTCAAGAAGATCGGACAGGGCGTCCAGACCGGCCTCGATGTCGGCCACAACCTCGGCATCTTCAGCGCCGGCCCGCAGGCCGCCGCGGCGGCGCAGCCGACCGACATGGAGCTGCAGAGCTTCTGGAGCGTGCTCAAGAAGATCGGACAGGGCGTCCAGACCGGCCTCGATGTCGGCCACAACCTCGGCATCTTCAGCGCCGGCCCGCAGGCCGCCGCGGCGGCGCAGCCGACCGACATGGAGCTGCAGGGCTTCTGGAGCGTGCTCAAGAAGATCGGACAGGGCGCGCAGACCGGCCTCAACATCGGGCATACGCTCGGCATCTTCGCCACCGGCCAGCCCACCGGCACGATGCACTAGGACGACCGATTGGAAGCAACGATCCGCGACATTCGCAACGCGGATGCAAGCGAGTGAGACGGTGGGCGCACCAAAGGTCCGCCCACCGCCGACCTGACATGGAGGGAGCGAGGCATGGCGGATCCGAACTCGGAGCAGGAATTCATCGTGCAGGGCGAGCCGGTCAAGTCCGGCCAGCTTGCTGATCATCTGAGCCGTGAGCCCGGCGTGAAGCGCATCGGTCAGGTCGCCCCCGACGTCGTCATCCTGTCGATGACGAAGAGCCAGGCCGATCGCCTCCGATCGACTTTCAGCACGATCGTGGTCGAGCCGAACGCTCCACTGAAACCCTTTGGCGCCGGCTGACTCCAGCCGCGCCCCCGACGATGTCACGAGCGAGAATGAAGGAGCCCGCAGATGGCCGCACGAAGCAAACCCGAAATCTCTGATCAGAAGGATGCGGCCGGCACGGCCGTCAACGGCACCGGAGCGCAGCCGGGAGCGGAGCAGCCCTCGGCCGAGGCCGCTGCCGCACCGCAGGCCGCGGCAGCGGCGACCGCCGCATCAGCCCCTGCCGCGAAAGGGACCGGTCGCAGCGACGGCGGCAAGGCGGCGCCAGCGACGGGGCAACCCGGCGCAACGATCTCGCAGCGACGGGCGCAGTACATCCTGGCCCCGCGCCAGCAGACGGGGCTTGCGACCTTCAGCGCCGACTTCATCGTCCAGCAACTGACAAACACTCCCGACATCGACGTGGTGAAGACGATTCAGCCGCCGCGGCTGCTCGGATTTCAGAGCGCCGACCCGGGACAGGCGCCGCTCGGCCCCATGGTGCTGGCCCGCATGACGCCCGACAAGGCCGAATTGCTCAAGGCCCAGGCCGGAGCGCGGCTCGCGGTCGAGCACGATGCGCCGCTCACCTACATGCTCGATCCGACCGTTCCGCAGACTCCGGCGCCGCACCAGCTTCCCAATCCCGGCGTTCTCATTCCCATGGCCGACGGCTTCTCGACGACGATCGAAGTGGTCGGCGAGAGCGGACCGTTGCCCGAGACGGAAGTCTACGTGTTCGGCAGCGTGTGGCCGGTTCAGGGCGTCACCGACGCCAGCGGCCGTGTCACGCTCAAGATTCAGGGCGAAACGCCCGACACCATCCGCTCGATCCTGATCAAGCCGCGGGTCGATTACTGGACCTTCTGGCTCGACCGTCCGCAACTGACCCCCGACAGCGTAAATCGCATTGCCGCGAAGACGCTGGGCGCCTACCTGCGCGGCTTTCCCGGCCAGCAATTGCTGGGATGGGGCCAGCGCGCGATGGGCCTCGATCGTGTTCCCCTCGCCTACAATGGCGCGGGCGTGAAGATCGCGGTGATCGATTCCGGCGCAGCACCAACGCATCGCAATCTGCACGGCGTCACGATCGGCAAGAGCATCGTCGGCAATGATCCCGCGAGCTGGACCATCGATACCATCGGTCACGGCTCGCATTGCGCCGGGATCATCGCCGGCGGCCCGGTCGGCAGCGGCGGCGGCATTCGCGGCTTCGCTCCGGCGGCCGAAATCCATGTCTGCCGGATCTTCCCGGGCGGCCGGTTCAGCGATCTCGTCTCGGCGCTCGACTACTGCATGGAGAACGGCATCGACGTCGCCAATATGAGCCTGGGCGGCGGCGAGCCGTCGCAGATCATCGAGGAGCGGATCCTGCGGGCCAAGCAGATGGGCCTCGCCTGTATCGTCGCTGCGGGAAATTCGTCGGGGCCGGTCCAGTTTCCCGGCTCGACGCCGCATTGCCTGTCGGTCGCCGCGATGGGCAAATGGGGCGAGTTTCCCGAGGACAGCTTCCACGCCCAGCAGGCGCTGGACGGCTTCCGCAGCAGCGACGGATATTTTCCGGCGAAGTTCAGCTGCTTCGGGCCGGAGATCGACGTCTGCGCGCCCGGCGTCGGCATCGTGTCCTCGCTGCCGGCCGATGGATTCGGGGCGTGGGACGGCACCTCGATGGCGACGCCGCATGTCACCGGCCTCGCTGCGCTGGTGCTGGCGCATCATCCCGACTTCAAGGGCCCGTTCGCGACGCGCGACGCGCGACGCGTGGAGCGGCTGTTCCAGATCCTGAAGGAGACGTCGACGCCGCTGCAGTTCGGCGACCCCAATCGTGCGGGAGCCGGGCTGCCGAACGCGATGCGCGCCCTCGGCCTGGAAGCGGCCGTCGCCTCCGCGCCCGCGGCCGATCCCTCGCTCGACGTCCTTCGTCGTCTGCTGGGACTGGCGCGCGGCGAAGCGCAGAACGCCGCGACGTCTCCGACGCTGGCGCCGCAGGCGCCCAATGGCAAGCCCAACGGATCCGGCTCGGTTGCCAGGGGCCCGGCAACGACGACCGGCGAGTGGTCGAGCCCGGCCGCCGGTGATCCCAGTCCGGCGCAGATCCGCGACATGATGCACAAGGTCGGCTTGCTGTAGATTGCCGACGAGGCAGCAGCGACCAAGCCGCATCAGACGTTGTACGGCGGGCAGTTTGCGCATGAGCTTCATGCACGAACTGCCCGTCACGTTAGTTGTCATTAGATATGCGACCACCGTGTGAATGAGTTAAGTCCAGAGGGATTGAAGACGCGCAATCCTCGCCGGATCACCGCGGCGGTCTGCGCTATCAAGCCGCCGCAGCCAGAATCTCTGCCCACGCCTCCGGCGTGACTGCGTAGGGACCAACGGCGCCGCTATGGAATTTGCGCCATAGCGACGGGCGGATCAGCGACGCGCCGAGCGCAGCGATGACGGGAACGAGCGCAAGCGGATCGCCCGCGACTGGCGTCAGTTCCTCGGTTGATCCGGCGTAGTCGCCGCGTGCCGCAATCGCATCGATCGCTTCGCGCAACACCGCGATCCGCGCCCCCGTCTGCTCGGCGGCGCCAAGGATCGCCAGCAGCGTCTGGCGGGTCCGCACGCCGGCGGCCCCGGCCGGACATTCCCCAGTCGCAGCACCAATGGCCGCATCGATCATCGCCGCAACGAGATCCACACCCGCAGCGAAGGCGTTGGCAGGTTCGACCAGCCGGGGATTGACATCAATGATGACCGGTCCGCCATCGGCGATGATCACATCCATCGACAGCCCACCGTGCCAATCCAGCAACGCGACCAGCCGCGACAGCATGACGGCCAGACCGGGCAGCACGATGCTCTGCTTCAGCGACGCTCCGCCACCGACGCCCTCGCGCACGCGAAGGCAGGCATGATGCGCAACCAGCCGGCCGCGGTTGGCAACGGCCTGCACCATTGCGAGCGGCCCTGCCACCTGAGCCTGGGCAATCAACGCCGAGCCGTCACCAAGTCCAAGCTCGCGCGCGGCTGCATTGAGCTCGGCGGCGTTTCGCGCCCTGCGGACGCCCGAGCTTGCCGTGCTGACGGGGCGCTTCAGAAAAACGGGATAGGCTGCGACGTCACGGAGATCCTCGATCCGCGAGACCATCGTCGTGGGCGGCTGTGGCACGCTTGCGGCTTCGAGCGTATGAAAGGCCGATATCTTGTCCTGAACCCGCGCGAGACTTTTGAACGGCGGCACGATCGTCGCGCCCCGGAGCTGCGGCAATCTTGCCGAGAGCACCGTCACCTGTTCCTGCGTGGGAAACAGCAGATCGACCTTTCGCTCGGCTGCAATGCGTTCTGCCGCGGCGAGCCATCCGAACGGATCGCGTCCGAACCGCGGCACGGCGTGAACAGCCCGCACATGCCGGGTGAAGCGCGACAGGCAGATCCGCGTCGAGGACAGGATCTCGACCTCATGTCCGAGCGCGCCGAGGCGCCCGGCGACCTGACGCGACGTGAGGCCTGATCCTTCCGACAGCAGGACGCGCATCCCAGATCGCCTCACGTTCCTGAAGAGAAGAAGTGTCGGAGATCGCGAAAGGTGGCATCGAACCGCGGCCAAATCAATGTTTGTGCTTGGCTCGCGGTCTCGGCGAGCCTTGAGCCGCGTCCATCAGCGATGATTAATCGCGGCGCATCGGTTCGGAGAGTCCGGGATCGACCTGCCAACGCCGCGTGATGTTGGTGACAGGGAGAATGCACGTGATGTCCGCACGACGGGCAGATCGCGCATGACGCTCATGCACGAATTGCCCGTCGTGTTAGTTCGTCGCACGAAAGTCCTTGCGCCGTCGGGCAAATCAGGCGCAGATTTCCGCGCGTCCCGCCTCACAGCAAGAGGGGCGTATCGCGGTCGTCACGAACGCTGAGTGTGGGATGCGATGGGCGTGTCGGATTGCGCGTGGGATTGCCCGCGCGGACGAACAATTCCGATGCGCACGGTCAAGTCGCGCGGTCCTGGCATCCCGACGCTGATGTCAAGTTCGTTGTGGTGCTCTGCATCACGCGGACGACGGTGGCCAGAAAGCCGGCGCACCGGGGAGAACGCGAAGCAGCCGTTCAACCATCGCGCAGGGAAGGCCGGGTGTTCCGGCTCGTACCTGTGGTTCCTGCCGCCTGCATTTTTTTCGCAGGCGGGCCATGGGTGCGGCCAGCATCCGGCCTTCCCTGCGCCTCTGCGTTATCCGGAGGCGACGCGTGACGCAAAGCTCGGGCGCGGATGCGCCGCGAGGATAAGGCAGCATGTCTCAGACTAACCGCTCTTTGAAAAGTGGAAACCGCCAACCCCAAGCTCGTCATGGCCGGGCTTGTCCCACGGCTGTCCGGTTCAGACAGACTGGACATGGTGCATGGCGTGGATTCTTCTGCGGTCTTGAGCATCGCCAA
>NZ_JBNPUK010000031.1:0-15553 GCF_051168135.1 Bradyrhizobium sp. HKCCYLRH2060
ATTTTGAGGTGTCAACCATGTCTCCGAACACCTGTCAGCCATGTCCCCGGGCTGAACAGCAGCGAAGCAATCCAGGATCTTGCCGCGGATGCGCTCTGGATTGCTTCGTCGCTGCGCTCCTCGCAATGACGGAAATCTTGGTGGGCGTCTCGTTTCAACAAACACGGTGTCGTCCCGGCGAACGCCGGGACCCATAACCCCAGGAAGATGTTGTTGCGCGAGATGTTGGACCAGGCTTGTTTCACCACGGCCGCCGCGGAGTATGGGTCCCGGCGTTCGCCGGGACGACAGCGGAAGTCGTGGCGATTGCTTGGCTCACACCGGCAGTGCAATCGAGTACTTGACCTGACTCAGGGCAAAGCTGCTCTCGATCGAGGCGATGCCGTCGAGCCTTGTCAGCTTGGTCTTCAGGAACGCCTCATACGACGACAGGTCGGCCGCTACCACCCGCAGCATGTAGTCCCGATTGCCTGTCATCAGATAGCACTCCAGCACCTCGGGCCAGGCCGAGATCGCCTTCTCGAACCGTTTCAGGTCCTCCTCCTTCTGCCGAGCCAGCTTGATCGAGATGAACACCGAGACGTGCAGCCCGAGCGCCTTCTGGTCGACGCTCGCGATGTAGCGGGTGATGACGCCGCGCTCCTCCAGCAATTTCACGCGGCGATGGCAGGGCGAGACCGAGAGGCCCACCTTGTCGGCCAGCTCCTGCATGGTGATGCGGCCGTCGGCCTGGAGGTGGCCGAGAATCTTGCGGTCGATGGCGTCGAGTTCTGGCATTGGAATCAAGTCGCTGAAAATGAGTTCAGGTTGATAAAATATCCCAATAGAGCCGCTCTGTGCGCGAAAAATTGAGAATTCTGGCCGTGGCAAGAGGATTAAAGTCCACGAATCCAGCAATACCCGGGGAGCAGCGCCATGGCCACGCCATCCGCATCGTCAGATCGTCTCGACATCCTGAACGCGCTGACCCGGAAGGCGCTGTGGCTGTCGTCCTGGACCATCCACCACGCCAACCATATCAGGCCCAACACCGACGGCCTCAAGGTCGGCGGCCACCAGGCCTCGTCCGCCTCGCTCGCGACCATCCTGTCGGCGCTGTATTTCTCGGTGCTGCGACCGGAGGACCGAGTCGCGGTGAAGCCGCATGCGAGCCCGGTGTTTCACGCCATCCAGTATCTGTTCGGCCGGCAGACGCGCGAGAAGCTGGAGAATTTCCGCGGCTTCAAGGGCGCGCAATCCTACCCGTCGCGCACCAAGGACGTCGACGATGTCGACTTCTCCACCGGATCGGTCGGCCTCGGCGTCGCGCAGACGCTGTTCTCCTCGCTGGTGCAGGACTACGTGCACGCGCATGGCTGGACGAAGGATCGCCGCGAGGGCCGCATGATTGCGCTGGTCGGCGATGCCGAGATGGACGAGGGCAACATCTTCGAGGCGCTGGCCGAGGGCTGGAAGCACGGCCTGCGCAACACCTGGTGGATCGTCGACTACAACCGCCAGAGCCTCGATGCCGTGGTGCGCGAGGGCCTGTGGGAGAAGTTCGAGACCATGTTCCGCAATTTCGGCTGGGACGTGGTGATCGTGAAATACGGCCGGCTGATGCGCGAGGCCTTCGCCGAGCCCGGCGGCGAGGCGCTCAGGCGCTGGATCGACAATTGCCCGAACGCGCTCTACGCGGCGCTGTGCTTCCAGGGTGGGGCTGCCTTCCGCAAGCACATCCAGGACGAGATCGGCGACCAGGGCGACGTGACGCGGCTGCTCGACAAGCGCAATGACGACGAGCTGCTGGCGCTGATGTCCAATCTCGGCGGCCATGACATGGCGAGCATGCTGGAGGCGTTCGAGTCCATCGATCACGACCGCCCGGTGTGTTTCATCGCCTACACCATCAAGGGTGTCGGCCTGCCGTTCCAGGGCCACAAGGACAACCATGCCGGGCTGATGACGGTGGCGCAGATGGAGAAATGGCGCGCGCAGCAGAACATCCGTCCGGGCCATGAATGGGACAAGTTCGAGGGACTGACGCAGGATGCTTCGACGCTGGAGTCGTTCCTCGCCTCGGTGCCGTTCAACCGCGATGGCCGCCGGCTCGATGACGCCGTGTTCGACGTGCCCAGGCTGACCTTCACCGCCGCGGCTCAGATGTCGACGCAGCAGGGCTTTGGCCTGATCCTCAACGATCTCGCCCGCGGCGACACCGCAATGGCCTCGCGCATCGTGACGTCGTCGCCCGATGTCACCGTCTCGACCAATCTCGGTGCCTGGGTCAACCGCCGTGGCCTGTTCGCGCGTGCCGAGAAGGCCGATTTGTTCCGCAGCGAGAAGATCCCCTCGACCTTCAATTGGGCGGCCTCGCCGAAGGGCCAGCATATTGAGCTCGGCATCGCCGAGATGAACCTGTTCATCATGGCCTCCGCGCTCGGGCTGTCGCACGCCATCAACGGCGCGCGGCTGCTGCCGGTGGTCACCTTGTACGATCCCTTCATCGAGCGCGGCCTCGATGCGCTGAACTACGCCTGCTATCAGGATGCGCGTTTCATGGTCGTCGCGACGCCGTCGGGCGTCACCCTGGCGCCGGAAGGCGGCGCGCATCAGTCGATCGCGACGCCCTTGATCGGCATGGCGCAGGATGGGCTGTCCTCGTTCGAGCCGGCCTTCGTCGACGAGCTCGCCGCGATCATGAAGTGGGGCTTTACCCACATGCAAGCCGCGCCGGGCGAGGGCGGCTCGGTCTATCTGCGGCTGTCGACGCGCACCATCGACCAGCCGCAGCGGATCATGACGCCCGAGCTGGAGTCCGACATCGCCGCGGGCGCCTATTGGCTGCGCAAGCCGGGCCCGAATGCGGAGGTGATCGTCGCCTACACCGGCGCGGTCGCGCCGGAGGCGATCGAGGCCACCGGCCTGATCGGCGAGTCCCGCCGCGACGTCGGCCTGCTCGCGATCACGTCGGCCGACCGGCTGCATGCCGGATGGACGGCGGCGCGCAGCCTGCGCCGGCATCGCCGCGGCGGGCAGCATCTCAGCCACATCGAGCAGTTGCTGGCGCCGCTGCCGCGCGATTGCGGCATCGTCACCGTGATCGACGGCCATCCGGCGACGCTCGGCTGGCTCGGCTCGGTGCGCGGCCATCGCGTCGAGGCGCTGGGTGTGGAGAAATTCGGCCAGACCGGCACGATCGACGACCTTTATCGCCACAACGGCATGGACGCGAACGCGATCATCGACGCCGCCGAGAGCCTCACCGGCGCCCCGGTGAGGCATCGCAAGATGGCGGTGTGAGAGGGGGCGGAAACAAGGACGCCGCCTCGCTCACCTGGGGTGAAGGAGACGGCGTCGCAACTTGGGTCAAATGTCTACGTGCTAAAAGGCCAAGCAATAAGAACAGGCGAAAATATCCGTTCTGAAATCGTGTCCGGCGTCCTTTCGAGATGCCGAGATGTCTATGACGGGGAGATTAGCCACGGCGATCCAACGGCGATGTGAAGCAGTTCACATCTTGGAAATGAATCTTCGGCGACGGGAATTCTGCCATCCGGAATGATGGCCGGTTAGCGGCGAAAGAGGGAGCCACGCTTGTTGCGATGCAAAATGGAGCGGCGACGAAACGCAGGCGCGTCGGCTTGCGCCGGTCGCGGGCTTGCTCCTATATCCGCGGGACGCAACCCCGGTCCCCGCATGTGGCGGGTTCATCCCGCGGATCGCGCGTGCCAGGATGCCGGCCCGCGCGCTGCCGCCCCTCCATATGCTTCCACGTGAAGAGGTTTTCCGATGGTCAATCGCCTGCAATTCTACATCGACGGCGCCTGGGTCGATCCGGTCGTCAAGAAGTCCACCCCGGTCATCAATCCGGCGACCGAGGAGGCGATGTATGAGGTTGCGCTGGGCTCCAAGGCCGATGTCGACAAGGCCGTCGCCGCCGCCAAGCGCGCCTTCGAGACCTTTTCGCAGACCTCGCGTGAGGAGCGCGTCGCGCTGCTCGAGAAGATCATCGCCGTCTACAAGGGCCGCATGAAGGAGATCGGCGCCGCCGTCTCCGACGAGATGGGCGCGCCGCTGCCGATGGCGGAGAAGCTGCAGGCCGGCGCCGGCCTCGGCCACCTGATGTCGACGCTCGACGTGCTTAAGAAATACGAGTTCGAGGAGACGCTTCCGGCGTCCGTAGTCGTGCGCGAGCCGGTGGGCGTGGTGGGCATGATCACGCCCTGGAACTGGCCGCTCAATCAGATCGCCTGCAAGGTCGCGCCGGCGCTGGCCGCGGGCTGCACCATGATCCTGAAGCCGTCGGAATTCACTCCGACCTCGGCGCTGATCTTCGCCGAGATCCTGCATGAAGCCGGCGTGCCGAAGGGCGTGTTCAACCTCATCAACGGCCTCGGGCCGGAGGTCGGCGCCGCCATGAGCGAACATCCGGACATCGACATGATCTCGTTCACCGGCTCGACCCGCGCCGGCATCGACGTCGCCAAGCGCGCAGCGCCGACGGTGAAGCGCGTCAGCCAGGAGCTCGGCGGCAAGTCGCCGAACGTGATCCTGGAGGGGGCCGACCTCACCAAGGCGGTGACCGGCGGCGTCATGCACATGTTCAACAACTCGGGCCAGTCCTGCAACGCGCCGTCGCGCATGATCGTGCCGGCCGCGCGGATGAAGGAAGTGGCCGCGATCGCCAAGGGCGTCGCCGACAAGACCAAGGCCGGCGATCCCCGCGGCGAGGGCACCACGATCGGCCCGGTCGTCAATCGCGGCCAGTGGGACAAGATCCAGGCCCTCATCAACAAGGGTATCGAGGAGGGCGCGACGCTCGTGGCTGGCGGTCCGGGCCTGCCCGAGGGCGTCAACAAGGGCTTCTACGTCCGTCCGACCATCTTCGCCGACGTCAAGCCTGACATGACGATCTCGCGCGAGGAGATTTTCGGGCCGGTTCTCGTCATCATCGGTGCGCAGGACGAGTCCGAGGCGGTGAAGATTGCCAACGACACGCCCTATGGTCTTGCCGGCTACGTCTCGGCTCCGACGATCGAGAAGGCCCGCGAGGTCGGTCGCAAGATCCGCGCCGGCAACGTCAATTTGCAGGGCGTGCCGAACGACCGCACCGCGCCGTTCGGCGGCTACAAGCAGTCCGGCAACGGCCGCGAATGGGGCAAGTTCGGTCTCGAGGAGTATCTCGAGGTCAAGGCGGTCGCGGGCTACAACGCGGCCTGATCGGTGAGGATGCGTAGGGTGGGCAAAGCGCGGCGTGCCCACCGTTCGCGCCGACAACGAAGCAGGTGGGCACGGCGCTCCGCGCCTTTGCCCACCCTACGGGACCGGATGTCAGCCCCCCAGCGCGCCCTGCGTGTTCACGTAGAGTGCGTAGATCGACTGGCTGGCAGCCATGAACAGGCGGTTGCGCTTGAGGCCGCCGAAGCAGACGTTGGCGCAGCGCTCGGGCAAAGCGATGCGGCCGATCGGCGCGCCATCCGGCGCGAACACCATGACGCCATCGAGCTCGGGCGAGCCCATGCCCCAGCCGCACCAGAGATTGCCGTCGACGTCGCAGCGCATGCCGTCCGGCGTGCCTGGGCCGGCATCGATGTGGACGCGCTTGTTGGTGAGCGTCGTGCCGTCGGCGGAGACGTCATAGGCGAGGATCTTGCGCGTCGGCACGCCGCGGGATTCGACGATGTAGAGGATGGATTCGTCGGGCGAGAAGCACAGCCCGTTCGGCCCCAGCACGCCTTCGGCGACGATGGTCGCTTGGCCGGTGCCAGCGTCGATCCGGTACACGTGGGTGTCGATCTCCGGCTCGGCCTTGTAGCCCTCGTAATTGCCGAGCAGGCCGAAGGTCGGATCGGTGAACCAGATCGAGCCGTCGGACTTCACCACGACGTCGTTCGGCGAGTTCAGCCGCTTGCCGTTGAAGGAATCCATCAGCACGGTGATCGAGCCGTCGTATTCGGTGCGCGTGACGCGGCGGCCGCCATGCTCGCAGGTGACGAGCCGTCCCTGCCGGTCACGGGTGTTGCCGTTGGCGAAATTGGAGGGCTTGCGGAAGATCGAGACCGCGCCGGTCTCCTCCTCCCATTTGAGGATGCGCTGGTTGGGAATATCGCTGCAGAGGAGATAGCGCCCGTCGCCAAACCACACCGGCCCCTCTGCCCAGCGCAGCCCGGTGGCGAGCCGCTCGACCGCGGAGAGCTTGAGCCAGTATTTCTCGAAGCGCGGATCCAGCGCCTGGATCGCCGGATCGGGATAGAAGGTGGCAGGGCGAAAGCCCTGCGCGTGAGCGTTTCCGTCGGACATTTGGCCGGTCCTGTTATTGCGCCGTTACGATCTCTGCTATCATCGCCGAGCAATGACCGCAAACCTGCGGGCCGAACAAGAGGGATGAAATGCCACGTATCTTGATGACCGGAGCGAGCGGTGGGATCGGCACTTCCTTGCGGAAGCTGCTGCCGCCGATCTATCCGGACCTTCTGCTCAGCGACCTCAGACCGCCGGCGGATCTGTCCAGCCAGGAGACGTTCAAGGCGGCCGATCTTGCCGACCTGTCCCAGGTCGAGGCGCTGTGCGAGGGCGTCGACGGCATCATCCATTTCGGCGGCTACTCGGTCGAAGGACCGTGGAGCGACATCCTGCAGGCCAACATCATCGGCGGCTACAACCTGTTCGAGGCCGCCCGCCGCAAGGGTGTGAAGCGCGTGGTGTTCGCGTCGTCGAACCACGCGGTCGGCTTCTATCCGCGCCATCGCAAGATCGACAACGACGTGCAGCCGCGCCCCGACGGCCGCTACGGCGTCAGCAAGGTGTTCGGCGAGGCGCTCGGGTCTCTGTATGCCGACAAGCACGGGCTGAAGGTCACGTGCCTCCGCATCGGCAATTTCGGCGACAAGCCGCTCGACAAGCGCCGTCTGTCGATCTGGCTGAAGCCGGAGGATCTCGTGCAGCTCTGCCGCATCGGCCTGGAGCATCCGGACATCCACTTCGAGGTGCTGTACGGCGCCTCGCTCAATGAACGCGCCTGGTGGGACAACCAGCGCGCCTATGATCTCGGCTACCGCCCGACTGGCCGCGCCGAGGATTTCCGCGAGCACGCCATGGCCGAGCAGGCCAAGCTGCCGGCCGATCCGATTGGGGACTATTTCCAGGGCGGCGCGTTCTGCACCACGGAGTTCGATGGCGACACCAGCCGGATCATCGATTGGGGGTGATCCAAGGTCGGCATTCCGGGGCGCGTCCGCAGGACGCGAACCCGGAATCTCGACATGAGAGTTTAAACCACTTCTGGATTCCGGGTTCGCGCTTCGCGCGCCCCGGAATAACGAGACAGAGCAACGAAAGAAAAGAAGACCATGACCGACGGCCTGCGCAAGGGACTGACCGCTTACGGCGATGCCGGATTCTCGCTGTTCCTGCGCAAGGCCTTCATCAAGGCGGCCGGCTATTCCGATGACGCGCTCGATCGTCCGATCGTCGGCATCACCAACACCTACAGCGACTACAATCCCTGCCATGGCAACGTGCCGCAGATTTTGGAAGCGGTGAAGCGCGGCGTCATGCTGTCCGGCGCGATGCCGTTCGTGTTTCCGACCATCTCGATCGCCGAGAGTTTTGCGCATCCGACCTCGATGTATCTGCGCAACCTGATGGCGATGGAGACCGAGGAGATGATCCGCGCGCAGCCGATGGACGCCGTTGTCGTCATCGGCGGTTGCGACAAGACCTTGCCGGCGCAGATCATGGCCGCGGTGTCCGCCGATCTGCCGACCGTGGTCATTCCGGTCGGACCGATGGTGGTCGGGCATCACAAGGGCGAGGTGCTCGGCGCCTGCACCGATTGCCGACGTCTCTGGGCGAAGTATCGCGCCGGTGAGATGGACGGCAGCGAGATCGATGCGGTCAACGGCCGGCTCGCGCCTTCGGTCGGCACCTGCATGGTGATGGGCACGGCTTCGACCATGGCCTGCATCACCGAGGCGCTCGGCCTGTCCCTGCCGATGAGCGCGACCATCCCGGCGCCCCACGCCGAGCGTTTCCGCTCGGCCGAGGCCAGCGGCCGGGTCGCGGCGGAAATGGCCAAGACGAAGGGGCCGAGGCCGAGCGAGTTGCTGACGCCGGCGGCCTTCAAGAACGCCCAGGTGGTGCTGCAGGCGATCGGCGGCTCGACCAACGGGCTCGTGCATCTCACCGCCATCGCCGGCCGGACGCCGCACAGGATCGACCTCGATGCGTTCGACTGCATCGGGCGCGAGGTGCCGGTGCTGGTCGACCTCAAGCCGTCCGGCGATCACTACATGGAGCATTTCCATCACGCCGGCGGCGTGCCGAAGCTGATGAAGCAGCTCGGCGATCTCATCGACCTCGATTGCCGCTCGATCACCGGCCAGTCGCTGCGCGACATCGTGGCCGCCGCCGAGGACGTGCCGGGGCAGGACGTGATCCGCTCGCGCGACGACGCGATCAAGCCGGAAGGCGGCCTTGCCGTGCTGCGCGGCAATCTGGCGCCACGCGGCGCGGTCATCAAGCATTCGGCGGCAAGCCCCAAGCTGCTGCAGCACACCGGGCGCGCCGTCGTGTTCGAGTCGATCGAGGACATGACCTTGCGGGTCGATGCCCCCGATCTCGACGTCTCGGCCGACGACGTCCTGGTGTTGCGCAATGCCGGACCCAAAGGCGCGCCGGGCATGCCGGAGGCGGGGTACCTGCCGATCCCGAAGAAGCTCGCGCGCGGCGGCACGAAGGACATGGTGCGCATCTCCGATGCGCGCATGAGCGGCACCGCCTTCGGCACCATCGTGCTGCATATCACCCCGGAGTCCGCGGTTGGCGGCCCGCTGGCGCTGGTGCGGAGCGGCGACATGATCCGGCTCGATGTTCCCAAGCGCAGCATCGACCTGCTGGTCGACGACGCCGAGTTGGACCGGCGTCGCGCTGCGCTGAAGCAAGCCGCAACGCCCGAATGGGCGGAGCGCGGCTATGCGCATCTCTTCCATGAAACGATCCTGCAGGCCGACGACGGCTGCGATTTCGATTTCATGCGCCGGAAAGGGAAGGGGTGAGTGCAGTCCTACTTTCCCTTGCTGGTGAACCGCTTCACGGCGGTGCGGAATTCATCCGTGTGCATGCAGTTGATGATCGCATCGCGTTCGGCCGCGAGCTGGTCTTCGACCGAGCTGGTCGGCGCGCGATGGATCAGCGCCTTGGTCGCCGCGATCCCCGCCGGCACATTCTGCGCCAGCCGCGCAGCCAGCGCTTCGGTGGCTGCAGCGAGGTCGGTGGCGGGGACGACTTTCGCGACCAAGCCCCATTCATGGGCCTGCGCGGCCGTGAAGCTGTCCTCCGCCAGGAAGATCTGCAACGCCCGCCTGATGCCCACAGTGGCGACCATGCCAACTGTACCGCCGCCGTCGGGCGACACGCCGAGCTTGGCATAGGCCGGCGTGAAGCGCGCGTCCTCGGCGGCGATGCAGAGGTCGGCGGCGAAGGCGAGCGACATCCCTGCGCCGGCGGCGGAGCCGTGCACGCTCGCCAGCACGATCTTGGGCATTCGCCGCAGGCTCGCGATGAAAGCATGGTAGTGATGCAGCAGTTCGCTGACGACAGGCGTGATGGCGTTGGCCTCAGCGGCAGCGCCGATCGTCTGCAGATCGCCGCCGGCGCAGAAGGCGCGGCCTTCGCCTTTCAGGATCAGCACGCGGATGGTCTCGTCGGCCTCTACTTGGGCTGCAAGCAGCTCCAAGCGCTTCGCAATCGCAAGGTTGATGGCGTTGAACGCCGCCGGGCGGTCGAGCGTGATGGTCGCGATCGGACCCTCGATGCTCAGGCGGGCAGGTTCCGCTACGGCGTCCGACATTCATACCTCCCGGGCGTGGTTCTTGTTGCCGCATTTAAACCGCACGGCGGGACCGGTGACAATGCCGGGCAAGTCTGCCAAAACCCGGTTCCGTCGGCATGGACAATGACAGAATGGGGCAGGGCGCAGTGACGAAGGGACCGGTGGTGATCGTGGGTGCGGGGCATGCGGGATTCCAGCTCGCGACCTCGCTGCGTCAGGCAGGCTTTGCCGATCCGATTCACCTGATCAACGACGAACCGCATCTGCCGTATCAGCGCCCGCCGCTGTCGAAGGCCTATCTCAAGGGCACCGGCGGTCCCGAGACCCTGATGTTTCGGCCGCAGAAGTTCTACGCGGACCAGACCATCGATCTCGTCTACGATCGTGCCGTCGCGGTTCAGCGCGATCAGCGCAAGGTGCTGCTCGCCTCCGGTCGGACGCTCGACTATGGGCACCTCGTGTTCGCGACCGGCGCGCGCAACCGGCTGCTCGACATTCCCAATGCCAATCTCCCGGCCGTGCGCTATCTGCGCATTCTCGACGACAGCGAAACGCTGCGAGGCTTGCTCGCCGATGCCAAGCGGGCCGTGGTGATCGGCGCCGGCTTCATCGGTCTCGAATTCGCGGCGACCGCGCGGATCAAGGGCCTCGAGGTCGACGTGCTCGAGCTCGGCGCGCGGGTGATGGCGCGGGCCGTGACGGCGGAAATCTCCGACTACTTCCAGAAGCAGCATGCCGATGCCGGCGTGCAGATTCATCTCGGAGTGCAGTCCACCAGCATCGAGGCCGACGGCAACAAGGTCACCGGCGTCAGCCTCAGCGATGGTCGGCACATCCCCGCCGATCTCGTCGTGGTCGGCGTCGGCGTGCTGCCGAATGTCGAGCTCGCCGCCGAGGCTGGATTGCAGGTCGCCTCCGGCATCGTGGTCGACGAGTATCTGCTCACCAGCGATCCGCACATCTCGGCGATCGGCGATTGCGCCCTGTTCGCCAGCCAGCGCTTTGGCGGCACATTGCGGCTGGAGTCGGTGCAGAACGCCACCGATCATGCCCGCTGCGTCGCGGCGCGGCTGACGGGCGACGTCAAGCCCTATGACGGGCAGCCGTGGTTCTGGAGCGATCAGGGCAATGACAAGCTCCAGATCGCGGGGCTCACCACGGGCTATGACCAGGTCGTGCTGCGCGGGGATCCGGCGCAAAAGGCGTTCTCCGCATTCTGTTACAAAGAGGGCCGGCTGGTCGGCATCGAGTCGGTCAACCGCGCCGGCGACCATATGTTCGGCCGCAAGTTGCTTGCTGCGGGCGGCACCTTGGATGCAGCCAAGGCCGCTGATCCCAGCTTCGACCTGAAGAGCGCTCTCGCCTAGAGCAGCGCGCGCACCTCCTCGGCAGTGGGCATCGACGGGCCGGCGCCCATCCGCTGCACCGAGATCGACGCCGCAATGTTGGCGTAGGCGATCGCATCCGCGATCTCAGCGCCCTGCGACAGCCGGGCCGCGAGCGCGCCGACGAAGCAGTCGCCGGCGCCCGTGGTGTCGACAGCTTTCACCGCGCGGCCTTCGACCAGCCGGGCTTCGCCAGCAGTGATCGCGACCGCGCCGCGCGCGCCGAGCGTGACGCAGACCGTCTGATCGTCGCGAGGCTTGAGCGCAAGCACCGCCGTGATTACCTGCTGCGGCGTCGGCGCGTCGCCAAGCTCGATGCCGGCCAGGAAGCCGAGCTCGGTTTCGTTGAGCACGAGGACGTCGACCAGCGCGAACAGCTCGCGGCCAAAGGCGCTGGCGGGGGCGGGGTTGAGGATCGTGGTGGCGCCGGCGGCCTTCGCACGCTGGAAGAAGGCGGCGATGGTCGCCTGCGGGATCTCGAACTGGCTCACCGCCACGTCGCCCGTTGTCAACGCAATCTGCGCCACGTCATCGGCGCTGACCTCGGCATTGGCGCCCGGGATCACCACGATCGTGTTGTCGGCGTTGGCCAGCGTGATGATCGCGGTGCCCGTCGACGCGTCCGCGCTGTCCTTGACCGCGGCGAGGTCGATGCCCTGGCCGGCGAGGAAGGCGCGCAGCTGCTCGCCGAAGGCGTCGCGGCCGAGGCGGCCGATCAGCGCCGTCGGCGCGCCGAGCTTGGCGGCTGAGACCGCCTGGTTCGCGCCCTTGCCGCCGGGAAAGTACATCACCGACCGGCCCGCGACGGTCTCGCCGATGCGCGGATGGCGCTCGGCCGCCGCCACCACATCCATGTTGATGCTGCCGGCGACGACGACCCGTCCCATCCGCTTTTCTCCCAAACAGCCGCTAGACGCGCGCCTCGAATTCCTGCCGGACCAGCTCGATATCGGCGAGCGTCGGCAGGCCGGCCTCGTTGCCGAGCTTCTGGATCTTGAACGTCGAGGCCGCGCGCGCGAACTCGAAATGCTCCTTCCAGCCCTTGGCGGGATCGGCGAGGTACGAATACACATACGCGCCGTGGAAGACGTCGCCGGCGCCATTGGTGTCGATCACGCGCTCGCGCGGGATCGGATAGGCCGGCAGCGTATGCACGGCGCCGACCTCGTCATACCAGAGCAGGCCCTTCTCGCCCTGGGTGACGCCGCCGATGCGGCAGCCGCGGCTCTTCAGGTAGTCGAGCATCTTTTCCGGCGTGAGATCCATCTGCTCGCACAGCCGCTCGGCGACGATCGCGACGTCGATATATTCGAGCAGCTCATGGGTGTTGGTGCGCAGGCCGCCGCCGTCGAGCGAGGTCAGGATGCCGGCCTCGCGGCACAGCTTGGCATAATGCAACGCGGCGTCGGGCTGGTGGCCGTCGACATGCAGCGCCCTGCAATTGCCGAGATTGAGCAGCGGGAACGGGTGGATATGCGCGTCGTCGCGGCAGCGCACGATGGCGCGCTTGCCGTCCTTCGGCATGATGAAGGACAGCGAGGAGGCATTGACCTTCCGGGGGTGGACCGAGATGCCGTATTTCGCGGTCATGTCCTGGAACATCCGCCCGAGCCAGTCATTCGCGACGGTCGCGATCAGGTCGGGCACAATGCCGAGCTTGGCGCAGCAAAATGCCGCAGTCACGGCATTGCCGCCGAACGAGACGGCATAGTCGGACGCCACGTGCTTCTCGTCCCCCGTCGGCATGTGGTCGGTGATGAATGTCACGTCGATGTAGGTCTGTCCGATGAAGAGGGCCTGCATTGCCATTTCTGTCTCACTAAGGGGTGATCGCGGCCCCGGCGCCGCAGATTAGCAAGCGGTCAAAGCGGATCAACGCTGAAATTCTTCGTCAAATCGTCACCTTGGTGGTTGAGATCGGCCGTCTGCTACCGGTGGCCCCCTGCCGCCGGCGCGCGGGTCGCGCTATGGTTGCCGGCCTGCAGAAACGCAGATTCGGGAGTGGAATATGACTGTCTATGCGGGTCCGGTGTTCGAGATGGCCACCAATCAGTTCAACGTGATCGCCGACCATCTTGGTATCCCAGCCGACGAGCGGGACCGGCTGCTGTTGCCGAAGCGGGCGATCACCGTCTCGTGTCCGATCCACAAGGATGATGGCACGATCTCGGTCTATGAAGGCTACCGGGTCCAGCATCTGCTGACGATGGGGCCGACCAAGGGCGGCACGCGGTTCGCCCCCACGGTCGACATTGGCGAGGTCGCCGCGCTCGCGATCTGGATGAGCTGGAAATGCGCGCTGGTCGGCTTGCCCTATGGCGGCGCCAAGGGCGGCATCAACGTCGATCTCTCCAAGCTGTCGAAGCGCGAGCTCGAATCGCTGTCGCGCCGCTACATGCAGGAGATGATCCCGTTCGTCGGCCCGCATACCGACGTGATGGCGCCCGACATGGGCACCAATGAGCAGGTGATGGCCTGGTTCATGGACACGTATTCGATGTACCAGGGCCAGACCGTGACCGAGATCGTCACCGGCAAGCCGGTGTTCTCCGGCGGCACGCTCGGCCGCCGCGAGGCGACCGGCCGCGGCGTCGCCCATGTGTCGCGGCGGGTGATGGATGAGCTGGGCATCGACCCGACCACGTCCACGGCCGTAGTGCAGGGCTTCGGCAATGTCGGCTCCTACGCCGCGCTCGGCTTCCACCAGATGGGCATGAAGGTGATTGCGGTCAGCGATCACACTGGCGCCCTCCATGATCCGCGTGGCCTCGACATCCCGGCGCTGATGGAGCATGCGACCAGGCACGGCAGCATTGCGGGCTTCTCCACCGAACTCGCCTTCGATCCATACCAGATACTGACCCTGGCCTGTGACATCCTCGTGCCGGCGGCCGTCGAGCGCGTGATCGACGCCAAGGTGGCGGCGCATCTGAAATGCCGGGTGATCGCGGAAGCCGCCAACGGTCCGACCACGCCGGATGCCGATCTCGTGCTGGAGCAGCGCCGCAAGGAGATCTTCCTCATTCCCGACATCCTCTGCAATTCCGGCGGCGTCATCGTCAGCTACTTCGAATGGGTGCAGGATCTGCAGCAGCTGTTCTGGGAGGAAGAGGAGGTGATGCGCAGGGAGTACCAGATCCTCGACCGCGCCTTCGAGCGGATGCTGGCGCGCGCCAAGGCCGACGACATCTCGCACCGGACCGCGGCGATGGCGATCGGGGTAGAGAAGGTGCGCAACGCCAAGAACTCGCGAGGGCTGTTTCCGTGATCACCGGGCTCGACCACGTCGTCGTCCTGCTGCAGGACATCCAGGCCGGCAGCGCCGCGTTCGAGACGCTGCTGGCGCGCAAGCCGTCCTGGCAGAATTCGGGCGAGGGCGCCGACCGCGTCCTGTTCACGCTCGACAACATGAGCCTGGAGCTGATGGCGCCGGCGGGGGAGAGCCCCGCCGCCGACCGCATCCGCAACGTCATCAAGATCTGGGGAGAGGGGCTCGCCAGCATCTGCTTTGCCACCGGCGATATCGGCAAGATGCATCGGCGGCTCGAGCGGGTCGCGCTGAAGCCGGATCCGATTGCCGAGGTCGACAACACCGATCGCGTCTCCGGCCAGACGCTGCATTGGAAGCGCACCCGTGCGATGACCGATCTGACGCGCGGCGTGCGCATGTTCTTCCTCGAGCTTGCCGAGCCGCGCCCGCCGTCCGCCAAGACCGCCGATACGGCCGTGCTCGGCCTCGACCATATCGTGATCTCGACCGAGGATCCCGAACGCGCCGCCGCGCTCTACGGCGCCCGGCTCGGCCTCGACATGGCGCTCGACCGCAGCCATCAGGAATGGGGGCAGTTGATGTTCTTCCGCTGCGGCGACCTGATCGTCGAGGTGGTGAAGCGGCCGGTCGCCGGCAACGACAAGGCCCATGACAAGCTCTGGGGCCTGAGCTGGCGCGTCGCCGACATCGATGCCACGCGCGCGCGGCTGCTCGCCGCCGGCCTGCAGGTCTCCGAGCCCAGAGTTGGGCGCAAGCCCGGCACACGGGTGATGAGCCTCTACAGCGGCACCTGCGGCATCCACACGCTGATCCTGGAGAAGACCCCGCGCGTGGCGGAGTGAGGGATTCGCGGAGCGTGGAGAGGCGTTCGGACAACGGCACGGCAGGTCGCGAGCAACGCTAGGGCGTCGGGATGCGCTCAGCTCTTTCGACCCGTCATGGCCAGGCTCGTCCCGGCCATCCAGGTAGCACCGCACACGCCGAACGACGTGGATGGCCGGGACGGGCCCACGGCTGTCCGGTTCAGCTTCCGCATATTGCGAGGCTCAACTGTTGTGGGTTTTTGGCAAGTTGGGGTGGCCC
>NZ_JBNPUK010000032.1:0-14397 GCF_051168135.1 Bradyrhizobium sp. HKCCYLRH2060
TTCAAGCAAAACACGATGCGATGACTTTACCCATTGTCACTGAGATTATCGTGTCTCACTTGAGGGGTGCAGTCCAGGACTGTCACCGTATCCCAGCTTCTGCAGTGCTCCGGAGGCTTTCGAACATTGGCCGCCGCACGACCGACGCGGCTCCTCAACCGGCCGGCATCCCAAACCTCCAAAGCTCGGGATCTGCCCTCAAACAATCTCAAGGTGTATAACCAGCTGATGTTGATCTAGCGCAATGGTTGTACCGAGCGGCTAGTCTATTGTTCGTTTGGAACTGCAGAGAGCGTCCGTATGGACCATACTCAAGCGGCATTCTGCAATCCGTCAGAAATTTTTGGTTTTCCTATTCGAGGCCTTGGTCATCAGCGGCCTTGTTGCTTTGCGCCATTTATCTCGACCTCGACGCTGATGCCAATCTACCGGAAGCCGCTATGAGCGATGTTTTCGTAAGCTATGCGAACGAAGACCGGGCGTGGGCTGAAATGCTTGCGCGCGCACTTGAAGGCCGCGGCTGGTCGATCTTTTGGGATCGGACTATTCCGATCGGCAAGACATGGCGGGAAACGATCGGCCGAGAACTCAGCGAGGCGCGCTGTGTCGTCGTCATCTGGTCCAAGGCCTCGATCGCCTCCGGCTGGGTGCAGGAAGAGGCGGACGATGCAAAGCGGCGAGGGATACTGGTCCCGGTGCTCATCGAAGGTGTCGAGGCTCCTATCGGATTTCGGAGTCTTCAAGCGGCGGACCTGTCGGATTGGAAGGCCCCGGAGCCGACCCAGGCGTTCCAGAGGCTGATCAATGATATTTCGCAGCTTATCGCCTCCCCGTCGAAAATGCCTGATGAGGCACACGCCGGAAAACCGCCGCCGCCGATTCTGCCCCCTGTCCCGATACTCCCTGCGCGACGGAGTCGGTGGGCGCTGGCAATTGCTGGCGCAGCGATCGTGGTAGCGGGCGCATTTGCCTATCAATTCCTGGGCCCGCAAGACAGCTCGAATCGCAATAATTCGTATGATGCACGTCACCAGAATACGGCCGCCAAAGAGCCCTTCGGAGTGACAACAGCCAAGGAGGTTGCCGGAGCGACGACAGCCAAGGAGCCCCCCGGAATGACAACCCCCAAAGAGCCTCCCGGAGTGACAACACCCAAGGAGCCCCTCGGAGCGACGACGGCCAAACAGGCTCCGGAAGTCCCGCCAGCGAACGAGACGCCGCCGAGTCGCCTCGACAACTACACACTGCAATACAACCAAGACATTGATAAACAAGACATCGTGCAACCTGATGGCCAAGCTGGCATTCGCGATTCGGAAATCAACGCCTGCGCCTTGCAGTGCGACGCGAACCCGGCATGCGTCGCATTCAGCTTCGATCGCTGGAATAAAATGTGCTTTCTAAAGCGGAAAATCTCAACGTCCGTACTTGAGCCGCGCTCCGCAATCGGCATCAAGAAACCTTTCGCGCTGCCGACCCGTTCAACGCTGCCAGTACAATTGGCTACTGTTCATAATCATCGGTTTGATGCACGACCGATTGCAACCGCGAACGTCTCCGACCTGACGGCGTGCCAAGTGGCTTGCGCCGGCGACCGGCGATGTGTGGCGTTCAGCTTCTTAAGAGGGAGCGGGCAGGCGAAGAACTGTCAGATCTTCGACAATGTACAAGATGCATATATCGACGATCCTTTGGCAGACAGCGGCTGGAAGGAACAGGCCCGCTAGCTCTCTGTAGGAGGCTGCCACGAGGACGATGCGACTCAAAAGGTGCCAAGTTGCTGAGCTCGACATTCCGCAAGAGATCCTCGGTACTCGCGCTCGCCGGACGACGGATCGATGGAGCTGATACCGCTCCCTCACGCTTTCCGCCCGAAAGCATCCCGGTTGTACGCCAACGACTTGCCGACCTGCTCACCAGAGAAAGCGTCGTCACCATCGTCAGCTCCGCCGCCTGCGGCGCTGACCTCCTCGCACTCGAGGAGGCGGAGCGTCTCAGTCTACGACGTCGAATTGTCGTGCCGGCTCCGCTGGAGCGATTTCGACAAACCTCCGTGATCGACCGACCGGGCGATTGGGGCCGGCTATTTGACCGTCTCGTCTCGGCTGCCGAAGCAGCAGGAGACCTGATCGTGCTCTCCGGCAATCACACCAGCGACGCTGCCGCCTATGCCGCCGTGAACGAAGCCGTGATCCGCGAGGCCAGGACGCTTGCAAGAGAGGGGGCTCTGCATCGGCTCGTCGCCGCAGTTGTCTGGGAGGGGTCAGCCAGATCCGAAAGCGATATAACCGGTCAATTCCGGAAATTGGCGGCGGAGGCGGGGTTTGAGGGGCGGGTCATTCTCACGCGCTCTGCAGCCAACGAAGCACAGGAGTACCTGCGAGGCCATCAGCTCTCGCCCGAACGGGTGAAGGATTTGGTGGTCCGCCTGAAGAACGAGGACAGATTCGGCGTGGCGCGGAAAGTCCTTGCGAGAATTCGTGAAGAGTCGACCTCTGAAGTCGCTCTTCGGGTTTGGTTTGCCCAGCAGCACGCGCTGTGCACCTACAAAGATCCTGATTTGCCCGTATTGAAGGCTCTTGATCAAGCGCTTGCGATCCTCAAAGGAACCTTCGATATCGCGAACACCTCCGACCAGGAGACTCTCGGCATCATGGGCGCCATCTGTAAGCGCCGCTGGCAGGCCACCGGGCAAAAGGACCAACTGGAACGTTCATATCACTACTACCGTCGTGGCTTCGATGTTGGTCCGGAGAAGGATTATGGCTACAGCGCGATCAACGCTGCGTTCGTTTTGGACCAACTTGCCGACATCGAATCATCTGAAGGGACGCCATCGGTCGAGGGACGCCGAATGGAGGCCAGGGCGATACGAGAGGCCGTCGTGGCGAAGCTGTTACCGTTGCGCACGACAGACCCCACGCTCAACAACAACTGGTGGTATCTTGTCACGCTTTCCGATGCGCTGTTTGGACTAGGCAGGTACGACGAGGCCGAGCGCTGGCTCTCGGCGGCCAAGGCTCTCCCAAGCGTCCCTGATTGGGAATTCCGGAGCACCGCCACACAGCTTGCGACGCTCTGTCAGCTCCAGAACCGAGGCATCCCATCACCGAACGAGCCCGTGGTAGCGAAGGCTGCGAAGGCGCTCGACGCTTTCGTTGGTTCCGCCGCCGCACGCGAAAGCGCCTTTATTGGAAAGGTCGGCCTGGCCCTGTCCGGTGGCGGCTTTCGTGCTTCGCTCTTTCATATCGGGGTGCTTGCAAAACTGGCCGAGCTCGATGTCCTGCGCCGCGTGGAGGTCCTTTCGTGTGTTTCCGGTGGCTCAATCATCGGCGCTCACTACTACCTTCAGCTACGGGAGACGATGGAGACCGAGGGGCTGGAGAATCTGAACGAGATTGAGCTACGCGATGCGTACATTAGGCTAGTTCGGCGCGTAGCAGCGGATTTTTTGGCCGGCGTGCAGACAAATATACGGATGCGCGTATTTGCCAACCCTCTACCGCTCCTGCGTTCAATCGTTAGCCGCGCCTACACGCGAACGGTTCGACTAGGCGAACTCCTCGAGGCCCAGCTCTTCGCAAGGGTGTGGACGAACGCAGTGAGTGAGCGCAAGCCGAAGGGCCCGTTGCTTCTCAAAGATCTAAAAATTCAGCCTTACGGAGGAGAAGAGGATTTCGAGCCGAACAAATACAACTGGCGTCGTCAAACGAAAGTTCCAGTATTGATACTCAATGCCACGACGCTGAATACGGGACATGCTTGGCAATATACGACGAGCTTCATGGGTGAGTCTCCTTGGGGAATCGATCCCAATGCAGACGGCACGAACCGGCTCCGAAGAATGTACCATAGTGAGGCGCCACCAGAGCACCGAGCGACCAGCCTCTCTCAGGCTGTTGTTGCTTCTGCCTGCGTGCCCGGCCTCTTCGAGCCAATCAGAATCGATGGTCTATATCGTCTCGAAGAACGAGGTAAAAAGTCCGAGCCACTTATACTGAGACAGGTCGACGGCGGAGTGCACGATAACCAGGGGATCGCGAGCCTCTTCGAACAAGGCTGCAGCGTTGTTCTCGTGAGCGACGCCTCGGGACAAACCGCATTTGCGCCAGATCCTGGTGGGGGCACGCTAGCGTCGCTAACGCGGAGCAATTCCATTCTTATGGAACGCGTTCGACAGGAGCAATATGCCCGCTTAGAGACCATGGAAAGAGGCGGCCTTCTCAAGGGAATGATGTTCATTCACCTTAAAAAGGATCTCGATGTCGTACCGATCGACTGGTTGGGGTGCGAAGAGCCGCGCGATGATTCAAACCAAACAGACGAACCGGTGACCGAATACGGTATTCGGAAGCGAGTTCAGGAACTTCTTGCAGGGATTCGCACTGACCTTGACAGCTTCTCCGAGGTCGAGGCGTACGCCCTGATGGCCAGCGGCTATCGCATGACCGAGTACTACTTACCTCAAGTTCAGGTCCTCCCCATCCACACTCAAGAAAGTGTCGAATGGGACTTTCTGGCCATTGAGTCAGTGCTACGAGATTCCATGACCTCGGACAAAAACTACAGATACCTATTGCGACTGCTCGGAAGTGCAGGCCGCCGGATGTCTAGAATCTGCTCGATGTGCCGTGTTCTACCTCTGATCATCTCTCTTACTGCCGCTGCAGGAATTGTGCTGGCAGCCGCTTGGCTAATCCATAACGGCGGACCCGCCACAATAAACATCTCGGTGAACGGATGGCTGATTCCCGCGCTTGTTGTTCTCGTGATTCCGCTCGCATCACCTTCAGTTCGCGAGCACGCGGGTCGAATATCGATGGGCATTCTCAGCCTCGTCCTCTGGATCCCCGCGCAATTCCATCTCAGGGTGACTGATCAAATTTTCCTAAGGATGGGTCGGCTAAATAGGTTGCAATAGAATCCGAGTTTCTGCGCGCTCCGTCGATGGAGAAGTTGTTGCAATCAAGGGGACCTTTCATCTTCGAGTTTGAATCGCCGTAACAGTGCACATTTCTTCCAGACTCGGATTCCATCGGCCAACGCATTCCCGGTCTGCACAAACTGCCCGTCGTGCCACTCTGCCGCAGTGATTCCGCTTGCGCCGTCGGGCAAATCACCTCCACATTTCTGGCCATCCCGCCCGCACTGAGAGGGGCGTATCGCGATCGTCACGGGACGTTGCGGCGGGGGGCGATGGCCGCGGGGCGACGCAGCATCTCATGGAGGTGCGGACGAACGTCGTTGCGCGGACGGTCAAGCCGTGTGGTCCCGACACCCCGATGCTGGTGTCTTGGTCGGCGACATCCCGATGACGGGGGCAACAAGCCCGGTCCCCTGGGAGAGCACGGAGCAGCCGTAAGCCCATTGCGCAGGGAAGGCCGGGTTGTTTCCGGCTGAGCCTGTGGTTCCTGCCCCGTGCATTTTTCCGCACGGGGGCCATGGGTGCCAGTCGGCACTCGGCCTTCCCTGCGCCCTCTCATGTGAAGAGGACGCCAACTGCAGCAGAGCTCGGGCCGATCCGGCCGCGAGATCGCGGCGGCATGGGCGTGAGCGACGGCCGCTGATAGCGGCAAGCTGTTTGACAAGGTTGATCGGAGATCAGACAGCGCGACTCAAGCGAGAGCTGGGGGGCTCAAACGTCCGGCTTCGCCATGAGGCTTCGCCGGACACGCTTCGCCCTTCGGGCACTAGCGCGGCTGCGCCACGCGTAGCCCGAAGGGCGAAGCGTGGTGCCCAGGGGCGGAATCGAACCACCGACACTGCGATTTTCAGTCGCATGCTCTACCAACTGAGCTACCTGGGCAGGTCTCGTGAAGGGCAGAAAAGCCCGGCGAGCCGGCGGGTTATAGTCAGAGCGGGCGGCGCTGTCTACCGCCCTGAGGCGAAGTTTTCACATTCCTTTTGCGGTTGCGCAGCCACGCGGAGTGCGCGCCGATGCCGCCCGGCACCGCCGCCGCAACAGCATGAGAATATTGATCTATTCGACGTCGTCCTCGTCGCCCTCAGTGGCCGGAATGACATAGGAGCCGCTCAGCCAGCGATGCAGGTCGACGTCGCGGCAGCGGGGCGAGCAGAACGGGCGCGAGCCTTCGGCGGCCGGCCGGTTGCAGATCGGGCAGCGGCGGACGGGCTTGGCCGGGGTGGCGGTCTTCGGGCTGGTCGATTCGTCGGGCATGGCCGCTATCTAGGCGCGCGCGGCGACCGATGCATCCCCTCGTTCGCGTCAGACGCCGACCGTGTTCAGCCAGCCGAAGCGGATCGGGAAGCCCTCGCCGGCGAGCAGCGCCGTGGTCTCGTACAGCGGCAGGCCGACGACATTGGTGTAGGAGCCGACCATCTTCACCACGAACGAGCCGGCGATGCCCTGGACGGCGTAGCCGCCGGCCTTCCCCCGCCATTCGCCGGAGCCGATATAGGCCTGGATGTCGTCCTCGCTGAGCCGCTTGAAGCGGACGCGGGTCTCGACCAGGCGCTGGCGGAACGCCTCCTTCGGCGTCACCAGGGTGATCGCGGTGTAGACGCGATGGTTGCGGCCGGACAGCAGCCGCAGGCACTGCGAGGCCTCGTCGACCAGATTGGCCTTCGGCAGGATGCGGCGGCCGACCGCGACCACCGTGTCGGCGGAGATGATGAAGGCGCCGCGCAGCTCGTCGTCGAGCTGGACGGATTTCAGCGCGGCATCGGCCTTGGCGCGGGCCAGCCGGTTGGCGCAGGCGCGCGGCAGCTCGCCGCGCTTCGGCGTCTCGTCGACGTCGGCGGGGCGCAGCGCATCGGGCTCGATGCCGGCCTGATTGAGCAGCGCCAGACGCCGCGGCGAGCCGGATGCAAGAACGATTTTGGGACGGCCGAGCATGCTGATTTCGCTGGGGGATTCGGAAGCGGCGGGGCGTGCGCGCGGAACCTATCGGAAGGGCTGCCATTCCACAACCCGAAGGCTGCGACAAGGCTGCGACGGGCCTGCTCTACGGCGCGAATTTGAGCGGGGGACGACGTTGGTATTTCGGTTCGATGACACCTGCGGTGGAACCGGGAACCTACAAGCCCGCCGGACCGGGCTTGCCGAAGCGCTTGCGGATCCGCGTGAACAGCCCGTCGCAGACCTCGCGATAGGCCGCGAGCTTCTGCTCGCGATTGCCGTCGGCGCCGGTCGGGTCGGGCGTCGGCCAGTATTCGACGTCGGCGGCGATGGTGCGGGTCAGCTCCAGGGCCTTGTGATGGGCCTCGGGCGAGAGGGTGATGATGAGGTCGAAATTCAGCCCCTCCCAGTCCTCGAGCTCCTCGAAGGTGGTCGGCTTGTGCTGCGAGATGTCCTGGCCGAGTTCGGCCATGACCGACACCGCGAACGGATCGAGCTCGCCCTTCTTGACGCCGGCGGAGCGGACATACAGCGCCTGCGGAAACATCTGCCGCAGCAGGCTCTCGGCCATCGGCGAGCGCACGCTGTTCTGGCCGCAGGCGAACAGCACCGCCTGCGGCTGGCGCGCGCGCGGCGGCCCCTCGGCCATGCGCCTAGGCGCCCTTGGCCGAAAGCTGGGAGGCGCGCATCGCGGCCGGCGGCATCACTGGCCCTCGCCCTTCCAGTGCAGCACCGTGATCAAAGTGAACAGCCGGCGCGAGGTCTCGAAGTCGACCCGCACCTTGCCCTTGAGCCGCTCCTGCAGGGTGCGCGAGCCCTCGTCATGGATGCCGCGGCGGCCCATGTCGATCGCCTCGATCTTGTCGGGGGTCGCGGTGCGGATCGCCTGGTAGTAGCTGTCGCAGATCATGAAGTAGTCCTTCACGATCCGCCGGAACGGCGACAGCGACAGCAGATGCGTCACCACCGGGGTGCCGTCCTCCTTGCGGATGTCGAACATCAGCCGGTTGGCGGTGATGCCCAGATGCAGGGTGAAGGGACCGGCGCCGTCGGCGCCCTCGGGCGCGAACAAATTCTCCTCGACGAGGTCGTAGATCGCGATCGCCCGCTCGTGCTCGATGTCCGGACCGGAGCGGCCGATCGACTCCTCGTCGAGCGTCACCGCCACGATGCGATTGGTCCGGTCGTCGCCTGGCGGGTGCTGGGTCATGGCAGGTTGAGGCGTATTCCCACGGAGCGTGAATGGGCGTCGAGACCCTCGGCCTTGCCCAGAGTCATCGCCGCTGGCCCCAGCGCGCGCAACTGCTCGGGGCCGCATTTCAACAGCGACGTGCGCTTCATGAAGTCGAGCACGCCGAGACCGGAGGAGAACCGCGCCGAGCGCGCGGTGGGCAGCACGTGATTGGAGCCGCCGACATAGTCGCCGATCGCCTCCGGCGTGTGCGCGCCGAGGAAGATGGCGCCGGCATTGCGAACCCTCGCGGCGAACGCGTCCGCGTCGGCGGTCATGATCTCCAGATGCTCGGCGGCGATGGCGTCGGCGAGCGGCACGGCCTGGTCGAGATGGTCGACCTCGATGATGGCGCCGAAATCGGCCCAGGACGCGCCGGCGATCTCCGCGCGAGGAAGCGTCTTGAGCTGGCCCTCGACGGCGCGGGCGACGTCATCCGCCAGGCGGCGGCTGTCGGTGATCAGGATCGACTGCGCGCTGGCGTCGTGCTCGGCCTGCGCGAGCAGGTCGGCGGCGATCCAGTCGGCATTGCCGCTGTCGTCGGCGATCACCAGCACCTCGGAGGGGCCGGCGATCATGTCGATGCCGACCTTGCCGAACACCAGCCGCTTGGCGGCGGCGACATAGGCATTGCCCGGACCGACGATCTTCGCCACCGGCGCGATCGTCGCGGTGCCATGCGCCAGCGCGGCCACCGCCTGGGCGCCGCCGACGCGGTAGATCTCGGACACGCCGCCGAGATGGGCGGCCGCCAGCACCAGCGGATTGAGCTTGCCGTCCGGCGCCGGCACCACCATCACGAGGCGCCCGACGCCGGCGACCTTGGCGGGAATGGCGTTCATCAGCACCGAGGACGGATAGGCCGCGGTGCCACCGGGAACGTAGAGACCGGCGGATTCGATCGCGCTCCAGCGCCAGCCGAGCTCGACGCCGGCGGCGTCGGTGAAGCGCTGGTCGGCCGGCAGTTGCTTGAGGTGAAAGGCCTCGATGCGGTCACGGGCGAATTTCAGCGCGTCGACGGTAGCCGCGTCGCAGGCCTTCACCGCGGCCTCGATCTCGGCGGGCGTCACGCGCAGCGACGCGGCGGTCAGCTCGAGCCGGTCGAACTTGCGCGTCGCCTCGAGCAGCGCCGCATCGCCGCGCCTGGCGACGTCGTCCACGATGGCGCGGGCGGCGGCTTCGACGTCGGCGGAGGTCTCGCGCTTGGCGGCGAGAAACTGCCGAAACTGGGCGTCGAAATCGGTGCTGGCGCGGGACAGGCGAATGGGCATCTCTGGCACTTTCCGAAGGGGTGGCTGCCCCCGACCCCCTGCTCAATGGCGCGGCAGCGCGAGGCCGTCAACCCTTTGAACAGGCGCCTACCCGGTCAGCGGCGGGACGCCATCGATATCGCTGGTGCCGAGGTCGTCCTCGCCAAGATCGGTCAGCTCGCATTCCAGGCATTCGACATCCAGCCGCAATGCGCCGCCGTGGGAGAACAGCAGCAGCGCGCTGCCGGCCGGCGGCTCGGCGCCGGCGTAGAATTCGATGCCGATCAGCTCCAGCACGGCCTCGGGCGCGGCTAGGTCGATGCGGCGCGACTTGCAGGCCAGCACGCGGTCGAAGCGCAGCGCTGCCAGCAGCCGGCGCGGCTCGCTCTCGCCATGCAGCGCCTGATCCCAGTCGAGCCGGTTCATGCCGATCACCAGCCGCTTCTCGGCCTGGCGCCAGATGATATCCGCCGCCTGCACCCGCGCGTCCTGCACATGGGCCGAGATGACGGCGAGATCGTCGGCGTCGAGCGCGATCAGTTTGAGCCGGTCGGTCACGGCATCATCCCTTCAACCTCACTCGCGAATGCGCTCGATCGTGGCGCCGCAGGCCTTCAGCTTGTCCTCCAGCCGCTCGAAGCCGCGATCGAGATGGTAGACGCGATTGATCATGGTTTCGCCTTCCGCAGCAAGCCCGGCAATCACCAGCGACACCGAGGCGCGCAGGTCGGTCGCCATCACGGGCGCGCCACGCAGATTCGAGGTGCCCTCGATCCGCGCGGTCTCGCCGTCGAGACTGATACGCGCGCCGAACCGCGCGAGTTCCTGCACGTGCATGAAACGGTTCTCGAAGATGGTCTCGGTGATCGCCGAGGCGCCCTGCGCGCAGACCATCAGCGCCATCAGCTGGGCCTGCAGGTCGGTCGGGAAGCCGGGGAACGGCGCGGTCGTCACCTGCACCGGGCGGATGCCGTGGCCGTTTCTGACGACGCGGATGCCCTCGGCATCGCTCGAGATCTCGGCGCCCGCCTCGGTCAGCACGTCGAGCGCCGATTGCAGCAACTCCGGCCGCGCGCCGGCAAGGCGGACGTCGCCACCGGTCATGGCGGTCGCGATCGCATAGGTGCCGGCCTCGATGCGGTCGGGCAGCACGGTATGGCGCGCGCCATGCAGCGACGCCACGCCCTCGATCTCGATGCGGGGCGTGCCGGCGCCAGAGATACGCGCGCCCATCTTGTTGAGACACTCGGCGAGATCGGTGATCTCCGGCTCGCAGGCGGCGTTGGTGATGACGGTCGTGCCCTTGGCGAGCGCGGCCGCCATGACCGCGACATGAGTGCCGCCGACGGTGACCTTGGGAAAATCGATCGTCCCGCCGCGCAGGCCGCCCGGCGCCTTGGCGACGACATAGCCTGCGTCGATGTCAATGCTGGCCCCGAGCCGCTCCAGCGCCATGATCAGGAGATCGACCGGCCGCGTGCCGATGGCGCAGCCGCCGGGCAACGACACCCGCGCCTCGTGCATGCGCGCGAGCAGCGGCGCGATCACCCAGAAGCTGGCGCGCATCCGCGACACCAGCTCGTAAGGAGCCGTGGTGTCGATGATGTTGGCCGCCGAGATCTGCAGCGTCTGACCTTGGTATTGGCCATCGCCGGGACGCTTGCCGACCGACATGATGTCCACGCCGTGATTGCCGAGAATGCGCTGCAATTGCGCGACGTCGGCCAGCCGCGGGACGTTGTCCAGGATCAGCGTCTCCGGCGTCAGAAGACCCGCGATCATCAGCGGCAGGGCGGCATTCTTCGCGCCCGAAATCGGGATGGTGCCGTGAAGCGGGTTGCCGCCGACGATGCGAATGCGATCCATGCTGGTCCTGCTGGGCTGGCCGGAAAATTGGGCTAAGGTCGGCGCAACAGGACCGACATTACGGCGATTTGATGAGTTCGCAACGGCAGGTCGCAACCGGCGGGAATTCATCCCCTGACGGTGCGGCCCGCCGCGGCGGAAGGCGCGAATCAG
Organism: Bradyrhizobium sp. HKCCYLRH2060; assembly: GCF_051168135.1. Taxonomy (NCBI): domain Bacteria; kingdom Pseudomonadati; phylum Pseudomonadota; class Alphaproteobacteria; order Hyphomicrobiales; family Nitrobacteraceae; genus Bradyrhizobium; species Bradyrhizobium sp. HKCCYLRH2060. The sequence goes on from NZ_JBNPUK010000032.1 coordinate 11,360, forward strand.
ACCGGCGGGACCAGCGCATCGGCCAGAAACCCGTGCAGCGCGGCGACGACCTGGGCGCCCTCGCCGATCGCGCCGCCGACGCGCTTGACCGAGCCGGAGCGGACGTCGCCGACCGCATAGACCCCGGGCACCGAGGTCTCGAGCGGCGACACCATCCGCCCGGCATTCTGCTCCGACTGCGCGCCGGTGACGACGAAGCCGGCGCGATCGAGCGTGATGCCGCAGCCGTCGAGCCAGCCGGTGGCGGGATCGGCGCCGACGAACAGAAAGAGATTGCTGATGTCGGCCGGCGTCTCTTCGCCGGACAGCCGGCTCTTCAAGGTGATGCGTTCGAGCCCCGTGTCTGCCCCGCCATCGAGCGCGACCACCTCGGTGTTGAACAACAGCTCGATGTTCGGCGTCGCCTCGATGCGCTCGATGAGATAGCGCGACATCGACGCGGCGAGGCCGCCGCCGCGGATGATCATCCGCACCTTCTTGACGTGACCCGACAGAAACACCGCGGCCTGCCCCGCGGAATTGCCGCCGCCGACCAGCGCAACCTCCTGCCCGGCGCACAGCCGCGCCTCGATCGGCGAGGCCCAGTACCACACGCCCCTGCCCTCGAACTCCTTGAGCCGGGCAAGATCAGGCCGGCGATAGCGCGCGCCGCTCGCGACCACGACCGAGCGCGCCCGCACCTCGTCGCCGCCCTCGAGCGCCAGCACGAAGGCGCCGGCCTTGCGCTCGCAGTCGAGCGCATTGACCGACACCGGGATCATGATCTCGGCGCCGAACTTCTGTGCCTGGTTGAAGGCGCGCGCGGTCAGCGCGAGGCCGGTGATGCCGGTCGGGAAGCCGAAATAGTTCTCGATGCGCGCGCTGGCGCCGGCCTGGCCGCCGAACGCGCGCGAATCCAGCACCGCGACCGTCAGCCCCTCCGACGCGCCATACACGGCGGTGGCAAGGCCCGCCGGCCCGCAGCCGACGACCGCGACGTCGTAGACCTTCTCGCCGCGCGGCCCGCCGATCATCCCGACGGCACGCGCCAGCTCGGTCTCGCTGGGATTGCGCAGCACGCTGCCGTCGGACACCACCACCAGCGGCAGCTCGGCCGGCGTCGGCGAATAGCGCGCGATCAGATCGGCCGCGTCGTGATCTGTGGCGGGATCGAGCAGATGGTGCGGAAATCCGTTGCGGGTGAGGAAGCTCTGCAGCCGCGCGATCGCGGCCGATTGCGGCGGCCCGATCATGACCGGGCCGCCGGCGCCGCCCTGAATGAGATTCACCCGGCGCAGGATCAGCGCCCGCATGATGCGCTCACCGAGCTCGGCCTCGGCGATCAACAGCGCGCGCAGCCGTTCGGGACGAATCAGGATGACCTCGACGTCGCCCTCGGCATGGCCGTCGACCAGCGCGACGCGGCCGGAGAGCTGGGCGATCTCGGCCAGAAACTGCCCTGGCCCCTGGTCGATCACCGGCGTGACGTGACCGAGACCGTCACGCTGGGTGATCGCGACATGGCCTTTGAGAATCACGAACATGCCGGGGCCGGGCTTGCCGGTCTCGAACAGCAGCTCGCCGTCACGATAGCTCTGGATCTCGCCGAAGCCGCGCAGACGCGCGATCTCCGGCGGCGTCAGCTCCGGAAACGTCTGGTCGAAGCGCGGCAGCGTCTTCGCGAGCTCCGCCCGTTGTGCCGCCGCATCCGCCGTCATCCCGTCATCCGCTGCCATCACGCCCACCCCGCCTGCCATCTGCTCAACGCTTCGAATCGTCCGGACCGCCGGCAGCGGCCTCGTCCAGGCCGCGCTCCTCGGCCGTCACCGGCTGGCTGCGCGCGCGGCTCTGTGCCTTGCGGCGCTTCAGGTTCTCGCGCAGCGCCTGCTTCAGCCGCTCCTCGCGCGCGCCCTTCGGCGCCGCCTTCCCGGTCTTATCCGTCATCCCTTCCCCCCGGTCACCCCATACCAGAGGCACAATTGGGGCCGCAGATGCGAAAGCCAAGAGGCGTTGGCGACGCAGACGGTAGGTTCCGCCCGGCCGGCCGTCGCCTGCCCGGATGGGGAGTTGCCGCCGCGGCGACGGCCAGTTGGGCACCTTGAGCGGCCAACCGCGAGAATCCGCCGCGAGCGGGCGATTTCGCGCCGATTCGGAGGTCTTTCGCTCCATTTCCATGCATCACGCTGACGTCTTTCCCGGAAAACCGGGCGAGCCGCGCTTGCGCAGGCGGGGACCTTGTGGCAAGAACCGCCCGCGTTCGGTCGCGCCCTTCGGGCCGGTCCCCGCCAGTCCCTTTGCTGCCGTAGCTCAGTGGTAGAGCACTCCCTTGGTAAGGGAGAGGTCGACAGTTCAATCCTGTCCGGCAGCACCAGGGCATCATTCCCCCAACATGATCTTCGGCGACGCCTCGGGACCACAGGCTACGCGCGGATGCGCGTCATCGGCCTCGCGGCGCAATTTGCGTCCGAGCTCTGCTGCAGCACCGCCCTCTCCGGAAATCGAGGGCGCAGGGAAGGCCGGGCGCTGGCCGCGCCCGTGGCCCGCCTGCGAAAGAAAATGCAGGCGGCAGGTACCACAGGTCTGGCCGAACACACCCGGCCCTCCCTGCGCAATGGGCTTACGGCTTATACGCGCTCTCCCTGGGGACCGGGCTTTGTTGCCCCCATCACCCGCGATGCGCGCGACGCACATCAGCGAGCTTGACCTCAGCGTCGGGAGGCCAGGACCACGCGATTTCACCGTCCGTATCGGAGTTGTTCGTCCGCTCGCGAATGCGCGCTGCAACTCCGACCCGGCCACCGCATCCCACACCCAACGCTCGTGACGACTCGCGAACGCCCCTCTTCGATGAGCACGGGACGGCCGAAAATGTGCAAGTGATTTGCCCGACGACACAAGGGGAATGAGTGCGGCAGAGTGGCACGACGGGCAGTTTTAGCAGAGCTGGGATGCAGGCGGCGGAGGGGGCTTTGTTTGGTGCAGTGGACTGCACCCCTCAAGTGAGACACGATAATCTCAGTGACAGGCATTCCGAGGATGACCTGTGGCAGCAAGAGGGA
>NZ_JBNPUK010000033.1:0-3205 GCF_051168135.1 Bradyrhizobium sp. HKCCYLRH2060
ATCGGCCTGATCGCCGACATCGGCCAGCCGGACTACTTCAAGCCGAGCTCTCGGAGTTGAAGGATTGCCTGGAGCGGATCGTCTCAAATTTCATGCTTGTCACCGGAGTTGCGCAGTCGAGTTCAATCCGTTGCAAGCGCCGCCGTCGCGGCCGCGATGACTTCGTCCTGTAGCGGCGAGGCGCCGAGCGCGCGGGCCATGACCACAGTACCGATCAGCATCGTCAGTGTGCGGATCGCTTCCGCGCGCGCGTCATGCTCTGCAACGCCGCGCGCAATCAGGCCGGCAGCAACGCGCGTGATCAACTGCTCGGCGCCGTCGGTGAATTCCGTGCCGAGCACGTCCGGCATCCGCCCGGCGTCGGCACCGAAGCCCGCCGCGGGACAGCCCATCCCGGGATGGGCGATGTGCTCGCGCGACAGGTAGCGCGCCACGTAGGCGGCGAGCGCCGCTTCGGCGCCGCCTGTGTCCATGTCGCGGTCGATGCCGCCGGCCATCGCGGCGAAGGCGTGCCGCGTGGCGGCAGCGAGCATGTCGTTCTTCGACGCGAAGTGCCGGTAGAAGCCGCCCTGCGTCATGCCGGCGGCGGCCATCACGTCAGCGATGCTGGCCCCCGCAACTCCGCGCTCGCGCAGCAGGCGCGCCGCCGTATCGACGATTTTCGCTTTGCTCTCAGCTGTTTGTTCCCTGGTCTTGCGCATGTGATCGAACCTGTCTCGTGTCGCTTGACAATTTAGCGGTCGTTCGACATCTTTGCAATTAGAGTTCGATCGAAATCTAAATAGGAGCTGACCATGACCAGCCCATCCCTGCGTCCCCTGACCGAGGCCGAGCGCCTCCGCCGGGCCTATGGCACCTATGCGGTCGTGACCGGCGCCTCCGATGGGATCGGCCGCGCGGTGGCTATGCAACTGGCGGAGGCCGGCTTCGGCCTCGTACTGGTCGCGCGGCGCCGCGCCGTGCTGGAGGCGCTCGCCGCCGAGCTCGAACCGCGCACGCCCATCCGCCCGGTCGTGATCACAGCCGATCTCTCGGTGCCGGACGATGTCGACCGGATCGCGCGAGAGACCGCTGATCTCGATGTCGGCCTGCTGGTCGCGGCCGCCGGCTTCGGCACTTCGGGGCCGTTCGTCGACGGCGATCTCGCAGCCGAGCTGAACATGATCGATGTCAATTGCCGCGCGCTGGCGCAGCTCACGCATCTGTTCGGGCGCCGCTTCGCCGCGCGCCGCCGCGGCGGCATCGTGCTGATGAGCTCGCTCGTCGCCTTCCAGGGCGTCCCGCGGGCCGCCAACTACGCGGCGACCAAGGCCTTCGTGCAGAGTCTCGCCGAAGGTCTCGCGCCGGAGCTCAAGCCGTTCGGCGTCGACGTGCTGGCCTCGGCGCCGGGGCCGGTGATGAGCGGCTTCGGCCAGCGCGCCCACATGACGATCCGCAGCGGCCAGACACCGGACGAGGTCGCCGTCGGCACGCTCAACATGCTCGGACGTCGCACCACGGTGCGGCCCGGCTTCCTCGCCAAGGCCCTGGAGGCGAGCCTGATGCTGCTGCCGCGCTCGGCCCGTGCCGCGATGCTGGCACGCGTGATGGCCGGCATGACGCAGGCGGCGTGAGCCGATCCCTCCCGAAGCCCGGAGTGCGCTGCCATGATAACCGACACGCCGTCCCCCGTCGCCGTCCCATCGCCTCCGCCGTCGCGGCTTTCGGCATCGGAACTGCTCGATCTTGCGCGCACCTGCGGCGCCGATGATTGCGGCCTTGCCTCGATCGACGATCCCGGCCTTGCCGAGGATCGGCCGCATATTCTCGCAGCCTTTCCCAAGACGCGCACGCTCTTGGTGCTGGTCGGACGGATGCATCGCGAGCCGGTCCGCTCGCCGGCGCGCTCGGTCGCCAATCTCGAATTTCACCGGTCGGGCGACCACATCGACGAGGTCGCGCGCGGCATCGTCCGCGTGCTGGAGGACCGCGGCATCCGCGCGCTCAATCCGGCGATGGCGTTTCCGATGGAGATGGACCGTTTTCCGGAGCGCGGCTGGATCGTGTCGCACAAGCGCGCCGCCGAGGCCGCCGGGCTCGGCCGCATGGGTATCCATCGCAGCGTCATCCATCCGCGCTTCGGCAGCTTCATCCTGCTCGGCACGGTGTTGATCGCTGCCGAGGTCGATGCGGTCGCTGCTCCGCTCGACCACAATCCATGCCTCGAATGCAAGCTGTGCGTCGCCGCCTGTCCGGTCGGGGCGATCAAGCCCGACGGAGCCTTCGACTTCTCCGCCTGCCTCACCCACAATTATCAGCAATTTATGGGCGGCTTCGTCAACTTCGTCGAGGACATCGCCGAGTCGCGCTCGGCCAGCGATCTCCGCAGCCGCGTGAGCTACGCCGAGACGGTGACGCGCTGGCAGAGCCTGTCCTACGGGCCGAACTACAACGCCGCCTATTGCCTCGCCGTCTGCCCCGCCGGCCACGACGTCATCGGCCCCTATCTCGCCGACCGCAAGCAGCACGTCGCAGACGTGCTGGAGCCGCTGACGCGCAGGACCGAGCCGGTCTATGTCGTGCCCGGCAGCGACGCCGCCGACTACGTCGCGCGGCGCTTTCAGCACAAGACGATCCGCTTCGTGCGGGCGAGCGTCCGTGCGACCTCGATCCGCGGCTTCCTCCAGGGCATGCCGCTGACCTTTCAGCCCGGCAAGTCCAAAGGCCTGGATGCGATCTATCACTTCACCTTCACCGGCCAAGAGACGGCCGAAGCCACCGTCACCATCCGCGACCGCCGGCTGACCGTGCAGCCGGGCCATGTCGGCAAGGCCGACCTCCGCATCACCGCCGACGCCAAGGCGTGGCTGCGCTTCCTCGCCAAGGAGATCTCGGTCGCACGCCTGGTCCTCACCCGCTCGCTGCGGCTGAAAGGCCCGGTCCGCCTGATGGCGGCGTTCGGCAAGTGCTTTCCATCGTAGCGTCAACCGGGACTCGGGCCCTTGGCGCGGAGAGTTTTATGCACTGTCACCGAATTTGTGACTTTACCGGCTTGCCGAGCGCTGGGCCGCGGCGCATCGATCGGATGTCGTCCGCCTCTATCGGCTCGCCCTGGAGAAGGGTGCGGCCGACGCGATCTACCACGCCGACGGCGAGGAGGGCGTCCCCATGCGCGAGGTCATCGAGGCGGTCGGCCGCGCGCTGAACGTGCCGGTCGTCTCGATCA
>NZ_JBNPUK010000034.1:0-2454 GCF_051168135.1 Bradyrhizobium sp. HKCCYLRH2060
GCGCCAATGGTACTATGGCTCAAGCCCTGGGAGAGTAGGTCGCTGCCAGGCCTGCAAAGGACATCCCCTCTTCACACTCAAAACAACAACGCCGCGCTGAAACCTCAGCGCGGCGTTGTCGTTTGTCCTGATGCGGTCGTTCGTCGATGCCGCGGGCAGCACAACCGTGTGATTGAGCCGCAAAACCGGGTTCAGTTGCGGTTCATTCCCCAGAACGTACGCAATGCTGCGCTGTCTGTCGTCGCTGACATTGTCCCACAGGAGATCCTCATGCGCATGTTCGTCCGGACCACCTTCGTCGCGCTAGCCATTGCTGGCTCAGGCGCCGCGATGACGGCCCTCACAACGCTTCCGGCCCTCGCGCAGGCCGCCAAGGATTCCCCGGCGCAGCCGCCCGGTCCGACCATCAGCCAGCCGCCGCAGCTCAAGCAAATCGCGCTGACCGACAAGCAGATCGAAAACGTGCTGGCATCGCAAAAGGACATGGATGCCGTCACCGACAAGCTTCCCGAGAACGCGCCGCCGGACCAGAAGGTTGTGACGCAGCTCGATGGCGTCGCCAAGAAATACGGCTTCGCAAGCTATGACGATTTCAACGTCGCCGTCGACAACATCAGCCTGGTGATGGGCGGCATCGATCCGAAGACGAAAAAGTACATCGGTCCCGAAGCCGTCATCAAGCAGCAGATCGATCAGGTCCAGGCCGATACCAAGATGAAGCCCGATGACAAGAAGCAGGTCCTCAACGATCTCAATGCGGCGCTCAAGGCGAAGCCGCCGGAGGTCGAGAACAAGGGCAATATCGATCTCGTGGTCAAATATTACGACAAGCTCGCCGCGGCCTTCGGCGAGGACGACAACTGACAACCGAGGCTTTGCCTCCACCTCGATCCGCCAAGCCCCGACCGTCGGTCGGGGCTTTTTCGTTGTGGGTCATGCGAGCGGAGCGCGCGCTCTGCGCGCGAACGCGGCCTCCATCTGCTTGCGTACCTTCACGGTCTCGTCCGCGGCATCGGCTGCGACGTCGCTCCAGCGCACGATCTCGCCATGCGCGACGTCGTTCACGAGCTTCACCCGATGCGCCAGCCCGATCGGCAGTGCCCCGAGCTGCAGGCTGGTCCTGGCCGGTACGACCTTGCCCCACACCGTATAGCCACCTTCGCCATCGAGCATCTCGCCAGCCCGCAGATCCTTCTTGGCGACGGCGACGACATCGCCGCGGAAGCCGAGCGGTTGGCCGGTGGGCTCCTTGCGCAGGGCCGCCGAGAGCACCGAGACGTTCAGCTCCAGCCCGATCAGGTGATAGGGCTTGTACATCGCCGCATAGCGGCCGCTCGAATCGGTCTTGAGTCCGTATTGCCGGAAGCAGTCCGCGGCGTAGTCGTTCGGCGCCTCCAGCACGACATAGACGCCCCAGCGCAGATCGCGAAATACCGGACGCCCGTCGCGCTCCAGCGATGAGACCACCTCGACCATGCCGGAGCGCTCGAGCACGCCGCCGCGGTCGCGAGGCCGCAGCACATGCGGCAGGTCATCGACACCGCAGGGTGGAAACAGCAGTCCGTTCGTGGGCACGTCGAGCCCCGTCGCGTTGGCGATCGCGGCCATCTCGATCGCCGACTTGGTGCCGTCGAGGAAGGAATTGAACATCTGCGGGTTCATCCCGGCCGACTGCGCCTCGCCGGCGGTGAGGCCGTAATGTTGCCAGACGCCGTCCGGCGTGACGTCGTGATAGGCCGGCAGATACTTCGTGCCCTTGCCTGCGGCGACGACATGGAAGCCGGTCGCACGCGCCCAGTCGACGAGCTCGGCTGTCAATGCCGGCTGGTCGCCATAGGCGAGTGAGTAGACAACGCCGGCCCTGCGCGCCTCGTCGGCCAGCAACGGCCCCGCCAGAACGTCAGCCTCGACATTGACCATCACGATGTGCTTGCCGGCCCTGATGGCCGCCTGCGCGTGGCGGATGCCCGCGGCCGGACTGCCGGTCGCTTCGACGACGACATCAATGGTGTCAGCAAGCGCTTTTGCGCCGTCGGGACTGAACGCGGTGCGTTCGATCCGCTCGGCGCTCCAGCCGACGGTGCGGCAGGCGTCCCGCGCGCGCCCCGGATCGAGGTCGACGATGACGGGCACCTCGAGCCCCGCCACGTGCGGCACCTGCGACAGGAACATCGAGCCGAACTTGCCGGCGCCGATCAACGCGACGCGCACGGGCTTGCCGGCGGCGGCGCGGGCTTGGAGGAGGGCGTGGAGGTTCATTGTATTGTCCGGTTTCCAGATTGTCGCGCGACCTGCAACTACCACCTCCGTCGTCATGGCCGGGCTTGACCCGGCCATCCATCTCTCAGCAGGGCGGCTTTGCCGAGAGGATGGATGCCCGGGTCAAGCCCACGGCTGTCCGGTTCAGCTTCCGCATATTGCGAGGCTCAACTGTTGTGGGTTTTTGGCAAGTTG
>NZ_JBNPUK010000035.1:0-1672 GCF_051168135.1 Bradyrhizobium sp. HKCCYLRH2060
CGATGCGATGACTTTACCCATTGTCACTGAGATTATCGTGTCTCACTTGAGGGGTGCAGTCCAGGACTGTCACCGTAATATCCACAGGTTTTGTGGACTATCACCGTAATATCGTAATCCGAACTCGCGGGCGACCGGCAAAACGCCTTCGCCCCGAGGCAGCTTCTATTGTGGACGTGAAGGCCCGGAGCGCTGTTCGACTCCGGGCCGATCATGTGGTCGCAAGCTGATGAAACGACTAATGCACCCGGATGGTCCCATCTGCGTTGTAGTCACTCTTGGGGTTGTAGCCGCTATCACGGTGAGTTTTGGCATGTAGGTCAGCATTGCTGCCGCTCACGCCAGGAGTTCCGGTATCAACCCGCATGGTCCCATTTGCGTTGTAGTCACTCTTGGGGTTGTAGCGGGAATCGCGGTGAGTTTTTGCATGTAGGGCAGCGTTGCTGCCACTGACGCCCGGAGTTCCGGGATTAACCCGCATATTCCCATATTCGTCGCGATCACTATCGCTCGACCCGACCTGCGGAACCGCAGCGGCTCTTGCATGATGATGAGTGCGATGACCGGCCAAGGCCGCAGATGTAGAGACAGCGAGAATAACAAGACCGACAGCAATGCTTCTAGCCATAGTCAACTCCTGATGTTGAAGAACCGCTGACGACGGGTACGCCGCCAGCGTATAGGCTGACACGCAATTTCTGGCTGTCGTTGATATAACTCAAACGCTGAAAGCGAGTACGCCGTCACCGTCGCCGCCGTTCTGGGTATCTGCCTGGCTGAATGTTTGGAATTACTGAAATTACGAAATCACGGTGACAGTGCAGAAATTACGGTGACAGTGCACCAAACTTGACGCAAATCACTCGGGCGAGCAGGGTGGTGCATGGCCCGTCTGGCTCGCGTCGTCATCCCCGGTGTGCCGCATCATGTCACCCAGCGCGGCAACGGCCGCGCGCGGACCTTTTTCGGGGACGACGACTACGCGCTGTACCGCGACCTGCTCGCGACCCATTGCGCGGCGGCTGACGTCGCGGTGTGGGCGTGGTGTCTGATGCCGAACCACGTGCACCTCATCCTGGTGCCGTCGGATGCCGACGGGCTGCGCCGGGCGCTGTCGCGGGTGCATCGCGTCTACGCCGGGACCATCCAGGCACGCCGCCGGCGTAGCGGACATTTCTGGCAGGGGCGGTTCGGCGCGGTGGCGATGGACGAGACGCATCTGACGGCGGCGCTGCGCTATGTCAGTCTCAATCCGGTGCGGGCGCGGCTGGTGGCGCGCCCTCAGGACTGGGTCTGGTCGAGCACGCGCGCGCATCTGCGCGACCGCGACGACGGCATCACCGCGCGCGAGCCGGTGAAGCGGATGTTCCCGGACTTGGCCGGCCTGCTGTCCGCCCCACCGGAGGACGAGGACGCTCTGTTGGCGCGCCTGCGCGCCGCCGAGAGCATCGGCCGCCCGATCGGCAGCGACCGCTTCCTCGCCCGTATCGAGAAGCTGACCGGGCGCGTGCTCAAGCCGGCCAAGCGGGGGCCGAAGCCGGCGGAGGAGGCGTGAGCGCGCCGCACCCGGCAACAGGCCTTGCTCGGCCTTGCTCAAGTTTTGTGGACTGGACTGCACCCCTCAAGTGAGACACGATAATCTCAGTGACAGGCATTCCGAGGATGACCTGTG
>NZ_JBNPUK010000036.1:0-1618 GCF_051168135.1 Bradyrhizobium sp. HKCCYLRH2060
CGGCGGCGAGCTTCACGACCTACACCATGAACCACGCCGCGGTGGCGACCGCGCGCTGCGACAGCTGCCACAACGGCTCCTACACCGGCCAGGGCACCAAGGGGGCCATGGGCACGGCGTCATATCCGAACCACGTCGCCACCGGCGGTGCCGACTGCGTCAGCTGCCACGCCAAGGCCGCCTCGGGCGGCTTCACCAGCTGGGGCGGCGCCGCCTTCAAGCATGCCGCGACCGACACCAACTGCGCGACCTGTCACAACGGCAAGACGGCGCAGGGGATGACCACGCCGCCGCACATTCCGACCGGGACGCTGCAGTGCTCGAACTGCCACACCAACACCGCGGCGAGCTTTGCCACCTACACCATGAACCACGCCGCGGTGGCGACGGCGCGCTGCGACAGCTGCCACAACGGCTCCTTCACCGGCCAGGGCACCAAGGGTGCGCTCGGCACCGCGTCGTACCCGAACCACGTCGCCACCGGCGGCGCCGACTGCGTCAGCTGCCACGCCAAGGCGGCCTCGGGCGGCTTCACCAGCTGGGGCGGTGCGGCCTTCAAGCATGCCGCGACCGACACCAACTGCGCGACCTGTCACAACGGCAAGACGGCGCAGGGCATGACCACGCCGCCGCACATCCCGACCGGGACGCTGCAGTGCTCGAACTGCCACAGCAACACCGCGGCGAGCTTTGCCACCTACACGATGAACCACGCCGCGGTGGCGACGGCGCGCTGCGACAGCTGCCACAACGGCTCCTACACCGGCCAGGGCACCAAGGGGGCCATGGGCACGGCGTCATATCCGAACCACGTCGCCACCGGCGGCGCCGACTGCGTCAGCTGTCACGCCAAGGCGGCGAGCGGCGGCTTCACCAGCTGGGGCGGCGCCGCCTTCAAGCATGCCGCGACCGACACCAACTGCGCGACCTGTCACAACGGCAAGACGGCGCAGGGGATGACCACGCCGCCGCACATTCCGACCGGCACGCTGCAGTGCTCGAACTGCCACAGCAACACCGCGGCGAGCTTTGCGACCTACACCATGAACCACGCCGCGGTGGCGACCGCGCGCTGTGACAGCTGCCACAACGGCTCCTACACCGGCCAGGGCAGCAAGGGGGCGCTGGGCACGGCGTCATATCCGAACCACGTTCCAACCGGCGGCGCCGACTGCGTCAGCTGTCACGCCAAGGCGGCCTCGGGCGGCTTCACCAGCTGGGGCGGCGCGGCGTTTGCTCACAAGGCCACCGACACCAATTGCTCCACCTGCCACAACGGCAGGACGGCGCAGGGCATGACGACGCCGCCGCACATCCCGACCGGGACGTTGCAATGCTCGAACTGCCACAGCAACACCGCGGCGAGCTTCACGACCTACACCATGAACCACGCCGCGGTGGCGACGGCGCGCTGCGACAGTTGTCACAACGGCTCCTACACCGGCCAGGGCACCAAGGGCGCGCTGGGCACGGCGTCGTATCCGAACCACGTCGCCACCGGCGGCGCCGACTGCGTCAGCTGCCATGCCAAGGCGGCCTCGGGCGGCTTCACCAGCTGGGGCGGCGGCGCATTCGCTCACAAGGCCACCGACACCAACTGCGCGACCTGCCACAACGG
>NZ_JBNPUK010000037.1:0-1424 GCF_051168135.1 Bradyrhizobium sp. HKCCYLRH2060
TCGCCGGGCTCGATGCGGAAGCCGCGGATCTTGACCTGATGGTCGGCGCGTCCCAGGAACTCGAGCGTGCCGTCGGCCTGCCTGCGCGCGCGATCGCCGGTGCGGTACAGCCGGGTGCCCGGCGGTCCGAATGGATCGGCGATGAAGCGCTCCGCCGTCAACCCGGGACGGTTGATATAGCCGCGCGCCAGCCCCGCGCCCGCGACATAGACCTCGCCCACGACGCCGGCTGGCACCAGCGCGAGCCGCTCGTCGAGCAGGTGCACCTGCATGTTGTGGACGGGGCGGCCGATCGTCGGCGGCGCGTCGTGCGGACCGTCGGAGAACCAGGCGGTGGAATAGACGCTCGCTTCCGTCGGCCCATACAGATTCCAGATCCGGCAGTCCGGCAGCACGGCGCGCGTCCGGTGCACCAGCTCCTCGGGCAGCGCCTCGCCGGCAAGGATCAGCGCGCGCGCGTCGGTCGGCAGCGCCGACATGTCGAGCAGCGCGCGCAACACCGACGGTACGCCACTCAACAGCCGCATGCCGGAGCGGCCGCGATGGGCGATGGCGAGCAGGTCGGATGCGACCTCGATGCACCCACCGCAGCTCAGCGGCGAGAACATCTCCAGCACCGACATGTCGAAATTGATCGAGGACGAGGCGAAGGTCGCCGCCAGCACGCCGGTGCCGACAGCGGCAAAGCTCCAGCGCACGAGATTGACGAGGCCGCGCTGCGGGATGGCGACGCCCTTGGGGCGGCCGGTGGAGCCGGAGGTGAAGATGACGTAGGCGAGGTCGTCGGGCAGCGGACGATGGTGCGGCCGCGCCGGCGGCGGCTGCAGCAGCGCGGGATCGTCGAGCCGGAGCTGCGCGAGATCATCGGGCAATGCGGCGGTGCTGCCGTCGGTCAGCACCAGTTGCAGCCGGGCGTCCCCAGCCATGACGCGCAGCCGCTCGGCCGGATAGGCCGGATCGAGCGGCACATAGGCGTGGCCGGCCTTGAGCACGGCGAGGATCGCGACGATCAGCTCCGGCCCGCGGTTGAGCGCAATGCCGATCAGCGCGTTGGTCGTGGGAATGCGAGCGGCGAGGTGTCCCGCGAGATGATCGGCGCGGCGGTGCAGCTCGGCATAGCTGATCTCGCCGCCGGCGTGGATGATCGCAGGCCGGTCGGCATGGTCACGCGCGGCCGCATCGAGCAGATCGAGGATGGTCTCGTCGGCAGCACGCGGCGCAGCCGTCGCGTTCCACGTTTGTAGCTGGCGCCGTTCGTCGGCGCCGAGCATCGCGAGGCTGCTGAGCCTCGCCGCACCATCGGCCCTCGCCATCGCGCCGAGCAGGGTCGCGACATGGCCGGCCAGGCGCGCCATGCTGGCGGGGGCGAACATCTCGGCGTCGTATTCCAGGATGCCTTCGAGGCCGCCGTCGGCGGTCGGCTG
>NZ_JBNPUK010000038.1:0-1212 GCF_051168135.1 Bradyrhizobium sp. HKCCYLRH2060
CTGGCGGTCGTCTCGGGTGAGAGACTGTGGAGGATCGAGCAGTCCATCGATCCTCCTGCGGTGCATGAGGTTTTGCGCGACCAGGCCGGTAAAGGTCCGCAGGCTTTCCACGCTGCTTTGCAGCTTATGGGCCGCGCGCAGCAGGAGATGAGCGATCAGCGCCACTGCAATCTGGATGCGTATGGCGTTCTCGGACGTTCCGAGGAAGTGTCTGATCTTCAGCGTGTGCTTGACCCAGCGAAAGAACAGCTCGATCTGCCAGCGGCGCTTGTAAAGGTCGGCAATTTCGTCGGCAGATGCGTCGAGGTCGTTGGTTATGATGCGCAGGACCTTGCGGGTTTCCGTGGCAACTCTGACCTCACGGACGGGATCCTGGAACGGGTTCTTTCGCGAGACAGCCAATCTGCCAGGCAGCAGGCCGATCCGATCGGACAACACGGACGAGCCCTCCGGGATTGTCTTCTCAGTCACGTCTCTGAGTTTAGTATTCGCCTTGAGACGGGTGACGAGACGGCACCCCTGCTCGTTGAGATTGGCCCACCAGCCGTAGTCATAGTAACCGAGGTCGAAGACGTAAGTCGCGCCCGGGCGGATCGGAAGAGATTTTGCCGCGGTGATGTCGTTGACGTTTCCCGCGGTCACGTCGGCCGTAACCGGATTTCCGGTATCCGGATTATAAACGATGTGCAGCTTGAAGCAGTTGATGCCGCTGCTGAACTTGGCCCAGCTGGCGCTGAGAGAGTTCAGGGGAAATCTGGTCGAATCGACCAGGTAGACCGCATCCGCCACCTCGTTTGCCAGCTTCCGCTCACAGCGTTTCATCATCTCTGCCAACAGACCGGCAAAGACCTCGGGCCGTCGCTTTGCATTGGCATCGGCCAGCGTCGAACGCGAAACCACCTTGGCGCCTACGTGATAGAGCCGTGCAGCGTGGCTCTCGAAAGCAGCTTCAATGGCACGCAGGCTCTCAGCGCGAGCCAGTTGCGCATAGAGCAAAGCACAAAACTGATTCCGGGTACTGAGCCGGCGCACCCGCTTGTCTCCTCCATGTGTTTCCACAAGCCGGTCAAAAACCCTCCACGGAACGAGCTTCTGCAGACCGTGAAATACAGTATTGTGGTGGCGCATGGCGGGATCCTCCTCGTGTGTCTCGAACATTTGGCGATGCTCAAGATCGCAGAAGAATCCACGCCATGCGCCTTGTCCAGCCTG